>CP045239.1 GCA_020541345.1 Candidatus Ecksteinia adelgidicola | reverse complement strand
AATACATATAGCATTAAATATCAATAGAGTATATAAAAATATTTTACAATTTTTTAATAAACAATAAATATTGTTTACATTGTTTTTATAAAATCAATGAGATGATATTATAAAATAATCAATAACAATCTTAGAACAAGATACAATACAATTACTATTAATATTTATGTTTTTATAAAATCTATAAAGAGCTAAAATTCAATGCGAGTATTAGGTATAGAAACGTCCTGTGACGAAACTGGAATTGCAATATATGACGACAAACAAGGATTATTAGCTAATAAAATATATAGCCAAATCAAATTACATTCTAATTATGGTGGTGTAGTTCCAGAACTTGCTTCTCGTAATCATACGCGAAAAATTATTCCGTTAATTCAATCAGTATTAAAAGAAACAAATCTTTCTGGAAAAGATATTCATGGAGTAGCTTATACAGCTGGTCCAGGTTTAATAGGTTCGTTACTAGTTGGAGCAACAGTAGGTCGTTCGTTAGCATTTTCATGGAATGTTTCATCAGTGCCAATACATCATATGGAAGGTCATTTATTAACTCCTATGTTAGAAAATACTTCATTATCTTTTCCGTTTGTTGGTCTCTTAATTTCAGGTGGTCATACTCAATTAATTCATGCTTCTAATATAGGTGAATATAAGTTATTAGGTCAATCACTTGATGATGCTGTAGGTGAAGCATTTGATAAAACTGCTAAATTACTTGGATTAAATTACCCTGGTGGAGTGATGTTATCAAAAATAGCAAAAGATGGAATTTTAAATCGATTTATTTTTCCAAGACCAATGACTGGTCGACCAGGATTAAATTTTAGTTTTTCTGGATTAAAAACTTTTGCTGCTAATATTATTCGATCAAATAATAATGATAATCAAACTCGTGCTGATATTGCTCGTGCATTTGAAGATGCTGTAGTAGATACATTAATTATTAAGTGTAAACGTGCATTAAATTATACTGGTTTAAAAAAATTGGTAATAGTGGGTGGTGTTAGTGCAAATGCTACACTTCGTAAAAAAATATCGAAAGTTATGCATAAACGTGGAGAAAAAGTCTTTTTTCCTCATCCAAAATTTTGTACTGATAATGGAGCAATGATTGCATATGCTGGTTTAATTCGATTAAAACATAACACTAAAAAAACATTAAATATTTCAGTGTATTCTCGCTGGTCAATGGAAAAACTTTCTAAACCATAAAAATAAAATAAATAAAAAGTGTTTATTATCAATTTTTATAATTGGTTGTATGTTTTTTATGATGTTTTAATATTGAGTATAAAATTATTTTTAATAAAAATGTTATTTATATAAATAATAAAGTATTGTTACTTATATAAATAATAAAGTATGAAAATAATGATTTTTAATAAATCGCTTTAATTATTCATGTTAATAATAGTCAATTTTACATTGAAAATAAAATATAAATTATTTACAGTAATCACTGTATATAAAATAATTTTAGTTTTGTTAGATAAGAAAATTTAAATCATTAATACATAAAAAATTCCTTGTTGCTATTAATATAATGTATTAAATACTATTGTGTATAATTGTAGGTTGACAACGCTTTATTGATATAATTTTTTTATGATTAAATAATTTTTAGTGTTTTATTCAATTATTAAAATTTTAATGCACATAAAATAATTTTTTCCTGTAACAAAAATAATAAAAGATATGTTTTAATATGTTTAAAATATTAAAATTAATAACATTATTGAATTACAATTATTATATAATATATCAAACTTCTTATATAAATACAAAGTTAAAAATTTTTATTAACTAAAAACATTTCTATTGAACAAAAAAACTAATATTTAATACTAGTTGTATAGTGAATTTAAATTTAGTAAAATCTTTTTTAATACAAATTATTAAATATTATTTTTATTTTATTATATTATAATTATTTATATAAATTATCATTATTTCATTAATATATATTTATTTTTTAGTATAAATTTTTATTTAATATAAAATTAGTTAATGCTTCTTGACGACGTTTAGTTAACTCATCACGTATTTCTATACCTTGTAATCCGTCATCGATAATATTTTTTACTGAAACTAATTTTGCTATATGATATGCTTTAAAAAGATATTTTCTATACACAGATAAATATTCATTAACATGATTTTGTATTTCTGATTCAGTAATTACAATTACTTGCTCTAATCGTTCTGGTTTTCGCCATACGTCAATAATATCAAACAATTGAAGTATAGCCTCTGGTTGTAGTTTTCTTACCATAGAAAATATATTATAATATTTTACTATTATTCTAGTTAAATAACTTACTTCATTTGGTACTCTTAAGCGTTTACAGAATTTTTCTATTAAATAAATTCTAGAAAAATAATTATTAGTATGCTCTACATTAGAACATTGAGATGTAAATGTTTTTCCAAAATTTTGACACAATGCAAAAAATCGCACTTCAATTTTTGGGCTTAATTTGGAAATTTTTGATAATTTTGACATAGTATCAGTGCCAAGATTATTTTTTGAATATTTTCGATTAAACTTTTTTATATTAAACAATGCGTTAATTTCTGGAAATAATAATTTAATTGCATCACAATTATATAACACTTGAAAATAAATATGTGGATGCCGACTTTGTAATGCTTTTTTAGTTTCTTGCCACACACGTTCTGCAGTTAGTTCAGAAAGTTCATTACTATGAGATATAAAACGCATTAGTTCAAGAGTTTTTTTTGCAATTTTAAATCCTAAAAAATGAAAACGAGCCGCAAAACGTGCTACACGTAACACTCTAAGAGGATCTTCAACAAAAGCATCAGAAATATGTCTCAATATACGAGCTTGTAAATCAAGTATGCCATGATATGGATCAATAAGAACACCTTCTGAAGATTGAGCAATAGCATTAATAGTTAAATCTCGTCGCAATAGATCTTCTTCTAGTGTAATATTTGATTGTGCATTACATGTGAACCCAGTGTATCCATGATCTATTTTATGCTCAGTGCGTGCTAATGCATACTCTTCACGAGTCGTAGGATGTAAAAAAACTGGAAAATTTTTACCTACTTGTTGATAACCAAGTTTTAACATTTCGTTAATAGTAGATCCTACTACAACCCAATCGTTATCATATGATGGAATATTTAGAAGTCTATCACGAATTACACCTCCTACTAAGTAAATTTTCATTGTAGCTCCTAAATTTTTTATTTTTAATATTATTAACATCTTAGTTTAAAATATAATATTAAAATATAGTCAAAAAAAAAATAAAAAACAATTTATAAAAATTTTTTAAGAGTTTGTAAAAGTTTAAAAACAAATATTAATAATTTAATAAATATTAATAATAATTCATATATATTAAACTGTTTTTTAGTAATATTATATTATATACTTTTTATGTTTATATTAAGAAGATTATTTTTTTGTTTACTATCTTTTTAATATTTCATTTTAACTTTTATATGATAAACAATATAATTTTATTATAAAATCAATTTGTTATAATGAACATATTAAATTAAAATTAATATTTAGTTTCTTTATTAAAAAATTAAAATAATTTATTGTTTTAATATTTATAATAAAATGGATAAAATATAAAATAGTAAATTTCATGTAAAAATAATAAGTAAGAGAATAATTATATAAAATATAATTGTTAATAAATAATTTTAATTTTATTAATAAATAAAATTTTATAAAAAAAATTAATAAAATGATATTTTTATAAAGTATAAAATATTTTTTATTACGATAAATTAATATTTAAAATATTATTTTATATATTCAATAACATTAATAAAATCATTTTTAATCATATTTTTTAGTTATTTTTAACAATAAATTAGTGTTGACAAAGAATTAAAATAATTAAATTATTAATTTTAAAATTTTTTATTGTTTAATTATTATTTTATAAAAATAAACTGTTATCTATTATAATAAAAATGTAATAAAATTTTATTTATTATTTTAGCAATATACAAGATATGTAAAATATTTTATAATAGACATATTATATAAAACAATTGCATAAAAATCTTGTTTTTTATAAAAAAATTTATTAATTATAAAGATGAATATAAAAACATTACATTTTAATAAAAAAAATATATAACTAATATTGTTTTTAATATTTTTTATATTTATGTTTTTATTTATTTTTATTAAAAATAACATGAAATAGAAGAAAGTGATAATATTAATTTTAATGATATAAAAATTATTTTATATTTTAAATAATTTAAAATTTTTAGTTATATTAAATGTATTAATCATTTGTAAAACTATTGATTAACTAATTTATTATTTTTTTAATAAAATCATTTTTTCGTATTCTATTGCTTTTTTTTCATCGAATGCGTTTTCCCATTTAGAAATAACTACTACTGCTAATGCATTACCGATTATATTTAATGCAGTACGTGCCATATCGATAATCCGATCAACTCCAGCAAGAAAAACTAAACCTTCTAATGGAATTCCAATACTACCTAATGCAGAGAGCAATACTACGAAAGAAGCACCAGGAACACCAGCAATACCTTTTGATGTAATCATAAGAGTTATAGCTAACATTATTACATTAGTAAAAGATAGTTCAATATGATATAATTGAGCAACAAAAATAGCAGCAATACTTTGATATATGCTTGATCCATCTAAATTTAAAAAATATCCAGTTGGAAGTACCAAACTAACAATTGATTTTGGTGCGCCGTAAGCTTCCATTTTTTTAATCATGTGAGGTAATACAGTTTCTGAACTAGCTGTGAAATAGGCTAGGATTAGCTCGTCTTTTAAAATACGGATCAACATCCAAATACGTAGATTGCATAAACGTGCAATGATGCCTAATATTACTAAAGCAAAGAAAATAATAGAGCAATACACTAATAATACTAATTTTAATAATGGAAAAAGAGCAGAATATCCAAAGTTTGCTACTGTTGCTGCAATAAGACTGAAAACTCCAATTGGAGCATAAAACATAATGATATTAGTAATATTAAATATACTTTCTGAAATTGCTTGACATACTGCAATTAAAGGATCTTTAGTTTTTTTAGGAAGTGATGATAATCCTAATCCAAATAGCAATGAAAAAAAAATAATGGGCAACATATCTGAGTGTGTTATCGATAAAAAAATATTCGATGGAATTAAAGATGAAATACTATTTATTATATTATGTGAATGATTAATCGTATGTTTAATTACTTTTTGATATTTTGATATATCTATACTAGTTAATGTAGATATCTTAATTCCGTAACCAGGTTTAAAAATATTTGCTATTATTATTCCCATTATAATCGCAATGGTTGTAATAATTTCAAAATAAATAATTGTTTTAAATCCAATTCTTCCTATTTTCTTTGTATCTCCCACTTTACCGACGCCAACAATTAATGTAGAGATAACAATTGGTACTACAATCATTTTCATTAAACGAATAAATATATCACCAGCAGGATTCAGAACATAAAGAACACACCAATTACGTGCTACAATTTTATTATGTAGTATCAAGCCAACAACAATACCTAACACTAATGCTATTAGTATTTGCCATGCAAGGTGAATTTTTATGCCTTTCATATCAAAAATCCTTAAAGATGTTTTGTGATTAATGACTATATAATAAAAAATACTGAATTTTTAAATACAAATTAATACGAGATATAATGAATATATGAATTAGAATAGGATTAATATTTTTTGTTTATTTAAAAGATCTTATTTTACTATCTTAATTTTTATATTATAATAAAAACTGATCTAAAACAAAAACTTTTCTTTTAATTATATTAAAGTTATAAAAATATTATTTTTAACATTCTTATACAATAATTGTTTAATTAGTCGTTCTATAAATTTTTAATCCACATATTACTTTGTAGTATTAAATATTATTTTTTTATATTTAATAATTTTATGTTGTTACTTTTATTTTTACAAAAACGATAGATTAATAAAATGATTTATTATTAAAGATTTAAAGATAATAATTTTAAAAAAAAATACTTTTATTTTAAAATAATTGTTTATAAATACAAGTATATTATCACTTATTTCTATATTGTCTTAATTTATAATCTGTTGATTACAACATACTTCTTAAATTTAAATAAATTAAATTTATTTTTTATTAAAATTGTTAAAGTATTTGATTTTAAGATTATATAGTTGGTAATTTAACATTATTAAAAATTACCTTTGTAGTATAAAATATTTTTAAGATATTTAACAATAAAGTGATTATTAAAAATAAAATACAAAAATATTATAATTATTTTTAAACATTTTTAATTTTAATAAATAAAAATTAATTCATAAGAAATATCTATAAAAATAACATTGTTATAAAAGTATAATAAAAAATTTTTAAATATTATAATTTTTATTAAAAAATTTTATTTAATTTTTTTAAAAAAATAAAATTTTTATCTTTAATTAGTATAAATTAATTTTATGTAAACTTATTTAAGTTTTAATTTATTATTTTTAATAAAACAATTTTTAATTAAATTCTATTTAATATTTCTTGTACAAAATTATAAAAAAATTCTTATCTTAATTTTAATTTTAAAATATGTTACTATGATAAATAAATATATTAAAATTATAGTTTTTATTTTTATATAACATTAATTTATAATATTTAAAAAATTATTTGAGTGAATAATTATTTTTTATTATTTTATAAACAATAGACATTTTATTTGTTTATACTATAAAAAATATTTTTACGTATACTTTGATAGTTATTTTAAAAATTTAAAAAATATATAATATAAATAAAATAAATAAAATTTATTATATTTATATAATAACATTTAATAAAAAATACTTATTATAATAATTGAAATTAATATTATTAATTAGTAAATATTCGTTTATTTAATATATATTAAATAAACGAATATTAAAATAAAAATAATAAAAGTGCTTTGTTTTAATTTATGAAAATCATATTTTATTTGTTTTTGATGTTTTAAAAAAAATTATTAATAATTTTATAAAAATTAATTTTATATTCTTGTATGAAAGTTATATAATTATAATATAATATTTTATAACTTTTATAAAATAAATAAATATAACAATATAAAATAACAACTAAATAGTCTAATTTATATTAGTAAAATTTTAGTTAATTGTATAAAAAAATGAATTTAAAGTATTTGTATATCTCAGTTACAATAGTATTTAAATATCTAAGTTAAAATAAAGAAACGTATCATTATCATATATTAAATAATAACTTATTATATTTGAATGTAATTTCAATAATATATACAAAAAAGATAAACAAATACGTGTTCATTCTATAAATGTTATTTGACAAACGACAATTTTTATGTTTAAAATTTATTGTTCTAATCAACTTAATGTATTAAAAATACTTATTAGTAATTTAATTAATAAAAAGTTATTATCGAATCCTTTAAAACAAGAAGTAATATTAGTCGATAATATGAATATAGCAGAATGGTTACAGATAAAATTAGCAAAAGACTGTAGTATTTCTGCTAATATTCTTTTTTTATTTCCTGCACATTTTATTTTAGATATGTGTAAAAAAATTTTATTAGATTTTCCAAAAGAAAACTATTTTAATCAAGATGTTATGACTTGGGAATTAATGAATATTTTACCTGATCTATTATCACTTCCAGAATTTTTTTCTCTTCAATATTATCTTTCTGATGATAAGCATCAACGTAAAATTTACCAATTAACGAGTCAAATTTCAAAGCTATTCAGCTTATATTTAATTTACCGACCGCACTGGCTTGAAAGTTGGCTGCGCGGAAAATTTATTCTTCATTTAGATTCTTCTCAGAAATGGCAAGCTTTATTATGGATAAATTTTATTAAAAATATGAATAAAAGTAAACATTTAAAATGGAATAATTTTAATCCTTATGAACGTTTAATTAAGACATTAGATCATACTAAATATTGTCCTCCTAGTTTACCAAGTCGTATTTTTATCTTTGAAGTCTTATCATTACCACCATTATTTTTAAAAGTTTTTCAAGCAATGAGTAGCCATATTGACGTGTTTTTAATATTGACTAGTCCATCTCGTTACTATTGGAATAAAAATTATAATAATGATCTTTTTAATTATTATTTTAATCAACACTACAATTTTTTTCATCAAGAAAAAGAAAAAATATTAATAACAAAAAAAAATAAAATAGTGCGAGTCAATAGTAACTTTAAAAACAAATACTCTAGAAACTCTCTTTTAGATTCTTGGGGAAAGTTAAGTTATGACTATTTTTCTTTGTTATCACAATTAAAAAAAGTAAAAAAAATTAATTATTTTATTAAGATATTACCTAGTAATATGTTACACGCTGTACAACATGACATTATAGAACTAGAAGATTATAGCAGAAATAGTAATTTCAAAAAAACATTAAAAAAAAAGACAAATAAGCGAATTCTTGATCTTAAAGATCATTCATTTAGTATACATATTTGTTATAGTATTCAGCGTGAAATAGAAGTTTTACATGATCAATTATTAAATATTATGACAGAAGATCAAGACATAAATCCTCGTAATATTATAGTAATGGCAGAAAATATTAATAAATATATTCCTTATATTGAAACTATCTTTGGTAATGCTTCTACTAAATGTTATTTACCATTTAAAATTTTTACTCATAAAATTTACTATTCTAATCCAGTGTTACAAGCATTTATATCATTACTTAATTTGCCTAATAGTCGTTTTTACTCTAAAGACATATTTGCTTTATTAGAAGTTCCAACGTTAGCAACATCTTTTGATATTAATGAAGATGATTTAAGTTTATTACGTCGTTGGATTACTGAATCTGGTATATGTTGGGGATTAGATGATGACCATGTTAAAGAATTTAATTTACCAGTAACTAATCAACATACATGGAATTTTGGTATTACTCGTATGTTACTTGGATATTCTATGGATAGTAGTTCAGGACCTTGGAAAGGCATTTTACCATATGATGATTCAAGTGGATTAGTTTCTAAATTAATTGAAAAATTATCAAATTTGTTAAATGCTCTTTGTTTATGGCGAAAATTATTAAGTCAAAAGTATTGCTTAAAAGATTGGGCTCCATTGTGTAATCAATTATTAGATACTTTTTTTACTTATGATTCTAAAAGCAAGATCATATTGTTATTTATTAAAAATCAATTAGAAAAAGCAATAAATTGTGGTTTAACTGCACATTATTTAAATAAGATTTCTTTAGATCTTTTTCGGAATCACTTAATATCAAAAATTAAAAAGGTTAAAGAAGTTAATCACAGTTTTTTTTCTAATAAAATTATATTTTGTTCTTTTAATTCAATACATTCTATTCCATTTCCAATAGTTTGTTTATTAGGTATAAATAACGGTGTTTATCCTCGCTCTTCCTCATTAGTTAATTTTAATTTGATACCTAAGCAACCTATGTGTGGTGATAATAATAAACGTGATTATGACCGTCATTTATTTCTTAAAATTATTTTGTCAACACAAAAACGATTATATATTAGTTCTATTAATCATTTTATTAAAAATCATCAAGAACATCATCCTTCAGTATTAGTTTCCGAACTAATAGAGTATTTACAATATAGTTATTGTTATCCTAGTAATAAGTATTTAGATGATGAAAATAATGCTCAACATATGCGTAAACATTTAATACAATATCACACACGCATGCCTTTTTCTAAAGAAAATTTTATACCTGGTTCTGAAAAACAAAGTTATGCTGTAAAATGGTTAATTCCAACTCATCAATGTATCAAATCGCCTAAGTTATTTAGTCAATTATTACCTAATAATACTAAAAAAGATATTTTATTAGACGATCTTTTACGATTTTATTGTCATCCTATTCGATCTTTTTTTCAAATGCGCCTTGGTGTTTACTTTACTTTAGATAATATTAAATTGCCTGATGAAGAACCTTTTACAGTAGATTATTTAAATATCTATCAACTAAATGTTCAATTATTAAATGCTTTAATTGAAGAAAAGAATTCAAAACTTTTATTTCAACACATGCATTCAGCTGGAAAGTTACCTTTTGGTTTTTTTGGAGAAATTTTTTGGGAAAAACAAGAACAAGAAATGATGGAATTATCGAAAAAAATTCGATTAAATCGTAGTTTATCTAAAACTTTAGAAGTCGATATTAAAATTGATGATAGTCGCATTATTGGCTGGTTAAATCAAGTTCAAGAGGATGGATTACTAAATTGGCGTCCTAGCATATTATCCGCAGTAGATGGCATCTTACTATGGATTAAACATCTTGTATATTGTTATATAGGTGGTACTGGTAATAGTCGTCTATATGGAAGAAAAGATTCTACTTGGTGTTTTTCAGCACTTACACCGGAAAGTTCTTATAAATATTTATCAGAGTTAATCACTGGATATCAGGAAGGTCTTTGTGAACCATTGTTATTATTAAATAAAAGTGGTTGGGCTTGGTTAAATCAATGTTATCAAAGAAAAACAAAGAAAATTGACTGGAATAGCAATATTCAAAAAAAAGCATTTGAAAAATTGTTTCAGGTTTGGAATGGTAATAAATATTTTTCAGGTGAAGGTCAAGATGTTTATATACAACGAGTATTTCGTCAATTAGATCAAAGATCTCTAATAAAAATTATAACTTCTACAGAACGTTATTTATTACCTATAGCTCAGCATAACGTTTATTAAACTGTTAAGAAGGTATTAAAATTTTTTGATAAAAGTAATAATATATTAACAAAAAAAAATAATATTATTGAAACATATAAGTTTTACACTAATCAATTTTTTATAAAGTATTACTTTATAATATAACATTATTATAAAAATATTTAATTTAATTGAATAAAACTTTTTAAATACAATAAAATTATTTTCTAAGAATATTATATAATATAAATTACTAATATTATTTTTAAAATATTTTTATAAAATATAAAAAATTTATAAATATATTCATTTAAAAAATAAGTTTCTTTTTATTATTGACTATTTCTTTATTTTTTAATGTATTTATTTTTTTATTCATTAAATAGACATTTTAATTAGTATGTTATTTATTTAATAAATGAAAATTATAATTAACGAAAATTTATAAAACATCAAGAAATACAAAAAATAAAATTATATTACATTTTCTTGCACGTATAAAATTATTATATAATTAATTATATATTATTTGTTTATCATAAATATTTAGAATAAAATAGTTTTTTTATTGTATTTGTAATTCAAAAGTAAAATATAAGTCTTGTGACAAAATTCATATAAAGTAATTATTTTTAATATAAAAAAATAATTTTAATATTTGAGATCAAATACAAACTTAAGTATTAAAATAAATATAAAAAAATTTATCTTGTTTATATTAATTAAAAAATCACAATATAGTAAGATAAAATAAACTTTATTAATAAATATATTATATATATCTTTATTTAAAAATCATTATTTTTTAACTATATATAATATTATTTATTCATGATGTTATATAATTGTTATATTTAAAAAAAATAATTAACAAACTTTTATAGCAAATTTTATGATAATTAATATTAAATAATAAAAGAATATTTATATTACATAAATTATTTATATTTATGATATAATAAACAATGTTTATTTTTAATTTAATAAAAATTTAAATATTTTAAGTTTTATGATTTTTTGTTAAAAAGTTATTTCTCACATATAAAATTTTTAATTTATTAATAAAAATTTATTAAACAATAAATTATTTGTTTTATTTATAATATAAATCATTATTATAGGTTATATTATCATGGTTTTTTATCATTATTTTAACGAAGTGAAAAATAACTATTTAAGTATTCAATTATTTTTCATAAAATGTTTGTATTATAAATATATAAATTAAATACAAATAAATTAATTATAAATAATGAAATAATTTTCGTTTATAAAATGATTTTAAAAATTAATGAATTACACGTAACAATCATGATTGTATTATATCTTTAAAATAGTAGTATATCTTAAAATAATTTTAATATCTTATAATTTTTAATAATATACTATACAACAAAATAAAAAAAATATACTTTAAGAAATAAAAAAGTAAATTATTTTATTACTAATAAAAAATTATTTACATTATATAATAATAATTTAAAATGTTTAATAGTAAACTTTATCAAACTAAATAAAATAAATTTTAATATTATGTAAAATAGAAAAAATAAAAACATTAAAACAGATAAAAAACATTTAAAATCAAAGTTTATAATAAGTTTTATAATTTTATAATATTTTTAATATAGTTTATTTAATTTTTAATAAACAAATTATATATAAAATATAAAAAATCATTAGTTAATAATTATATGTTTATATATAAATGTTTAGTTAGTATGAGTTTATAAAACAAAAATATCATATCAAGATTATAAATTATTAAAATAAAAATATTTAAAATTTATGTAAATAACTTATATTAATAGTTTTAAATAATATTGTTATTTAAACATAAATAAAAGTTTTTATAACATTAAAAAATATTTATAATTACATTAATTTTAATATTTTCATAAAAAAATTATTATTTATAATTAAATAAATTTTAATAATTAATAAATAATATTTAATTAAAGATATTAAAAAATAAATAGTAATATTTATAAAAATATTTATTATATAAAAATGAAAATAATTTCATATTTTAAAACGAGGTGTATTTTCTTATAATTAAAAATAAATATTTAAATTAATGTATCTTATATTTAATTCGTGTAAATTTTATTAAAAATAATTGTTAAAAATTGTATAAAATTATAAATAATAATATTGATTAAAAACTTTTTAATATAGTTAATATTAAAAATAAAACTATTTTATTTAACAATCAACAATATAATATAAAAAATATGAAGTAATTGTTTATAATATTATGTTAATGTACTATATAAATTTATATAATGCTTACAACAAATATTTTGTTTACATTTTTAAAAGATTCATGTATACATCTTGGATTTTACAAATATGTTATTTAATAATATTATTAACGACTTCGAAAAATAATACGACCTTTACTTAGATCATATGGTGTTAGTTCTACAGTAACTTTATCACCAGTTAAAATACGAATATAATTTTTTCGCATTTTACCAGAAATATGCGCAGTAATTATATGTCCATTCTCTAATTCAACACGAAACATAGTATTAGGTCGTGTATCAAGTACTATACCTTGCATTTCAATATTGTCTTCTTTTGTCATTAGAATTCTCTAGCATTAATAATGATTAATTCTTATAATTATTAGATAATGCCGAAAAACTTACCAGATGTAAAGATGTATTCATGATTATTATAATATTTTTATAAATTAAATAAATGTATAAAAGTAAATATAGATTACTATTTGTCATTGTTATTATATTTATTTTAACTTATAAGATAGAAAAAATTTTTAATATTTAATAAGAAGTGTTTTGATTTTGCATTGTATGAATTAAATTTTTTATTCAATGTTTATTTATTTCTTATGATAACTTGGTAAATAATAAACGATTTTTAATACAATTTTATTTTAATAAAAATTATATAAAGTTCAAAAAATATATTTATATTAAAACTTAAATTTTAAGTCTTATCTAAAGATAAAAAAATTATTAGAATAAAAAATATTTTATCGTATAAATTAAAATGTTTTGTTTATGATATTATTATAATGAAAATAATTTAATTTTTTGTCATACGTTTATTTTCTATTTTTTTATGTGTTCAAAAAGTTTATACTTACGTTATTTTATTGTATTAATAATAATACTTAACTTTAATAATAATACTTAACTTTAAAACAAAATTTTATTTTTTTTAATGTATATTATCAGTTTCATTATTTATTAAAAAACATTTTTTAATTAATTTATTTTTTAAATTTAAAATTTTATTGCTATAATAAAATTTTTAAAACGTTTAATAATTTCGAAAACATTAAATACAAGTGATATATATTCAGTAATAAACGTTTATTTTTGTATAATATTTTTTTTGATGAAAGCATTGTTCTAAAAAGATTTTTTTAAATAAAAAGAACAAATTAATTATATTTTAGTACAAATATAATAATATTATTTTAATATTTTTAACATTTTTTTAAATAATAAAGAATACTTAATAAAAATTAAATTTTTAATAGAATTTTTTTAGTTATAAATAAAATATTTTTAAATAAATATCTTGTTTAATTTTTTAAAATATAACATTTTATATAAATGATAAATATTATAGTAGAATAACTTACATAAATTTAACTAGATATTATATTTAATAAAGAAATAACTTTTTGTTAATGTTATCAGTAATTTTAATGATAAATATTGTTTATTACGATGATAATCGTGTTAATTACTAACATAACAGTAAAAAATGTTATAAACGACTAGTATAGTATTTTTTAATACAATAATTATTCAAGTATTGTATTATGTTTTTGTTAAATATTTTACTTTAAAGTATATATTCAATTTAATAGTAGTAAAATATTTTTTTAATATTTTTTTTAAGAATGTTAAATTCTTAAAAACATTTTAGGTACTAAAATTTTTTTATTTAGTGATTTATTTTTTTAATAAATAATATAAAACTTTTTTATTAAAAAAATATTCTCGATAAAATATCACATTTTTTATTTTTTTATATTTTAAAAATTATCAAAAAATAATCTTTTTTTTAACTTATATGATCTTGTAATAATATTTTTTTTCATTAATTGTAATATTAATATTTTTACATTTTATGTAAAACTTTTCTATTATGCTACTTTTTTAACTATTTTAAAGTAACGATTTTTAATATTAAAAAATTTTTATATTGTTTTATTATTATATTGCAATCATATGAAAATAATTAATAATTATTTATATTATTAAAACTTTTTTTACAAAAATGTTGTTTTTATTTTAAAACATTGAGCAATAATTTTCGTTTCTTTTTTTTATATATTTATTATTTTAGTTTTAATATTGAAAATATACTTTAGAAAGAAGCAACGTTTTTTTTAAAAAAAAGATACAATTTAATAAATTTAAATGAATAATATTAATTATTAGTTGTGTAATTATTGTTATTCTAACTGATAGAACAGTATTAATAGGTAAAAAACAAGAAGTTAATGATGATTTTTCTTTATCTTGAGAATCAATAGAGATATCAATTTTTAATTGAGACATATCTTCTTTATACAACTTTGGTAAAAGATAACTAATTATCGGTATTTCTTCTCCTTGTCGTACACGTAATATTAAATAATTTGGTGTTTTCATGTGATGATTTGGAACAATAATTGCTTTTACACCAGCTTGACATTTTTCAATTGCATTTATTGAGTCACGTTTTTCATTGAGTAAATAAGAAGCAACTTGAATAGGGACTATAGCATGCACTTCTTTAGTGTTATCTTTTAGTGCTTCTTCCTCAATTAATCGAAGAATAGATAGCGCTAACGATGTATTATCACGAAGAATACCAGCTCCATTACAACGTGGACAAATGTAATAATTAGATTCACTTAATGAAGAACTAAGTCGTTGACGTGACATTTCAAGTAATCCAAATTTAGAAATTCGACTAATTTGAATACGAGCTCGATCTTGTCGCACTGCATCTCGCAAACGATTTTCAATTTTTCGTTGATGTTGCACTGGAAGCATGTCAATAAAATCAATAACAATCAGTCCACCAAGATCACGTAATCGTAATTGTCGAGAGATTTCGTCTGTAGCTTCTAAATTAGTGTTAAATGCCGTTTCTTCAATGTCAGTTCCCTGAGTAGCGCGTGAAGAGTTAATATCAATAGCAGTTAGTGCTTCTGTATTATCAATTACAATTGAACCTCCAGAAGGAAGACGTACTTCACGTTGAAAAGCAGATTCAATTTGTAATTCAATTTGATAATAACTAAATAATGGTATATCACTATTATATAATTTAATTTTATCGATAAAATCAAAACGACCTAGCTCTGTAATATATTTTTGAGCTTTTTTGAGAATTTTTGGATTATCTATTAATATTTCGCTAATATCTGGACGAAGATAATCACGAAACGCACGTACAATTATATTATTTTCTTGATGAATTAAAAAAGGTGCAGATCGATTTTTAGCAGCTTTTTTAATAGCTTCCCAATGTTGGAGTCGAGATGATAAATCCCATTGAAAAGAACTAGCAGATCTTCCAAGACCAGCGCTACGGATAATCAATCCTATACCTTCTGGTAATTGTAAATCAGAAATTATTTTTTTTAATTCGATTCGATCATTTCCTTCAATACGACGAGAAATTCCATTAGCACTAGGATTATTGGGCATAAGGACTAAATAGCTACCTGCAAGACTGATAAAAGTAGTTAAAACAGCGCCTTTATTTCCACGTTCTTCTTTATCTATTTGAACAATCATCTCTTGTTTTTCATATAACATATTTTTAATATTTACATGATTATTAAAAGTATGGTCATTAGAAAAATATTCATGAGCAATTTCTTTAAAGGGAAGAAAACCATGTCGTTTTGCGCCATAATCTACAAATACTGCTTCAAGACTTGGTTCAATGTGAGTAATTTTGCCTTTGTAAATATTTGCTTTTTTCTTTTCATGACCTAAACTTTCAATATCTAAATCATATAAACGTTGTCCATCTACAAGAGCAACGCGAAACTCTTCATATTGAGTGGCGTTAATTAACATTCTTTTCATTTTAACTTACTCATGATTTTGTATTTTTAGTAAATCGATAAAAAGTAATTACAACAATTAAATTAAAGTTAGACTATTTTATTTTTTTAATGTAGTGAATTATTATTTAAATAAAGATTATATTATTTTAGTAATTTTACATTTATTTTTTAAAAAATAGTTTGTAAATTGTAGGAAGAACTTTTAATTAAAATTAATAAATTTCATTTTGATTTATATACATTCTAATTAGTAATTTATTAATGATATCATTCGTATAAAAAGATTATATGATAAATATTTTAATGCTATTAAATGATATTTATTATTTTTATTTATTAATAAGCATTTTATAATAATTTTTATTATTTATATCATTATAGTAAAACAACTGTTGAATAGTTGAACAAATATAGTAAGTGTTAAAATTACTATGTTATATTGCTATTAATTTATATTTTTGTTCAATAACTAAAAAAAACAGTAAAGATAATATTTAGTTTTACAAAAAGATTTATTCGAGAATTCTTTACTATGAATATTAAAAATATAATAACAGTAAAAACAATTATAATTTCTGAGGAAACATCTGGTCAGAGAATTGATAATTTTTTATTTTCTTATTTAAAAAATGTACCAAAAAGTATGATTTATCGTATTATTCGCAAAGGTGCAGTGCGAATAAATAATAGACAAATTAAAGTTAAACAAAAATTAAAAATAAATGATTTAGTACGAATACCATCAATGTATTTAATTCAAAAAAGAAATATAAAAATTTTAGAGAATTGTAATCAAATTATTGTTTTATCTAATTATATTTTATATGAAGACAAATATATTTTAGTTTTAAATAAACCGTCTGGTATTGCAGTTCATGGAGGTAGTGGATTACATTATGGTATTATTGAAGGGTTACGAACAATTCGTCCAAACGATCGATTTTTAGAATTAGTTCATCGATTAGATCGTGACACCTCTGGTGTTCTTTTAATAGCTAAGAAACGTTCATCTTTACGTTTATTACATCAACAGCTACGAGAACATAAAATTATAAAAGATTATTTAGCGTTAGTACGAGGAAAGTGGGAAAGTAATAAAAAAATTATAAATGCACCGCTATTAAAAGTTTTTTTTAAAGATGGTCAACGTATTATGCATGTCAATAATATGGGAAAAAAATCAGAAACACATTTTAAAACAGTGACTTCTTACAGATATTCTACATTACTTAATATTCGCCCAATTACTGGAAGAACTCATCAAATTCGTGTACATTCATCGTATGCAGGGCATCCAATTGCCTTTGATAAAAAATATGGTGATTCTAATTTTGATAAAAAAATGGCAACTACTGGTCTTAAACGTTTATTTTTGCACGCCGCTATATTACGTTTTCAACATCCTAACACTGGTCAAAATTTTTGTATTGAAGCACCAATAGATAAAAAATTATTTAATTGTTTACAAGTATTAAAAAAAGATATGATAGAATAAGTTTTTTATTATTAATAATATATAAAACATACAAAAATATAAAAAGAACATATTTAGTCAAAATGCAATAATTTTGAATTATACTAATACTATAATAAATAATTATTTTTAATAAAACAGATGTTTATAAATAACAGATACGAAATAATTATTAAAATATTTTATTATATTAAAAAATTTATATTAACCAAGATAAGAAATAAAATATTAATCATTTTATGATAAAAAATAAGAACAAAACATTAAAATATATTTTTAATGTTAGTATATGCGTTGATTATAAAAACAATAAACTTATAAAATAAAAAATTATTATATCTTTTAAAGATTTAAAATGTATTAAACAACTTTGCGCATTGATATAATGATTCATTTATAAAAAAAATTTTATGATAAACTTTTTAAGTTGTAAGGCATTATAAAAATTTAGTAAGATGCTATTGATATTTATAGTTTTTATTTAGTTTTTATTTAGTTTTAATTTAGTTTTAATTTATTAAAATTAATTACATAATTTAAAAAAGTGTTAATATTTATATATTATTTATTAAGAACAAAAAATGATAAATTAATATAAATATTTTAAAAATACGAACATATATATTAAAATTTAATGTAGAATTAATCAACTTGTCTTAAATTTATTTATAATATTATATAAAGTATAAAATAATAACATAAAAATGTTTTATTTATTATTTCATTTTTATAAAGAATATATATATTATTTTCAATATTAAATTTTAAAAACTATATAATGTATATTCATAATAATATTATATTAAAATTCTAAATATCTGTAAAGTATATATTAATGCGAGTATTACTGTTATGAATATTTAATTTTAAAGATCTGAAAAAATATCAATTTATTAATAAACTAAAACAATTAATTGATTTAATATAATTCACTATTTTTAATATATATTTATATATAAATCATAATTTTTAATTGACAATGAAAAGTATATTAAAAAATTGAAAGTTATTTGTGTGTTTAAAAAAATAAATATAACGTTTTACATTTAATGTTTCTGATTATATTTTATTATAACATAAATACATTATATTATGACAACAAGATTATTATCTGTAACTCTTTCTACAAAATTTATCATTTATAGAAATATAAATTATAAGAGTATATTTATAAATATAATTAAGTAAAATGTCTTTCTCGATTAGTAGAAAGTATAAATAATGATATTGAAGGGTTTTATTATCAATTAACATAAATAATTAATGTTTTGTATTAACTACTGTCTAAGAAATCTTAATAGTTATATTAATATGTTAGCGTTACAGTATTTTATTCAAGCATTATATTAAAATAAGATATCATTTTAAAGTAACAAGCTATAGTAATAGATATCAAATAATTTTAAAACAATATGAATTAATTAAAATAAATTCATGTGAAAAATTATATTTATTATCAATATTTATTATCAATGATTAAAGATAAGATGATTCTTTTATTACCTTATGTTATATTCTTACGAATAAAAACAAATATTGTAAATTTTTTAAAAAAAAAAGCAAAAATGTTTGAAAAATTATCTAAAAAAGAAAAAATATAATCTATTTTCGATATTTAACTACTTTAAAGAATAAGTAATACAGGAGAAAATTTGTGGCTGTTCAAAAAAATAAACCAACGAGATCTAAACGAGGGATGCGTCGTGCTCATGACTCAATAAAAATAATCACGTTATCTACTGACATAAAAAGTGGTGAAATTCATCGACGTCATCATATGACTATTAACAATTTTTATCGTGGACGAAAAATAATTGATTAACTTACTAATAATATATTTTTTAATTTTAATATAAAATATAACGAATAAATCTTTTAACTTTTTAGTTATTATCTGATATACAACTTAAACACTTATTTATAATCTAAATATTTATATTTTTATAATTAGTAATCTAAATAATTTTTTAGACTGCCTTAGTATTTTTAAAATCAATTAAAATTATATCTATTATTTTAATTATGAGTCATAATGTATCTTAATTGTTCATTATAATAATATTATTAAAAGTAACATAAAAAATTTACAATGTTTTATATATAATGTACGACTATATTGATTCTAAAATATAAAAATTAGATTAATATAGAAAGCACTAATGTATTTAATAGATTTTTTTTATTTTAATAAAATTTAAAATTATTAATAATACTAGTTAGTTTATATTTAATAGTTGTCTTTAATAAAGATTGTAATAAATTAACTATTAAATATAATTACATCGTTTGATTTAAAAAAATTTGTTATTTATAATATTTATGTAAGTGAAGTTTATTGTTATAAAATTAAAACAGAAAAAATATTAATATATCAATGCTTAAAGTTCTATTATTAATATTTAAAAATTAATTTTATAGAAATTATATAACAAGAATATTTATATTAAATATGTTAAAGAAAATACGTATGATTAATTGTTAAATTATTTTTCTAGGATATACTATTCGTAAATTAAAAAATATTATAGTACATAATAACTTTATAAAAATATTACTTTAAAACTATAAACAGTAAGACAAAGAATTATTTAATAATTTAAAAAAAATTATTAATTTGTCATAATAATAAATTTTACATTCTAGAATTTTAGGTGATTTTTTTTGATAATAATTAATAACAGAATATAAATTATTGTATTTAGTTAATATAATAAAATTTATCTTTTATAAGATTTCATAGTACTATAGAATTTAAAAGTAATTAAAAAAAATAAAAAAATATAAATTTATGTGAATTTAGACTACAAATAAAACAAAACATCTAAATAAAAAAATAATAAACGCCTAAAAATATTTCTGTAAATTTTATAATGTTATTTAAAAAAATAATTTGTTAACATTTATTAAAAATTTTTAGTATGAACAATTGTTAAGCAATTATAATTTATAAAAATACTCGTTAATAATAATTAATGAATATTACTTATAACTAAAGTAATATTAAATATATGAATATCCAAAAATATTGTATTATTATATACTGATAAAGTTATGACAATAATCGATTTTTAATGAAATAAAAATAATTGTAAACGTATATATAAAAAAATCAAATTAATTATACTATTTATACTATATATTAGTATATCAACTTATACCTTTCTTCATACTTCTTGTTTAATGTAATATATTATTAATATAAAACATATATTGCTTTTAATGTTTATCAATTTTTTATAATTTTATTAATGCAATCAATATAGATAAAAAATATATAATATAAAAACAGTGTAATAAAATATAAATTACTAATTAAATAAATATTTTATCACAAACATTAGATTTTAAAATAATAATATTTTTATTTGATTCATAATAATAATGATGATATTTATTAAAAACATATTAACATTAGAAATTATTTTATAATATTTATATACTAATAGCACCTTTATATACTAATAGCACCTATAGCAGTTTTATTTATTTTTCTTTTTTATTATATTTCAAATTGAAATTCATCATATTGCATTACTATAAAAAAATAATAAAATGTTTAAAATTTACATAATTTAATTAATTGATATTATAAATAAAATATTATATGTTAATAATTTAAATTTTTAATAAAATTAAATAGTTATCATATCATAAAAATTTTAAAAATATTATTGTAAAAAATAAATTATTATTATAAAAGCATTGGGTATAAGTATAAATCAAATATTATAATATTTTATCATTATGGAAACATTTCTGTTATTTTAATTTTGATCTTTTTAAATAAAGTTATTAAAAATGAGTTTATTTAAATGATTTGCGTAGTTTTGATAAAAAATTTTAAAGAACTATTTCGATTATCAATTAGTATTAGTCTAGTTTGAATTTTAACAGGAATAAAAGAAAATGACACAATTTGCTTTTATTTTTCCAGGTCAAGGATCACAAAGCTTAGGCATGTTAGCACAATTAGGTGCAAAATTTTCAATTGTTAAAGAAACTTTTCATGAAGCTTCATCACTGCTTGGGTATAATTTATGGAAGTTAGTACAAACAGGTCCAGTAAATATACTCAATAAAACTCAATATACGCAGCCAGCATTGTTAACATCTTCAGTAGCAATTTTTCGTGTTTGGAAACAGCAAGGTGGTAAATCACCCATGTTAATGGCAGGTCATAGTTTAGGTGAATATTCCGCATTAGTATGTTCTAACGTTCTAGATTTTAAAACAGCAATTTCTTTAGTAGAGTCACGTGGAAAATTGATGCAGAAATCTATATCAATAGATGATGGTGCAATGTATGTGATTATTGGATTAAAAGATGAAGTTATAATTCAAATTTGTAGAATATTATCTAAGAAACAAATAGTATCTCCAGTTAGTTTTAACGCACCTGGTCAAGTAGTAATAGGGGGACATAAAGAAGCAGTAAATCGCGCAATACTAGCTTGTAAAGATGCTGGTGCTAAGCGTGTACTTCAATTACCTATTAGCGTACCATCACACTGTAAGTTAATGATTCCTGCTGCTCATAAATTTGCAATTATATTAAATAATGTTAACTTTTTTACTCCAACAATATCGGTAGTGAATAACGTTGATGTACGAATAGAAACTAATCCAAATGCAATTCGTCATGCATTAATACGGCAGTTTTATAACCCAGTTCGTTGGAACGAAAGTATTAAATTTATTGCATCTCAAGGAATGCGATTACTATTTTTAGAAGTTGGTCCTGGAAATATTCTGAGTGGTTTAACTAAACGTATTCTTAACATTCTTCCATTAATGGCAGTAAATGATCCTATCAGTCTATCAATAGCGCTTAAGAATCAATAAAGAAGGAGCATAATGGATTTTAAAGATAAATGTGTTTTAGTTACTGGGGCCAGTCGTGGTATTGGTCAGGCTATTGCAACAGAATTTATGACACATGGCGCTAAAGTAATTGGAACTGCAACTACTGAAAGTGGTGCTCAAAACATTAGCAATTATTTAGGAAAAAATGGTAAAGGATATATATTAAACGTAGTTGATATTCAGTCTATTCATCATATGTTATCTATGATTTATTCTGAATTTGGAAAAATTGATATTTTAGTTAATAATGTTGGTATTACACGTGATAAATTATTGCTTCGTATGAAGTATGACGATTGGAAAAGTGTTTTAGACACTAATCTTACTTCTATATTTTATTTATCAAAAGCACTACTTCGAGTAATGATGAAAAATCGATTTGGTCGCATTATTAATATAGGTTCTATTATTGGTAGTATAGGCAATATAGGACAGAGTAATTACGCGGCATCAAAATCTGGTTTAATTGGTTTTAGTAAATCTTTAGCACGTGAAGTAGCGTCACGTGGTATTACGGTCAATGTCGTAGCTCCAGGCTTTATTGAAACAGAAATGACACAAGTATTAACAGATAAACAAAGATCAGGTATTTTATCATTAATACCTACTAAACGTTTAGGAAATAAAAAAGATATCGCTAGTGCTGTTATGTTTTTTGCTTCTGATCAAGCTAGTTATATTACTGGTGAAACGTTACATGTAAACGGTGGTATCTGTATGATTTAAAAATGTATAAACTATTCATATTATGTTAGATAAAATATTATAAAATCAAAAATATAGTTTGACTAGTTGTAATTAATTTACAGTTTTCTAATGTTTTAAAAACTACAAAAACCATCGCAAAAGCGAATGTTGATAGGAAATTTAAGGGTATGAGTACTATCGAGGAACGTGTTAAAAAAATTATTATTAAGCAACTTGGTGTTAAGAAAGAAGAAGTTTTAAATAGTTCTTTTTTTGTTGAAGATTTAGGAGCTGATTCTCTTGATACTGTTGAATTAGTAATGGCGTTAGAAGAAGAATTTGATACTGAAATTCCAGATGAGAAAGCTGAAAAAATCATTACTGTTCAAGCAGCTATTGATTTTATTACAAATATTAGTCATGAATAAAAGAAATATTTAGACGATCATTTGATCGTCTAAATTTTCTATATTGATTAAATATTAAAAAATCAATAGTTATTTTAATAAATACTATGAACATGCATAGTATGCTATATTTATTAAGTTAGTTAATATTTGTATTATATATTTAAATTTATTATAAATATATTAGTTAATTGTAATTATTTTATTGTATAATAAAATATAAAGAAATAAATACTTATCAAATAGTTATAGTTGAATACTAATATTTTAGTATTGTATATTTGTTTTTATTGCAATAATATTTATATTTTATTTTAAAATTTTATTTTTTTTTGAATATTAAAATATTTAAAATTATTATTTAACAATATATTAAAAATTGTATTGCTATTTTTAATTTTTATATTATAAAATATCTTTAAAACATAAAAATTAATTATAATTTTATTTTAAAATAAAAATTATTATTATTTTATAATATCTCATAGTCATCATTATTGTTTGTATAATAAAATATCTTATGAAATTTATTTTTTTAATTATTTTAATAAAAATGACATTTATTAAGTTAATATATGTTGCAATATTTTATATTAAATATATATTTTATTTACAACATAAAATAAAAGGTTAACTATTTATAATTAAAATAAAAATATATTACATATATTAAAATAATTTTAAAAAATATTATATGATTTAAATTGTAAATTAATATTTTAAATAAAAATTAAGTAAATAAGAAAATAAATAATTTTATTTTGTTATTTTTAATAAAATTTAATATCAATTTTATATTTATTTTTTTAATCAATATTAAAGATTAATTATTGTAGAAATTATATTTTTATTATTAATAGTATATTAGTTATTTCAATGTTAATAACTTCTTTAATTCATACTATTCATGATATAGTTTTAACTATTAAACAATGTTTTACAATATATTAAACATATAAAAGATAATTATCATGTTTATATAACAATTTTAATTTATTTTTAATAGAACTGTTAATATTAATTAGTAAATAAATATATGTTGAATAATTTCATTATTTAGTAAAACAATTGTTAATATTAAAACAGTAAGTAATATAATAAAACTTAGAAAGTTTATATAATAATAAATTAAATATTTTTCGATAGGTAAAAATTAACAATATATTTTATTTTAATAAACAATTCATATTTATTAAAAAATTTTTTTATTTTATAATATAACTTTTATTTTAATTAAAAATTATTTATTATTTTATTTGATCTTTTTTAGTAATATTTTATTTTTTTGTATTATACTTATTAATAAATAATTTTCATTTATTAATCACTTAAATTTAATAATATGAATACATTTTTACTAAACGTTCTGAATAAAATAATATTGAAATTATATTGTAAGTTTTATTCAAATAATATAAAAACAAATTTTTATTTAATATTTTATATTTATTATTTATTAAAATATTAAATGTTATAAATTTTAATTTCGTTAAATTAAAAAACAATATAAATATAAAATAAAATATAATGAGCATGTTCAAATTAAATTAAAACGTATGTTTATAATATTAATTTATATTTTTTTATATTGTTATTTTCATTAAAATGTTATTTTTTTTAAAAAAATAAAAAATTTATACTTGTTTTGGATACATTATATTTTTATAATATTTTGTTATTTAATATTTTTTTATTTATTATTTATTAATATTACCATATAAATTATTTATTATTTTTTATTAAAAAATTAAGTAATTAAAATAATATAATTATGTATTATATTATTTTTATTTTATATAATACTATAGTTTTATATTAATTGTATTTAATTATAAATAAAATTATATTCAATATTTTATATAAAATTAAAATAATTTTTTTGTAAAATTGTTTTTTAATATCGTTATGTTCTAGCTTTAAAAAAATTAATATTCGTTTTTTAAAAATTAATTTTCAACTTATTAATATATAGAACAAAACGTTATGAAAAACAATGCATTAAATATTATTATATTAGTAATATTTCAATATGTTCTTTATATAACCCCTATTATTAAATAATAATTATTTATCACTTGTTAAAGTTACTTATGTATAAGTTTTATTATTTTATTTTTTAAATAAATAAAGTGTTATAAAAATATTATGATTATTTCTAAAATATTTAATAATAAAAAAATAAAAAAACAAGAATTAACAGTGAACATGGTAGTTAAATATTTTATTGTTGCAGTATAAATTATAATGTCAGTATATCACAAAATACAATTATGATTAAACACAATATAAACAACTAAAAATATCTTTAGATCTGTGTTTCAATGTATAGTGTATTGTAAGTTAAGTATGTATAACATTTAACAAGAAAAGAATAATTTTAAATTAAACTATAGCTTTAAATATACTTAAAAATTTAAATAATGTTATAATCATGTAAAAAATTTTAAATTATATTTATTAACATAATTAATTTGATATTTACAAAATTTTAAAAAATAAAAAATTATATTTTTTTTTGTTGCATATTATATTTTATTATAAGGTAAATACTAATGGCTAGTAGAGGAATAAATAAAGTAATTCTTATCGGAAATCTTGGTCAAGATCCTGAAGTTCGTTATATGCAAAATGGTGGAGCAGTAGCTAACATTAGTATCGCAACTTCAGAAGTTTGGCGTGATAAAACAACTAATGAACAAAAAGAAAAAACTGAATGGCATCGTGTAGTTTTATTTGGAAAAATAGCAGAAGTAGCAGGAGAATTTTTAAAAAAAGGTTCACAAATATATATTGAAGGATTTTTACAATCTCGAAAATGGACTGATCAAGCTGGAGTAGAAAAATATACCACTGAAATTATAGTTGGCATGAATGGCGTTATGCAAATGCTTGGTCACCGGCAAAGTGGAATAGAATCATTACATAATAATAAATTATTTGATAATAATTTAAAAACTCGTTTATCAAAAAATAATAATCTTACAGTTTCTAAAAATGAACCAACAAGTTTTGATGATGATATTCCTTTTTAAACAAATATTATTTTTAAATATTATTATAATAAAAAATTAAAATTATATTATATTTTAAAAAAAACTTTTATTAAAATATAAATTATATATGAAATAAAAAATTATTTTTTAAGAATATTAACATTTTTAAGGATATTACTAATACTAATATAAAAACATCATAAACACAAGTGTAAGTTATCATAAAATATTAAATATTGTATTTTATCACTTTAGTTATACATTTTAATAAACTTAAAAGATATATCGTTATTAATATATAGTTTAACGATATTATTTATATATTATTTAATTTTATATAAAATACATTTTTATTAAAATAAATAATACTAAACTGCATTTATATAAATATAAAAATATAAAAGACATATAATGCTATATTTGTTTATATAAAAACTAAATTAGTGTTAAAATTAATTTTTTTATTTAGTATATTAATAATTTTTATTAAGAAATATTTATAAAATATATATTAATTTTAAAACAAATAAGAAATATACAATTATGTTTTTTTATTCTTTAATTAACTTTTTTTTGTATAACGATATTTTATTATGAATAAAAAATTAATTTATAAAAAAATATTATAAATAATTTTTATAAAATAACAGCCTAATAATTTATATTAGGCTGAAAAGCCATGTTTTTTTTTAAAGTTTTTTATATTTTATAATAAAAAATATAAGATTTATAAAGTTATATTTTAAATAATTGATATTATAACAAATTAATAATCATTTTTTCTAGTTTGCAATGGTCTATATGAAATTTATAAATTCCATCAGAAAGTTTTTCAACTGCCATCAAATTTTTATTGTGTTGCCAATAGAATTCAGGTTCAGTTAATGGAGAAGGTCGCGTTTTTATTTCACCAGTATAAAATAATTTTCTTTTTAATGGATTTTTATTTTCTGTTAATAATTTAAGAAATATTGGCGAAATAGTAAGTTGATCACAACCAGAAAGCTCAATGATTTCATCAATATTACGAAAACTAGCACCCATGATAAGAGTTTTATAATTATGTTGTTTATAATACTGATAAATTTTACGAACAGAAATGACACCAGGATCTTCGTGTGAAAGAAATTCTTTCTTATTACTGTTTATTTGATGCCAATCTAAAATACGACCAACAAATGGAGATATTAAAAAAACACCAGCTTCAGCACATGCTTTTGCTTGTGCAAAAGAGAATAGTAATGTTAAATTACAATTAATACCTTCTTTTTCTAAAATTTCTGCTGCACGAATACATTGCCAAGTTGAAGCAAGTTTAATTAAAACACGTTTATTTTCAATTCCTGCTTCATTATATAATTGAATTAAACGTCGTGCTTTATAAATGCTAGCAGTGGTATCATAAGAAAGGCGAGCAGGTATTTCAGTAGAAATTTTTCCTGGTATAAAATTTAAAATTTCTAAACCGATGTTAACTGATAATTTATCAATAGCATCAGTAACTTGTTGAGTAAAGACATGACTTTGTTTACGTGCCCAAATAATAGCTTCATCAAGAAATTTAGAATATTGAGGAATTTGAGCTGCTTTAAAAATTAAAGATGGATTTGTAGTTGCATCTTGTGGTTGATACATCTTTATATCTTCAAGGTTTCCAGTGTCTGCAACTATTGTAGTAAATTTACGCAAAAAAGTTAATTGATTAATCATATTTCATATTCTCTATTGTTTCTATAATCAAAAGATTTTTTATATTACTATTTTATATTACTATATCGTTTTTATTAAAATAAAAAATTAAATATAAATTTTAAAAAAAGTTATCTAGTAATATAAATTATTTCTTTAATATAATTAATAATTTATATAAAAAATTTTATCAAACAGAAGAAGTTGATAATATAGACTTTATTTATAGTAAAATTATTTATAGCAAAATAATTTTTTAAAATATTAGGTTTTTAAAACATATTAAGTGTTTAAAAAAAGTTATTTACTCAAATAATCTTAAATATAAAGAAAAATAAAAACTATTTATAATACAAATTATTCTTTTATATTATTAGATTATCATTAAAAATATAATTAGAATAAAATTATATATATCTACATTATTCTAACTAAAATTTTTTATAAGATATTAATAAAATTTATTTTTTATAAAAATGTTGTAGTATATAGAAGATAAATAAAATAATTAATTACATGTTGATTCAATTAAAAATTACTTTGTGAATGAGTTTATAATTTTGTTAATGAGTTTATAATTAACATTTAAAATGTAATAAAACTATTAAATATTTTTTCTTTTATTTTGTTCTAATTCTTTCTTTTAATAAGTTATAGAGCTTAACATAAAATTTAATTTTATTTTTTTAAAGTTTATATTTTTTATAAAATTATATATTTCTATTACAAATATTTTTATTATTAAAAAAATTAGCACTAATTTTAAAAAAACTCAAGATAAAATATTAATTTTAATGTTTATTATAAAAAAATAAATTAATGAATTTTTTATTTTTTATAAAACAAATAATTATAAATATAGTAAAATTTTTAATTAAAAATTAGCTTTTAATTATATTTGTTACAATGTATTCATTATAAACAATAACATACTATAAAACAGTAATAAATTCTACTTTAAACGTAAACGTATTCGTATTAATTTTTAGATTATAAATATTTATTAAATTTTAATTAAAAAATTTTATATTAATCAATTTATTTTTGAAATAATTACAAATTATAAAATAATATTAGATAACTCATATTTTATATATTAACTTTATAAAGTTTTTATTTTCATAGACTTACATTATTAAAGAATTGTCATATATAATAATATCAAAACTCTTATTTAATATATTAAAAATTAAAAAATTTATTCTTAATTATTTTAACTTATATTTTTAAATTAAAAAATAAAATTTTTATTAAAAAAACATGTATAATTCTTAAATGTTTTTTTTTAAATAAATGTAATAGAATTTAGTAAGTCTAATATTGTATTATTATTTATTTTTTCATAATCGTACTATAGATCACGATTAAATTATTTACGATTTATAAAAAAATTATTAAATATTTTATAATGTTATAGTAATGCTTATATATTAATTGTTATTTGTAATATATGTTTTGATTTTAAATAATATTTAAATTCTTATATTTATAATCATGTATAATAATTTTGATATTTTAATAAATATAAACTTAATTGTATCAAAATTTTTATAAATAAATAATAAAAAATTAAAATTATTAAAATAGATTAAATAATAAAAATTATATAATTATATTCCTAAAAGTAAAATCATATAAAAATATTTTTTGATTCTTTTATAATAAATTATTTTTAAATTTTATATAATCTACTAACCAATTTTTTTTATTTATTATTAAAAATATATTTTATGTTTTTATATAAAAATTATTGTAAAATATCTTATCTATAATTATATTAAATAATGTTTTAACTAAAAATGATATTTTTAATTATTCAGTATCATTTTTTTTACTTAATCAATATTTATCACTATATTTTATATTGTTAATATAGATAATGTATATTTTATTTTTTATATATTCTATTTTTATATAAAAATTATTTTAATTAATAACATTTTTTCAAAGATATAGTAAAAAATTATTATTTATTAATGTTTTCATATACAAAAATTATATGATAACATGATATATAACTTAAAAAAAAATTAGTTTGTTATAAAAAACTCTGTTTTTTTATTCAATGATTTTATATCAAAACATAAATAATAAATTTACAACAACTAATTAATATAAATATGTTTTTTTAAATAAATTTATATTATTTAGATTATATATGATATTTATAATATACTAATTATTTATATTTAATAAAAAAGTTATTAATATAAAAAAGTTTAATATAAATAACATAAAATGTTTTATTGATATTTTATAAAATTTTAAAATAAAATAGTTTGTTAAAATAAATATTTTTTATTAAAGATAATAATTTTTTTAATAAATGTTAAATATAATTTAGTAATATATATAATAAAATTTTTCATAAATAGTCAATTAAATATAACAATAAATAATTCTTTATTAATTTTTTATTAATAGATATATGTTTTTAAGTTTTTCGTTTTACTTAACATTTAAATTTTTTTTAAAAGTTAAAAAAAGATAGTATTTATTAAATATTAAATTTTAATATTAAATAATTACCATTAAGTAAAATAATATTAATGCTTTTATGATAAATTAATTACAATATTATCTAGACATCTTTAATTTTACATAAAATAGGATATATTATGATGTCTATCATTCAAATGTCTGATTTAAATTTAAAAAAAAAACGCATTTTAATTCGTTCAGATTTAAATGTACCGATAAATCAAGGTAAGATAATGTCTGATATACGAATACAAGCTTCTTTACCAACAATTGAAGCTGCGTTAAAACAAGATGCATACGTTATAATAATGTCTCATTTAGGACGTCCTACTGAAGGAGTGTATAATCCAAAGTTCTCTTTAATTCCAATAGTAAATTCTTTAAAAAAATATCTTAATATTTCAATACGTCTAGAAAGAACATATTTAGATGGTTTAAATGTAAAAAAAGGTGAGTTAGTAGTTTTAGAAAATGTTCGGTTCAATAAAGGTGAAAATGCAAATGATCAAATATTATCAAAAAAATATGCAGCATTGTGTGAAATATTTGTAATGGATGCTTTTGGTTCTGCTCATCGTTCTCAGGCATCTACTCATGGAGTGAGTCAATTTTCTCGCATATCTTGTGCTGGTTTATTATTATCATCTGAACTACAAGCTTTAAGTAAAGCACTGTATAAACCAATGCGTCCAATGGTTGCAATTATTGGTGGCTCTAAAGTTTCAAGTAAATTAACAATGCTAGATTCGTTAGCTAAAATTGCAGATCAATTAATTATCGGAGGTGGTATTACTAATACTTTCATCGCAGCACAAGGTTATAACGTTGGTCAGTCTTTATATGAACCTAATTTAATACCTTATGCAAAAAAATTACTGAAATCTTATAGTATTCCGATTCCAATTGACGTTCGAGTTGCTACTCAGTTCTGTAACACTTCTATAGCTACGATAAAAAAATGTGATGATATTAAAGATAACGAACAAATTTTAGATATAGGTGACGTTTCTGCTAAACACTTAGCTATTATATTAAAAAATGCTAAAACCATTTTATGGAATGGTCCGATTGGTGTATTTGAATTTCCTAATTTTAGAAAAGGAACTGAGATTGTTGCTCGTGCAGTTGCTGAAAGTAAAGCATTCTCTATTGTTGGAGGTGGTGATACTTTATCGGCAATTGATTTATTTGGTATTAGAGATGATATTTCTTACATTTCTACTGGTGGTGGAGCTTTTCTTTCTTTTGTTGAAGGGAAATCTCTTCCAGTAATTACGATGTTAAAAAAACGTGCTTTTGAACAAGATATAAAAAAAAAAGAAAAATTATAATTATTTAACGTATTATTTGATAATAATAATATAATTTAAAATTATTAATTTTTTATCTTTGTATCTAATAAAAATAGGATAAAATCATATGTCAAAAATTTTTAATTTCATAAAGTCAGGTGTTGTAACAGGTAATGATGTTCAAAAAATATTTACAATTGCTAAAGAAAACAACTTTGCATTACCAGCAATAAACTGTGCCAGTATTGACTCTATTAATGCTACATTAGAAGCGGCAAAAAAAATGCGTGCACCAGTAATTATACAGTTTTCTTATGGTGGATCGGCATTTATTGCTGGTAAAGGTATTAAAACAAGTAATCCTAACAGTGCAGCGATTATTGGAGCCATATCTGCTGCTCATCATGTTCATACAATAGCTAAATATTATGATATTCCTGTTATTTTACATACAGATCATTGTTCTAAAAAATTACTTCCATGGTTAGATGGGCTATTAGAAGCTAATGAAAAATATTTTTCTAAAAATCATAAACCGTTGTTTTCTTCTCATATGATTGATTTATCAGAAGAACCTTTAGAAAAAAATCTTATGATTTGTAGTAAGTATTTTTATCGTATGTCAAAAATGAATATAACACTAGAAATAGAATTAGGTTGTACAGGAGGTGAAGAAGATGGAATAAAACATGTTTATAGTAATACTAATTTGTTATATACACGACCAAAAGACGTAGCTTATGCTTATGAAAAATTACATATTATTAGCTCACGTTTTATTATTGCTGCTTCATTTGGTAATGTACATGGTGTATATAAAGAAGGTCACGTTAAATTAATTCCAACTATTTTACGTGATTCTCAAGAATATGTATCTAAAAAATATTGTCTTCCACATAATAGTTTAAATTTTGTTTTTCATGGTGGATCTGGATCTAGTAATATAGACATTAAAAAATCTATTAATTATGGTGTTGTTAAAATGAACATTGATACTGATACTCAATGGGCTTTTTGGCAAGGAGTATTAAAGTATTATAAAATTAATAAATCATATTTACAAAACAAGTTAGGAAATTTAGAATCTCCTGATAAACCAAATAAAAAATATTATGATCCTCGAATTTGGATAAGGGCAGCACAAGTCAGTATGATAATACGTTTAGAAAAAGCTTTTAAAGATCTAAATGCAATAAATGTATTATAAATTTATTTCTATGATTTTAAAAAATTTTTAAAAAAATAATTTTATTTGTTAAAAATTTATAGTAAATATAAAAAGATTAATTTAAAAGTCTATGAATAATTCATTTAATAAAATTTATATTATTACTATTTTTTATACTTTATATAAAATACTTATTATTTTTTTTAAATACATTCTATAAAAATTAGAAATTATTTTTACAAAAAGAACAGTTTTGTAAATTAATTTCTTAGTTATTATAGATGACTGTTAAAGATGTATGGTTTTATTAAACTAGTATGACATCATCGTTTGATATTAATAAAAATATATCTATTAACAACATAAAATTCTAAAATGCTAAATAATCATAATTTTTAAATAAAAAATTTTAAAACATTTTTAATATGTATATAATATTTATAAAGATATAAATAAAAAAATAATTAAAACAAATATTATCTATTACGACAGTTTGTTGATAACTATATTAAACGTTAAAATATTGTATATTTTTAATTATTATTTTTTTACAATATTTTTTATTTAATATTTAAAAAGTTTTTATGATTTATGATATTATTCTTAATCATAAATACATTAAAACAATAGTAAAATATGTATTAAAAAAGTATTTATACTTTTTCAAAATATTTTATAAAATAATATAAATTTATTTTTATTTTATTAATAAAATATATAATACAAATTAGATTAAACATTTATTATTCATAGTTTTTACTAGTAAAATAACATTCAAATACTTTATAACTTACTATAAAATAGCTAGTTTTTACAATTTATTAAATATTATTTTTTTAATTGTATTTAATAATATTAAAAATTGTTTATTATTTTATTAATATATACTTTTATGAAGTAAACAATATAATTATATAATCATGACATTCAAGCACGTTATATAGCATTATTTATTTTTCTAAAGATCAAGTAAAATTATTAAAAGTGTAATATTAACTCAAATAAAATTCTTTATTAAAAAAAATATAAAAGAAGTGCATTTATTAAATAATAGTATTTTTACAAAAACATATTAAAAATATCTTTAATACATCAAATATTTTTTTTATTTTTTTTAACATTTAAATACCTTTTAATATTTATTAATAATTTTAATAGAATAACAATAATATTGAATATATCAATGATAAAATTTAAAAATGCATTTTTTTTAAAAAGAAACACTTTTTAAAAAAATAAAATATATATATTTAATTGTTATTAATAAACAATATAAAGTATAATTATTACTTTTACTTTTATAAAAAATATAATAATATATAAAAACTAATATCACAATATTATAATAATATTATTTTTTTTAAAATGATTAACGTAAAAAATTTTTCTAATAATATATTTACATATTAATAATTTTAAAAACAATAAAAATAAATTTATATAATTATATAAATGACTGTTTTTATTAGTCATTTCAAATATAACAATAATATCCATTTTATATTTTCTTTTTATAAAAAATTTTAAAGAATAATAAAAAATAAAATTATTATTTTTATTGTAAAAATATTAGAATTTTTATGTTTAAAATATATTTTTTTTAAAATAAGTAAAACATTACAACATCAAAAACAATATCATTTAAAAAATTTAATATGTTAAATCTTTTTTATTTAAAGTTGAGATATTTTCATTATCTTTGTTTAAAAAGTAAATATTAAATAAGTAAATATTAAATATTAAATGAAAAAACTACATATATTTGTTGTTGAACTATTTTATTTTTATAAATCATTCTTAAAACATACTGTTCACTTAATTATGATTAATTTTAAATTAAACGTTTCTTTTTTGTTTTTTAATGTTGTGAATACTAAAATAGTAATAATTAAAATTAGTAACAATTAAAATAAGACATATGAACATTTAAATTTTTTATACAAAAGATAATAATCAAGATATAAAATACAATTAATAAAAATAATTGTTACAAAATTTTTAAATTTTTATTTAATATTTTTTTCATGTTTAATACTATATTTAAAAGAAAACAAAATAAAATCGTAATTTATTAAATAAGTGTATTTTTAATTACTATTATTGTTAAAATTTAAGTAATATTTTTTAAAATTATATGTTTAATTAGTATATACAACAAAATAATGCTATTAAAAAATAATAATAATATTAATAATGAGTATGACATAATTATTAAATTTTAAAAAATTATTATTAATTTTTAATAAAATAATTTATATAATAAAATTTACTATGCTTCTATGCTTGAGACAAACTATCTTTTTACATTACTTATCTTTCCACATCATAAAATCTATCAAAGATTATTATATTAATTATTGCTATAACTGTAATAATAGAAAACTATAATGCTATTTTAGCGTATATTTTATGTTAGAGAAATCAATAATATTAATTATTAAAATATTTCGTAAAAAAATATAAGTAAATATTTATATTATTAAATATAAATATCTATTTTTATTAATTATATTGTTTATCATATATTCATCATCTATTAATCGTACTATAACAAGTTGACAAAATTTTTTTAATATTTATATAAAAACAACAAAAATTAATAAAAACTAGTTTTTATTAATTGCTTTAAGTAAGTTAGAAAACAACAAAAAAGTGATCAAATCTGTAAATAGTCTAACCTAACATCGTTAAAGATCCTGCTATTTTATTATTTAAGTAATATTTATAAATAATTTTAAATTAACTATTCTTAATAAAGAAGTCAATTTAATATAATAATTTTTCAGGCATGTTTTTGTTTAATTGTTATATTATTAATTATCTATAAATTTAGTCTCTTATTATTATAAAACAACTTTTTATTTATCATAACATTTAGATATTATAATTTAATATTTTTATCATATTAGAATTTAATGTTAGTATGTTTAATAGAACATAAAAAATTAAAATAATTTATAAAAAAAATATGCTAAATATATTTCTAACTAAGTTATCTTTTCACTTTTTAAAAAAATATTTATTTATTATTTATAATAAAACAAATTAATGATTATATATTATTTAATAGTAACATATACTATTTATAGTAACATATATTATTTATTAGAATAAATTATTATTTTTATAAATATAAATTATCTTTTAAAGAAAATATAAATTATCTTTTAAAGAAAAGAATTTAGGAAAATGTTAATTTAATAAAATAACTAAAAAATATTTTTATATTAAGAAATATATTTCTATTTTAAAATGGTAAAAATGATTTTAAATAAATATCATTTTATTTTTTAAGAAATTATTTTTTAAAAAATTATTTATTTTAACTATTAATAATAATCTTAAATAAATATTAGATGTTTTGATAAAATAATATACGTTAAACTGATTAATAGTTATATTTAAATTTTTTATCAATTTATTAAAAAATGTATTTTATATTTAATATTTTTATATTTCAATTTTGTTTTTTAAAAACAATTATAGTTTAAAATTTTGAAATAATTTAATATTTTGTAGTGATGTTTTATTGTTACAAAATTAAAATTTAACATAAATATAATTTTTAAAAACTATGTTAAAATGAAAAGTTAACTTTAAAAACAATATATAAAAAATTTTTATTTTATGTTTTTGTAAAAATTAAAAAAAAGTTACAATAACTGATCATTTTAATATCTTGAACAGCTATCTTTTATTAAGATAAAGATTTATAAAGACTTTATTGTAAGTTAATCTAAAATATTTTTAATAAATATAAGATAAAATTATTTTATATTAAAAATTTGTTATATTTAAAGAACAAAAATAACATGCTGTTTTTTTTAAATAAATAGATTAATATATTAAAAATAATTAAATATAGTTAATTGTATTTTTAATAAAATAATAGTTATTTATTTTATTATGTTTTGTATAAAAAACTAGACCATTTTCTTTAAATAAACCATTAAATAGATAAGGACATTACCATGTCACAATGTATAGTGAATGATGTGGATCCGATTGAAACTCGTGATTGGATACAAGCAATTAAATCAGTTCTACATGAAGAAGGTATTGAACGGGCTCAATTTCTCATTAATCATTTATTAAAAATAGTCAATCAAAAAAATAGTCTTATTAATTTTTTTCATCAAGTGACAACTCAAGATTATATTAATACTATTCCAGTAGAAGATGAGCCAATGTATCCAGGTAACTTACATTTAGAGCGTCGTATTCGTTCAGCGATTCGTTGGAATGCCATGATGATGGTTCTTCGTGCTTCTAAAAAAAATTTAGAATTAGGTGGGCATATAGCTTCTTTTCAGTCTTCTGCTACTCTTTATGAAGTATGTTTTAATCATTTTTTTCGTGCTAGAAATAGCAAAGATGGTGGTGATCTCGTTTATTTTCAAGGGCATATTTCTCCAGGTATTTATGGACGTGCTTTTCTTGAAGGTCGTCTTACTGAAGAGCAAATAAATAATTTTCGTCAAGAAACTCATGGAAAAGGTTTATCTTCTTATCCTCATCCTAAATTAATGCCAGAATTTTGGCAATTTCCAACTGTATCAATGGGGCTAGGAGCAATTTGTGCTATTTATCAAGCTAAATTCTTAAAATATTTAGAAAAACGAACCTTAAAAAATACTTCAAAACAAACTGTTTATGCTTTTTTAGGTGATGGTGAAATGGATGAACCAGAATCTAAAGGTGCACTAACAATAGCATGTCGAGAAAAACTAGATAATTTAGTATTTATTGTTAATTGTAACTTACAACGTTTAGATGGTCCAGTAATAGGAAATGGTAAAATTATTAACGAATTAGAAAATATATTTCACGGTGCAGGTTGGCAAGTTTTAAAAGTAATTTGGGGTGGATCTTGGGATAAATTGTTTAAAAAAGATACTACTAGAAAATTAGTTCAACTTATGAATGAAACTGTAGATGGTGATTATCAAACATTAAAATCTAAAGATGGCGCTTATATACGAAAACATTTTTTTGAACGTTATTCAGAAACAGCTCAATTAGTCGAAGATATGACTGATGATGAAATTTGGGCATTAAATCGTGGAGGTCACGATCCAAAAAAAATTTTTTCTGCACTACAAAAAGCAAAAAATACTAAAGGAAAGCCAACTGTTATTTTAGCTCATACGGTTAAAGGTTATGGAATGGGGAATATTGCCGAAGGGAAAAATATTGCTCATCAAGTAAAAAAAATGAATATAGAAGATATTCGAGATTATCGAGATCGTTTTAATATAAAAATTGTCGATATTGATCTTGAGAAGCTACCATATGTTACTTTTAAAAAAAACTCTAAAGAGTACCAGTATTTACATGAACGTCGAAAAGTATTAAAAGGTTACTTACCAAGCCGATTGTTAGAATTTACTGAGAAATTATTATTACCAACTTTAAAAGATTTTAGTGCTCTTTTAGAGATGCAAAAAAAAGAAATTTCAACAACTATTGCTTTTGTTCGTATTCTTAATATACTGTTAAAAAATGTATCAATTAAAGATCGATTAGTACCTATTATTGCAGATGAAGCACGAACTTTTGGTATGGAAGGTCTATTTCGTCAAATTGGTATTTACAACTCTGATGGTCAAAAGTACACTCCACAAGATTATTCGCAAGTTGCTTATTACAAAGAAGATAAAAAAGGGCAAATTTTACAAGAAGGAATTAATGAAGTAGGAGCTTTTTCTTCGTGGTTGGCTGCTGCAACATCTTATAGTACTAATAACTTTCCAATGATTCCATTTTATATTTATTATTCTATGTTTGGTTTTCAACGTGTTGGCGATCTATGTTGGGCAGCTGGCGATCAACAAGCGCGTGGATTTTTAATTGGAGGGACTTCAGGTCGTACAACTTTAAATGGGGAAGGATTACAACATGAAGATGGTCATAGTCATATTCAAGCTTTAACTATTCCTAGTTGTATTTCTTATGATCCAGCTTATGCTTATGAAGTAGCAGTAATTATACAAGATGGTTTAAAACGTATGTATGGTGAAAAACAAGAGAACATTTATTACTATTTAACGACAATGAATGAAAATTATTTTATGCCAGCAATGCCTCAAGGAGTAGAAAAAGGCATTTGTAAAGGTATATATAAACTAAAATCATTAAAAGGTGAGAAGGGTAAAGTACAACTATTAGGTTCAGGTTCTATTTTGCGTCATGTATATGAAGCAGCTAAAATTTTATTAAAAAATTATAACATAGGATCAGATGTTTATAGTGTAACCTCATTTACTGAACTGGCACGAGATGGTCAGGATTGTGATCGTTGGAATATGTTACATCCTACTAAAAAGAAAAAAATATCTTATATTTTTCAAATAATGAATACTGCACCAGCAATTGCAGTTACTGATTATATGAAATTGTTTGCAGAACAAGTTAGAGCATATATACCAGCTACCAGTTATCGCGTATTAGGTACGGATGGATTTGGTCGTTCAGATAGTCGTAAAAATTTACGTAATTATTTTGAAATAAGTGCATACTATATTGTTATTGCTGCTTTAACTGAGTTAGCTACACATGGCGATATTTCAATATCTGTTGTTGTTAATGCAATTAAAGAATTTGATATAAATCAAGAAAAAATAAATCCGCGTCTAGCATAAAGAGGTACGAAATAATGTCTATTAAGATTACAGTGCCAGATATAGGTGTAGATGAAGTTGAAATTACCGAAATTTTAGTTCACATTGGAGATAAAGTTAAAACTGAACAGTCGCTGATTGTTGTAGAAGGTGATAAAGCTTCAATAGAAATTCCAGCGCCACAAGAAGGTATAGTTAAGTCGATTCAAGTAACAGTTGGTGAAAAAGTAAAAACTGGAACAGTAATAATGATCTTTGAAGGAAAAGACAGCGTACAGATTGAAGACAAGAAACAATCACAAAACAAAACAAATTTGTTTTCTTCTGATTCTAAAGAAAATAGTATAATAAGCAATCGTTCTTTGATTATTGATAAAAATAATAAACCATCTATTAATTATAGTGAGAATCATTTTAAATTCTCAAATATTGTGTCAAAAAAAATGGTCAATCCTCTTTTAGCGCCTAATTATTTAAATGATCAAGAAAATTTTTTAAAAAATGGTGCTTATGCACATGCTTCTCCATTAATTCGTCGTTTAGCACGTGAATTTTCAATAAATTTAGAAAAGATAAAAGGTTCTGGTCACAAAAATCGTATTTTACGTGAAGATATTCAAATTTATATAAAAAATGCTATAAAACATTTTGATACAACATTTATTTCTAATAAACAAGATAAAAAATTATCATTAAAATGTAATTTTAAAAAGTTTGGCGATATTGAAGAAATAAATATAGGACGTATTCAGAAAATTTCTGGAGATAATTTAACTTATAATTGGAAAACAATTCCGCATGTAACTCATTTTGATAAACTAGATTTTACTGATTTAAATGTATTTATGAAGAAGCAAAATCAATATTTTTCTAAATGTAAAGTAGATATAAAACTTACACCTATTATGTTTATTATTAAAGTTGTAGCAATTGCTTTAAAAAAATTTCCTCGATTTAATAGTTCACTTAATGAAGATGGTCAAAAAATAGTTTTAAAAAAATATATTAATATTGGTGTTGCAGTCGATACTCTTGATGGTTTAGTCGTTCCAGTATTAAAAAATGTAGATAAAAAAAATATTACTCAAATATCTCAAGAATTAAAAATTATTTTAGAAAAATCACGTAATGGAAAATTAACTATGATTGACATGCAAGGCGGTTGTTTTACTATTTCAAGCTTAGGAAGTATTGGAACAACTTATTTTACTCCAATTATTAATGCACCAGAAGTTGCTATTTTAGGTGTCTCAAAAATAGTTACAGAACCAGTATGGAATGATAAAGAATTTATACCGCGTCTTATGTTACCTATATCGCTTTCTTTTGACCATCGAGTTATTGATGGTGCCACTGGTGCGAAATTTATAACTATTATTAATCAGATGTTATCTGATATTCGTTCTTTAATTATGTTATAAATATGTAAAAATATAAAATATTTTATTTTTTAATAAAATATTTTTGTTGTAATTGTTTTTAAAATTTATTGAAAGGTTTTTATTATTAAAATATTTTTATATTAAAAAATATTAAATAAAAATTAAAATAATATTATTATATTATTTTTTTATTGTTAATTAATGTTAACATTTAAAATAAAATTTATTTTTTTTTTAGAAAATAGTAAGAATGTACTTTTTGTATTTTTATTAATATGAATTAATTTCGTATTAAGTATTAAGGGGTAGTTTATTACAAAAAATATAATTAAAAAAATAATATTAAAATTTAATCATAAATTTTTATTATTTTTTATATAACTAATTTTGTTATGTTTTATAATTATTGTTAGATAAAACATTATTTTAATGTTAATATAAGCTCATTGTTACCGTTATAAAATGATTCTTTAGAAATAATCACTATTAGTTTAAATAATTTGTTATGATATCTTTAAAAATTAATTTATCTATTCGAATTAAATAAAATATTAGTTTTTAATAAATTTAAATAAAAATATTTTTTATTATTTATTATTGTGTTATTTTAATTAAATAAACGTATAAAATACGTTTTAGTATAAAACTATTTGTTTTTTATTATTAATAAATAATAAATAATTAATTAAAAATTCAATTAACAAAATTAGTATAAATTTATAAAAATATAAAAATGGATATTGTTTTAACTCAAATGAATGTTTAATATAAATTTTTATTATAGTATACAATCATTAATAATATAATTTATTATAGAACAAGATTATGTAATTTTATGTTTATAAAAATTGATAAAATAATATTAAAATATTCAATCGTTATATTTTATTTAAATAAAAATTATAAATTATTTTTTTATTGTAATTATATATTACAAAAGAGTTTTTAAAATTTTAATATGATATAAAGTTTTATTATTTTAATAAGATTATATAATAGATATTTAAAAATCGTAAACATAAAATAATTTTTTAAATTAATTATGTGTTTTATTATTTTTTTTAAAAAATAATATTTTATATTTCAAATAATAAATATATTTATATTAATTACCAAACATATTTGTATTAAAATTCATATAAATAAATATTACATATATTATATATAATGTAAATTCTTTAATCAAATAAGTTTGTGAATAATCATAGAAATTTTTATAGATCAATGTATAAACAAAATTTTCAAAATAAATTAATAAGATATATTATAAATTTAAAAAAAAATAAAATAAAAATTTTTATAATACTATAAAATAATTATTTACTATATTTTTTTGAAAACAACTAAATAAAATTTTAAATTCTAAGTTAAAATATTGCATAATATAATAAAATTTATTTTTATTAAAAATTTAATTAAGAGGTAATTATGAATCTTAAGATAAAAAGTCAAGTTGTGGTTATTGGATCAGGTCCAGCAGGTTATTCTGCAGCTTTTCGTTGCGCTGATTTAGGTCTTAAGACTGTTTTAATTGAACGTTATTCTAATATAGGTGGTGTTTGTTTAAATGTTGGATGTATTCCTTCGAAAGCATTATTACATGTTGCTAAAATTATTGAAGAAAACAAAATGTTAACTTCTCATGGCATTATGTCTGGTAACTCAACAATTAATATTGAAAAATTACGTTCTTGGAAAGAAAACATAATAACTCAATTAACTAAAAGTTTAGTTAGAATGGCTCATGCTAGACAAATAAAGTTACTAAAAGGTATAAGTCGATTTGTAAATAGTCATACGTTAATCAGTGAAGGAATTAATGATTGTATTAGTATTCAATTTGATAATGCTATTATTGCTGCTGGTTCTCGTTCTATAGAATTACCTTTTATTCCTTGTCAAGATCCACGTATTTGGAATTCAAGTGATGCATTAAAAATAACAAATATTCCAAAACGATTATTAATAATAGGCGCTGGTATTATTGGATTAGAAATGGGGACTGTATATCATGCGTTAGGTTCGAATGTTGATATAGTTGAAACGTTTGATCAAATAATTCCTTCTGCAGATAAAGATATAACACAAGTTTTGTTAAAACAAATAAATAAGAAATTTAATTTAATGTTAAAAACAAAAATAACACTTGTTGAAACAAAAGAATCAGGAATTCACGTTACTTTAGAAGGAGAAAATGCACCAATAAATCCTCAGTGTTATGATGCATTACTAGTTGCTATTGGTCGTATTCCAAATGGAAAATTGCTAGATGCTAATAAAGCTGGAATTAATATTGATTCATCTGGTTTTATTCAAGTCGATGCACAGTTACGTACTAATGTTCCTCACATTTTTGCTATCGGTGATATTGTTGGCCATCCAATGTTAGCACATAAAGGTATTCATCAAGGACATATTGCTGCAGAAGTTATTGCTGGAATGAATCACTATTTTGACCCTAAAGTTATTCCATCTATTTCTTATACAGAACCAGAAGTAGCGTGGGTAGGATTAACTGAAAAAAAAGCTAAAGAACAAAATATTCATTATGACGTTACAATTTTTCCATGGACAGCTTCTGGTCGTGCAATAACTTCTGATTGCTCAAATGGTATGACTAAAATACTTTTTGATAAACTTACTCATCGTGTTATTGGGGGGGCAATTGTTGGAAAAAATGGGGGAGAATTATTAAGTGAAATTAGTTTAGCTATCGAAATGGGTTGCGATGCAGAAGATCTTGCATTAACTATGCATGCTCATCCAACTTTAAGTGAATCTATAGGACTTGCAGCAGAAATTCAAATAGGAAGTATTACAGATTTATTAAATTGAAAATTTAACAAAAAGAAATGTTAATTATTGTTATCCTAATTATTTTAATTTAAATCGTAAATTATTTATTATGTTATTTAATAATTATTTTTTCTTAAAAAAATATTATTATTGATATTAGATTAAAATAGTTACTATTAATAAAATATTATATAAAACAATATATTTTTGTATGAGTGTTTATAGTAGACTGTTAAAATACAATAATGATAATTGTATTTATGTGTGTGATGAAAAAATATAAAAATATTTTTATTAAAAATACTTTTTATTTTATAATAATTTGTTAATTGTTAAAATATTTAAAAATATTAGGATATAATTCAAATTATTAATTTAATAATTCTTAGATCACATCTGTTCAATAGTTTCAATACCTAATATATTTAATCCTATTTTTAATGTTTTAGCTGTTATTAATGCTAATTTTAAACGACTTTGATATATTGTTTTTGTATGAGAATTAAGAATTTCACAATGCTCATAAAAATTAGAAAATGCTCCAGCTACATTATATAAATAACTACACATAATATGCGGAGTTCCATAATTTACAACAGTAGTAATTGCTTCTTCAAATTGTAATAAACGCATTGCAAGTATTGATTCATACTGTTCACTGATTATTAATGGTAATGTCAATAAACTTTTATCTATTTTACCACGTTTTAATATTGACATAATACGAGCATATGCGTATTGCATATAAGGAGCAGTATTAGATTTAAAATCTAGAATTTTATCCCAATCAAAAATATAATTAGTCGTACGATTTTTTGATAAATCTGAATACTTGATAGCGCCGATGCCAATTACTTTAGCAATTTTTACTATTTCTTTTTTTGATAAATGTAAATTTTTTTTTGATACTAACGAATAAGCGCGTTTATTAGCTTCATCTAATAGATCAGATAATTTAATTGTATTTCCAGTTCTACTTTTAAATGGCTTTCTATCTTTTCCTAAAATCATTCCAAACATATGATGTTCTAGTGATACACTGTTTGAAACATATCCTGCTTTTCGTGCAATTAACCAAGTTTGTATTAAATGTTGATGTTGTCGTGAATCAGTGTAATACAGAATTCGATTAGCTTTTAACGTTTTGCAACGATATTTTAAACAAGCAAGATCAGTAGTACTATATAAATAGGCATTATCTTTTTTTTGTATAATAACACCCATAGGATCTCCATTTTTATTTTTATATTCATTAAGAAATACAATAATTGCACCTTTTTTTTCTATTGCTAATCCTTTAGATTTTAAATCAGCAATCATATCAGGTATCATTTTATTATAAAAACTTTCTCCTGTTATATCATTTTTTGTAAGAGTTACATTCAATCGATGATAAATATGTTGATTTTGTGATATAGTAATATCAACGAACTTTTTCCACATGTTTAAACAATGGCGATCTCCTTGTTGTAACTTAGTCACATAATTACGAGCTTGTATGGCAAAATTGATGTTTTGATCATAACATTTTTTAGCTTTACGATAAAAAGTATCTAAATTAGATAAGTTCATGTTATCAGAATGTTCATGTTGTGTTTTTTCTAAATAAGCAATTAACATACCAAATTGGGTTCCCCAATCACCTATATGATTGACTCGAATTACTTTATGACCTAAAAATTCTGAAGCTCGAGCAACAGCATCACCAAGAATTGTTGAACGTAAGTGACCAACATGCATTTCTTTTGCTATATTTGGAGAAGAGTAGTCAATAACAATAGTTTGTTTTTCGATGAGTTTTATACCAAGTTTTGGAGAGTTTAAAATTTTGTCAAGTTGAATTGCTAACCATGCGTGATTTATGAAAATATTAATAAAACCAGGATTTATCACTTCTATTTTTTTTACTACATCACCAAATTCTATAATTTTTAATATTTCTTGTGCTAGAAAATACGCTGATACACCAAGTTTTTTTGAAATAGATATTATGCCATTAACTTGATAATCACCAAAGTTTATTTTAGATGATTGACGTATCTGTACATTACAATTTGATTCTGCACCTATAGAAATTAGTGCTTGTTTAATTTTAGATGAAATAAAATCTTGAATATTCAATCAATTGCCTTTAATGACGAAAATGAAATTTATATTTGTGTTTTTTTTTAAAATTCTAAAAAAAGTTTTGTTAAGCATTAAATTTAATTAATACTGTAATTATAATGAAGTTAACATATTGAGTTGATTGATTATATAATATTAATCTTAAAATATTAATATAATGTTAAAACATTAATATTAAAATTAACTATATAATAAAGATACATTTTACCACGATTTTACGTCATTTATCATTAAGATAATTTATATTAAAAAGATTTAAATAAAATTATATTGTTATATTAATATGAGATCAAATGTTATTTTTATATTATGATGCTATTTTATAATAATTAAAACACTAAAATAATTAATGACTCAATGTTATTATGTCATTAAATTAAAATAATTAGTAACATTATTTTTATGTTAAAATTAATATAAGTACAAAAAATTTTTATACTTATTTTACAATAAATTATTTATCAATATTCTATAAAATAATGACATTTCTTTAATTATTAAACAATGCTTTATAGACAATTTTAAATTTTTATAAGTATTAAGGATAAAATAATAAATTTTAAATAAATAATTTTTATTATAAAGTTCTCATTAAATAAATAAAATATTTTTTTGTGATGATTATTGATATACATAGTTATTTTTTTTATAAATAACAACAATATCATGATTTTACATAAATTTAATAAATCTATAGTAACATAACATTGTTACATAATGTTTATATATTTATTAATAATAACTTTGTTTTTATAAGATAGATAATGTAATATAAATAAAAAATTATTTATAATAATAACTATATGACACATTTTGGAAAAGTTAGATAATTTTTTAATTGAAATAGTGAATATAAATCGTATTAACATAACTGTATTTTTATTTTTTATATTATAATTTTTTTAATAAAAATATGCATAAAAATATTTTTATATTAAATTTTATTATATTATTTATTTTTTATAAAATTTTATATTTATAATATATGACTGTTTTTTTATCAATTAATATATGGTTTATTAAAGTTATTTTTTGTTATAAATAAAACTAAAATTATTTATAACAATATATTTAAAATATATAAATTTAACATAAATAATAAATTTTATCAAAATAAAATATGAATAATAAAATGAATTTTTTATTATGTTAAATATTAACATTAATAATAAAATAATATCTTTATAAAAAATGTTCATGTAATTATTTTTTATAAAAAATTATATTTTATATAATAAATACAAAAATATATTTACAGTTATATTATTCAATACTATCTTTTAAATATATTAACAATATTAATAATTTTGTTTATTTAAATATATTTATAATCTTTAAAATAAAATTTTATACTAATAATATTTTTTATTAGTATAGTTATTTTTTAAACATTAAGATAAAATTTAATAATATAAAATCATTATTATATTAATTTTTTACTATTTTTATCTTAATAACGTAATAAATGAATTTTATTTTAAGCATTAAAAAATATTTTTATATATTAAAAATATATACGATAAAAAAAATAACTATACATTGTTATGTATAATTCATATTTTATATGATGTGATTTTTTTAGTTTAAACTAAATTGTTATTACATTAAGATCATCTAAAATTTGATTTATTATAACAATTTTAACATATAATATTTATATCATAACGTATTTTAATTTTTATGACATATTTTATTTTTTTTAATTGAAATTTAATATATATTAATAAATATTTAAAATTATTAATAAATATTTAAAATATTAAGATTAATATATTTTAAATATCATTGAGTATAATATGATTTAACAAAATAAAAATTTATTACTTATGTTAATGATAACAATAAATTAAAATATTTATTTTAATATTTTAAAAAAATGATTTTATATAGTTAATTAATCATTATTTTGTAACAAACATTTTTTATATAAATTATTAAATAAATATTTATTACTATATTTGATATAAAAAATTATAGTTGTTTTTAATTATTTTAATTATATAAATTTATTAAAATTGTTAATCATTATAAAAATTTTATTTTTTATATTATTTCAAGTATTTTTTATATTATTTTTTTAATGTATGAAATTAATAAATACTGTATATATAAAAATAATAATTTTAAGTGATATATTATTTTAAACTAAAAAACATTATTAATATCAATTAAAATATTTAAACGTTTATTTGAAAAATTTTATGCTATCATTATGTTTTATATTTTTAAAAATTGTTTAAAACATACATATTAAAAATTTTATAAAAAATAGTTTTTATTATATTTTAAAATAAATATAATATTTCTATTTCATAAATAAAATTAATTAAAACAAATATTAAAATAATTTAACATGTTATTTGTTATTAAAAATATTATATTATTTCAAAATATATTTAAACATAATAGATATGTTTTATCTATATTGTATTATGAAGTACATTTACAATATAATATTTATTTTTTTGTAAACTGCATTATTTAGTAAAAATTAAATTTTTTCTTAAAAAAATATAGTAAAATTTGTTATAAATATTATTTTTATTAAAATGTTTTATTTTATTTTTTATGATGTAAAAAAAATAATAGATTTTACTTAAGTTAATATTTCATTATAAAAGATACGTTAATTTTTTTATTTATTTCTATTTATTAATGTAGCCTTAAAAATAGTTATCATCCGTTATTAGTATAATTTTAGTATATAATGAAAATTATTTTTATTTTTTTTTATGAATTATTATTTTTAACTTTTACTTTATTATAATTCATGATCTAATACATTAAGATAAATTTTATATAATTAAAATAATATAATTTTATATTTAAAGATATCTAATAGTTAAAATATAACTTTTTTATTTTATTTTTAATTTTATAAGATTTATTAAGAATATTCTAAAGATATTTTTATTTATTTATACATTTTAATATTATTATTTTCTTATAATAAAATAAAAAATTATATTCATGTATTAATAGTTATTTTTTAAATTTAAATAATATAATTAAATAATTTACATAAATTAAACATTAGAAATATAATTATAATTATCTTATTCTTAACTTAAACATTACTTAATGTTAAATCAAAATAACTACTATAGTTATGACAATTATTTTTATAAGTAATTCTTATATTTCTAATCTTATTATATACGAAACATATTTTTTTATTTTTCACATCTAAAAATATTACTTTTTGATAAAATCAATAATAAGTTTTTTGATAGACTTTTTTAACAAAGTTATTAAAAATTTAATTTTTACATAAAAAATTATAAAAAATATTTTAAATAATAAAAGAAAGAAAAATTATTTTAATACGTTAATGTTATTTTATAACTTTTATATTATCAGTATTATATGTTATGTTGCATATTAATATTGATGAATTTTTAATATGTATTAATTATCTTAGTTATAATATAGAAAAAGATTTAACAAAATCTCTATTAAATTCTTCAACATTCAAATTTTTATTTTTTGTATAAATAATATAACTTTTTATTAAAAATACAATATTTTAGTTTTATATTTAAATATTATTACTATAAATTTATTAAGATTACATGTAATACTTAATTATTTATCATAATAATTATTAAATTAAAAAAAATTTATATGATATTATGATTTCAAATAATATTTTTATTTTTTTATGAAAAATATTTATTTTAATAAATTATATTATAAAAATTAAAGTTATTTTTTTATTTTTAAAATTATTATTAGAGATAGATAAAATGTCAAGTATGTTTAATATTTTACTTCTTAACGGTCCAAATTTAAATCTTCTCGGAATACGTGAACCAGAAAAATATGGTACACAAACACTAGAAAAAATTATTGAAAACTTAAAAAATAAGGCATTAACATTAAATATTACACTCAGCCATTTTCAGTCTAATGCTGAACATGAATTAATCAATTATATTCATCAAGCTCGCAATAATAAAGATTTTATCTTAATTAATCCAGCAGCATTTACACATACTAGTATAGCTATGCGTGATGCACTATTAGCAGTAAAGATTCCTTTTATTGAAATTCATATATCTAATATATATACACGAGAATCTTTTCGTCATTACTCTTGTTTTTCTGATGTAGCATTAGGTATCATTTCTGGTTTAGGTACTATTGGTTATTTACTTGCTTTGCAAGCAGCTGACAATTATTTATCAAAAACTTGATATTATTATAAAAACATAAGAGTACGGAATCATATTGATGGATATTCATAAAATAAAAAAATTAATTAAATTAGTGGAAATGTCAGATATTTCTGAATTAAAAATATCTGAAGGTAAAGACTCAATTTATATTAGTCGTATAAAACCTATTCCAACTTATTTAAGTATAGAAAAAGAATGTGAATTATCAACAGAAAAAAAAACAGTTTTTTCTAAAAAAACTAATAATATATTACCTTCTGAATCTATTACTGGACACATAATTCGTTCTCCTATAGTAGGTACTTTTTATAAAAAATTAAGTCCAAATGAAAAAGATTTAATAACAATTGGAAAAAATATAAAGATTGGTGATGTCGTTTGTTTTATTGAAGCAATGAAAATGATGAATCAAATCGAAACAGATCAAGCTGGTACTATTAAAGCTATTTTAGTAGAAAATGGGCAACCAGTTGAATATAATGAACCGTTAGTTATTATTGAATAATGAGATATTTCATGTTTAACAAAGTTGTTATTGCAAATCGTGGAGAAATTGCACTCCGTATTTTAAGAGCTTGTAAAGAACTTGGAATTAAAACTGTTGCAGTGCATTCTTTAATAGATCGTAATTTAAAACATGTACTTTTAGCAGATGAGACTGTATGCATTGGTCCTTCTATATCAATGAAAAGTTATTTAAATATTCCAGCTATTATTTCTGCAGCTGAAATTACTGGTGCAGTAGCAATTCATCCTGGCTATGGTTTTTTATCTGAAAATGCTGATTTTGCTGAACAAGTCGAACGCTCTGGATTTGTTTTTATTGGACCAAAACCTAAATCTATTCGATTAATGGGTGATAAAATATCTGCAATTAGTACCATGAAGAGAATAGGTATACCCTGCATTCCTGGATCAGATGGTGCATTAACAAATGACATGAACAAAAATTATAATGTAGCTCAACATATTGGATATCCTGTAATTATTAAAACATCTAGTGGAGGCGGAGGACGAGGTATGTGTATTGTATTGAATGATCAAGAACTTGAACATTCAATTAATATTACAAAAAAGGAAGCTAAATTATTTTTTAATAATGATACCATTTATATGGAAAAATTTTTAACAAAACCGCGTCATATTGAAATTCAGATATTAGCTGACAATTATGGTCATGTTATTTATTTAGGAGAACGTGACTGCTCTATACAGCGTCATTATCAAAAAGTAGTAGAAGAAGCACCAGCATTAGGTATTACATCAAAAATACGTGATTATATCGGTCAATGTTGTGTAAAAGTATGTATAGACATAGGTTATCGAGGAGCAGGTACTTTTGAATTTTTATATGAAAACAATCAGTTTTATTTTATTGAGATGAATACGCGTATTCAAGTTGAGCATACAATAACTGAAATGATTACTGGTATAGATTTAATTAAAGAACAATTTTATATTGCTGCTGGTTTACCATTATCAATAAAACAGCATGAAGTACAAATTCGAGGACATGCATTAGAATGTCGTATTAATGCTGAAGATCCGAACACTTTTTTGCCAAGTCCAGGTAAAATTACTCGTTTTCATACTCCTGGTGGTTTTGGAGTTCGTTGGGAATCTCATATTTATACTAATTATACTGTACCATCATACTATGACTCTATGATTGGGAAATTAATAACTTATGGTGAAAATCGTAAAATCGCAATTATTCGAATGAAAAATGCATTATCAGAAATTATTATTGATGGCATAAAAACCAATATTAAATTACAGAAAAACATTGTAAATGATAAACAATTTCAATATGGTAAAATAAATATTTATTATCTAAAAAAAAATAAATTATAACATATTTAAAATACATTAATAATATTTTAAATGCTTAAGATAAAAAATTATTATTTTATAAATAATTTTTTAATATTTATATCTTTATTTTATATTTTTTAAAATTTTTATATATTAGTTAACTAGTTTAATTTAAAAATAAAATATTTTATAGAATGTATTGATTAATAATTTTATTTTTTTTATATAGAAAAATATTTTATGAATGATTACTATATAGTTTTTGTAATACAATATATTTTTAATATTTGTATTTATTATAACATTAATATTTTAGAAAAATAATGTTGATGTTATTTTATTTTTTATAATAATGTTTATATATTATTAAAATGATAAAATATATAATTTAAGAATTTTTAAAAGAAAATAAAAAAAATAAATATTAAGAATACTTAAATCATATATTCATATTAAAATCATAAAAAATAATATTAATTAAGTAATGAAATAATATAAAAAACAATATTTTTTAAGAATTTTTATTACTAACATTATTAATGTATAATATTTATTTTTTATTTTTAAGTTAAATGTTTTTGTAAAATAATATATTTTCATTTATTATTTTGTTAAATTAAATAAATTATACAAATATATAATTTATTTAATTTTTATTTAAAAATTTTTATTTAAAAATTTTTAATTATAAAAAATTTAATTAAAAAAATTTGTAACTAATAAACATAAACTTAAACGACAATATTAAATAAATACAAGAATAAATTTTATTGCTACAAAAATATTTTTTATAGTAATGATATAACTATAAGGATAGCATTATTATGTATCATAAAAAAATAATTGTTGTAACTATACTTTTTTTATTATTAACAACTAGCTGTTCTTCTTTAAATCAAATAGTATATCAACCTAATATTGATCAAGGTAATTACTTAACATCAACAGATATAAAAAAAATTAAAAAAGGAATGACGAAAAAAGAAGTTTTACATATATTAGGTACACCAATGTTAAAAGATTTATTTGGTACACAAACATGGTTTTATATATGTCGTCAACAACTTTATCGTAAAAAAGTGCGTCAACAAACATTGAGTTTAACATTTAACAATTTCGATGTATTAATTAAAATTAACAAAAAATCATCTTAATTATACAGTTATATAAAGTATATATTTTATTGTTAATAAAATAATAACATAATAAAATTAAAGTATTATGTTAAAATATCGTTTATTTTCAATTTTATTTATCAACAAAATACGTTTTTACTATAATTTTATAAGTATAATTGTAATATTAAAAATATTAAAATTAAATCATTGCTATTTTTTAAAATCAATATATATTATCTATCTTACAGTTTATAAAAATATAAAAAATTTAAATATCATCTAATTTTTTGTGTTATTAAAATATAACATTATGTATTCACTTATACAAATATTTTAAATGTTGAATTGATTACAAGTATTATTTATTATATTTACATTATCAAATATATTTACATCATTACATAAAAAATTTGATATTTTTATGTAAGAAATACAGAAAGTTAATAATCAAGTAAATACTTTAAAAAGTGACGTATTACTTGTCTAAAATTACTTTGTTAAAAAATTTTTTATAATTTACTTAGTACAATAAACTATTTATCATACATGTAAACTTTATAAAAACGTCATTATAAATTAATAGATCAGACTATAATTATTTTAAAAAATATAAATTTATATTTTAAATAAACTTTTTACTATTTATTTTAAGTTTTTCAAATCATGACAAATATTGTATTTACATTTATAAATAATTTTAATATTGTTTAATTAATGTTTATATATTTTTATTTTTTATTAATTCCTAGTGTGTAAAATATTATTCTATACATATTGAATAAAATATAATATAACCATAAAGGTAAATGTAGTATAAAATTAATTTTTATCTTTTAAAAAAAAATATACAATAACAGATAATAATATTATATGGTTAATTTTATGTAACTAGCACAAGAAATTAAGATATAAAAAATATATATTAGACAATTTTAATATTAATGAGTTTTAAATCAAATATATAACAATAAAAATTAATGATAAATTAAGTTAATTATCTTATTCAACAGTTACTGATTTTGCTAAATTACGTGGCCGATCAATATCAGTTCCTTTAATTATTCCTACGTAATATGATAATATTTGCAATGGAATAGTATAAAGAATAGGTGTTATAATTTCTTCAACATGTGGTAATGGAATAATAGTTATTCTATCACTATTAACAAAACCAGCATTTTCATCAGCGAATATATATAATTGTCCTCCTCGTGCATACACTTCTTCAATATTTGATTTCAATTTTTTTAATAAATAGTTTTTTGGTGCTAAAATAATAATTGGCATATGAATATCAATCAAAGCTAATGGACCATGTTTTAACTCACCAGCTGGATAAGCTTCGGCATGAATGTACGAAATTTCTTTTAACTTTAATGCTCCTTCCATAGCAATAGGATATTGATTACCACGACCAAGAAATAATGCATTATTTTTATTATAAAAATTTTTTGATAAAATTTCAATGTTTTTATCCATAGATAAAATTTGTTTAATATGTGTTGGAAGAGTTTTTAAAGCACGAACAATGTTATGTTCTACCTGTTTTTTCATGCCATGCAAACGACTAATATGAATAACAAACATTAGTAGAACTACAAGTTGAGAAGTAAAAGTTTTTGTAGACGCTACACCAATTTCAGTACCCGCTCTAATCATTAAAGATAGATCTGATTCTCTCACTAAAGAAGAATTAGTAACATTACATATTGTAACTGAACATAGATAGCCTAATTTTTTAGATAAACGGAGTGCAGCTAATGTATCAGCAGTTTCACCAGATTGTGACAATGTAATAATTATATTACCTTGACGTTTTGCTATTTGTCTATATCGAAATTCTGAAGCAGTCTCAACACTACAAGGTATTCCAGATAATGCTTCAAACCAATAACGTCCTACCATGCCAGAGTGATAAGAAGTACCGCAAGCAACAATTTGTATATGTTGTACTTTTAAGAATGTTTTATCAGTATATGCGTCAAGTTCATTTAAATTAATATTTCTATTGTTTAATCGCCCTTCTAAAGTATTTTTTAAAGTTATCGGTTGTTCATAAATTTCTTTCTTCATGTAATGTTTATAAAAACCTTTGTCTATAGCATCATGTTTTTCGTATATTTTTATTTCTGGACGTTTAATTAATTTTCCTTTTATATTAAAAATATCAACAGTATGACAAGTTATTTTTATTAAATCACCTTCTTCTAAAAAGATAAAACGGCTAGTAACTGTTAATAATGCTAACTGATCTGAAGCAATAAAATTTTCTCCAACACCAAGTCCAATAATTAAAGGACTACCAGAACATACTCCTATGAGTTCGGTCGGATTACGACAATCCATTATTACTATACTATAGGTGCCATCTAATTGAGAAACAACTTTTTTAATACTTTCTACTAGAGTACTATTTTGTTTTTTTTCCCAATGTACTAAATGAGCAATAACTTCAGTATCAGTTTCAGATTGAAAATAATAACCACGTTTAATAAGTAATACACGAAGAGATTCATAATTTTCAATAATACCATTATGCACTACAGAAATATATTCAGAAATATGTGGATGTGCATTAATTTTTGTAGGTGTACCATGTGTTGCCCATCGGGTATGAGCTATTCCATAATAACCTTGAGGTTTGTTTTTTTTTATTAATTTAATTAATTCATTTACTTTTCCAACACAGCGAAAACGTTTCGCTTTACCCGAAATATTGACAAGAACTAATCCAGCAGAATCATAACCTCGATATTCAAGACGACGTAATCCTTCTAATAAAATTTTTTTGATATCTCGTTGTGCTACTGCAGCTATGATTCCACACATTAAGGATATTCCTATTGAATGTTTAAGAAATGTTTTATATAGTTTAGATATTTGAAATATTCTAATTTAATATATATGTTACTAAAACAGAATATAAAATATATTATTTATTATGTTTCATAGGACGTGACCAATTATGAATGTGTTTTTGTTTTATTCGGCTTAGTACTAATTCGTTTTCAAAAACATCAGTAGTCACAGTTGTTCCAGCAGCGATTGTAGAATTTTTACCAATAGAAATCGGTGCTATTAATTGACTATCAGAACCAACAAAAACCCCATCTCCAATAATAGTTTTATATTTATTAGCTCCATCATAGTTACAAGTAATACTACCAGCACCAATATTAACATTATCACCGATTTCTGCATCACCTAAATAGCTTAAATGACTTGCTTTAGAATTTTTTCCAAATTGTGTTTTTTTTATTTCTACAAAATTACCAATATGAACATTATTAGCTAATGTTGTTCCAGATCGTATTCTAGCAAAAGGGCCAATACTGCAATTAGAATCAACTATTGTACTTTCTAATATACTATATGAATGAATGTTACAATCATCACCAATTGTGCAATTTTTTAATACACAACCGGTACCAATTTTTACACGATGACCAATTTTGATAGTACCTTCTAAAATAACATTAGTATCAATAGATATGTCGTGGCCATGAATTAATTCTCCACGTAGATCGAAGCGTTTAGGATCTAACAACATAACTCCAGATAGAAGTAATTTTTTAGATTGTTTTAATTGAAACTCTCGTTCTAACTGTGCTAATTGTAATTGATTATTCACACCTTTAATTTCATTTAAAAATCTTGGTCGTATGGATTTTATTTTTTTTCCTTCTTTATGAGCTAATGCTATAATATCTGTAATGTAATATTCTCTTTGTGCATTGTTGTTATTTATCATATTTACCCAACGTTTTAAATCTTGTCCATTTGCTACTAAAATTCCAGTGTTGATTTCTTTTATTTTAACATGTGTTTTATTAATATCTCTTTGTTCAATAATTTTTACTATTTTGTTATTTTTTCTTATAACTCGTCCATAATCACTTGGATTATTTAATTTTACTGTTAGTAGGCTGATCCCTCCTTGAGGTTTTTTTAATAGCAACAAAGTTAAAGTTTCAATAGAAATTAATGGAACATCTCCATATAATATTAATATATCTTCATCATCAGAAAAATATGGTGCTACTTTTTTTATTGCATGTCCAGTACCTAATTGTTTAATTTGTAAAATTAAATTTAATTTGTTATGAAAAGAAATATTCTTTAAAAGATCAGAATTAAAATTGTATACAAAATGAATGTTTTTTGCGTTTAATTTTATTGCAGTATCAATAACATATTGAACCATTGGTTTTCCTCCCAATAGATGTAATATCTTTGGAAGATCAGAATTCATTCGTTTTCCTTTTCCTGCAGCAAGAATGACAATGCTTTTTTTATTATTATACATAAAAAATCCAATATTTATATTTTTATAAATAAAAGTAAAAATGTTTAGTAACGAAAATGCTATATCTTCTTATATTAATGTTAAATAATTAAACATCTTATATCATAAGAATAAATTTTTTTCTTTGTTCATAAAGATTATTTCTAATAAATATTTATTTTATTATGAATGTAAAAAACTTTAATGTACAATAAGCAATAATTACTTTACATTAAAAACATTTTTATATAGATCTTATACTGTAAAATATTACATTATTTTTTTATTAGATTAATAACATGTAGTTTTGCAATTTCTTTTTCAAGTTTAGTACGTGCTTGAATATACTCTATGTTATTATGAGATCTACGTATGTTTTCTTCCGCTTTACGTTTAGCTTTAATTGCTCTTTCTTGATCGAGATTAGAACTTAGGATTGCAGTATCAGTTAAGATCGTTAGTTCACTAGGTTGTACTTCAAGAATGCTATTTGATAGATACATTAATTCTTCTTGATTATTTTCTTTAATAATATGTATTGCGCTAGGCTTGATAGTAGTGAGAAGAGGTGTATGCCCAGGAAATATACCTAATCCGCCTTCACTTCCTATTACTTGAATATTATATACTAAGCCAGAAAAGATTTTTTTTTTTATGCTTACTATATTTAAATAACAAATTGTTATCATATTATACTCTTTTAAATACATTGTAATGTTTTAGCTTTTTCTATTGCTTCTTGAATAGTACCAATCATGTAAAATGCTTGCTCTGGTAAATAGTCATATTCTCCATTTATAATACTTTTAAATCCATGAATACTATCTTTTAAAGAAATAAATTTACCAGGAGAATCAGTAAATACTTCTGCAACAAAAAATGGTTGGGAAAGAAAACGTTGAACTTTACGTGCGCGTGAAACTATTAGTTTATCTTTTTTAGATAATTCATCTATTCCGAGAATAGCAATAATATCTTTTAGTTCTTGATAACGTTGTAAAATAGATTGAACGCCTCGTGCTACATCATAATGATCTTGTCCAACAAGTAAAGGGTCTAACTGATGACTAGTAGAGCTTAATACGTCTACCGCTGGGTATATACCTAAAGAAGCAATATCTCGACTTAATACTATAATTGTATCTAAATGTGAAAATATAGTTGCTGGCGATGGATCAGTTAAATCATCAGCTGGAACATAAACAGCTTGAACAGAAGTAATGGATCCAGTTTTAGTAGATGTAATGCGTTCTTGTAAAATACCCATTTCTTCTGCTAATGTAGGCTGATATCCTACCGCAGACGGCATACGACCAAGTAATGCTGATACTTCAGCACCAGCTAAAGTATAACGATAAATATTATCAATAAATAACAAAACATCACGACCTTCATCACGAAATTTTTCAGCTATAGTTAAACCAGTTAATGCTACTCGAAATCGATTACCTGGTGGCTCATTCATTTGACCATATACTAAAGATACTTTATTAAGAACATTAGAATCTTTAATTTTTTCATAAAAATCATTACCTTCACGTGTACGCTCTCCAATACCAGTAAATACTGAGTAACCAGCATATTCAATAGCAATATTACGAATTAATTCCATCATGTTTACTGTTTTTCCTACACCGGCTCCTCCAAAAAGTCCAATTTTACCACCTTTAGTAAATGGACAAATAAGATCTATTACTTTAATTCCAGTTTCTAATAGTGATTTAGAATTAGATAATTGTTCATAATTTGGTGGAAGGCGATGAATAGCCCACCGTTCTTTTTCATTAATATCTCCTTTCATATCAATAGGTTCACCTAATACGTTCATCATGCGACCAAGAGTAGCTTTACCTACTGGCACTTTGATAGAATGTCCTAGATTTTTAACTTTTAAACCTCGACGTAAACCGTCAAAAGTTCCCATGATAATGCAACGAACAATACCATCTCCAAGTTGTTGTTGAACTTCTAGTATTCGTTCGATATCACAATATTCAACTTTAAGCGCATCATATATTTTTGGTATATTATTTTGAGAAAACTCGACATCAACTATAGATCCAATTATTTGAATGATCTTTCCAGTAAGCATATTTAATCCTTTACATAATTTTTATTTTTACAATTAAAATTATCACTATTTTATCAGATTTCTTACTGATGATCTGAACAACTCAATAAAAAAACTTCATTAAACTATAGAGGTACCTGTAATAATTTCAGTAATTTCTTGAGTAATGTTAGTTTGACGAGTTTTATTATATACTAATTTTAGATCTTTTATTAAATGACTACCATTGTCAGTTGCAGCTTTCATTGCAACCATGCGTGCAGCTTGTTCGCTAGCTATATTTTCTACAATATTTTGATATATGTTCGATTTAAGATAACGGTGAATCACAATATCTAATATAATTTTTGAATTAGGTTCATAAATATAATCCCAAGGTGTTTTTTTTAATTCTTGACAATTAATATTTAATAACGGTAATAATTGAACAATACATGGTTTTTGAACCAAAGAACTAATGAATTTATTACTAGAAACATATAATTTATCTATTCGATGATCATTATAGGCTTTAAGCATAACTGTTATTAACTTACTAATACTTAATAAAGATGGTTTATCGCCTATATGAGTAATTTGTTCAATAATATGATTATTTATAGAAGAAAAAAAAGAAACAGCTTTAGCTCCAATAAGAGCTAAATGAACTTTAACGTTTTTTTGAGACCAATATTCTATTTCTATAAGTATCTTTTTAAAAAGATTGATATTTAAGCATCCACAAAGACCGTGGTCAGTAGATATTACTAAATATCCGACATGATAGATATTTCTTTTTTTAAGATATGGATTCATATATTGTTGATTTCTTGATACAATATTACTGATAACTTTACTTATAAATTTTATATAATGGCGACCAGCTATCATATGTTCTTTTGATTTTTTCATTTTGAAAGTAGCGATCATTTCCATAGCTTTTGTAATTTTCTGTGCATTTTTTACAATTCCAATTTTGCTATGTATTTCTTTTGAATTAGGCATCTTTCTCTTCTTTTTAGCATAAATAAAAGGATTAATTGTTTTTAAGTTAATTTATCTTTTTTATATTACCAAAATTGATTTTTTTTAAAAGTATCAAGAATATTTTTTAAAGTAACTTCAATTTCATTATTTAATATACCTATTGTGTTTATTTGTTCTAAAAATTTAGGATATTTATAATTTGAATAAGAAATTAGTAAATTTTCAAAGAGTGTTACTTTATCAACTGGAACATCATTGAGATAACCATTTTCTACAGCAAATAGTACTAAAAACTGTTGTGCAATTGACATTGGCGAATATTGTTTTTGTTTAAGTAATTCAGTAACTTTCTGACCGTGATTTAATTGTTGGCAAGTCGCATGATCTAAATCTGAAGAAAATTGAGAAAATGCTGCTAACTCACGATATTGTGCTAAAGAAGCTCGGATACCTCCAGAAAGTTTTCTTATAATTTTATCTTGAGCTGCATTTCCTACTCTAGATACAGAAATTCCTGGATTAATTGCAGGACGAATCCCTGCATTAAATAAATTAGATTCTAAAAATATTTGACCATCAGTAATCGAAATAACATTAGTGGGAACAAATGAAGAAACGTCACCTGCTTGTGTTTCAATGATAGGTAAAGCAGTTAGTGAACCTGTTTTACCTTTGATCGCACCTTTAGTAAAGGTTTCAACATACTGGACATTAACACGAGCAGCTCGTTCTAATAAACGAGAATGAAGATAAAATACATCTCCTGGATAAGCTTCTCGCCCTGGTGGACGGCGAAGTAATAAAGAGATTTGACGATAAGCAACAGCGTGTTTTGATAAATCATCATATATAATTAATGCATCTTCACCTCGATTACGAAAATATTCACCCATTGTACAACCAGAATAAGGTGCAAGATATTGCAATGAAGCAGATTCAGATGCAGTAGCGACTACAATAATGGTATTTTTAAATGCATTATATTTTTTTAGTGTATTGACTACGTTGAGAACATTAGATGCTTTTTGACCAATAGCAACATAAATAGATTTAATATTAGAATTACGTTGATTAATAATTGTATCAATAACTAATGAAGTTTTTCCAGTTTGTCGATCACCAATAATTAATTCTCGTTGTCCACGACCAATAGGAATCATTATATCAATAGATTTATAACCAGTTTGAAGTGATTGACTAACAGATTGTCGATCGATAACACCAGGAGCTTCAGTTTCTACTGGAGAAAACCCATCATTTTTAATTAAACCTTTGCCATCAATCGAAATACCCAAAGCGTTTACAATACGACCAAGTAAGCCTCTTCCTACTGGAACATCTAGAATACGACCAGTACATCTTACTGTCATTCCTTCAGTTAAATCCGTATATTCACCTATAACTACAGCACTTACAGAATCACGCTCTAAATTCAATGCTATTGCATGACGTTTAGTATCTGGTAATATAATGAGTTCGCCTTGCATTACATTAGATAATCCATGTATACATATTATTCCGTCACTAACAGAAATAATAGTTCCTTCATGATAAGATTCAGGCTTTAGACTAGTTAATTGTTCAATTTGTTTTTTAATAAGTGTACTAATTTCAATTGAATTTAGTTGCATATATCTTTTTTCCTTAAGATTTTAAGATATCTGTTAGATGATCAAGGCGAGATCGAATGCTTCCATCAATTACTATGTTGTTAATGTGAATAATAATGCCACCTAATATAGATTTATCAATTTTACATTTTAATATAATCTTTTTTAAAATCCGCGCTTCTATTAAAGATATTATTTTATTTTTTTGTATTTTATTTAATCTAAATGAAGAAGTTATATTAATGTTAATTTTAGATTCTAAAGTCGCACGTAATTCAACAAATTGTTGAAGTACTATAGGAAAAATGCATAAACGTTTATTTTGTGCCATAATATAAACAAAGTTTTTACCATATTGATCAAGTGTATTATAACAAATCGAAGAAAATATTTTAAAGAGAATTTTTGGTGAAACTTTTCTAGATATTAATTGAGTAATTTTTTTATTTTTACTAATAAAAGATAAATATTCAAGCATTGATTGCCAATGTTTTATTTTTTTATGTTCAAGAGCAAAAATAAAAGCTGCTCTAGAATAAGGACGAGCTATACTAAACAATTTATACATTAGCTTTCCTTTTTTATAATTTAGAAATTAATTTGTCAATGATTTCACGATTAATCTTTTTATCTATAGAATGTTCAATTACTTTTTCTGTAGCAGTAATCACTAACTGTGAAATTTGTTGACGTAATATTTCGCTAGCACGTTTACGCTCATCTTCTATTTTATCTTGTGCTTGTTTTATGATTCTATTATGCTCTTCTATAGCTATCATTTTTGCTTGATTTATCATTTCTATATTGTATGTATTAATTTTCTCAAGAAGTTTTTTAGCTTGTTTTTGAGCAGATTCTATACAGTTAGTTGCATTAATTTTCGCTATTTCTAAATCTTTTTTCGCACGTTCTGCTAAAGCAAGAGAGTCAGAAATTTCTTTTTGACGTTTTTTAATAGTGTCAATAATAGGTGGCCAAACGTACTTCATGCAAAACCAAACAAATAAAAAAAATGTGATAGCTTGACCAAAGATTGTTGCATTCAGATTCACAGTAAAATATCTCTTTTAAAAGTTAATCAATGTATTTTTGTTATAGATAAATATTTTATTTGTCGACAGCAAATATTATATATAAACCTAACCCAACAGCAATCATAGGAATAGCATCGACTAAACCCATAACAATAAAAAATTGTGTGCGTAGTAAAGGTATAAGATTCGGTTGACGAGCTGCACCTTCTAAAAATTTGCTTCCTAAAATTCCTAGTCCTACTGCAGCACCAATTGATGCTAATCCCATCATAATAGCAGCAGCTATATATAGTAGATCTACGTTTATATTATGCATAATTTTTCCTATTTTAGTAAAATTTAAAAATATTTAAAAATTAATGATTGTTAGATGCGATTGATAAATAAACAATTGTTAAAACCATAAAAATAAAAGACTGGAGTGTAATAATTAAAATATGAAAAATAGCCCAAGGTAAACTTAAGCTCCATTGAAACCACCATGGTATTATACTAGAAATTAAAATAAATATTAGTTCACTAGCATATATATTACCAAATAATCGCAGTCCAAGTGAAATTGGTTTTGATATTAAGCCAACACTTTCAAGAATAAAATTAATTGGAATAAATACCGGATGATTAAAAGGTTGCATAGTTAATTGTTTAATAAATTTGACGATTCCTTTTGTTTTAATGCTATAAAAAATAATTAATATAAATACACTTAAAGCCATTGAAAATGTAATGTTTATATCAGCGGTTGGAACAACTCGTAATGCAGGCAAAGAAAGAAAATGTTCAGCAATCATTGGAAAAAAGTCAATGGGTAATAAATCCATTAAGTTCATTAAAAATACCCAAATAAAAATCGTCAGTGACAATGGTGCAATAAATTTGCTTTTTTTATGATACATGTCATAGACGCTTCGATCGATAAATTCTATTATTAACTCTACTGCAGTTTGCCATTGATTAGGTATATGACTAGTGGTATTCTTTGCAGCTTTTCTAAATATTATTAAAAAGAGAATTCCAAGTATAGTAGAAAAAAAAATTGAATCTATGTTAATAGACCAAAATCCTGCACCAATTTTAAGTTGTGTTAAATGATGACTGATATATTCCTGTCGAGTTAAGGTTGTTCTTTCAAACATGATACTCCTTATCTTTTATATAGTTATAATAAAATATTTATGATATTCATAATATTTTAAAACACAGGTTAATATTAATTGTTAATATATAAAATTAAGTTTTTAAAGCTGCATTTTATGCATTCTAAATTAGACCAAATAATATTAAAGATAATAAGTTTTAAAGATTAACGTTTCAAATTAAAAATTTAAATTATTTTATTAACAATAATGTATTTATATAGAAAACTATAATAAAAAATTTTTATTATGATTTATATATGTTTATTTTATAAAAATATATTAGTTATAAGATACTTATTTATAAAATTAATTTATAAAAAAAGTATTTCGTTTTTTTATTAATATAAATAATTTTTATATTATAATAATTAAATAATAATTATAATATAAATATATACTAAATTGAAAATTTTCATGATATTAAAAGTTATTTTGTTAAAATAAAACTTTTTGAGATCTTTTTTATATTTATGTATTTTTTTATAAAAGATAAATCAGTTATTTATTAATTTTTTTATTAATAATATAAAAATAATTATTTTAATATTTATAAATACGTAATTATATATCTTATAATATTATATTACGTACATTAATTAAAACATTCTTATTTTAAAATTATTTTTTATAACATATAAAAAATTTTTTTATTAAAATTTTTTAAAGTTAAATAAATAATTTTAAATTAATGATATGCAATATTATGAATGTTTTTATATATCTCTGTACATATTTTTTTATAAAAACTGTTTATTAATATAGTAAAATACTATATTTTAATATTAATAAAATATTTATTTAATAAAATTATTTTTAATTTAAATTTAAATTTATTTTTATTAGGTTAAACCTTATTATATGATTAAATATAATCATAAAAATATTTTTATTTTATCATTAATTTATAATAAAAAAAATCAAGTATTTTATTATATTAATCATAAAGAATAATTTAATATTAATTAATAATACTTTTATATCATCATATGTTTATTTTAAATAATTCTATTAATTTTAATTAAGATTTCACAACAAAAATAATTTATAAAATATAGAAAATCAAATAGTACAATATTTTAATTTTTTATTTTAATAAATAATTATAATATAATATAGACATAAATTTTAATTTATTACAATAAATACATATTGTTTGTTTAATAGTAAAATAAAAATAGAAACTATATAAATAAATTAAATAATATATTTTATGTAAATTAATTTTTTATAATAAATTAATGAAAATATTTTTTTATATTTAGATTAAAAATATTATTAAATAATAAAATAATTTTTAAAAAAAGAACTTTTTTTGTAAATTATTATTTTAAAATTTTTATATTTTATTTATAGTTTTATTTCTAAAATTTTTATCAGATTTTAAGTTAAAAATTAATTGATAAAAATAAGTAGGAATATACTATTAATACATAGTATAAAACAATAAATATTATAATATTTTTATACGATAAGCTTCAATATTAAAAATATAAAAATAAAAACATTAATTACTTGATGAATTTTAATAGAATAAATAATACTTAATTTATCAAATGTTTAACATGTTTTATATATTATTTAAAAAAAGTTATAATTAACAAAAGTTTTTAAAACTACAGTTTAAATATAAAATATTTTTTTAATTTTAATTACAACATTAATAAATTTTATTTTGTTATTTATAATTTACTAAATTATATGAATAAAAAATTATTTCTTATTTAATATTAAAATAAGAATGAATAAAACAACATACCATAAAATATTTTTAATTAATATATATAATATTATATTTTATATTTTTTATTAAAATATTAAATTATTTTAATAATGATGCTAATTTTAAAAAAAATATTTCTTACTTAAGAAGTATAAAAACTATAAATATTTCGATGTTAATTAATAATATATAATTATTATATCTTTAAAATATATGTTTAAATTTTTCATAGTTATTAATAAATTTATAAAAGTTATTTTTTATATAAAATGTTATAAATTTAAAAATTTATATTTTTTTTTAAAAAATAGATAAGATCGAAAGATTAATATAATAAATAAAAAAATTTAATTAAATTAATATGAAATATATTTTATAATTTATAAACAATGTTAATTACTCGTTTAGTAAAACTAATTAATATCAGTATTTACTTATATAGTATAAGTTTTCTTAAATAATTTATAAAAATTAAATAATAATTATTTGTATATTTCTATAATTTAAAAATTATTATAAAAATAAAGTATTATATTTATTTTTTTATTTTAATATTTTTATTTTTACGAAAATAATTTAATCTTTATTTAAATATGATATCAATAAAAATTTATAAAAATTAAATATATATTTTTAAAATTAAAAATTATTTTATTTAAAGTAAAATTAATATTATATTTTTTAAATATATTATCTATAATCTATCAATATATAGTGAATTAAAATAACAGAATAATTTATTTTTTTTAAAAAAAAAGTTAATAATCAATTGTAGTAATTAAAAAAAAATCTGTTTTATAAAAAACAGAAATTATATTATAGTAATAACATAAAATAAATATATTAAATAATTTTTTTAACTTAATGAGTTTGAGTATAAACAAGTGATGAAAAATTATTTATATTATTATTAATAAATATTATTTAACTAATAACTTTCATTCAAAATTTTTATTTTAAAATAAAATACATTTAGTGATAGTGTATTGATAATATATTATAATTTCATGTGTTTTTATTTAATTATTTTTATTTTTTTTCTTTATATATAAAATACATATTTTTTAGTTCTTGTGTATATTTATGTAAAATTTATGAATAAGACTTTTACTTTACGAAAGTACTTTATGCTATAATTTATTGGTTTATAGTATGTGGATACTAATTAGTTGTTGCTACTTGTTGAGTATTATGTTTTGTATTTAACAAAACATGATGCAGTATCTTCCTGTGTCTATAGCTTATTGATTTATTGTTCACGTTCTTCTCATTCTTAGTATTATTTCATATTTATCGTTTAGTAAATGACATTTAGGTAGATGTCGATCTGAATTTTTTGAAAGGATTATAAACTTTTTACAGCTCTGAAATTTAATAAATTAAAAGAAAGGAGATAATATTTTTTTACTAAATTATAGTTTTTTTATTAAAACTATTATTTTAATTATGTAATTGCCGTTAAGGAATTAATAGACTAAAAGACATTAACTTTAATTATTTATTACGATCACACATAATGAACTAAAATTTCTTGTTTATGATATTAGATGAACACATTATATAAATTGATATAATTTTTGTATTTGATAACCTAGTAGTTAGTTAATTAAATAGCTATGTATCAACTATGTTGTTAACAAATTCTGTTTATCGTAGTCTTTATTATTGATTATTGTGTTAAATTCTAAAGATAGTTTTTATTTTTTTCATAATGTTTATCCTAACTTCATGCGTAAAACAAATATCAAGGTAGTAAAAGTTTTAAAAAAAATAATATATTGTTTTTAAGACGTATAGATTCACGTTAATATCGTAAAATTATATTGATGAATAATTATATTACTAATACTAGAATATAGTTTATTTTTATGATTTTGAGCAAGCTTCTAGAATTAATGAATGGGTCAGAGATTTAATGGTTTATTTAAAAGATCTTATTACTGGTTTATTTAAAAGATCTTATTACTAAAATTTTAAGAATTATATACGTTTTTGATTCAGAAGTAAAAACTAGAAAGAATTTTTTCTTATAGTCTAACTTTATCATCATACTATATAAATAAAAGAATAGCTATATTATTCAAGTAGTTTCTTCTGATTTTAAATTTTTTAAAAAAATAATTTATTAAATATTACTGATAGCTCTCTATGTATTATTATTTTAACTTATTATTACAACATCTTATTGTATACTTAGCTATGATTTATTAAATACTATTTTTATATTTTTATATAAAGTTGAAGTAAATATTTTTATTCTAAAAATAATGATTTCTATTATAATTTATTTAGCTTATAAATTATTTTTCTAAATTGCTACGAGATGGAGTGAATATTTATTAATTTTATACTGTATTTTACATATTAAAAGTGTGTTAGTAGACATTAAAATTAAGTTTCATTGGTTTTAAAAACATTAACATGTAAAGTTAATAGTTTAATTTTAAAATTACACTAGTAATTAATAATAACAATTTTATTACTTTAATATTTCTTTACAAAGATGTATTACAAATTTAATGTATTAATCAAAAAGAACAAAAAAGACGTTTATTTTAGAATGATTTTATTAAAAAATTGTTACATTGTTAGTTTGTTTTATAAAATTTTAAGAAATAATATTACAATTATGTATAAATATTTTTATATAAATTTTTATTAAGGATGTATAAACATTAAAAAAAATAAAAAATAGTTAGATATAAATTAAAATATTTACTATTTTTTAAAAAAAATAGTAAATTAATTAATTATATATTTTTTAATTTTTAGTAACTAAATATTATTTTATATTATTTTAATTTATAAAAAATTTTAATAAAACTAATATATAAATGTTTTTGAATATAAATATTAATTATAAAAAATAAGTATTATTTAATAAAATGTTTAAGATTATTATCTTATACAAAAAATTATTTTTTAAACATGATAATAATATTGTATAATAACTATTATATAGTTATTATATTTATCATGTTATAAAATCATTTAAACATGTAATTATGAACTATCATATTAATGAGTTAAATATATCTTTTTTATTAAAATATTTATAAAATAATTTTTAATTAATTTAATTGTACGAAAAGATAATAATATGAATTATTTAAAATATATTATATGTTATTTTATTTATTTCAACGTATAAAATAATTTTTTTATTATTTAAAATATTTGTTTATATAGTTTATATAGTCAAGTATTTAAAAATATATACATATAAATATTTATCTTTAAAAATATAAGTCTTTAATTTTAAATAAATACTAATTTAGTATATTCTAGCATTTATTTTATATTTTTAAATATATAAATTTAAATATTTTTGTTTTATATAAATTTAAAACTATATTTTAAAATAATATAAAAACGTTACTAATTATTTTTATATGTGAAATAATAAAAAAATATGTTTATTTCATTAAATAAATTTAATTTTATAAAAGATATTTTTTAATATTTATAAAATATTTTATACATGTTAATTTAATGAAATATACTCATTGTTTATAATTAATACAAATATATTTATTTATATATTAATAGGTAACATTAATTTTTTATATATTATGTTTTTATTGACATCAACTAAATATCGTAATAATATAAAAATTTATTATTGTACTTGATTACAGTTAAAAATTAATTTTTATAATTTGTCATATACTATATTAACAATTAATAATATTAAACAAATTATTAATAAAATACTTGTTAGTTACATAAAACTTTAATATATATTTTTAAAAAACTTTTAAATTGATTTTTAAAAATAAAAATGAAAATAATAAATTTTTTATATATTATTTATGTTTTATATTGATTTGTTATAAACGATATTTTATAAATATTATTTAATAAAAAAAATTAATATAATTTAATGCATATTTTTAATATATTTAATTGTATCTTATAATTTTTATAAAAAACAAAATTATGCATGTTTTAAATTATTTATTTAATACTAATCAATATACATAAAAGAAATATTTTTAATTTTAGATAGAAGTAATTATTAATTTTCAATTTATTTAATATAAAAATTTTGTTTTTTTTAAAAAAAAGAAAATGACTCATAAAACAATTCAACAACTTGATTTAATTAAACTACCATTATTAAATGCGCAATTAATTGAAGCTTCTGCTGGAACTGGAAAAACATTCACTATTAGTATGCTTTACCTTCGTCTTTTATTAGGTCTTACGCAAGACACAGCATTCTCTAGACCATTAACTGTAAAAGAAATTTTAGTATTAACATTTACAGAGATAGCTACTAAAGAGCTTATTGAACGTATTCGTATTAACATACATAAATTTCGTCTTGTTTGTATGCGAAATAAAAGTCAAGACAAATATTTTTCACTCTTATTAAATAAAATATCGAATTTTGACCAAGCTATATGCCAATTACGTTTAGCTGAACAACAAATGGATGAAGCATCAATTTTTACTATTCATTCTTTTTCTAAACAAATTTTAACTAAATATCCACTAGAATCTAAAATCTTTTTTAAAAAAAAAATAGTAAAAAATGAACTCTTATTATATAAGAAAGCATGTATTGATTTTTGGCGACGTTGTTGTTATAAACTTCCATTAGAAATTTCTTGCATTATTAATAAAGAATGGAGTGGTCCAGATGAATTACTTTCTGATATTATTGATTATTTACATGGTGAAGTACCTTCTTTTGTCTGTTTTTCAACAGAAAAAGAAACATTATTAAGTCGTCATGAGAAAATTATAGCACATATTAAGAAAATTAAATTAGATTGGAGGAAAACTTCCAATAATCTTCAAGAGTTAATTATTAAATTTAATCTTAACAAACGTAGTTATAATAATAAAAATATATCACGTTGGATATATAAAATTGACAAATGGGCGATACAAGAAACATTAGATTATCAATTACCGAAAGAATTAAATAAATTTCGTCAATCGTTTTTTTTAAAAGAAAGTAAACAAGACAAAGTTCCAACTCATTCATTATTTATCGCTATTGATATATTGTTTAATTCTTCATTAACATTACGTGACTTATTTATTTCAGACGCAATTATTGAAATACGTTCTTTAATTTGGAAAGAAAAATGTCAACAAGCTACGTTAGGATTTGATGATTTAATCAGATTGCTAAACTATGCATTACATGGAATAAAAGGAGAAGAATTATCTCAATCAATTCGTCATTCTTATCCTATAGCAATCATTGATGAATTTCAAGATACTGATCCTGAGCAATATCGTATTTTTGAAAAAATTTATATTAATCAATTAAATTGTGCTTTACTGTTAATTGGTGATCCAAAACAAGCAATTTATACTTTTCGTGGTGCGAATATTTTTACTTATATGAAAGTTCGTTCTGTAATAAGTTCAATTTATACACTGAAAATAAATTGGCGTTCCTCTTCTTTAATGGTTGAAAGTATTAATATATTGTTTTCTCAAGTTGAAAAACCTTTTATTTTTAATCAAATACCTTTTATAAAAACTTATGCATCAAAAAAAAATGATAACTTATTTTTTAAATTGAATAACAAATCACAACCAGCAATAAAATTTTGGCTACAACAAAGAAAAAACATAAAAATATCTGATTATAGAAAATTTATGGCACGATTATGTGCTGCACATATTTGTGATTGGCTGATCGCTGGAAAAAAAGGAAAAGCTTGGATAGGAAATAAAGAATCTTATAGGTTAGTGAACGCTTGTAATATTGTAGTGCTAGTTCGTAATCGTGATGAAGGAATGTTAATATACAATGCACTTAGTGCACTTTTAATCCCTTCAGTTTATCTTTCTAATCATGATAGTGTGTTTCGTACACTAGAAGCTAAAGATGTATTATGGTTATTAAAATCTATTTTGAATCCAGAGGATGAGTGCACATTACGTTGTGCTATTTCTACTGAGCTAATAGGGTTAGATGCTCACACTTTATTTACTTTAATAAATAATGAAAATACTTGGAATTCTTTAGTCGACGAGTTTAATCAATACCGTGTTATATGGAAAAATAAGGGTATATTACTAATGTTACATGAAGTAATAAAAACTCGTTGTCTTTTAGAGAGTATACTCTCTACACCTCATGGTAAAAGACGATTAACTAACATACTTCATTTAAGTGAGTTATTACAAGAAGCTTCATTGAAATTCAATACAGAACATGGTTTAATTCAATGGTTTATGGATCAAATAGTACAACCTGATGTTAAATGTAATAATCAACAACTCAGATTAGAAGAAGATAATAATATAGTAAGAATAATAAGTATTCATAAATCTAAAGGATTAGAATTTGATTTAGTATGGTTGCCATTTATTTCAAGTTTTCGAGAACAAGATCAAGCGTTATATCATGATCGTCATAGTTTTAAATTGCTATTAGATCTTCAATATCGTAAAAAAAGTTTAATTTTAGCGGAAGAAGAACGTTTATCAGAAGATTTAAGATTGTTGTATGTAGCTTTAACTCGTTCTATATATCATACTAGTATTGGTATTGCACCAATTGTTAAAAATATAAATAAAACAAATAGTACCACCGATTTACATCGTAGTGCTTTAGGTTATTTAGTACAATCTGGTCAATCTGGTGATACGATGCATTTAAATGAATGTTTAAAAAAATTAGTAAATCATAATTATATTGATTATGAAACTATTAATGTATTAAATGAGACAATTTATCAAGAAAAATTAACTAATTTTAAAAAATTAGATGTAAAGAATTTTACTCGAAAAATTAAAGATTTTTGGAAAATTATCAGTTATACAAGTTTAATACAACATCATGAAAACGCAAAAAAAACAATACCAATACAATTAAAAATTACTAAAAATAAAACAATATTAAATAAAAATAACTTAATATTTAGCCCTCATACTTTTCCTCGTGGAAAATTTTCTGGAATTTTTTTGCATAGTTTATTGGAGATATTAGATTTTAAGCGTAAAGTAGATAAAAAATGGCTATTAGAACAATTACAGAAAAAAGGTTTTTCTGATCAATGGCAACCTATTTTAGAAGAATGGATTAATCAAGTTGTTGTTACACCCCTTAATAATTTTAATTTAACATTATCATTATTAAAAAAAGAACATAAACAATCTGAATTTAAATTTTATTTGTCAATTAATCAATTATTAAAAGTAAGAAAACTTGATAAATTAATGAAACAGTATGATCCTTTATCTATTAGTTGTCCGGAATTAGATTTTAAAAAAATTTATGGTATTCTTAGAGGAAGTATTGATTTAGTATTTTTTTGGAAAGAAAAATATTATTTATTAGATTATAAATCTAACTGGTTAGGAAAAGACAGTAGTGCATACACTCAATTAGAAATGAAAAAAGCTATAATAGAACATCGTTATGATCTTCAATATCAAATTTATACTTTAGCATTACATAGATATTTACGTCATCGCATTACAGATTATTCTTATCAAAAAAATTTCGGTGGAGTAATTTACTTATTTTTGAGAGGAATGACTAAAAATCATCTAAACAATGGTATTTTTACTTGTTTTCCATCAAAAAAATTAATAGAAGGAATAGATTGTTTATTCGAAAATAAAAATATTATTTAATAATAAAATAATAAAAAAATAAATATTAAAGTTAATTTATAAAATATAAAATTTAAAGTTTTATAACATAAAACATTATTTTTCAAATCTTTAGTAAAAGAATTAAAGAATATATTAATAATAAAATTTAATTGTTAAAGTGTATGTTTTAATTTAGTAACATCATATAAAAAATATTAAAATTCTTATCATTCAAACATTACAAACTTGCTTATCAAATTATTATATGTTTTTATTTTTAATAAAATAAGTCTATATAAATATTAAAATTTAAATTTTTACATTAATGTTAATAAAATTTTATTTTAGTTTGTAACAGTCATTAATTATAATTAATTATTATATATTTATATAAAATGCAGTACTTAGCTTATGTTATTTAAGAATTTTTTTAAATTATAATACTTATTTGAAAAATTTATTACACTTTAAAAATGTAATACTGTTATTTAATTTTATATAGTATTAATCACATCAAAGTGTTCTTCAATATTTACATTAACTGCATAATCAATTTCTTTAATTCCGAAACCAAATAATCGAAAAAATTCTGACTGATAATTATTTTGATAGTTAACATATTTATTAATATTAATATTATTATTTATTTGTTTCCATATTTTATGACAAGTATTTTGAACTTCATCACACAGTTCCCAATTGTCTAAACGAAAACGACATTTATTATCAACTTTTGGAACTATGTCAGTATATAATTGAGTAGAAAATAAACGTTGTATTTGTTCAATACATCCTTCATGTACACTTTTTTCTTTCATTACTTTAAATACAATAGAAATATATAATGGCATCATTGGAATTGCAGAAGAAGCTTGAGTAACAACTGATTTTAAAACAGCAATATAAGCTGATCCACCTTGAGGTTGTAACAATTTATTAATTTTTTTCGCTGTTTTTTCTAAATCATGTTTTGCCATTCCTATTGTACCATGCCAATAAATAGGCCAAGTTAAATGATTACCAATATAAGAATAAGCAATAGTTTTAACATTTTCTGAAAGAACTCCAGCTTTATTTAACATGTTAATCCATATTTGCCAATTCTGCCCTCCCATTACTTGTATAGTATTAGCAATTTCTTTTTTATTTGCTGGTTCAATATTAATATTTATTAATGTGTTTCTTTTAGGATCTAAAGATACAGACGTATAAGGTTGACCAATAGGTTTGATCACAGCACGTATTATTTTACTACTTTTTGGTAATTTACATACAGAAGCAGCTAAAGAATAAATGACTAAATCAATTTTTTTTAAATCTTTTTTAATTAAATGAATTACGCTTTTACGACACTGATCTGAAAACGCATCTCCATTAATACTTTTTGAATATAAGCCTTCTTTTTTAGCTGCTTTATCAAAGCTAGAAGAATTATACCAACCAGCAGAACCAGTTTTTTCTATATTACTTTCTTTTTCAAGAAAAACGCCAATAGTAGACGATGCACTTCCAAACGCAGCATTAATACGAGAAGCTAATCCATAACCAGTAGATGCTCCAATTATAAGTACGTTTTTAGGTCCATTTTTTATTCTTTTACGTGATTTTACATAAGCAATTTGTTTGTGAACATTTTTTTTACATCCTGTAGGATGTGCAGTAGTACAAATATAACCACGAATTTTAGGTTTAACAATCATAACATTTCTTTATAGATAAAATTAATAGTTAATATGTTAATTTTATAAACATTATTACGACAAATTTAAATTATACAATTAACAAATTTTTTAATATTTTAACAATTTATTGAATTTTTAGTAAAACATAAAATATTTTTTATTAAAATAAATTCTAATTTGATTTTTCGATAATATAAAATAATTTTATTTTATTTGTAGTATGTAGACTTTAAAAAGTATAAATATCACTAGTGTGACAATATTTATTATATTGCTATATCTTTTAATGAAAATATAACATATTTTTATGTTGCTTACATATATTATTAATTATTATATTCATATAATAATTATAAAATATCATTACTTTAACATATTATTTTATTTTTTTTTTAATATTTATTATATATTTTTATTATTTTTAAAATAGATAGCATATATTTTTATATCATATTTAGTATAATTTAAATTAAATTATTTATATAATAAAAATTTTGTTTATTAATAAAATTAAAATATTTCTTATTCTTATAAATATTATATTTTATAAATATACAATTTTTTTATTGATTATAGTATTTTAAAAAATAATAAATAAATTGATATATAAAATTTAATATAATTTAATAAAATTAGTTTTAAAAACATAAAATGATTTCTTATTTATTATTTATTTAATTTCATATAAATTTTTATTTAAATTTTATTTCATTATGGTGAATAAAAATAAAAACATTTTGTATTCCTATAAAAAAATTCTCACATCATATATTACATTAATACAATAATTGTATAACACATATTTAAAATAAATTTATGAAAAAAAATTAATAAAATATTTAGAATGATAATAAAATAGAAACTAAATAATCTTTTAAAAGATATAAAACTAAACATCATTAAAGATAATGCATAAAACATTTAATAAAATAATGTTGAGGATTGTAAAAAATAATAAATAAATTTTTTATGTATGATTATTAGATATTTTATAAGTGTTAGTTAAATCTTACTTTAATAATTTTAAAAAAAATTCAAAATATAATACAATAAAACAATATTATGTTTCAATATAGTTTAAAGCTCGTTCTATCACTCTGATATCAGCTTTTATATTACAAGAATTTTCGCTGATGTAACGACGCCACTGTCGTGATCCAGCAATGCCTTTAAACATATTAATCATATGACGAGTAATATTATTTAAACGTATTCCATTAGAAAGTTCATGCTCAATGTATGGATATAGTGATTTAATAATTGCTATTCTATCTTTTATTATATTTCTAGAACCAAAAATTTTATTATCAATTTTCATTAAAATACTAGGATTTTGATAAACTTCACGGCCTATCATTACACCATCCAAATGTTGTAAATGCTTTTGTATTTCTTCTAATGTTTTTATCTCACCATTTATTATAATTCTTAAAAAAGGAAAATCATTTTTTAATTGATATACTCGTTGATAATTTAAAGGTGGTATTTTACGATTTTTTTTTGGAGTTAAACCTGAAAGACAAGCTTTTCTTGCATGAATAATAAACGTACAACATTGACTATATTTAAAAATAGTAGAAACAAATTGATATAAATGTTCATAACTATCGTGATTGTCGATACCAATACGTGTCTTAATTGTTATCGGAATGTTAACCACATCTTGCATTGCTTTTATACAATCAGCTACAAGCTTAGGGTACATCATCAAATAAGCGCCTAATATATTATGTTTCATTTTTTTAGACGGACAACCAACATTAAGATTAATTTCATCATAATTATATTTTTCTATAATTTTAGCACATTTTGCTAACATAGTAGGATTACTGCCTCCTAACTGTGCTACTACTGGATGTTCTTCTATATTATATAATAAATAATTATGTTTTGTACTATTAAGTATTTCGCTTGTAGTAATCATTTCAGTGTATAATAACGTTTTTTTGGTCATTAATCGGTAAAAATAACGACAATGGCGATCTGTATAACGTAGCATGGGTGCAATTGAAAAATGATAAAAATTATTATTTTTATTTATAAATTTAGATTTATATTGCTGGTCTGTGTTAGATGTTTTTTTCTTTTTATCCATAGTGTATTATTAAAAGTAAGTTTTAAATAATTATAAATGTTAATAAAATAATATAACAAAAAAATATGATATGTAATATATTATTATACTTGTAAAATTCATATTTTATATAAAATAAATATCACAATGATTAATATTTTTTTATAAGATGATACTTCTAGTAAAATAAATTGATTAAATATTGATTAGTATATATTATTTAAAATAAATATTTTTAAATTTTAATTTTAATATAATTATATTGAATACATAAAGATATTAATTATCTTAATTATTAATTAAATATAAATTTTCAATATACTATAAAAATATTTTGAAATATGCATGAATATGATGAATAATTAATAAATTTTTATATTATGTATGTTGAAATATTTCTAATAAAAACGATTGTTTTATTACAAATAATTAATATTTATATTTTTTTTTAGTATTGAAATATTTTATATAAATTTTAATAAATATTATAATTATAAATAATAAATTAAAATATTTTTTAAATATTTATGAAAAAAATAATATTTATTTTATTATTATATAATCATGTTATTTACTTCTTTAATAAAACGTATAAATTTTTTATATTTTATCTTTATTTTTTTATAAATTTTATAAGATAAAAAGATAATGAATAATTTTATTAAATATCATATTTTATTTTTTTTGATCAATAAAAAAATAATTAGTTCATAATAAATAATATAGATGAAATCTATCATACTATATTAGTAGTATATCAATATTTATCTTAATATTTGATTAAAATATTTAATATTTGATTAATTGAGTAGTATTTTAAAAAGTATTTATAAATATTTTTATATAGAACAATATAACTAGAATATCAATATAATATATATATTTATTAAATATAAAGATATATTTTAATTATTAAATATAATTTTGTTAATTTATTTAGATATTTTAATCTTTAAAAATAATATATAGTTTATATAAATTAGTTTACATTTAAAAATTAATTTTAAAATTTATACATTTATTGAGATGTAATATTTTGTTAAATTTTTTAAATGACTATTTTATGATATCTTTTAAACCGTATTACCCTTTAATAGCATATAAAGACGAAACAAGTAAATTAATAATAGAGTAGAAAGTAAATGATTTAATGTTGTTAATATTAAATTCATGGCATTTAAATTAAAAGACAAATGCTGATTTAACATATATAATATCATTTTAATTAACAAAAAAAACATCATGATTGGTGTAATTAATCGAATATTAACAAAAATTAGTGTACAACTTGATTTGATTGAAGTAAATATATTTTTTTTTTCAAGAGACATTATAATTGACGCTAATAAAAAAATTAATGTTATAATAATACCTGGAACTATAAAGAGTCTTAATCCTATTTGAATAAAAGTATTACAAACGAATAATAATACTAAAAGACGTGGTAATATTGAAGTAGAATTAATTACGGCACAAAAAACGCTAATATGTTTTTTCTGAGATGATGTTTGTAACAATGTTATCATCCCTCCAATTAAGAAGACATAATTAATTAATCTTAAAAACATTACTGTTATTGTTGTTTTTATAAGTGCGAGTTGTTGATAAGGTTGTATTGTTTGAATAAATTCTCGCATATCCATACTTGATAATATTAAAGAATGATTTTGTATGTCTATTAATGTATTTGTAATTTTATTATCTATTCTTAAAATCTGATTAAATAATAAAGGAACAAATGCAGTTAATAAAGAAAGTATTAAGATATTAGTAAATTGATTACGAAAAAAATTCAAACTATCACGGTACAAATTATTAGCTATAATGGACATATAAACTCCTTAATCATAACAAAATGTATAAATTATTGTATGTTACATTTACATCAAATGTATTAAATGTTTTACTACTTAAATATAAATAATTAAATATAATTTTATATTGATGTAATATATAGATTTATTTATATATTAAAAATAATATTTATATACAAGAGATTTTTAATATAATTAAAAAAAATAAACATGAGAAAATATTATATAAAATATAAAAAATAGAATGTATTCTAATAAATATATCTTATTTATATAAGTTTCTATATTATTAGTAATAAATTAATCATAAATAAAATAAAAAATTGTATTAATAATTATATTCGTAAATTATTAATATTTTATAAATATTAAATCATTTTATTTGTTTTATTATTTTTAATAAACTTAAAAATATAGATTATTATTCATAATTAAAAATTAATAGAAATTATATTTTAGTATTTGTTTATAGAAATAAAATTTTTAATTATATAATATTACATTTAAAATAATTTATTACTTTCATAAATGTTTTTTTTAATTTTTGTTATTTATTTAAAATATTTTTTTAATTAAGATTTTTACGTTATTGATCATATAATATTATTTATAAAAAAATAAATTGAATATTTAATATTATAAAAAATTATTTTGTTATTTTTAATAAATACTGAATTAATAATATTTTTTAATAAAAAAGTTTATTTATATTATAAGCGATTGTTTTAAAAATTTTTAAATAAAATCAATGTTTTATATTACAAAGTAATACCTTAATATTAAGGTATTATCTTAGTAATGTAATAAACACTTTTAACTTAACAATTTAATTGCTTGGTTGACTATATTGTTTATAGTAAAACCAAATTTTTCAAATAATTTTTCTGATGATGCAGATTCACCAAATGTATCAATACCAATAATAAAACCATATAATCCTGTATATTTATACCAATAATCTGAAATACCAGCTTCAATTGCTATACGTATTTTGACTGAAGAAGGAAGTATCTTTTCACGATATTCTTTATCTTGTTTGTCAAAAACATCAGTTGATGGCATGGATACAACACGAACATTATAACCTTTTTCACATAGTATATTAGCGGCTTTCACAGTAATATCAACTTCTGATCCGGTCGAAATTAAAATAATTTGCGGTATTTGAAAACATTCTTTTAAAATATAACCACCACGATATATATCTTTTAATTGAGCATTATTTCTTACTTGTTGATTTAATATTTGACGTGAGAATACTAGCGTAGTTGGACCATCATTTCTCTCAATTCCACATTGCCAGGCAATTGCAGATTCTACCTGATCACATGGGCGCCAAACGCTCATATTCGGGATAATTCGAATACTAGATAATTGTTCGACTGGTTGATGAGTAGGCCCGTCTTCTCCTAAACCAATAGAATCATGAGTATAAATAAATAAATTTCGTATTTTCATAAGTGCAGCCATACGAACTGCATTTCGAGCATATTCCATAAACATTAAAAAAGTAGCTGAATAAGGTAAAAAACCTCCATGAAGCGCAATACCATTAGTAATAGCGGTCATACCAAATTCACGAACGCCATAGTGAATATAATTTCCAGAAGCGCTAGTATTAAGTGTTTTAGCATTAGACCACATCGTTAAGTTACTTGGTGTAAGATCAGCAGAACCCCCGATAAATTCAGGAAGAATTTTACTATAATATTCTATTGCGTTTTGAGATGCTTTTCTACTAGCAATGTTTAATGGATTAATATGTAAGTTTTTTATAAATTCTTGTGCTTTAATTTTCCAACATTCTGGAAGTTTTCCATTTATTCTTCGTATAAAATCACAAGAAAGATCAGGAAAGTCTTTTGTATAAGCAGCAAATTGTTTGTTCCATAAAATTTCTTTATTTTGACCAGATTTTTTTGCATCCCATTTATCATAAATATCTTGTGGTATTTCGAAAGAATTGTATTTCCAACATAGATTTTTTCTAGTTTGTTCTACTTCAGTAGCTCCTAGTGCAGCTCCATGTATATTATGAGTGCCAGCTTTATTTGGAGAACCAAAACCAATAATAGTTTTACATATTAGCAATGACGGTTTATCATGTACGTTTTGTGCTTCTTCAATAGCTAATTTTATAGAATTTGAATTATGACCATCAATGTTATCGATTACATGCCAATGATAAGCTTGAAAGCGTGTAGAAGTTTTTTCAGTATACCATCCATTTACATGGCCATCAATCGAAATGCCATTATCATCATAAAATACAATTAATTTACCAAGTTTTAAAGTTCCAGCTAACGAGCAAACTTCATGAGAAATACCTTCCATCATACAACCATCACCCATAAAAGCATAAGTATAATGATTAACAATATTATAATTTAAACGATTAAATTGAGCACTTAATGTTTTTTCAGCAATAGCAAACCCAACGGCATTAGCAATACCCTGACCAAGCGGTCCAGTAGTTGTTTCAATACCAGGAGTACAGTTATATTCTGGATGGCCTGGCGTTTTAGAGTGTAATTGACGAAATTTTTTTAATTCATCAATTGATAAATTGTAACCAGTTAAATGAAGAAGACTATACATTAATGCTGAACCATGACCATTAGATAAAACAAATCGATCACGATTAGTCCAATATGGGTTCATTGGATTATGATTTAAATAATCACGCCAGAGCACTTCAGCAATATCTGCCATACCCATAGGAGCTCCTGGATGGCCAGAATTTGCCATTTGAATCATATCTATACTAAGTATTCGAATTGCATTAGCGAGTTCTTTACGATTAAACATATTATACTCCATTAAGATAATAAAAATATTTAAGTATTGTGTTCAAATTAAATAAAAATGTTAGTTTTAATATTAAATAAAAGAAAATATTGATTATTCAGCTAAATCAATATTTTTTATTTTGAACAAAATAAAAAAATTAGTTTTAACTATACCATATCTATTAAATATAGAGTATATGTATTATCGCAAGTATTATTTTAACTTAATACTAGTTTTTTTTTAAAAAAAATAGCATATTTAAGAAAAAGGAATAACAGTCAATCAAAAAATACATAATATATCTTATTAGCGTAACTCTATAGACTATACATAAATTTCTATTAACAAACATTTATTAAATTTTTAAAAAAAAATAGATTTAAAAATATCAAGAATCGGTTACTGAATATAATAATTATTAATAAATTAAAAAAAACAAGACTGTTATTAATACTAAAAATGTTTAATAACAATTCATCCTTTATTAAATTTTAAAATTTATTTTTTATAGTTTTTAATTTTTTTATTTATGTGTATTAAATAAATTAATTTTATATAGTTTAATAAAATATAGTTTTTTTGTTTTTGTTAGTTTTTTAGAAAAAAGAAGAATTATATGTTATTCATTAGACACATTTTTTTGAATGAAAGAACAACTACAATATTATTGATGTTACAATTTTTATACTTTATATTAAATATTAAAATATTTTTATTCAAATATTATAAAAGTTACTTTTAATTGTTATTTTAGAATTATTGCGAATATGATGAGTGAAAAAGTATTTAATAATAGTAGTTATAATTTTTATTTCTTAAATAATTATATTATTTTAAGCATTAAAATTATTTATTAATATTATTACTTTATTTTTAAATAATCATAATATTTGTTTATATAAAATCACAAAAAGAAGAAGAAATATTTTTATAATTTTTATCATTAAAATTAACATAAAAATCAATATTTTTCTAGTATTAAATTGAATTAACTCTTTAATTAGTGCAATTAAAGAGTTAGATAAAATAATATTTTAAATAAGCAATATAATGTGATATTACAAGTATATTTTTTATATAGATTTTATAGTATAATTCATTTTATTATGCATAAAATATATGTAAAATAAAGTTAATTTTTTTGTTATTTTTTAAGAATATTAAAAAAAATTTATATTAATTTTATGATGAAGATTGTTTTCCTATTAATTTTATTTAATCTTAATTTCAGATTATGTCTAATTAGTTATATGTTTTATATTTTATTAATAAAAATTTTTGTTTATATTTATAAAAATAAGTAATTAATATATCTTTTATATAAATGTTTTATTTGTTTTAGAATAAGATATTTATTATTAATCTTTTATAAAATTATTTACTATTTTTTTTGAAATATTTTAAATTATAAATAATATTAAATACTAATATTCATAAATATTAGTAGTTCTTGTAAATTTATTATTACTTTTGACTCAAATTAAAAGAAATTTATAAAGAAAAATTTATTTAATCTTTTTTATTTTAGAACGCATACTTTCTATCTAATAAACATTCTAATAAATATTAATATTTTAGTATTAATTATAAATATTGTTAGATTATTTTTATATTATTTTAATTGTTTTAATACTCTATTATAATTTATTTTACTTTTGTGAATTGTATTGATTTATAAAAATGTAAAAAAAATAACAAGTAAATAAACTAAAAATTTTAACATACAATATTTCTTTATTTCTTTTAAAATTATAACAAATCATTTATAAAATTAAATTTTTATTTTTTTATTGTATGTATTTATTTTTTACTAAAATAACATTTTTACTAAAATAATATTAAAATAATTAATATTAAACATGCTTGATTATGAAAAAACTTTTTATTTTTTTAGAAATATTTTATATATTAAAAATTTTTATCGATAAATACATATGTTAATAGCGTTTTAAAATTGTTTATATTATAAAAAAATAAATATGCAATCATAAATATGATGTTAGTATAATAATATAACAACGTTGATTTATAAATTCTATTTTATTAAGTATAATATTATTTATTTTTTTTTACAAATCGATAAATGTTTTTTTAAATTAAATTATTATATTTTAAATTTTTGATTTTTTTTATTTATTTTTAATGTTTATCATTGATTAAATTATTGTATAAATTGATGTAAATCTTAATTATTGAAATAAATATTTTCTTTTAATATATTAAAATATTTAGATAATAATATTATTATTACAAACAATAAAATCTTTCATAAAATAAATTAATACAATAATGCATGAGTTAGTGGGTGTTTTTATACTTTAAAAACTATAAAAATATTTTCAATAAAACAATGAATGATATTTTTAAATCAAACGTATATTTAAAATAACTCTATTATTGATAACTGTTTCAGTATACGATATATTATTACGTTGGTTATAAAGTTTTTTTATTAATACAATTAAATTAATACATTGTTTTTTGAAAATTAAAATATATAAGATATGTTTAATTTTTATTTTATTTAATTCTTAAAATGATTAAATATAATATTTTTTTAGTATTTTTTTAATTATTTGTTTACTATAACAAAAATAACATGCACTATACTATAAGTAATAGTATTAAATTTAAAAAATTTATCGCATTATAAAAATTTATTCTCTATCATAATATTATTTCACAGAAAAAATAATATAATAATAAACTATATAGTTCGATATATTTCTCTATTAAAAACTAATCTTAATTTTATAAATAGTTAATTTATTTTACATAAAATATGTTAATAATCTTTTATAAAAAAATAAAACTTTACTATTTTAACTATTATTTAAATCATATAAAAACAACAAAAATTATTTGATAAAAAATCAACGTATCGTAAATCTAAAATGATATTTTATTAATATTAACTTTTTATTTCTATACAAGTTAAAAACAATTTTATGATGTTTTCGCTTTATTAAAATCTTTGTTAAAATAATGATAAAAAAATAAATATGTTTCAGAAATCAACATTTTAATAATTATTATTATTAATAATGATAAAAAACGTTTATCTTTTAAAAATTTAATCTATATGATAATAAAAATTTTTTTATAAAGTAGCTAATTATATTAATAAAGCAGCTAATTATATTAATGTTTATCATTTTATTTATTAATGTATGAAAATAAAAATTAGTAAATTAAAATATTACGCACTACTACACAATATAACATCTAAAATAATATGATACAATTAATTTATAAATTATAAATCAATATTTGATAATCATTTATAACGCATAAAATGATAATAACATACGTAATATTAATGTGATTCACTATTATTTTAAAAGTTAAATAATTTAATATAATAATTTATATTTATAAATATAAATTATAAACATAAAATAATTTCAACAACATGAACATTTTAATAACATTATTTATAATATAAAAATTATTAAATATTTTTTAGTAATTAAATATAATATAATATTGATTTAATTAATTAATATAAATATTATTTGTTGTTAATTTTAAAAAAATATCAATACGTTATATAATATTTTAGTCTAAATATAAAAAATTAAATTTTACAAAAAAATGTAGTACATGTATTTATAAGGAATTATTAATAAGATATTAATAAAAACAAAATTTTTTATTTTATATAATATAGCACATAAAAAGTAACAAATATTTAATTATATAGTATATGTTTATTTATAAATAGATAAAATTAAATATTTTAAAATATATACTTTAAATATTTATTCATAATAATCTTAAATTAATTTTATGTAATGTAAGTTTTTACATCAAACGTTTGTTAAAATAATTAACGATTTTTTTATGTTAAAATAGATAAAATAAAAAAAATACATAAAAATAATAGCAATAAAATATATTAAACATGTCTTATTAAGTAATAATTTTTAAATAATTAATGAATAATAAAATTTTTATAACGTAAATATTTAAAGACATTTATAAATAAGAAATGTTAAAAAAATATTATTACAAATAAAAATATTTCAATTTATCATATTTAATTTATAATATTTAAAAACAATAAGATTTATTTGTTATAAATAACAGTATTTATTTCTTTATAAGAATAACATAAAGACATATAAATAAAAATATTTTACATAATCATTTAAATTATCATTAAATTTTATATAATGATTGTATATAACCAAATAAATATTTTATGAAATAAAAATAACTATTTATATTATAATATAAAAAATATTATAATGTAAAAATCTATTAAATTAAAATTATAGTATTTTTTTTAAAAAATGTTTTACATATTAAGCTTTAATTTTTATAATAAATTAAATTATTAAAAAATGCTACATTATTAAAAAATAGTTATTTAAGATAATATATTTTTAAAATAGCATAATTATATTTCATATAAAATATAATAAATAAGAACAAGTTTTTAAATAATATTTATTTAATTAAATATTTTATTATAATATATAAATTAAATATTTTATTATAATAGATCGTGTTTTATTTTTTTATTGTCTATTTTTAGTATTGTAATTTATATTTAAAATAGCTCAAATATAAAGAGAGGTGCAATATAATTGATTCCCCTCTTTTTATTTTTTTATACTAAAGCATTTTTTGCTTTCTCAATTAATATACTAAAAGTAGGTTTATCAAAGACTGCAATATCAGATAAAATCTTACGGTCTATTTTAATAGAAGCTATTTTCAGGCCATTTATAAATTTATTATAAGAAATGCCACCTTGACGTGCTAGAGCATTAATACGTGTGATCCATAATTGACGAAATTGACGCTTACGTTGTCGACGATCACGATAAGCGTATTGGCCTGCTTTTATTACAGCTTGCAACGCAACTCGATATACTCGAGAACGGGCACCATAGTAACCTTTTGCCTGTTTAATAATTTTTTTGTGATGAGCACGTGCAACTACGCCGCGTTTTACGCGAGCCATATAGTTTTCTCCTAAAATATTATGTTAAGTATAAATGTAAATTATGCATACGGCAAACACGTAACAACCATGGCTAAATTATTATTAGATACTAACTTTGTAGGGCGAAGATGACGTTTACGCTTAGTTGATTTTTTAGTTAAAATGTGGCGAAGATTAGAATGTTTATGCTTAAAACCACCACTACTAGTTTTTCTAAGACGTTTTGCTACACTACGTATAGTTTTAATTTTTGTCATTTTATTAAATCCATATCTTGTTATTAAATAATGTATTAATTTTAGTAACAAAATATATTACTTAAAGATTATATTATTTAATAATTTTAAAACATTGCTATTTTCTCTTTGAGACCAGCACCATAATTATCTGACGTCCTTCAATTTTTGAAGGAAAAGATTCAACAATAGCAAGATTATTATCTTCACATAAATGTTTTCTAACACGACTAAGTACTTCCATGCCAAGATGTTGATGTGCCATTTCTCGTCCACGAAAACGAAGTGTCACTTTAACTTTATTACCATTTTTTAAAAATCTTATTAAGTTACGTATTTTAACTTTATAGTCGCTATTGTCAGTACCAGGTCGAAATTTAACTTCTTTAACTTGAATAATTTTTTGTTTTTTCTTTTGTTCTTTATTTAATTTACTCTTTTCGTAAAGAAATTTTCCATAATCCATAATTTTACATACTGGAGGTTGGGCATTTGGACTAATTTCTACTAAATCCAAACCTGCTTCTTCAGATTTTTTTAGAGCATCATTAATGTTAAAAATGCCTATTTGTTCACTATTTATACCAGTTAATCGAACTTTTTGTGCGCTAATTTCTTTGTTAATACGATTAGAATGTATTAATTGTATTCTTTTTCCGCCTTTAATACTTTATACCTCCAATTGATGAATATTACGATTGTTAATTTCTTGTTTTAGTTTTTCTAGAATTTTATTTAAGCGTTGACATCCTAAATTTTTTCCATATCTAGTTCGAATAGTAACTTTGCCAGTCTCTACTTCTTTATTACCACATATAAAGATATAAGGAATTCGATGTAAAGTATGTTCTCGTATTTTAAAACTAATTTTTTCATTTCTTAAATCTGATTTAACTCGAATACCAGCATCATGTAATATATTAGTAATATTTTTGACATAAATAGATTGATGATCAGTTATATTTATCACTACAACTTGAGTTGGTGCAATCCAAGTTGGATAATATCCAGAATATTCTTCGGTAAGAATACCAATAAAACGTTCAATAGAACCTAGAATAGCACGATGTATCATGATTGGAGCAATATGCTTATTATTTTCATTAATGTAAAATGCACCTAAACGAGATGGTAAAAAGAAATCAAGTTGTATAGTACCACATTGCCAAGCACGATCTAAACAATCATATAAAGTAAATTCAATTTTTGGTCCATAAAATGCACCTTCTCCTGGTTGATATTCAAACGTAATATTGTTTTGAGTTAACACAAAAGAAAGATCATTTTCTGCACGTGTCCACATGTCATCTGTGCATATGTGTTTTTTAGGACGAGTAGATAATTTAACAGTAATTTTTTTAAATCCGAAAATAGAATATATATCATAAATCATATGAATACATAAGTTAATTTCGTTACGTATTTGTTCTTCTGTGCAAAAAATATGAGCATCATCTTGTGTAAAGTTTCGAAGACGCATTAATCCATGCAGTGAACCTGAAGGTTCATTACGATGACAGCTCCCAAATTCTCCCATACGCAATGGTAAATCTCGATATGATTTTAATCCTTGTTTAAAAATTTGTATATGACCTGGACAGTTCATTGGTTTAATACAGTATTCACGATTTTCTGATACAGTTGTAAATATAGCATCTTTATAATTTTCCCAATGACCAGTTTTTTCCCAAAGTATACGATCCATCATAAATGGACTTTTTACTTCTTGGTATTGATGTTCTTTTAACTTAACACGTATAAATTTTTTTAGTGTTTGAAAAATTATTAAACCATCATTATGCCAAAACACCATTCCAGGCGCTGATTTTTGCATATGATATAAATTAAGTTGTTTAGCAAGTTTACGATGATCTCTTTTATCAGATTCTATTAATTGCTGCAAATAAATATTTAATTCTTTTTTGCTCGCCCAAGCAGTACCATAAATTCGCTGAAGCATTTTATTTTTATTATTACCGCGCCAGTAAACTCCAGAAACTTTTTGTAGTTTAAAATAATGACAAAAACGTATGTTTGGCACATGTGGACCATGACAAATATCAACATATTCTTCATGATAATATAAATTAGGACAATGATTACAACTTATATCATTATCTAAAATTTCTACTTTATAAATTTCGTTTCTAGTAATAAAAATTTTACGAGCTTCTTTCCAAGTAACATTTTTTTTGACAAGTGAATATTTTTTATTAACTAATATATACATACGTTTTTCTAAAATTTTTAAATCTTCTTCTGATAAAGTATGATCAATATCAACATCATAGTAAAAACCATTATTTATTACTGAACTAATAGCCATTTTAGTATGTGGCCATAATTGTTTAATTGCATATCCTAAAAGATGTGAACAAGAATTACGTATAATATTTAATCCTTCGACATCTTGAACAGTAATAAGTTTTAATTTTGAATCAAATTGAATTAGAGTGTTAATATCAAAAAGTTGATCATTCACTCGAGCAGCAATGCAAACTTGAGATAAACTAGGACTAATATTACGCGCAATATCTAATGAAGAAATTGGATGTTTAAAATAACATTTTTTTCCATTAAGAAGAGTAATAAGAGGCATTAAAAGTCCTTATCTATAGATATAATTCATTGTGGATGCAAGCATAGTTTTTTTTAATTATATGAGGTATTATATACCACACATATGACCCGAGTTTAGGTTTATATTTTAATTTTAAACATATAAATACGGCAATATATGATATGAAGTATGCATATAGATTTATATGAAATATTTAATATAAATGATTATAATCTTACATTTAATATTAATACATTTAATATTAATAAATTTTACTATTAAAAAATACAATTATAAATTTTTTGATGATCATTAGCATGATTTATTTATTCTTATAAAAGATACTTTATATTTTAACATACAAACTTTTATTTTTTGTTTTATATGAACGTTTATTTTATATTAACTTTATAGATTAAACTATCTAATATTGTTTATACAAAATTAAATAATTATTAAAAAATAAAAAATAATACTATCATCTAATAAAAACATAATGATCAATATTATATATAAAAAAACAATTAAATAATACATATATTTATATATTTTTGTTATGTTTATTTTTTATCATTTTTATAAACTTTTCATTAAAAGGTTATCATTATTATTAAAAACGTTTAATTTTTTTTAGATATAGTTTTAAAATTTTTTCAAAAGTTACATCAATTAGTTTATAAAATATAATAAAAAGTTTTTTAGTTATATAAAGTATAAATTATTAAATTATTATAATATATAATACAGTTTAAAATAAACTGTAATTTTATAAATTATCTTTTAATTATATAAAAGTTGATCTTATTATTTAATTATATAAAATTGAATTTATTTTATAATGTATGATATAATCATTTTTATTAAATTAATATAAGAAATAAGAATATTACATAGTTATATTAACTATAAAATATTTTTTATACTTTTCTTGTTATTTGGTTCTTTATTTTTTTTTAATAAAATAGTTTAAGTAAAATAATGTATTGTATTAAAAAAGCATTTATTTATAGTAATAAATATTTTTTAAAATAAGTGTATAAACAACATAAAATATATAATTTTAATATTATTAGAAGTATTAATGTAGACATTGTCTTAAAATAACATAAATATTATTTTAAAACTAAACTATTAGTTAAATTTATAAGATAAATTATTTTAATAAAATTATATTTTAACATTTATTAAATAACTTTTGTATTTCTTAAATTTAAAGCATTATGTGAACATTATAATAAGATGATATTATTTTAAATAACTAATACAAAACATATGATTTCTAAATATGTTACTTTTATTATTAAAATTATTTTTTTTATTATTATGTAATTTTTAATATATTTTTTTAAAATGTCATGTTGCTATTATTATAACAAATTATTGTTTATTTTTTAATGATTTTTCTGTTATGACACTTGATCACTATTTTATGAATACAAATAATCTTACTGTTTAATATATATATTTATGAACATATATCATCTTAATAAATTTTTAATTCTATTATATAAAAATTTATTTACTAGTTCTTTTACTAGTTCTTTAATAGTTCTTTAATAGATTTAATAGTTCTTTAATAGAGAGGTTAATAAAAATAAAACAACATATTTTATTATATTTTAATTATTTTTTATGTTTTTATTAGATATTTTATAAAATACAATTTTTTGTGAAATACAATTTATTACCTCAAGATTTAATTCATAAAAATTTTTGTGCTGTATTAATATATTATAATATATTTTTAGATTCGTAAAGCATAAAAACGTTTTTATATTAATGCATTTTAATTTTTTAATAATGATTATAGTATTTTTTTTATTTCCTTTTGGTAATTCAATAATAAAGATAAAAAAACAATTTTACATATGATAAATTATGCTTTTAATATTTTTTAGATATCAATTAAAAAATATATTTTATTTACAAAAAAACAACATTCTTATATAAGTTTATAATATTATTTAAATAATAATTTTTATATGAATTTTATAACGTATGATTTACTATTATATTTAAAAGTGTAATACACTTGTTGTTTTAAAAAATTATAATATAATATTAATATTATTAGCAATAAAAATTATACATAATATTAATATCTTTATTATTTTATTTTAAGATGTGTATAAATATAGAAATATTAAATAAAGTTTTATAATTTTAATAAAAATTTTTATTAAAAAAAATATAATAAATATATTAAAAAATAATAATTTAATTATTTAATCTGCAATAAAATCTATAACATCAAATAATTTACTGAGATTGACTTTATTATGTATTTTCATTAATTTTGTTCAATAATTATAGAGTATAATTTATAAAATTTATCTTTTTATATTAAATTTCTAAATACAACTATAAATTTTTCGAGAATGTGTTTAAAACGTATTCTATCTAAATTAATTAAGTAGTGTTTATAAATAACGAAGTTATTTGTCATTATATATTTCTTTTCTTTTAACAACATTAATATTTTTGATAAAATTTTATATAAAATATTTAATAATTATTAATTATTTAAGATTAATTATAGAAAGTTTCTATTTTTTTATTAATTAAACAATTATTAATTACACTTAATTAAACAATGGATGATAGTATACTTCATTTATTTCATTTTATAAAATGTTTAATATATTAACATTTTTTTTATTATGAATGCGAATATTTTCTTTAATAAATAGAAATATACATAAAAATGATAAAATTATTTCTGTTACTATATTTTTTTAACTATTTTCTAATACGTATTATAACAAATCATTATTTTTTATAAAAATTGTATTATATTAAAACTATTTTAACATACCTTCAATACTAAAACAGTCAGAAGAGTAAATGTTTTTAATTTATAAATATGATTTAAAGTCATCTAATTATTAATTAAACCTTTATTTAATTACACCTTTATGAATATGAGTACTAAAATTAATATCTAGAGAGAATTAATATTATATTTCTAGTAATGAATATTTTTTTATAAATAATAATTAATGACACTTATTTTATTATTTTTTATACTGTGATTTTTAAATATAATTATTATATTTTTATTGATGTCTTAAATTATAATAAATACGTTTTTTACTATTAATGACTGTTTTTTATGAATTTTAAAAAAACATAATTTTTTATTATTGATATGAAACTTATTTAATTTACTTTTTAATAAGACAAATAGTCCCGTTATCTAATCAATTAATAATTTTATTAATTATTTTATATATTATAATGTTTACATTCTATCAAGTTATCTATAAAGAATATAAAATAACCAGTTTTAATGATATTTTTAGTTGTTGCACTTTAATTTTAATCTCACTGTTTTTAATAAAAAAGACATTTATATTGTATTGTTAACAATAAAGAATTTTATTAAAATTTATTATATTAACGTTTATAGATTTCTTTTACGCTATAAATAACAATTTTAATATATCAAATATTAAATTTTTTTAATTATAATAATTAAAAAAATATATTGTAAAACATTTTTTTTAAATAAAAAAACTTTTAATTGTTCTTATTATTTAAATGTAATTTATTCACTGACTTACAATTTTATTTATAAATAAATTTAGAATAGATGTTTGATGAATATTATTTTTATGAATATTTTAAAGACATTTATTTACATTTTTATTTTAAATATTCTAATATTTACAATTACAATAATAATAAATAAAATTATTAATATATAAGTTTTTATTTAAATATAAAATATAAATTTTTATTTAAAATGATTTTAAAAGTTTAATGAAAAATTATTACATCTAATTAAAATAAACAAAAACTTATTTATTATATCTTTATAAAATTTTATATAACAATCATTTTACACAATTATTACTTAATTAGCAGAAATGTCAGTAAGTTATATCTTAAGAACTTGCATAGTTTTTTAACTATTTTATATATAATTTTTTAAATAATTATTCATAATAAAAAAAATTAAAATATAAATAAAAATTACGTACAATATAATTCAATACACTTAATTAAATTTACTATTATCCTTAATTGTGTCTTTTTTGTAAGTTAATTATTAAAAATTGTTATTTTATTTAAAAAGTAAGCAATATATTGTATTGATAATATATTATTAATAATGCATTATTATAGTATTAATGTATAAATAGTATTAATGTATAAATTTTTATAAATAATTTAATTATATTTGATAATTGTTTATAGTCTATTATTAATTATGAATAATCATACTTTGAAATTAAATAAATAATAGAAAAATCTTATAAAATATTAATTATTAATTATAAAAGTTATTCTATCTTTTATAAATTAAATAACTTATTTATTATAATAATAATGATCATTTTATTATAAAAATAATGATAATTTAACTTTATTGTAGTTATTTTAAAAAAGTAGTTATTTTAAAAAAAATTTAAAATATAATATGTTTATATTTTAAATTTTGTAAACTAACTCTATGAAATAAATTTTATAATAAATAAATTATTTTTTTATTTGTTTAATTAATATTGTTAAATTTATTTTTAATAAATAACTAATTGATACAAAACATAATGACTAATGAAAAAATATAAATTTTAAAATTTATGATAAAAAGAAATTAATTTAATTAATATTATTAATAGTCTTAATAAGATATAATAAAAAGATTAAAAACTTAATAAGTTTATTAATTATTAGGTATACATTATATGCATTATAATCTTTAGTTAATAAAATCTTTACTGACACCATGTAAAAATATTAAAATAGTGCTAAAATGTAATCTTTAGTGTAGTTTTGTAATTTTTATTAGTAAAGTATAAAATTTTTAAATTGTACAAATAAAGCTAACACAAAGTTAGCTTTATCATTTTTTATAAAACTTGTTAAGTAATAATCATTTACATTTTATGTATAAAAACATTCGGAATCGTGTCATCTTTTCTTAAAGTTAATACTTCACAGCCATTGCTTGTAACTATAATAGTATGTTCATATTGTGCTGATAAACTTCGATCTTTTGTTTTAACTGTCCAACCATCTTTCATAACTCGAGTCCGAAAATCACCAGCATTAACCATTGGTTCAATTGTAAAAGCCATACCTTCTTGTAAGATAATACTATTGTCATCAGCATCATAATGCAACACTTTAGGATCTTCATGAAAGTTTCTTCCAATACCGTGACCACAATATTCACGTACTATTGAGAATTTTTCAGACTCAACAAATGTTTGTATAGTTTTTCCTAAAATTTTTAATCGAATACCTGGCTTTACCTGTTGTAAGGCTAGATAGAGACTTTTTTGAGTAACTTCACAAAGACGTTTAGCTAAAATAGTAGGCTGTCCAACTATAAACATTTTTGAGGTATCGCCATAAAAACCATTTTTAATTACTGCAATATCAATATTGACGATATCTCCATTTTTTAGTAATTTATTGTTGTTTGGAATACCATGGCATACTACTTCATTTACCGAAATGCATCCAGATTTTGGAAATCCATGATATCCAAGACAGGCAGAAATAGCTTTTTTTTTAGTAATATGCAAATAACAAATATGATCTAATTCACCAGTAGTTATGCCAGATTTAACATATGGCTCTATAATTTCTAAAACTTCACTAGCTAAACGACAAGCAATTCGCATTTTTTTGATATCATTAAAAGTTTTAATTACAATATTCATATAATTTATCCAATATGACATATGTTGTTTTTATAATAATAAGCAATGTTTTAATATTCTTAATTAGATTTAAAGATAAAGATATTAAACTACATATACATCTTTTACATTATATAATGAAATTAGTTATATAATTACTTTATAATATAACAAAATAAGAATAAAATATTATTTTTTGTCTTGAAATAATGATATAGTTAAAACATTTTAATTGTACTTTACATAATATAGATCATAATATAGATAAGAAGTATACATTTAAGAAGTATGCATTGACGTATGAGAAATACTTTATGTTATTTTTTTAAAATTAAAACCTATATTGTAAAATATATAAAAGTATAATCTAATTAATCTATAAAGGTTTATTATGGTAACTGTTTCTATGCGCGATATGCTTCAAGCTGGTGTTCATTTTGGGCATCAAACTCGTTATTGGAATCCAAAAATGAAACCTTTTATCTTTGGAGTGCGTAATAAGGTTCACATTATTAATCTTGAAAAAACTGTACCTATGTTAAACGTAGCTTTAGATGCAATAACTAAAATTTCTTCTCGTAAAGGAAAAATTTTATTTGTTGGTACTAAGCGCGCAGCTAGTCTCGCTATAAAAAAATTTGCGAATAATTGTAATCAATACTTCGTAAATCATCGTTGGTTAGGTGGTATGTTAACGAATTGGAAAACTGTTCGTCAGTCTATAAATCTTTTAAAAGATTTAGAAAATCAGTCTGAAGACGGTACTTTTGAGAAATTAACAAAAAAAGAAGCTTTGATACGTAATCGTGAATTAACTAAACTAGAAAATTCTTTAGGTGGTATAAAGAATATGGGAGGATTACCTGATGCGCTATTTGTTATTGACGCTGAACACGAACATATTGCAATTAAAGAAGCAAATAATTTAGGTATTCCAGTATTTTCAATTGTTGATACTAATTCTAATCCAGATGGAATTGATTTTATTATTCCTGGTAATGATGATGCAATTCGTGCAGTCAATATGTATTTGATTGCTGTTTCTACTGCTATTTGCGAAGGACGATCTCAAGTTTAAAATATTCAATCAGAAGCAGTTTTATTAGAATCTAATATATCATTATTTTGATTGTTATTATTTAATTTTTATTCAGGTAATAATAAAATTAATTTAAGAAGAAAGAATTACGTTTTTTAAAATTTTAAAAACTTTTTATTTAAAATATAATTAAGGAGAACACAATGGCTAATATTACCCCCGCTTTGGTAAAAGAATTGCGCGAGCGTACTGGTTCTGGAATTTTATCTTGTAAACAAGCTTTAATTAAAGTTGGTGGTAATATTGAGCTAGCCATTGAGAATATGCGTAAATCTGGCGTAATTAAAGCGGCGAAAAAAAAAAGTGACATGACTATTGAAGGAATAATTAAAACTAGAATTTTAAAAAATTATGGAATTATGTTAGAAGTTAATTGTCAAACGGACTTTGTTTCTAAAAATTTAGAATTTCAAACTTTTACTAATAAAATATTAGACGTTGCAATAAAAAAAAAGATAACAGACATTAACTATTTAAAAGACATTCTCGAAGAAGAACGTATTGCATTAGTATTAAAAATTGGTGAAAATATTAATATTCGTCGTATTGCTGTGTTAAAAAACGACTTTATTGGAAGTTATGTTCATAATATGCGTATTGGAGCTTTAATTACCGTTACAAAATTTAATCAAGAACTTATTAAAAAAATTTCTATGCATATTATAGCATGTAAACCAGAATTTATTAGGCCTGATGATGTTTCTGTTAATATAATTGAAAAAGAACGTCAACTTCAATTAGAGATCGCTATGAAATCTGGAAAACCAAAGCATATTGCAGAACAAATAGTTAAAGGTCGCATGAAAAAATTTATTAAAACAATTTCTCTTACAACTCAACCTTTTATTTTTAATCAACATAAGATAGTACAAGAAATTTTAAAAGAAAATGATATTGATATTAATCAATTTATTCGTTTTGAAATAGGTGAACATCTTTAAGTAATTATTATTAACTACTTTTACAAAATATATATCTTAAAATATTTTTAAAATATTTATATATGAAGTATAAAATAAAATATTTATGTTAATTTATATAATCTATTAGGTATTTATGTTTATTTACATAACATTAAAACATTATTTAATCTTATAAAAAATAATTTATAAAATATAAATATTGTTTTAATAATTAAATTTTATAAAACAATTACATATCTTTAAAGAATAAAAACATGTTTAATGCTAAAAATACTAAATATTAATATTAATAAATAAAATAACCGTTGACGTAAACATTTTAAAAAATAAATAATATTTTATAAAATAAATTTATAAATTTATTTTATAAAAAATCATATTTTTTAAAGTATATTATGTTTTATTTAAAATTTTTGTCTTAAATGTTTTGTTGTTTAAGTTTATCTTAAATGTTTATTGTTTAAGTAAATTAAAAAATTTAAACTTTAATTTTGATAAGTTAATACTATAATTTTATCTATATTTTATAATATTTATAAATAAAATAATCTATAAAAAATAAGTAATGTTTTATGTTTTATTTTTTATACAAAATTTAAAACGCTTATTAAACATATTGTTATAAAAATATTTTTTTATTTAATTTATATCTTTAACAAATTCTGTTTATATTTACATATAATACTAAAAATGAAAAAATATAATTTTTTTTGCTAATTATTAATGAACCATATTAAATGTTTTTTAAAATAATAGTAATATTATAGTATAAAATAGACAATAATTTTTATTTAGAATTACGTACTTATAAAATACATTATGTACTTAAATTATATTAATTTATTGATTATATAATAAAATTTTAAATTAACCTTTTATAAAATATCACGTTGTAATTTAATAAATTATGTAATTTTTAAAAATGATTTTTTGATTTATTAAAATATTTTATATTATAATATAATATAATAATATAATAATGCATGTTTTTATCAAGAAAGTTACGCTTTTTTTTGTTTTTTCTTTTATAATCATGAGTAATAAGAACCATAAAATGTATTGTTGTTTAATGTTTAATATAAGTTTTTACTTTATCTATTAAATTTATTAGGAAATATTATGTCAACGAATAAAAATTCTATATATCGACGAATTTTACTTAAATTTAGTGGTGAAGCTTTACAAGGGAAAGAAGGTTTTGGGATTAGTGATAATGCTTTAAATTATATAGTACAGGAACTTAAAAAATTAGTTGATCTCAATATTCAAGTCGGCATAGTAATTGGTGGTGGTAATTTTTTTAGAGGTACATGTTTGACAAAAATTGGTATAAATCATTTAGTAGCTGATCATATGGGTATATTGGGTACGATAATTAATGGTTTAGCGATGTGTGATGCATTACGTCGTAATTCTATAAATTCTTGTTTAATGTCAGCAATACCTTTAAATGGTATATGTAAAAATTATAATTTGGAAGAAGCAATTTCATTATTAGAAAGTAACTTTGTAGTAATTTTTTCTGCTGGTATTGGAAATCCGTGTTTTACTACTGATTCTGCTGCTTGTTTAAGGGGTATTGAAATTAAAGCGGAAGTAGTATTAAAAGCTACGAAAGTTGATGGTATATACAGTGCTGATCCATTGAAAGAGTCTAATGCTTTATTATATAATAAATTGACTTATAAAGATGTACTTAATCGCGAATTAAAAATCATGGATTTGTCAGCATTTACATTAGCTCGAGATTATCATTTACCGATTCGTGTTTTTAACATAAATAAACCAAATGCATTATACAACATAATAATGGGTCAAAATGAAGGCACATTAATTTGTGAATAATATTACTTTATATTAAATTTATTGTTCTAACTAGATAAAGTTTACAAACGATATTTATCTTTCCTACGTTGTTTTTATTTTTTTTGAAGAGCTTTTAATGTGATTAATAAAATTAAAAAAGATGCTGATATTCAAATGAAAAAAAGTATAGAAGCATTTAAAACAAAAATTAATAAAATTCGTACTAGTATTGCTTCTCCAAATATATTAAATGGAATTATAGTTCAATATTACGGAGTTGCTACTCCACTTCATCAATTAGGCCATATTACCGTTGAAGATTTTCATACTTTAATAATTAATTTATTTGATTGTTCTTTAATTCCAATAGTAGAAAAAGCCATCATGTCTTCGAATTTAAGTTTAAATCCTTATTCATCTGGTAGTGTTATACGCGTTCCGATGCCTCCTTTAACTGAAGAACGTCGAAAACATCTCATTAAAGTAGTTCGATCTGAAGCTGAGTTTTCTCGTATTTCAGTTCGTAATGTACGACGTGATGCTAATGAAAAAATAAAAATTTTATTAAAAAAAGATAAGAAAATCAGTAACGATTTAGATCATTATTATCAAATTCAAATTCAAAAAATGACTAATTCTTATATAAAATACCTTGATATAATATTGTCAAATAAAGAACAGGAATTATTAAATTTTTAATTTTTAAAAAATATTATACTAATAAAATAGCATGCTCATAAAAATGCTATTTTATTATGCTGAATTCTAGTTTATTGTATTATTTAATATTATAAAATAAATTATTCTACTTTTTTTTTACAAATTAATTCTTTAAAGTGAATTTATTATGCAGAAATTAACTATTCTTGGATCAACTGGTTCAATAGGAAAAAATGTTTTAGAGGTAGTAAAATCTAATTCTCAACATTTTTCAATTAAAGCATTAGTTGCTTATCATAACGTAAAAGTAATGACGGAACAGTGTATAGTGCACCATCCAACTTATGCAGCTATGATAAATCGAGATGCTGCAAATAAATTGCGAATAATTCTTTCTGAAAATAATTTGAGGACCAAAGTCTTATCAGGTGAACAATCAGCTTGTGAACTAGCAGAATTAAGCGATGTCAATCAAGTAATATCAGCTATTGTCGGCACTTCTGGATTATTGCCAACATTATCAGCAATACGTTCTGGAAAACGGATATTGCTAGCCAATAAGGAAGCTCTTATAATTTGTGGTCGATTGTTTATGGAAGAAGTAAAAAAAAGTCATGCACAATTAATTCCACTAGATAGTGAGCATAATGCAATTTTTCAAAGTTTACCTGAAAGTATTCAATGTCGTTTAGGATATGCATCATTATCTGATTATGGAATTTTAGGTTTTATTTTAACTGGTTCTGGTGGTCCATTTTATGTTACACCAATTAATCAATTTAAAAAAATCGTGCCTAATCAAGCGTGCATTCATCCTAATTGGTCTATGGGGCGAAAAATTTCAGTAGATTCTGCTACGATGATGAATAAAGGTTTAGAATATATTGAAGCTCGTTGGTTATTTAATGCATCTTTTAATGAAATAGAAGTTATTCTACATCCTCAATCTATTATACATTCAATGGTACGTTATACTGATGGTAGTATACTTGCTCAATTAGGTGTACCAGATATGAGAACATCAATTTCTTATGGAATGGCTTATCCTAAACGAATAAATTCTGGTGTAAAACAGTTGGATTTTTGTCAGATTAAATCATTAACTTTTTCTAAACCAGATCGTCAACGTTATCCTTGTTTTTATTTAGCAATGGAAGCTTGTAACGCTGGTCAAGCAGCAACAATTATATTAAATGCCGCTAATGAAATAGCTGTATCTGCTTTTTTAGATGAAAAAATTTGTTTTACTGATATCGCTAGTATTACTCAAACAGCATTAGAACGTTTATCTTTTCCAGAGCCATCTTGTATTGATGAAATATTAGATATAGATCGTCAGGCACGTAATGTTGCTAAAAAAATAGTTAGATTAATATAAATTTTATGTTGTTATTTTTAGAATTATCAAATAATAATTTGTTTTAAATTATTTGTAATTATAATCTTTTAATAAAAAACAAATGGTATGAATAACAAGTTTTTTAAAATTATAAAACATTACATATATAAAAAGTTTTAAAAAATAAATATTTTATAACTATTATTATAATAATATTTTTTTTATTTTTTTACATATTAAAAATAAAATATCTTCATTAACTTTTTTTATAAAATTATAAGTTCTTAAAAAAAATAAACTTGATTAGTGCTATATTAATATTTTAATTAAAATATATTTTTATCTATATCATAACAATATTATCTTCTTTAAAAGAATAAATTATAATTTAATTCATATAAATTTTTTAATGTTTTTAAAAATATGATAATTTATATTGTTATATTCATCATATTATTAATAAATATATGTATTATTATTTAATTATTTTATGAAAATTTTAAAAAGTATAGATTTAAAATTTTATATAAAATATATAATGTAATTAAGTTCAATCATTTATAATGTTTAAAAATAATATTAATTTCTTTAAAGAAAATAATCAAAATGTTTTTTTATTATTGTATTGTTTGTATTGTTTAAAGTTAACATTTTAAATAATATTAAAATTATTTACTATATGTCATAAAAATAAAAAATTTAAGATAAAACATTTTTTATATTTTTAAAATGTTAATGCTATAAAATTATAATAAATATATTAAATATGTTTAGTAGTGATGAAACTATAACATATATCATTAATTAAGCGTCACATTATTAAGTATTAACAATGCTTATACATTAAATGTTCAAAAAATAAAAATATTTTTATAATATAAAAATTAAATTTCATTAAAACATATATAAAAATATTTTATTAAATTTTTATTTTTTTTTTAATTTTTTAGTATGTTGTTATCAGATACCTATTGCTAATAGGAAACATAATTAATCATAACAATTAATCATAATATATAGAAAATATTATAATAACTTTATTCCTATATTTTAAATAATTCAATATTAAATTTGTTATATTTTTTTGTAAAATACAAACATAAGTATCAATATTTATTCTAAATAAAAAATTTTTAAAGCAGATATTTACATATTTTATATTATATTTTATATTATATATAAATATGAATTATTTTATATTTGTCAATAAAATTTAATTTATATTGTTTTAATAATGATATTTAAATAAATAATTTTGATAAAATTAAATATATTTTTTAACTTTACATCGTGTTTTATTATCTATAAATTAACCATTTAGTCATTTTTAAAACATATATTGTAGATAATAATTTATTATAAAAATTCATATAAAATAAATTTAATTTTTTGTTTTATAAAATTAAAGTTTAATAATAAAATATTAAATAGTAATTAATAATTATTTATTCGAATATACTTTCGAAAAGTTTTAAACTCAGATATAATAATTGTAAATTAAATAATATTCATTATACAATTAAAAATTTATATTTTCTATTGTTGTTAAAATAAATATAATTATGTTATAATTTTTACATAAAAATTTTATATTAAATAAACACAAATTATATTAAATAAATACAAATAAAGTATATATTAAAATTATGTTATAGTATTAGAATATTATATTATTTTTTTATTGATTTACATCATTTACTTGTTATAAAGCAAAAAATGATATATTTTTAATGAAAAATGCTTTATTATTTTTCATTATTTTAATACAAAATAATTAATAATTATCTTGTATTCTATTATAAAATTTTATTAAAATATTTTTTAAGACTAACATTTGTTTATCTAGATTATTTTATGATATAAAATTTTAAAACAAAGATATTTAAATTGATAAAAAATAATTTTTTAGTTAATTATTATAAAAATAATAAGAAAATATATACTATATTTTAATTTATTTTTATAAAAAATAACAAGAAAATAAAACTTTTTTATAAAAACATTATTTATTATGATCAAAAATAAAAAAAAAACTAATTCATTTCTTTTAGATATTAATCATGTAGCTATTATCATGGATGGTAATAGACGTTGGGCTCAACGTCATGGAAAATTGCAAATATTTGGCCATAAAGAAGGAATACAATCGATACGTCGTGTAATAAAATTTGCTATTTCTCATCATTTAAAAACTCTAACTTTATATGTTTTTAGCAGCGAAAATTGGAATCGTTCAGTAAAAGAAGTATTTTCATTAATGGAATTATTTATTAATTCTTTAAATAAAGAGTTAAAAAATCTACATAAAAATAATATAAAATTACGAGTAATAGGTGAAATTAGTCGTTTTAATATGACTTTACAGGAGAAAATTCATTATTCTGAAAATCTAACAAAAAACAACAATGGTTTAATACTTAACATTGCTGCTAATTATGGTGGTCGTTGGGATATTATTGAAGGAACGAAAAAAATAGCAAAAAAAATACAAAATGGTGTATTGTTGCCAGAACAAATTAGTGAATCACTATTAAATCAGTCAATGTCTATGGGAGATTTATCACCAGTGGATTTAGTTATTCGTACTGGTGGAGAATATCGTATTAGTAATTTTTTACTCTGGCAAATTGCTTATTCTGAATTGTATTTTACTGAGATTCTTTGGCCTGATTTTGATGAGTTGGCTTTTCAAAATGCATTAAATGAATTTTCAAAACGAAAACGTCGTTTTGGAGGAACAATACCTATCGTACCTTCTTCTTTAAGGAAAAATTCTTGTTAAAAGATCGTCTTATAACATCTATTATTTTAATTTTTTTTATAATTTTAGTATTATTCTTATTACCAGTATTTTTTTTTATTTTGTAACATTTTTGGTATGCGTAGGAGCTATTTGGGAATGGGGAAAAATCGCAAGATTGACTTTAAAAAACCAGCGTATCTTTTTAACAATTTTATTTATATTATTATTAGTAATAATTATGTTTCTTTATTTTAATAAAAATTACATGATAAATTATTTTTTAACAAAAATTTTTTGTTGGTTATCATTAATTTGGTGGTTTATAGCACTGATTTTAGTTATATTTTATCCTTATTCTTCAATATTTTGGTATCATTCTCTAAAATTACATTTATTTTTTTGTTTTTTAACGATTTTACCTTTTTTTTGGAGTTTTTTAATACTTCGTGAATTTCATTATAAAGAAAATAATTTAACTGGTTCTTGGTTGTTATTGTATTTAATGTTACTTATTTGGAGCATGGATTCTGGTGCTTATATATGTGGCAAGTTATTTGGAAAGAATAAACTTGCACCTCATCTTTCTCCTGGTAAAACATGGGAAGGATTAATTGGTGGATTAATAATATCAATGTTTGTTTCATGGAAATTTTCTCGATATTGGCCATTAAAAATAGATATAATAACATTGTTATGTTTATCATTTATTATTTCATTAGTGTCAGTATTAGGTGATTTAACAGAAAGTATGTTTAAGCGTGCAGCAAATGTTAAAGATAGTGGACATATAATACCAGGGCATGGAGGAATACTTGATCGTATTGATAGTTTAACTTCAGCAGCACCTTTATTTGTTTGTTTAATATTATTATTTTTTAATATATAAATAATAAAGGTATATAAATATAATATTTATAATATTTTTATAGTGATTTAAATTGTGCTATTAATTTTTTTTATAAAGCTATTTTTTTCATAAAGCTATAGTAAACAATATATCTTTAATAAATAGTATATATAAATTATATTTATTTAATGTTAAAATGACAATATGTTAAAGATCAAAATAACGGATAATAAAGATATGTATTATTATATTAGTTTTAGTGTTTAATTATTATTATAGAAAAATTTTTAATATATATTAAAAATAAAAACAAAATAATTTTATTAAATAAATTATTGTTTGTATAATAAGCATAAATACTTTTCAGAATTAATAAATCACCGACATTAGTATATAAGTTAAATGTTTATATGTTATTTATCATATATAAATGTTTTTAATTATTATAAAATTTTAAACAAAATATTCTTAATCAGTTAAAATTTTATGCATAAAAACTTTACTAAAAGTGAATAATACAAAAATAAAACGAGTTAATTTTATATTATACAAAAAAAATTAAAAACAAATAATGTATGTTTCGTATTACATGATTAATATGTTGTATACAGTGTAAAACAGTATAAATTTTAAAAAAATATTAATAATATAGTTATAAAAATTTTAAAAAAAAGTATTCTTACAATTGTTAAAATATATTTATTAATTTTAAGATATAAAAACGCATATTTTTGAATTTATTTTAATATTTAATAAAAAATTTTTAAAAAAATCTTCATTTTTTATAAAAATATACTGAATTATTTAATTTATTTTATACTAATAAACTTATTTAGTTGATAGTTATTGACATAAATCAATATGTTTTACAACATTTATTCTAAGATTTTTAAAAACAATAAACATTTTAGTTAAAAAATAATATTAATTCTTTGTCTTTAACATTAATTTATATAAATTTAAAAAATATTAATTTTTACGTATTTTTTAGACAAAAAAACTATTTTATCTTAAGATAATGTTTTATCTCAAGATAATAAGTAATTAAAAAAGTAAGCTTATTTTTCATCGAGTCTAAAATAACAGTTATGCTCTGTGTATATATTCGTGTAAGTATTTTTAATAAATCTTGTACTTTTTAGTTTTTTCATCTTAAATGGTGAGAGTAGATTAGGAAACGCATGATAACAATGCAGATGAAAAAGTTATTTATAATAACGCTATTATTTAGTAGTGCTACTGTATATAGTGCAGATAAATTCATAGTACATAATATTCATTTTAAAGGATTACAACGAGTTTCTATTAAAACAGCATTATCAAATATGCCTATTCAAATAGGTAAAAAAATTAGCAATAATGATATTAGAAATACTATTTGTTCTTTATTTTCAACTAGTAATTTCGAACAAATTAATATTTTATATCATAAAAAAACACTTATCATTCAAGTTAAAGAACGCCCTGTGATTTCAAAAATTAAGCTTTTAGGAAATATATCACTAAAAAATAGTACTATTAAAAAAAATTTAGAACTTTATGGTCTTCGTATAAATGAAAAACTTGATTACAATATGCTTTTTAATATAAAAACAGCGTTACAAGAATTCTATAACAGTATTGGAAAATATAATGCTTTAATAATTATTAAAGTTATACGATTACCTTATAATCGTGTTTTTTTACAATTTATTTTTCAAGAAAAAATTCATTCAAAAATTAAACAAATCAATATTCTTGGTAACCAATCTTTTAGTAAAAATCAATTAATATCATCTTTTAAATTAAAACAAGAAGCTCCATGGTGGAATTTATTTAATACTTCTAGATATCGAAAAGAACAATTAAATAATGATCTTAATAATTTAAATAATTTTTATTTAAATCGAGGTTATGCAAACTTTAATATTCACTCTACTAATATTAGTTTGACTCCTAATAAAAAAAATTTATACATTACGATTAATATAAATGAAGGTAATCGATATACATTATCTAACTTTGTTGTATTACATGGTAATTTAGCAGGTTATACTTCAGAAGTAAAAAAATTAATAAAAATTAAGAAAAAAGAATTTTACAAAAAAAATAAAATTAAGGAAATAGAAAATAATATTAAAGCAATGTTTTGTCGTTATGGTTACGCTTACCCACATGTTAATACTCGATTCAAAATTAATAATAAAGATAAAATTATTACGCTTTATATGGATATAGAAAAAGGTACTCGTTTTTATGTGCATCGTATTATTTTTAAAGGTAATAATATTACTAAAGATTCTGTTTTACGTCGTGAAATGCGTCAAATAGAAGGGTCGTGGTTAGGAAATATTGAAGTTAAAAAAGGAAAAGAACGTCTTGATCGTTTAGGATATTTTGAAACTGTAAAGGTTAATACTCAACGTATACCAAATAGTATAGATCAAGTAGATATTATTTATACAGTTAAAGAACGTAAAACTGGTAATATACGTTTCGGTTTTGGTTATGGAACTGAGAGTGGTCTGAATTTTCATCTTAATGTTCATCAGGATAATTGGTTAGGTACTGGTTATTTAGTCGGAATGAATAGTTCCAAAAATAAATCTCAAAGTTATACAGAGCTATCTATTAGTAATCCATATTTTACTATGAATAATGTGAAATTAAATAGTCGCATTTTTTATAATCACTTTCAGTCAAATAAGCATGATCGTTCTAACTATACTAATAAAAGTTATGGCATTGATAGCATATTAGGCTTTCCAATTAATGAGAAAAACTCTTTATATGCTGGTTTAAGTTATATACATAATAATATTTCTCATATAAAGCCACAAATTGCTATTTGGCGTTATTTAAAATCAATTAATATCAATCTTAATACTACTAATTATGGTTCTTATGCTTCTAATGATCTTGCATTAAATTTAAATTGGATTTATAATAATTTAGATAGTGGTACTTTTCCAACAAAAGGAAATCGAATTTCATTAAATAATAAAATTACGATTCCTGGATCAATAAATCAATATTATAAAATTTCTTTAGATAGTGTACATTATATTCCGATAAATAATAATCGTTCTTTAATTTTGTTTGGTCATGCTCGTTTAGGTTATTCTAATGGTTTGAATAGAAAAGAAGCTCCATTTTATGAAAATTTTCATGCTAACGGTGAAAATAATATTCGTGGTTTTTCATCTAATATAATTGGACCAAAAGCTATATATTATAATTCTAATTTTCATAAGTGTATTAATGATCAAAAATATTGTGTTTCACATGATTCTATTGGTGGAAATGCTATGGTAATTGCTAGTGTAGAACTCATTACTCCGACACCTTTTATAACTAAGAAATACAAAAAATCTATACGAACTTCTCTATTTTTAGATGCTGGAATAATATGGGACTCTAAATGGTATCATTCTTCTAATATGATTAAATACAATATTCCTAATTATAACAATATAAATTATATTTGTGCTTCTATTGGTGTTACACTTCAATGGATGTCACCGCTAGGGCCATTAAATTTTTCTTATTCTAAACCAATAAAGAAATATCCTAGTGATCAATTTGAAGAATTTCAATTTAATATGGGAAGAAGCTGGTAATTAAAGAATTTTAGTTTAAAATAATAAAAAACATTATAAATATTAAGTATTTATATAATAATAAGATTGTTTTAATAAAAATATTAAAACAATTTAATAAAAAAACATATTTTGTTAATCTATCATTAAATTATATTTCATAGTAAGGAGTTCTTAGTGAAAAATTGGTTATTTATAAGCAGCTTGTTATTCTTTATGTTTACTGCAACTGCTAACGCTCAAGAAATAAATAAAATTGCTGTTGTTAATGTTAAAAAAATATTCGACAAGTTACCAGTACAAGAAATAGTAACTAAAAAATTAAAAAATGAGTTTAAAGAACGTGAAGGACAGCTTCAAAACATAAAACGCGATCTTGAAATAAAAATTCAAAATTTACATCATGATAAATTGCATATGCAAGATAATGACCGTAATAAATTTAAAAAAGAAATTACGCTTTTACGTGAACAATTTTTACAAAAAATATATTTTTTTGAACAAGATAATCATCGTCGTCAAATAGAAGAACAAAAAAAAATTTTGAATCATATTTATGATGTCGCAACATTAATTGCTAAAAAAGAAGGTTATAATATAGTAATCAATAACAATAGTATTATTTACGCTAACCCTGATCAAGATATTACAGATCATGTTATTCAACAGGTTAAATAAGTAATATGTTTTCAATGCGATTGGCTGATTTAGCAAAAAAACTTAATGCACAGTTATACGGTGATAAAAACATAATTATTAATAAAGTTTCTTCAATATATTCAGCACAAACTAATGAAATTACTTTTTTATCAAATAGCCGTTATAAAAAACAATTAGCTTCTTGTAAAGCAAGCGCTGTTGTTCTTACTAAAAAAGATTTGCCTTATTGTCAATCTGCAGCATTAGTTGTGAAAAATCCTTATTTATCTTATGCGCGTATAGCTCAATTAATGGATACTACACCTCTTCCTGAAAGAAAGATTACAGCAACATCAGTAATTTCACCTACAGTTACTTTAGGAAATAACGTTGCTATTGGAGCTCATGCAGTTATTGAAAAAGGTGTGTTTCTTGGTGATAATACAATTATTGGTCCAGGTTGTTTTATTGGAAAATTTTCAAGAATTGGTTCAGGTACACGATTATGGGCTAACGTGACTATTTATCATACAGTAGAAATTGGTAAACATTGTTTAGTTCACTCTGGAACTGTAATTGGATCTGATGGTTTTGGTTATGTTAATGAAAATAAACAATGGATTAAAATTCCACAATTAGGTACTGTCATTATTGGTAATTATGTTCAAATTGGTGCTTGCACTACTATTGATCGAGGTGCATTGGATAATACTTGTATAAAAAACAATGTGATTATCGATAATCAATGTCATATTGCTCATAACGTAGTAATTCATTCTAATACAGCAATTGCTGGTGGTGTTATTATAGCAGGTAGCGTAAACATTGGAAATAATTGTCAAATTGGAGGAGGGAGTGTATTAAATGGTCATATTAAAATCAGTGATAAAGTCATTATTACTGGTATGAGTATGGTAATGCGTTCAATTAAGAAACCTGGTATATACTCTTCAGGTATTCCTGTACAATCTAATCAAGTGTGGCGTAAAACTACTGCATTAATAATGAATATCAATAAAATAAAAAATCGGTTAAAAAGTATTGAACAAAAAATAAAAAAAAATAATAATGAATAATTTTATATCTTTATTATACAAAGTATATCATATAATATATGACTTATGAGTTATATAATTTTAGTATATAATATATTAATTTTATATATATATTAAAATAATTGTTAATTTTTGGCCTGTATGTTGATTTTTTTTTAGTCAGTGCAGGTCGTATTATTCATGCTATGAATTAAAATATAGGAAGAGTATCTTGACTACTAACCTTCATACTCTAAATATTGTAGAAATTTTAAAACTACTTCCTCATCGTTATCCATTTTTACTTATTGACCGCGTTCTTGATTTTAAAGAACATAAATATCTTCGTGCGGTAAAAAATGTATCTATAAACGAGCCATTTTTTCAAGGACATTTTCCTAAAAATCCAATTTTTCCAGGCGTATTAATTCTAGAAGCTATGGCTCAAGCTACTGCTATTTTAGAGTTTAAAAGTATTGGAAAATTAGAAATAGATGAATTATATTATTTTGCTGGTATTCATGAAGCTCGGTTTAAACATCCTGCAATGCCGGCTGACCAAATAATTATAGAAGTTAATTTTAAAAAAAATTATCACGGTTTGATACGTTGCAAAAGTATTGCAATGGTTGATAATAAAATTATTTGCGAAGCAACTATAACATGCGCTCGTAGTCGGGAAGTATAATTTGTGATTGATAAAACTGCTATTATCCATCCTACTGCAATAGTTGAAAATGGTGCAATTATTCATGCTAGTGTATATATCGGTGCTTTTTGTTATATTGGTTCTCAAGTGACAATTTGTAATAATACAGTTCTAAAATCTCATGTTATAGTTAATGGTCTTACTAAGATTGGTTGTAATAATTATATTTATCAGTTTTCTTCTATTGGTGAAATTAGTCAAGATCTTAAATATGAAGGTGAGCTAACACATGTTGAAATAGGTGATAGAAATTATATTCGAGAAAATGTTACTATTCATTGTGGTACTATACAAGGAACTGGATTAACAAAAATAGGAAATGATAACCTTATAATGGTTAATGTTCATATTGCACATGATTGTGTAATAGGTAATTCTTGTGTGCTGGCTAATAATGCAACTCTTGCAGGACATGTAGAAATTGATGATTATGCGATTATTGGTGGTTTAACAGGAATTCATCAGTTTTGTATTATTGGAACGCATGTAATAGTTGGTGGTTGTTCTGGTGTTGTACAAGATATTCCTCCATTTGTTACTGCTCAAGGAAATCGTACTACTCCCTTTGGTATTAATGTAGTTGGATTAAAACGACGCGGGTTTAATAAAAATCAAATTCAAGCAATCCGTCATGCTTACAAAATTCTTTATCGTAGTAAAAAAACATTTAAACAAGCAACAAAAGAAATTGAAATTTTAGCTAAAAAACAATTAATAGTACAAAAATTTATTGATTTTTTTATTCGATCCACTCGTGGTATTATTCGTTAATTTACAATTTTTAAGAAGAATTAAAGTGATACTAATTTTTAAAATAATATCATTATCTATTTGTTATGTTGTTTTAGATAAAAATAAAATATTAATTTTTATTAATTAGTAAATTTATAAAGTATTTTATTAATAATTTAAAATTAATGTATTAATAATATTATATCTTAATATTTATGTTATATAAAATTACATGAAATGTTAGTTCTATAATTTAGACAAAGCGTCTTAAAAATTTAGACAAAGTGTCTTAAATAAATAAATTTAAACATTTAGATGTTAATTAAAATTCATTAGAGCTCATTTACTAATATTTGTATTAATATAAATATATAAAATTTTTTATAAATGTAAAATTTATATGTAAAAAATATAAAATATTTACAATTAATTTTATATTATTAATAATATAAACTAAAATAATAATGTAAATTCAATTTATTCTTATAAGTTTTCATTTATAATATAATTTTTACTTATTATTTTATTAATAAAATAAGTATATTTATTTTTATAAACGTATAAAAAATTCAATATTAGTTTGTAATAAATATAATATGAGTATTTTATTAATCTTAAAGTACAGTGAAATATTTTATTATATTAATATATTTATATTAGCTAATTATTTAAAATTTAATAAAGTATTGAATAATACTATATTTTTAAAATATATAATATATTAATAATTTTATTTAATGTATTATAAAATTAATCATATTTTTTTTTAAAATGTAACATTATGTTAAAACATTCACCAATTATTGGTATAGTTGTTGGAGAAACATCTGGTGATATCCTTGGCGCTGGATTAATGCATGCATTGAAATTACGTCTTCCTAATGCACATTTTGTTGGAATTTCAGGTTCTTCTATGCAAAGTTTAGGTTTTGAAACTTGGTACAAAATGGAAGAACTAGAATTAATGGGAGTAATAGAAGTTTTAAAACATATACCTCGTTTATTAAAGATTAGAAAAGATTTAATATTTCGTTTTATTCATTTTAAAATAAATATTTTTATTGGAATTGATGCACCAGATTTTAATATTTCGTTAGAAAATCAACTTAAAAAATATGGAATTCCAACAATTCATTACGTAAGTCCATCTATTTGGGCATGGCGTCAAAAACGAATTTATGCAATTAAACAAGCTACTAATTTAGTATTATTACTTTTCCCTTTTGAAAAAATATTATACGATCGTTTAAACATTCCATATCGGTTTATAGGGCATGCTATAGCAGATATCATTCCTTTAAAACCAGATCGAGTAGCAGCACGTATCGCGTTAGGTATTCATCCAGAATCTCGTTGTTTAGCATTATTGCCAGGTAGTCGAAGAAATGAAATTTCAATGTTAAGTATTATTTTTTTAAAAACTGCTCAAGAGTTATCTCATTATTATCCAGATTTAAAAGTAATAGTACCGTTAATAAACAAAAATAGACGAAAACAATTTGAATCTATTAAAAATAAAATAGCACCTGAATTAATGCTATATTTATTAAATGGAAAAGGACATGAAGCTATGATAGCCAGCAATGCAGCATTGTTAGCATCAGGGACAGCTACGTTAGAATGCATGTTAGCTAAATGTCCAATGGTAGTCGGATATCGTATGAAATCATTAAATTTTTTATTAGCTAAATATTTAGTTAAAACATCTTATATATCATTACCAAATTTACTAGCTGATCGCGAAATTGTTCCAGAATTATTACAAAATAATTGTATACCTGATTATTTAACAAAAAAATTAATACCATTATTAAAAGATAATTCAAGAAATACGACGCTAAAAAAGATATTTTTAAGTTTACATAAAACTATTCGCTGTAATGCTAATCATCAAGCTGCTCAAGCGGTATTAGATTACATGTTAAAATAATTAAATATGATTTTAAATTTCTTGTTGTTTTTATTTATTTAATATATAAAGTATTGTAGATAATTAAACTATCTTATCCAGTTTTTTATTATAAAAAACATTTCGTATAAATTAATACAATTTAATTGATAATTAATATATAACTTAAATATATGTAAAAAAATGAATATTTAATATTATCTAACAAAATGATTTATATTACTGTCACACTCAATATATTTAATAATATAAGCTACTAATTAATATTTGTTGTTTTTTATTTTATTCCTAAATTATCAATAATACATATTTTAAAATATATTTTTCATTAAAATCGTTCATAGTCAGTAGTGTTTTATTAATAATTAAATTATAAAATTTTAAAATAATTAAATTAACCCATATACTATTATAATAAATATGTATCTAATATTATAAAATGATCAATGTTTTCTTTTAAAGTCTTTTAATAATATAAAAATTTTAATATTCAACGTTACTAATTTAAAATATATATTAATAAAAAAAACATGTTGAAATTACTAGTTATAAGATACTATTAATATTCATTTTTTTTCAATGCGCTGATTTATTTTATGTAGTTATTTAATATGCCTAAACCTCGTTTTATTCATTTACGCATTCATAGCGATTATTCAATGATTGATGGTTTATCTAAAGTTAAATCTTTAGTAAAACGAGCTGCTAATTTAGGTATGCCTGCTTTAGCAATTACTGATTTTACTAATTTATTTGGCTTAGTAAAATTTTACAATTATTCTTACGATCAAGGTATTAAACCAATTATTGGATCAGATTTTTATCTTCAAAATAACATTGTTGGTGTTAAATTAGGACATATAACAATATTAGCAATGAATAATAAAGGTTATCAAAATCTAATATTATTAATCTCTCATGCTTATCAACGTGGTTATGATTCTCATGGACCATTTATTAATCAAGAATGCTTAGTAAAATATCGTGAAGGGTTGTTGATAATATCTGGTGCTTGTCATGGTGATATTGGTCAACTTTTACTTTGTAAAAACAAATCAAAAATAAATCAATGTTTAGATTTTTACAAAAAGTATTTTCCTAATGCTTACTACTTAGAATTAATTCGTACTGGTCGATTAAATGAAGAACGTTACTTACATTCTGCAGTAGAATTAGCTATAGAACATAATTTACCGGTTGTTGCTACTAATGATGTGCGTTTTTTATCAAAAAATGATTTTGATGCTCATGAAATTCGTGAAGCTATTCATAAAGGCATAACATTAAATGATCCTAAAAGAATCAAAAAATATAGTTCAGAACAATATATGCGTAGTGAAGAAGAAATGTGCAAATTATTCTCTGATATTCCAGAAGCGTTAATTAATACTATTGAAATTGCTAAGCGTTGTAACGTATTTATCCGTTTAGGTGAATATTTTTTACCTCAGTTTCCAACTGGAAATATGAATACTGAGAATTTTTTAATTCTAAAGTCAAAAGAAGGTTTAAATAAACGTCTTTTATTTTTATTTCCTGACCATAAAATTCGTCATAAAAATAATAAAAAATATAACGATCGTTTAAACTTAGAGTTAAAAGTAATTAACAAAATGGGCTTTTCTGGTTATTTTTTAATTGTAATGGAATTTATTCACTGGTCAAAAAAAAATAAAATACCAGTTGGCCCAGGACGTGGTTCTGGTGCTGGTTCACTTGTAGCTTACGCATTAAATATCACTGATATAGATCCGTTAGAATTTGATTTATTATTTGAGCGATTTTTAAATCCAGAGCGCATTTCAATGCCAGATTTTGATATTGATTTTTGTATGGAGAAGCGTGATTTGGTTATTGATCATGTATCAGAGATATATGGTCGTGAATCTGTATCTCAAATCATTACTTTTGGTACAATGACAGCAAAAGCAGTAATTCGAGATGTAGGTCGTGCACTAGGTTATCCATATAGTTTTGTTGATCGAATTGCTAAATTAATTCCAATTGATCCCGGTATAACACTAAAAAAAGCTTTTTTTTCTGAATCAAAGTTACTTGAAATGTATAAAACAGATGAAGAAGTTAAAATATTAATTGATATGGCTAAAAAATTAGAAGGTGTAATACGCAACGCTGGAAAACATGCAGGTGGTGTGGTTATTTCACCAACTAAAATTACTGATTTTTCACCATTGTACTATGATCAGGAAGGTCATTACCCAGTAACTCAATTTGATAAAAATGATATAGAACATGTAGGATTAGTAAAATTTGATTTTCTTGGTCTTCGTACTTTAACAATTATTGATTGGACAATAAGGATGATTAATGAAAAAAATGTTAAAATTGGAGCTTTACCAATTGATATTACTACTATTCCGCTTAATGATAAAGAAAGTTTTAACATTTTAAAACGTGCAGAAACTACTGCTGTATTTCAGCTTGAATCAAGAGGAATGAAAGACTTAATTAAACGATTAAAACCTGATTGTTTTGAAGATATAATTGCATTAGTAGCATTATTTCGTCCTGGTCCTCTTCAATCAGGCATGGTAGATAATTTCATTAATCGAAAACATGGACGGGAAGCAATTTCTTATCCTGACTTTTATTGTCAGCATGAATCTCTTAAACCAGTGTTAGAATCAACTTACGGTATTATTCTTTACCAAGAACAAGTAATGAAAATAGCTCAGATACTTGCTGGATATACTTTAGGAAATGCAGATATCTTGCGTCGTGCAATGAGCAAAAAAGATCCGATAGAAATGAAAAAACAGCGGAGTATTTTTGAAAATGGTTCAAAATTACAGGGTTTAAATTCTGAAATGTCAGTTAAAATTTTTAATTTAGTAGAAAAATTTGCTGGTTATGGCTTTAATAAGTCTCATTCTGCTGCTTATGCATTAGTATCTTATCAAACTCTTTGGTTAAAAGCGCATTATCCAGTTGAATTTATGGCAGCAGTAATGACTGCAGATATGGATAACACTAATAAAGTAGTTGGATTAATAGATGAATGTTGGCGAATGGGATTAAAAATCTTACCACCAGATATTAATAGCGGACAATATTACTTTCATGTAAATGATAACGAAGAAATAGTATATGGTATTGGGGCAATAAAAGGTTTAGGAGAAAGTTTAATTAAAAGTATTATAAAAATACGCAATAGTAATACTCAAGCTTATTTTAAAGATTTATTTGATCTCTGTTCACGTTCTAATATTAGAAAATTAAATCGTCGTGTTTTAGAAAAATTAATTATGTCTGGAGCACTTGACCAGTTAGGTCCTCACCGTGCAGCTTTAATGCATACATTAGATGATGCATTAAAATCAGCTGATCAATATACTAGAAACTTAGCTGTTGGTCAAGTAGATATGTTTGGTCTTATAAAAAAAGACTCTGATCAAATAGATAAAATTAATGCTAATATACCAAAATGGAAAGAACAAGTAGTTCTTGAAGGTGAAAGAGAAACTCTAGGCTTATATTTAACTGGCCATCCAATTACTCAATATTTAAAAGAGATTCAATTTTATTCTTCTGGTCAGAGATTAAAAGATATACAATCCGTAGATCGGGGGAGAATAGTTACCATAGTAGGTTTAGTTTTAAATGTTCGAGTTATAATGACTAAACTCAACAATCCTATTGGTATTTGTACATTAGATGATCGATCAGGTCATTTAGAAGTTATATTATTTACAGAAGTATTAAAAACATATAAAAAGTTTCTTCAAAAAGATCGTATTTTAATTGTTAATGGACAAGTTCATTTAAATCATTTTAATAAAAAACTAAAAATAATAGCTCGAAAAATAATGGATATTAGCGATGCTCGAAAAAAATATGTACGTAGAATTTCTATTCTAATAACAAATACGCAAAACAATCATCAATTTTTTAACTCTTTTAAAAAATTGTTAAAATTGCATGAATTAGGTACTGTTCCAGTAAATATTTATTATCAACAAAAAAATATTCGCACAACATTATGTTATGGTGAAACCTGGCATGTAACATTAAATGATTCTTTACTAAATGATTTAAAAATGTTAGTTGGTTCTAATCAAGTAAAGTTAGAATTTAATTAATATAAGGAATATTATGAGTATAAATTTTCTTGATTTTGAAAAACCAATCATAGAATTAGAAGAAAAAATTAATTCTTTAATGATTATTAATCGTCAAAAAAATAAAAATATACATATTAACTTAGACCGAGAAATTAAAAATTTACGTAAAAAGAGCACTGTGCTTACATATAAAATTTTTTCTAATCTTAGTGCTTGGCAAATTTCTCAATTAGCTCGTCATCCCTATCGTCCTTATACTTTAGATTATATTAAACATATATTTACTGATTTTGAAGAATTAGCAGGTGATCGTTTATATGGTGATGATCAAGCAATTGTTGGTGGTCTCGGACGTTTGAATAATCGATCAGTTATGATTATTGGTCATCAAAAAGGTCGGGGAACAAAAGAAAAAATTCGTCGCAATTTTGGAATGCCAGCACCAGAAGGTTATCGAAAAGCATTGCGTCTTATGGAAATGGCTTCTCGTTTTCATCTTCCTATTATTACTTTTATTGATACTCCTGGCGCTTATCCAGGTATAGGTGCAGAAGAACGTGGACAATCTGAAGCTATCGCACGAAATTTGCGTGAAATGTCACGTTTACATGTTCCAATAATTTGTACAGTAATTGGAGAAGGTGGTTCTGGTGGTGCATTAGCCATTGGAGTTGGTGACAAAGTTAATATGTTGCAATATAGCACTTATTCAGTAATATCGCCAGAAGGATGCGCTTCTATTTTATGGAAAAATACTAATAAAGTAAAATTAGCAGCAGAATCAATGAATATTACTGCATCTTGTTTAAAAAAATTAAAATTAATTGACTCAATCATCATTGAGCCACTAGGTTCAGCTTATCGTGATGTTCAAAAAACTGCTATTTCACTAAAAACACAGTTATTAGTTGATTTAAAAGAATTAGATATTTTAAATAAAAAAAAATTACTTAGTCGCCGTTATCAACGACTAATGAACTATGGTTATTGCTAATTGTCAGACATGTAATTAAAAAAATTAGATTTGTACACAATTAATAGTAAATTATTATTATAGTATATCTAATAATAACAAATAATATCATTCAAAGATCAAAAGTTAATCGCGTTATTATTTAATATTGAGTAATGTTTAGATAATGCAATTAGGATTTAATCTTTATATGTATGTCTTAGTATTACATATAATATTTATCTTCTGTCAATTGATAATACAATTGTTAGAAAACATATTTAAATTAAACACTTTTTTGATAAAAATTTCTATGTTAAATTTTTAAATTTTACTAATTGAATATAATAATATAACTATTAACAACTTTACTATTAAACATTAAACATAAAAATAATAATATTATCAATGTATAATAATCAATTAATAAAGCAAGTAGAATATTATTTAGGTAATAATAAAAAATTACTAGTAGCGTTTAGTGGTGGATTAGATTCTACAGTGTTGTTATATTTATTATTACAATTATATCAAAAAAATTCAACATTACAAATTCGAGCAATTCATATCCATCATGGATTAAGTAATTTTTCTGATACATGGGTTAATCATTGTAGATGGCAATGTGCTATATGGAATATATCCTTAATTATTCAAAAAGTACATGTAGACGTTCATATAGATGGTGTAGAAGCAGCAGCACGTAAGATGCGTTATAAAGTTTTTAAGAATACACTTCAAAATGATGAAATTCTAGTCCTTGCTCAACATCTTGACGATCAATGTGAAACTTTTTTATTAGCACTAAAAAGAGGTAGTGGTCCTGCTGGGTTGTCAGGAATGTCAATATGTACTAATTTTAAAAAAAATTTAATATTACGGCCATTAATGAATTTTTCTCGTTTTCAATTACAAAATTATGCAAAAAGTAATAATCTTTCCTGGATAGAAGATGATAGTAATAAAAATTTACGTTTTGATCGTAACTTTTTACGTATTAAAATATTACCTTTATTAACACAACGCTGGCCTTACTTTTCATCTTCAGTATTCCGAAGTGCTTTTTTATGTTATAAACAAGAAAAATTACTAGATGAACTGTTAAATAAAGAATTGAATGCGTTGTTAACAGAGGATAAAGCATTAATAATTAAAAAATTATTAACACGTTCATTAGAACATTGCTTTGCATTATTACGTCGTTGGATTACATTACATAATGTCTGTTTACCTTCTCTTAAACAATTACATTGTTTATGGAATGAAGTAATATTTAGTCGAATAGATGCTAAACCTCAATTAAAGTTAAAATTTTATCAAATTCGACGTTTTCACGGTTTATTATATTTATTACCATTGATGGAAAACTTACGAAATATTCAGATTAATTGGTCTCAAGATACACGTGTAATATTACCTGATAAATTAGGTCATATCATTAGTGGAAAAGGAGATATACATTTGCGTGCTCCATCTGATAAACAGAAAGTAAGTATTCGTTTTGGTGGACATGGAATTATTCGTATTATTGGTCGAGTTCATTCACGATCAATTAAAAAATTGTGGAAAGAATTTAAAATTCCCCCTTGGGAGCGCGATCGAATTCCTCTCATTTATTATGATGAACAACTTATTGCTGCACTGAATGTGTTTATTTGTGAAGAAGGAAAAATATTAAATAATAAGAATGTTTTACAGTTATTTTGGGATAAAAATTCTTATGTTAAAAATAAATAACAATGTATTAATATTAATATAATTAATAATAATAAATTAAATATTATTTTTATATACGTTTAATGTTATTTAATATATTTTATATTTAAATTATAAATATAATATGCATGTAAATTACATTAATATAAAAAATAATTGCTATGATAATAAAAAATTATTAATTGTTTTAAGTACATTATATATCTTAATAAGTTATAGTATAATAGTTATTATACAATAATAAATTTTTTATGTTTTTTTAAATGATTTTTATATGAACATAAATAGTATAATTATCATTTTGTTTTCTGTAATAAAGTATGATATATAAATAATTAGTATAATATTATTATAAGTTACTTTTAGTAAAATTTTATTAAACTTTAATAAAACAAAAAAATAAATATTATGAAATAATATATAATATCTAAGTAATTTTATTAAAAAATATAAAACTAAATTTTATTTAAAATATTTATTTAATTTAATAATAATTTTCTATTAATTTCTTTATTTATTTTAAAATTTATATTATATTCAAAATTTATTAATTTAAACTTATTATATATTATTTCATATAAAAAATAATATATAAAATAGTTATTGTATTCAAGATAGTTATTATATTTCTTTTAATATTTTTATTTTTATATAAACATATTAATGTTTTATAAATTTTAAATTGAGTATTACATTAGTTTTTCATTAATTTTAATTATATTTAATTACTATATATATTAATATAATATATTATGTATTTAATATTAAATACAATATAAAAATTAATAATAAAGCACTATACTTTATATAAAAATAACATTATTTATCATATAATATTTTATATAAATTTTTTCTATATTATTTATTTAATTTAATATATTAATGTTATCACATATAATAAATATTTATATTTATTAAAGTTAAAAATAAACTAAAATAGTTATAATAAAAAAATAAATTATTTTTTAACTTATGAATTTATTTTATTTTTATAAATAATAAAATAAAATTAATAGTTTTTGTTAATATATATTTTATTAAATAAAAATAATTTAAAAAAATAAAATTTATTTTTATAATTATTTTATCATATATTCTTAATATAACTATATTCTTAATATAACTAAAATTTTTTGTTATAAAAATTATAAATAATGTATTAAAATAATAAAAATTATTAATACAATAAACAATTATAAATTTTATGAATTAGTTATTATTTTTTATGAAAATAATATAGTATAATTAAAAAAAATAAATAATAAAAATATATTTTAATGAATAAAAAATATAAAAAAAACAACGTATTTTACTAAAAACAATTTTTATAGCTCGTTGTACATACTAATAAATAAAAAAATAAATGAAAAAACTTTAAAACAGATAAAAATATAAATATATTAATATTATAGTAAATAAAATTTTAAAACAACTAAAGATAAATTATATTTAAAGTGTACAAAAATATTTATTTCAATATATTGATAAATTTCTAATTTATTAAGTTTTTAAGTTATTTGATTTTTTAATTAGTATAATAAAAATTATTATTATTATTTCACGTAAAAGAACACAAAACATATAATTATTAATAAAATATATAATTAAATATTTTTGAAATAACTATTTATTTGAATAATGTAAATTACAAAATAAATTATAAAAATTTCTTTTTATAAAATAGTGTTTTTGTATAGCGTCATTTATAATAAATTTTTATTTAAATTAATTTTATGATGAGTATTTTTTTTTAGTAAATATTTAAATAAAACAATATTTTATTTTAAAATTAAATGTAAATGTCAATTAATCTAATCGTATAAAGTAGTGTAATTGTATAATATATCATAGTAATTAAGATAAAAGTATTATAAGATTCATGTTTAGATAAATTATAGTTATATAAATATAAATTATACATTATAATATTTGTATTATTATTTAATTTATTACAAAAAATGTAAAGTATAATGTTACTTTTATATTGTTTATAAATAATTTTTATGATATAAAAATTATTATAAATATTTTTTAAAATATATTTTATATTTTCTTAAAAAAATATTTTTTAATACATGTTTTTTATTTTTGTTCTATTTTGTTATTAATGATTTTTTATTTAGTGAAAATACTAAAAAATATAATACTATTTTTAAATAATTATCCTAAGATAAAATTTAAAATAATTAAAATAGTATTCTAAAATTTTTTGTAATAGCTAAATTTGCTAAAAATAGTTTTATTCATTTTATAACTATAAATAATAACATTCATTAAATAATAACATTTATATTGTATATTTTAATTCTAAAGTTATTTTAATACTACTTTTTGTTTTAGATAATATCACTCATCTACTAATAGCACTTTCTAAGAGTAAAAGATTTTATAAATAAAATTACCATATGAATAAAATTTTTAATATTAAACATTTAATTTTTAATTATACAAATACATTAAATAATATTACAAATACATTAAATAATATTTTAATTAAAATTTATTATATTTCACAAAGTATTATCACATTATCAAAAAAAAACGCAACATTTAGTATGTCTTCACAATTTTCTAATTAATTATTTAGTATTAAAGAATTAATCTTTACTTTATTGTTTGTTAAAACATTATTTTTTCGTAATATTGATCTTGTATATTTTAATGTTTAAACAATAACAAAAATTAAATGATTATTTAAGTTATTCTATATCTAATTGTATAATTTTAAATACATTAACTCAGACAAGTTTTAAACTTGTATTTACAAAACATATGAACAGAGAAATACTTCAAGCTTAATTAATCGCGATAACACAAGCTGACACCATAAAACTTAGTTATAGTAATTGATGCAACTTATTTGTTAACTAATAAAAATATTAGATGTTAAAAAATTTATATTTTAGACTAACGTAATACAGGTTAATACGATTGATTTGTATGTAATTTTTTAATTGAACACATTAATGTGATTTTTTAAAAATATTAGAAATGATTATATTTAATAAAAAATTTTATATTCACTTTCTTTATTGCTATTAATATCTAAAAAATATAATATTTATTAGTTCGATTAAAAAACAAATTTATAAAAAAATTTTTATTTTTAAATTTTTTAAAAAAAAATTATCACTATTATATATTAATACTATATTATAAATAAAGATTATTCAGATTATACAATATACATATATTTAAAACTTATATTTTTAGTGAATTGTTTTCTATTTTAGTATAAAATGACATATTAATTAAATTAATTTATCCTTAAAAATTAATTTAATGTTTATTATAGATTATGATAATTCTATTTGTAGTAATAACGATATTTTGACTATATTAGTTTTGATAAAATTATTACTATCTTGTTAATTAAATATAAAAACTGACGTTATACTTATAGTATTAATTAAAAGTTTCAGTACTAAAAATATTTCCTATACTGCATTTTTAATATTTATATGATTAGTTATAGTATTAACAGTCTTAATCTATATTTTTTTTTAATTCTTAGTAATGATATTGAGAAAATACTTATAACGTTAAATTACATTTTTTTTAAATAAAGAATTATGTATATTTTATAAAATAAAATTTTATATATTTATAATATTAATATATTGTTAATGTAATTAAATGAAATTGTTTTATGCATTATATAAAAAATTAATATTTTTATATTATGTTATATATATTTTATTATATAAAATAAAATAAAAATGATTAGTATATATAATAAAATATGATATTAAAAATATTAAAAAATTTTTACATGAAAATAAAATTATTTTATTAATATGTAATTATTTTTAAAAATTTTAGTAAAAATATTATTATTTTTTATAAAATTCTTAATATTATTGTTATAATTTAAACATAAATTCATACCATGAATTTTATTGTATAATATATTATTTTTAATCATATTATTTAATATATTAAAAAAATTATTAGTTAACATATTTTATAAACAAAAAAATATTATAATATTAATATATTTTATGTTTTATACATATTTTTATATGTTAAAATTGTATTTTTATTTAATAAAATATTAATATTAACGCATAATATTATTATATTTTTAAATAAATTAAATTATTTATATTTATAATATAACATCATGTTTAATTTATTTTATATTATAAAAATTTTTAACATTTATTTCATTAGTAATTTTCAATTTTTTAAATCTTATAAAGCTCATTACATAATCATAAAAATAATTTGATTATATTAGTATTTTACTATATTTAATATTATTATTTTTTCAAGTATTTAATTTAATATATTATTAATAGAATAATAAAATATAAATAATAATTATAAACTTATTTATTATATTTTATTAATTTAAAATAATTAATAATGTTTAATTAAATTAATAAAAATATTATTATATAATATGAATTATTTATTTTTTAATAAAAAAATTTTTAAAAATGTTAAAAAATAGTTATAAAAGCTTAATGTTTAAATAATTGTCTTAATAGATATAGCGCACGGTATCTTATTATAAATTATACAAAATATAAAATTTTAAATAAAAATATTAGAAAATAAAAAATACGTAATATTTTAATTTTTTATTTAAATGATTTTTTTAATGAAATATAATATTAAAATCATTTATTATATATTTAAATTAATATTAATAATATAACTAAAACTAAGTTCTATATTAAATTATTTATGGATAATAATAGTTAAGTTTAAATAAATTTATTATTTAATACTCAAGTAAAACATTTTAATTTTATTTAAAATGTAAGTTTTATAAATATTAATATGATAAAATTATAAAACTATAAAATCTTATAAAAAATAAAAAATAATTGTATCATTTCTATTATAGATAATTAAAATTATTATTTATTAAAAATAATTTATATAATTACGTTTAAATTCATATAATTAAAAATGTATTTATTATAATATAAGTTTAGTTGTTTAGTAAGAATAAATTGTTTATACATTACAATGAACATTATTAAAAATATACATTGTTTATAAAATATTATATATGTTTATGTATTTAAATAGTTATTTATTATTAAATTAACAAAACGCTACATGTCATAAAAATAAAAAATTCAATATAAATAAAATGAAAAATCATTCAAAAGATTTACAAATAGATTTATTAAAAATGCCACCACATTCATTAGAAGCAGAGCAGTCAGTATTAGGAGGGTTAATGCTTGATAATGAACGTTGGGAGAACATATCAGAACGTATTATTGCTAAACATTTTTTTACTTATTCACATCGTATTATTTTTATTGAAATGCAATGCTTATTAGAAATGAGTAAACCAATTGATTTAATTACATTATCTGAATCGTTAGAACAAAAAAATAAATTAGATGTAGTAGGAGGTTTTGCTTATTTAGCAGAACTATCAAAAAATACTCCTAGCGCTGCTAATATTAATGCTTATGCTGATATTGTTCGTGAACGCGCTATAGTTAGAGAAATGATTTCAGTAGCGAATGAAATTGCTGATGCTGGATATAATCCACAAGGACGCAGTAGCGATGATTTGTTAGATTTAGCAGAATCTCGTGTTTTTCAAATCGCTGAAAATCATGCTAGCAAAAACGATGGTCCAAAAAGCATTGATCGTATTTTAGAAAATACTATGTTAAATATTAAAAAGTTATATCAACAACCAAATAGTGGCATTACTGGTATTGATACTGGTTATCAAGATCTCAATAAAAAAACTGCTGGTTTGCAAAAATCTGATCTAATTATTGTTGCTTCTCGTCCATCAATGGGAAAAACTACTTTTGCAATGAATTTATGCGAATATGCTGCAATGACTCAAGAAAAACCAGTTCTCATTTTTAGCTTAGAAATGCCTAATGATCAAATTATGATGCGAATTCTTGGATCTTTATCTCGTGTCGATCAAACACGCATTCGAACTGGACAGCTTAATGATGAAGATTGGGCTCGTATCTCAAGTACGATGGCTCTTTTACTTAAAAAAAGAAATATGTACATTGATGATTCTTCTGGTTTAACACCAACTGAGTTACGTTCTCGTGCACGGCGTATTTTTCGAGAAAATGATGGATTAAGTTTAATTATGATTGATTATTTACAATTAATGCGTGTACCATCTTTATCCGATAATCGAACATTAGAAATTGCTGAAATTTCTCGTTCTTTAAAATCGTTAGCAAAAGAATTACAAGTTCCAGTCGTCGCACTATCACAATTAAATCGAAGTCTAGAGCAACGTGCAGACAAAAGACCAGTAAACTCTGATCTTCGTGAGTCTGGTTCTATTGAGCAAGATGCTGATTTAATTATTTTTATTTATCGTGATGAACTTTATCATGAAAATAGTAATACAAAGGGTATCGCTGAAATTATTTTAGGTAAACAGCGTAACGGTCCTATTGGAACTATACGTTTAATCTTTAACGGAAAGTATTCAAGATTTGATAATTATGCCGGATCATATTACAATACTGAATAATGCAATAAACATATAAAATTTAATATTATATTAATTGACTATATTATTTTAAAATATCGTTAATAGCACATTTATAGATAATATCATCAATATAATGTTATTTTTAAAATAAACGAATATATATTGAATTGATTAATAAAAATATTACTTATTAATCATAAAAAATATTACATAGTATCATTGCATGAAATAATCATAAAAAATTTATGTTATGTTATAATATTTTCTATAATGCAAAAAACTTATAATATTATTTTAATTATCAATAATATCACACTGTTTGTTTAATTATTTCATCTATAAAAAAATTTTTATTTTAATTAAATATATGCTATTTATTATGTGATACGATCTATTTTATATTATTATAGTTAGGTTTTTACTTATAAATAGTAATCATTTATAATATTAAAAACTTATTCTCAAAATATCTATTCAAGATAAATCAGTATCAAAAAAATAGATAAGTATTAAAAACTATTTTAGATTTTTATATTTATAGATATAATATTTAAATATTTACGCGTATAAAACAATATAATAGTGAAAAATAAAAAACATTTTTTATATTATTTATTAACTTTAATTATATTCATTAAAATATAAAAAAATATTAAAACATATTAGTTTATTTTAATAAAAAAACAAATTTTTTAATATTTAACATTATTAAAAATTTAATAATTAATTTAATAAAAAATTATAAACAATTAAAAGTATAAATATTAATGTAGACAACATTGACTATATAAATATGATATATTTTATTAAATAGTTTTTTTTAAAATAATTTAACACACTATTTTTAATAAATATTTATAATTTAAAATATTTTTATTTATGTTAAATTATGTATAAATTTAAAATAAACGTTATTTCATATATTAAATAATATAATATGCATGTAATTTTTTGATAAAAGATAAATATTAATATATATCATCATAAAATAAGTTCTTTATAAGATAAATTTCTTATTATAATGAATGTAAAGTTATAAAACGAATACTTCAAACAGAAAAATCTTTAAATAAATATAATTTATTTAATAAAATATTAATATTTTTTTATAAAAAATATATGTAATTCATATTTATACCTAAAAGTAAATTAAATTAATAAATATAATAATTAAATATTTACATTAAAAAAAAAGAATTAAATATAAAAAAATTTTATTATGAGTAATATTTAATAAAAAAAATTTAAAATATATTTGTATTGTAATTATTTAAATAGTAATTAAAAATTAAAAAAATTATATATTTTATATAAAGATTATTTTTATATTATAAAAAATAAAACGAATAATTTATTTTAATAAATATAAATACTAATATTTATTATAACAAAAATGTTATTTAATAAATATATTTTGATTTTTAGTATATAATTAAATTACATCTAAAATAACAGAACAATATTTTTATTTATCATTAAAAATATTAAGAATATATATTCTTATATTAATTTAGTATTTATATTGTATTAATATTTAGTTATATAAAAAAAATTTTAAATTGTATTCAAATGTAATAAATGATATTTTTACATAAAAAATATCATTTGATTAAAAATTAATTTTAAAGAATATTAAAAAATTTAATAAAATTTATATTGAATTTTATTTATTAGTATTTTTACAATAACAATTTTAGTATTTTTACAATAACAATTTTATCATTATATTAAAATTATAATTATGATTATTTTATAATAAATATATATTTTAGTAAAAAAATAATTTATTTAAAAAGTAAAATTTACTAACATTATAATGTCATTTATATAATAATATTATAACTTATTTTTGATAATTTTTTATTATAAAAAACTATAAAATCATATGTATTTTTTAATTGAAAATAACGATTTAGATATTGTTACTAGTAATAAAAAATAATATTATAATATAATTACCATTTTAAATAAATTTTTTATTACTGATTGATAAATATTTTATTTAAATAAAAATAGTTTATCTTATTAGATACCAAAATTTTACTAATATTTATTAATTAAGTACTAATATATTATTTCGTAATGTTAATATGAATTTTATTAGATATTATTAATTGTAATAAGAATCATCTTTTCTTAATACATACTAATTTAATATTTAATTATCTTATTTATTCTATCTTATATAATTATAATTTTAACTTAAAATTATAATAATTTTATTTGTAAAAATAATAATTTAAACAACATTTTTAACTTGAATTAATATTTTTAAAATTAGATTAAAAAATAAATTTATATTATTTAATTGTAAGTTTTATTAATAGTTTTCTGTACTTCAAAAACACATTATCTTTTAATAAAAACTAATAAAATAAAAATCAATATTAGATAGAATTTAATTCTAAATATATTTTTTTATTTATCTGATGTTTTATCTATACACATTTAATTCTTAGCAAGAATATATTAATAGATATGTTTTTTTATAAAAATAAGAAAAGTATTATTGATAGTAAAGTAAATATATTAGATGAATAATATATTGTTTCGTTTATATAATATACAAATATTATAGTTAATATTAATTTATAAAATTAAAAATATCAAATGTATTTTTATTAATAGTAAAACAACAATTAATTATCAATAAATAATATATATCTAACATATATAATTATATTGTTAATATATATTAATATCATATATTTTACTCATGAAATAATTATAATGATAATATCAATCATTAATCATTAAAGTTTTATTTAAAATAATATGTTTTATTATATGTAAACTATTAATTTTTTAATATTTAATTTATTTATAAATGTGAATAAAATATATTAACAATGATTTAAAATTTTAAGGAACATTATAATATTTTAATTAAAAATTTTAAAAAAAAATCATGTATATTTTTAATAATAAATTGTTTTATAACTTGATATTAAATTTTATTATAATGATAATTTTATAAATATATAAATTAATAATATTTTAAATAAATATAATTACTATTAAAAATTAATAAAATATTTATAATAATAAATAAAATTTATTATTTTAATACATTTTAAAAAAATTCTAAAATTAGTATTTAGAACATGTTAAATATAAAATTATTATTTTATTGAAAATAAATATTGTTTCTTAAAATATTAAATTACATCTAATACTATTTAGTATAATGACAATATTTATACAATGTTATTAATAAAAATAAAATTATTTTATTATTTTTTTATAATTGTAAATTTTGTTCGATGATTTATTATATTTTTATCATATAAAATTTTATTTTAAAACAATTAATTTTTGTAAAATATATTGTTAAATATTATAAAAAGTAACTTGTTAAATAAACTATGTTTAATATCATTAATAATAATACATAAAATTATTTGATGTTATTTAATATCAATACATATAGTTTAAACATTAATATTAATATTAAGTGATTGTTTACATCTTGCATTCATATTAAACAATGTTATATTTTATAATTATTTATGTGAATCCTATAATAATACTCATTAAGTAAAATAAAAAACAAAAATAAAATTTTTTATATAATAAATAATTTATTTAAATAAAATTTAAAAATTTATATATTTTTAAGTATTAATATTTTAAAATTAATCATTAATAACATTTTTTATAAAATTATTAAAATATTAAAAATTTATTTATGTTTTAAAAATATTTTACATGATATTTAATTCATTTTAAAAAAAATAAACAATTTAATTAAAAAAACAATTAAGTTAACTATTATATTTAAATATAAAAATATTTTTAAATACAAAGTTAAGTTAGTTTTATTATAAAATTACATTAAAACTAATTAAAACTAATAAGATAATTATATTACAAATTGTAGTAATTATTAATAAATATTTTTTTATTTATAAAAAGAAAAAAATTTATTTATAACGTTTACTTATCATTCTTATAAGTATGTAGTAAAGAAAAATCTGCTACTTTTAAAAAAATGTTGCGTATGTGATTTAATAAAGTTAAACGATTGATACGGATAAACTGATTTTCTGTAAAAACCATTACATTCTCAAAAAAATTATCTATTAACTCATGTAAAGACATTAATTCACAAAGAACTTGCTGATAATTACCAACGATAAGATATGGATTGAGTTTATCTTGTAATACTATAAAATAATTAACTAATTGAATTTCAGCAACTTCTATTAATGCTGAAGATTTTATATGATGATTTAATGTGTCAGTAGATTTAGATAAAATGTTAGAAATACGTTTATTAATTAAAATTAATTTTGATAAATCTTTTAAAGTTCTAAAATAATCGATAGCTTTAATTCGAGCATCAAAATCAATAGGTTTATTCGGTTGACATATCAAAACAGATTGAATAGTATCTATCATATATCCTGATTCTTCATACCAAATTCGTGCTCGAACAAATATAAATTTTTTTATATCCTCAACAACTTTAATATTTGTTAATTTGTTATTATATAATTCTACTGTTTGTTCAATTAAAGAAAATAAATCTAATGATAAATTTTTATTAATTATAATACGAATGATCCCTAATGCAATACGTCGCAAACCAAATGGATCTTTATCGCTTTTTGGATACTTATGAATACCAATCATACCTACTAAAGTATCTATTTTATCAGCAATTGAAAGTGAACATCCGACTAGTGATTGCGGTAAATTATCTCCATAAAAACGTGGTTGATATTGTTCATTTATTGCAATAGCAACTTCTTCTTCTTCACCATCATTACGAGCATAATGCATTCCCATTATACCTTGTATATTAGGCAATTCAAAAACCATATGAGTCATCAAATCACATTTTGATAAAAGTCCCGCACGGGTGGCATACTTAATATTAGCGTTAATTTTATTAGCAATCAAACTAGTTAAAATTGTAATACGATGAGTTTTATCTCTCATACTGCCTAATTTATTTTCAAATAAAACAGTGTTTAATTTTGGAAGATAATCTTCTAATTTTTTTTTACAATCTGTTTTAAAAAAAAAATCGATATCAGATAAACGTGAACGTACTACTTTTTCATTTCCATTAATAATTTTTTTTGGATCTTTTGATTGAACATTACTAACAAAAATAAAATTTGGTAAAAGATTGCCGAAATAATCATACACTGAAAAATATTTTTGGTTTTCTTGCATGGTTGTAACTAAGGCTTCTACAGGCAGTGTTAAGAACTTCTTTTCAAATTTAGCTATCAATACTACTGGCCATTCTACTAGTGATGTAACCTCTTCTAATAATTCTTCATTTAAATCAACTTTTCCACCAATTTTCATAGCTGCTAGTTCAGCATCTCGTTGAATAATTTTTTTTCGTTCTTCATAATCAGCGATTACTCTTCCTTTTTTTAATAAAATTTCTGGATATTGATTAGCATGACTGAGAAAAATATTGATTTCACCCATAAAACGATGACCGTGTATAATCCGAGAAGATTCAACTCCTAATACAATACCAGAAATTAATTCTTCTCCTAGAAGGAGAGAAACTGTACGAACTGGTCGAATAAATTTTGCTTTAGAATTTCCCCATCGCATTAATTTTAAAATTGGTAATTTAGATAATGATATATTTACTATTTTAATTAAAATGTTCTTTGTAAGATCGCCTTTAATATAAGTACGATACAAAAGCCATTCACCTTTTTTCGTTATTAGGCGTTCTGTTTTATTGATATTTATGTTATAAATATTCATCCAACTAATAGCTGATTTAGTTAATTTACCTCTAGAATCAAATGCGTCGTTAATTGCTGGCCCTCGTTTTTCAATAATTTTATTAGGTTGTAGTGTGTTTAAATCTTCTATTTTTAATGTTAAGCGACGAGGGGTTGCAAACCATTTTACTAATCCATATGAAAGCTTAATATTTTTTAGTTCCATAGTAAAATGATAACAAAAAGATTCTGCTAAAGAACGAACAGCTTTTGATGGTAGATCTTCTGTTCCAATTTCTACTAGAAAAGTTTTTTTAGTCATGATGTTTTACATTTTTACACATTGGAAAACCTAGTAATTTACGAGAGTTATAATAAATTTTAGCAATAGATTTTGTTGTTGTTCGTATACGAAAAATATAGCTTTGTCGTTCAGTTACTGATATTGCTTTACGAGCTTCAAGAAGGTTAAAAATATGAATCGCTTTTAAAATAAGTTCGTAAGCAGGTAATGGTAGTGGTTTTTCTATCGTTAATAGCGATTGTGCTTCTTTTTCATATTGTTCAAAACAAGAAAATAAAAAATTTATATTAGCATAATTAAAATTATACTTCGATTGTTCTACTTCATTATAAAAAAATATATCACCATAAGTATTAATTCCGCGTATACTATTATTCCATACTAGATCATAAACATTATCTACGTTTTGAATATACATTGCTAAACGTTCTAATCCATAAGTGATCTCACTAGTAATAGGTTGACATTCAAAACCACCAATTTGCTGAAAATAAGTAAATTGTGTTATTTCCATTCCATTTAACCATACTTCCCAACCTACACCCCAAGCACCAAGAGTTGGATTCGACCAGTTATCTTCTACAAAACGAATATCATGAACAGTTAAATCTATACCTAACATTTTTAATGAATCTAAATAAAGTTCTTGAATATTGTTTGGAGATGGTTTTATCATAACTTGAAATTGATAATAGTGTTGAAGACGATTCGGATTTTTGCCATATCGTCCGTCAGATGGACGGCGAGAAGGTTGAACATAAGCAGTAGCTATTGGTTCTGGTCCTAATGCATATAGGTAAGTTATTGGATGTGCGGTACCTGCGCCAACTTCTAAATCTAATGATTGAATAAGAGTACATCCTTGATTTGACCAATATATTTGTAGCATCAAGATCATTTCTTGAAATATTTTAACGTTAAACTCTTTCATATACTTAATTTACATTCAATAAACAAATTTAGATAAATAGACAAAATATATTTATATAATATTTAAAAATAATAATATTTAATGATAATCACACATTAAAAAATTAAAAAAATTTTTTATATTTGTTTAATAATCAATAATTATAATCATTATATAGCTATTAACCATTACAGTCTTGTATTTTTAATGTAGTTATATTTTAAATTTTTATTAACATTTTATTTATTAATTATTCTATAAAATTGTATAATTTATTTTAAATAAGAATTTTTATAATAATTTTTAACATTTTAATTTCATTAAATTAATATAGTTTTTCTTAAAATCATTAATAAAAATATTGTATTTTTAAATAAAATTTACTTAAATACTATTATTTTATGAATATTATAATATAAATAAAATTTAATATATTATTTGTAATAATTAAATAGTGATCAAAATATGTAAATATTTTTATAATTTTTAAAAAATATATATTTTATGATAATAATAAAATAAAATTTAAATATTTTTTAATATTATTAATATATTTTAAATTATATAGATTGGTATGTATTAAATATTTTATTAATATGCTATATCATAATATATCAGTAATTTAAAAATAAATTTTTTAATTAATATTTTAATATTTGAAATTATTTATAGTTAAAATAATTTTAATAAATAATAATGATATCATAGTTTTTTTATAAAGTATATTTATTTACAAAATATTAAATTAAAATAGTTTTATATAATAGATGTCAATAATAGATATTTAATTAATAAAATACTTACAATTTATATTGTAAAATAGACATTATTTATTAAAATATTATATAACAGTTAATGAAATTTATGTTATTATTTTAATTTAATTCATTAAATTAAAATATGATTTTTAATATTATTATTAAAATTAAAATGATTACTATTGTTAATTAATAAATATAATTTTAATAATTAATGTAATATTTTTAATTTATAATATATTTTAAAATATACTCAAATTATAGTTTGATCATATTATATAATTAAATATTTATCATTATTTTTTTATATTTTATTTGATTATATTTAATTAAATTTATGTTTAAGAATATTTAATTTATTAAACCTAGAAAATTTTTTTTCATATTTTTTTAAAAATTTAGTTTAAACGATAATATTTTATATATAATTAAAAAATTATCATTATTTTTTAAACACTCAATTTTTATTATTTTATAAAATATAAGTATAATTTAGTATTTTAACTTATTTTAATATTAATAATAAAATTTTAAATTAAGTTATTATATAATAATAATAAAAAATATTTAATTTTAAATTAATAATGAATACATAAAACTAATATCAATATACACTAAATTTAGTATTATTGTATTAAAAAATATTAATATTTATATAAAAATATTTTTATTTATTAGAAAATTTTATTGAAATTGATGTTTAAATAAAAAATTTTATATTAAAACTAATATTTTATAATGACTTGTGACTATTTATTAAAATTAATTTATGATAATATTACTAATTTATATGAACCTGAAATTTTATGTATTTATTATATTAATTAAATATTTATATAAAATATATTTATAAGATGTCTATACAATATAACATTAAAAAAATTAAAATACATTATTTTTGTAATAAATATTCTATGATTAAAAAAAATAATAAAAAATATGTTATTTATTAATAATTAAAATTAAGTATATTATTTTTTATAAAATGATATTATGAGATAATGATTTAATAAAATTATCATAATAAATTGTGATAAAGAATTACTCCTGTACAATTATAAACAAATATTAATATCGTAAATATAAAAATATAATATTAATTTTTTTATAAAAAAATTAATATATATCATTCATTATGAATTTTTATATATTTTTATTAGTACCTGCGTATTATTAAGTGTAAATATTTATTAAATTTAAATATTTTTATTTATTAAAAAATAAAACTGATTGTATTAATTTTTTGTTATATTTGTCATATTTACAAAATAATTTTATTGATATATTACTAAATTTAAGTATTTAAATAGAAATGTTATTAAACGAAATTTTTTATACAGTACATATATTTTTATATTATACACGAAATTTTATATCATACACTAGATTATGTTTTATATTATACATTAAATTATGTATTTAATTAAAATATTCAATATAAATTAATAATTAAAAGCTTAAAACAAGTAGATCACATAAAATAAAAATTGGTTTCAAATAATCAGTTTTTACAGTGTAATATAAAAAAATAAACATAGTAACAATTATAATTTTTATTTATATGTTTTTATATTGATTAAATTTATTTTAATTAAATATCTTCTTTATGATATAACATTTCTGTGAATATTCATAATTTCTAATAATCTACATATAGATTGTTAACAACTAAATTATTAGCAATAATTAATAGTAAATTTTTAATGTTTATTCAATTATTATTACTAAAATAACTATTTTTATATATAAATATTATATTTTTGTATGATCTGATATTAAAAATAATATATTTTTATGTATATTTAAAAATTTTAACGATAATAAAATTGTTTTAAAATACAATTAATCATTTGTATTTATTATTATTTTATAATTAATATTTTTTATTTTAAAAATATTAAAAATATAATTAATTATAATCATTTTAATATAAAATAAAATTAAAAAATTATTTTTTATTTTATATATATATTAAACTAATTATTTCATCATAAAATAAATATAAAAATGTTTATATAGCTTAATATCCTTAATTTTCAATAAGACATTATCATTTATGTAATAATTTTTATACAATGATAATATGGTGTTTGTTTTTAATATTATAATAAATCATATTTATTTCATACAATCATTATTATATAATGTTAAAAATGTTTTATTATATTTCATATATAAGATCAATTTATAAAAAAGTTTTTTAAAATAAATATTTTGTTCTTTATTTTTTATAATATAATAAAAATTAGTTTTTTTATTTTGTCATTTTAATTTAACAATAAAACCTTTATAATTATAAAGAGAGTTCATTGATGGAACATAAAAAACATCAATATGATTTATTACGAATAATTTTTATTATATTATTTATAGTTGTAATGGTATCAGCTAGTTTTTTAATTATTCAACCATTTATTTTAAGTTTAACTTGGGCAAGTATGCTAGTCATTACAACGTGGCCCATATTAACAAAATTACAAAATTTGTTATGGGGGAAACGTTTATTAGCGGTTACAATAATGATACTGTTATTAACTTTGTTTTTTATGATCCCAATTATTTTAATAATTAGAATTTTAATAGATCACAGTAAGACAATTCTTTTATGGATAAATAGTCCTAATGCATTTCAAGTTCCTGATTTTATTATTTTAAAAAAGATACCTATAATTGGTAATACAATTTATAATGATTATAATTCATTATTTAATACTGGTGGTATAGAATTTTTAAAAAAAATACAACCATATCTTTTTAAAACTATTACTTGGTTTATTTCTCAAATAGTAAGTATTAGTCATTTATTATTACATTGTATACTGATGCTATTGTTTAGTTGTTTACTATATTCACGCGGTGAAAAAGTAGCATTAGCTATTCGTTACTTTGCAATACGTTTAAGTTTTGAACGTGGCGATGCAGTTTTGTTACTCGGAAGACAAGCAATTCGCTCTGTAGCTTTAAGCGTAATAGCAACAGCATTGATACAATCAATTTTGGGAGGGCTCGGATTAGTAATAAGTAGTATTCCTGATGCAACTATGTTAGGAGTACTAATTTTTGTTTGTTGTATAGTACAAATTGGACCCTTATTAATACTTATTCCAGCTAGTATATGGTTATATTGGAATAATAATACTACATTTTCGTTAGTATTGATAATATGGAGTATTATAATGACTATATTAGATAATATACTTCGATTAATTTTAATACGTATCGGTGCTGATTTACCCATATTATTAATTTTATTAGGTGTAATTGGGGGTGTATTCGCTTTTGGTTTAATTGGTTTATTTATTGGTCCAGTAGTATTGGCTATAGCATATCGTTTAGTGGAAGTTTGGATAGAAAAAGCGCCAAAATTATCAGTGATATCAAAATATAAAAAATAATAAAATAAATATTTATAGTATTAGTACATCAGTCATTATCAAATAATATTTGTTTTAAAATATATAAATATATTTATTAAATAGTTAAAAATTATAATAATAACAATTCGTTTTAAAATAAGAATATAGTTTTAAAATAAGAATAATTGTTAATATTAACTATTTTTTATCATTAAAATGTATATAAAAATATATTTAATAATTTAACTTTCGTAATTATAATATAATAATATAATATATTCAATAATAAACATAGAATAAATTAATTAATACAATGAAATAAAAAAATTCTTTTACTTTTATATAATTGGTAACGTGGTAAATTTTTTGATATATGTCTAAAATATAATATTTTTAATATTAAATAAAAGAACAGTTTCATAATTATCATTATATTATTAAAAAGCACTAATAAATTTTTAAATTTTATTTAAATATATTTTAATATATATAAAAATATATTATAATCACTTAGCTAATTTAATTGATCATTGTAATAGATTACAAAATTAATTTCTTATTTTAGAAAAAAATATGTAATTATTTTATTAATTTTTATTATATCATATAGTTTCACATAAAATCTAATTAAACTAAATATAAAAATTTATAATATTTTAAGATACGAACATATAAATTCAGTAAATTAAGTAAAATAATCTTAAACATTTTATATAAAGTATTTAAGATATTAAATAAACATAAAAACTATTTTTTATTATATATATTAAATTATTTTTAGTATTAAATATTTTAAAATAATACTTTAATAGCAATTAAAATCAAAAATAATAATAACTATTTGTATCATATCAATAGTTTAGGTATAATGTTTTCTCTCAATTATTTTCTTTGTATATTATTTTTTTAAATCTTACCTTTTAAGGTAAAGCATGTTGACTAATTATATTTTTGTAACAGGAGGAGTTGTATCCTCTTTAGGTAAAGGTATTGCTACAGCTTCTTTAGCAGCTATTCTTGAAGCGCGGCATCTAAATGTTACTATCATAAAACTAGATCCATATATTAATATCGATCCTGGAACTATGAGTCCTATTCAACATGGAGAAATATTTGTTACTGAAGATGGCGCAGAAACTGATTTAGATTTAGGTCATTATGAACGTTTTATTCGTACAAAAATGTCACGTCGCAATAACTTTACTACTGGCCGTATCTATTCTGAAGTTCTTCAAAAAGAAAGACGCGGTGATTATCTTGGTGCTACAGTGCAAGTAATTCCTCACATTACTAATGCAATTAAAAAAGGAATTTTAGAAGGTGGAAAAGGATATGATATAGTATTAGTAGAAATTGGAGGAACTGTTGGTGATATAGAATCACTGCCATTTCTCGAAGCAATTCGACAGATGGCAATTGAAATAGGTCGTAAACATACTCTTTATATACATTTAACTTTAGTTCCTTATATTGCAGTGACAGATGAAGTAAAAACAAAACCTACTCAACATTCTGTAAAAGAATTACTTTCTATTGGAATTCAACCAGATATTTTAATCTGTCGTTCCAATCAAGAAATTCTTTCTAATGCACGTAAAAAAATTGCACTTTTTTGTAATGTTCCAGAAAAGGCAGTTATTTCTATAAAAGATATTAATTCTATTTATAAAATTCCTAAGATTTTACAATCTCAAGGATTAGATGATTATATATGTAAACGACTGAAATTAAATGCACCTGAAGCAAATTTAAAAGAATGGGATCAAGTAATTTATGAAGAAGCTAATCCAAATGGTGAAGTTAATATTGGAATAGTAGGAAAGTACATTGAATTACCAGATGCTTATAAATCAATTATTGAGGCATTAAAACATGGTGGGTTAAAAAATCGTTTAACTGTAAATATTAAATTAATTAATTCTGAACATCTTGAAACTTTAGGGACAAAAATTTTACATACTTTAAATGCAATTCTTATTCCTGGCGGTTTTGGTTATCGTGGAATAGAAGGGAAAATTATAGCTACGCGATATGCACGTGAAAATAATATTCCTTATTTAGGAATTTGTTTAGGTATTCAAGTAGCATTAATAGAATTTGCAAGAAATGTGGTAGGCATGAAATACGCTAATTCTACTGAATTTTTGCCAGAATGTAAATATCCAGTAGTAGTGTTAATTAATAAATGGTATAATAAAAAAATACATAATAATACTCTCTTAAATAAAGACACTACTTGCATTAGAACAAAAATGCGTGTTGGTAGTCAACAATGTTATTTGATAGATAATACTTTATCTCGTAAATTATATAATCAATCTATTATTGTTGAACGTTATCGTCATCGTTATAAAATTAATAATACCTTATTTAAGAAAATTGAAATTCACGGACTTTGCGTAGCAGGAGTTTCTTTTGATAAAAAGTTTATTGAAATAATTGAAATTAAAAATCATCCCTGGTTTTTAGCTTGTCAATTTCATCCAGAATTTAATTCAACACCACGTGATGGGCATCCGTTATTTTCAAGTTTTATAGAAACTGCTAATAAACATAAAAATAATAAATTAAAATAGTTCTTATAAATTAATGTACTAAATAACTTAATGAGTGTTCTTTTTTATTTTTACTTCAATATATTTTAGGAAAACTAATGTCAAAAATTATAAAAATTATTGGACGAGAAATTATTGATTCTCGAGGTAATCCAACAATTGAAGCAGAAGTTCATCTAGAGGGTGGTTTTATTGGTTTAGCTTCTACTCCTTCAGGATCTTCTACTGGTTCTCGTGAAGCACTAGAGTTACGTGATGGTGACAAATTTCGATTTTTAGGTAAAGGTGTACTAAAAGCTGTTACTGTAATAAATGACATAATTTCGAAAAATTTATTAAATTTAAATGCTAAAGATCAAGAAAATATTGATAATGTAATGATTCAATTAGATGGCACTTCAAATAAATCCAAACTTGGTGCTAATGCAATTTTAGCTGTTTCTCTTGCTGTTGCAAAAGCTGCTGCTGCATCTAAGGCTATGCCCTTATATCATCACATTTCTGAATTAAATGGTACTCCAAAAAAATTTTCAATGCCACTACCTATGATAAATATTATTAATGGTGGGAAGCATGCGGATAATAATGTTGATATTCAAGAATTTATGATTCAACCAGTTAGTGCAAAAAGTTTAAAAGAAGCAGTACGAATGGGGTCTGAAATATTTCATCATTTAGCAAGAGTATTAAAAAACAAAGGACTCAATACTACTGTAGGTGATGAAGGTGGTTATGCGCCAAATTTAAGTTCTAACAGAGAAGCATTTGATATGATTTCTGAAGCAACAACAAAAGCAGGTTATAAATTAGGAAAAGATATAACTTTAGCCATAGACTGCGCAGCTTCTGAATTTTATAAAAATGGTAAATATATTTTAGCTAGTGAAGGTAATAAGATTTTTTCTTCAAAAGAATTTACTCACTTTTTAGAAGAGTTAACAAAACAATATCCTATTATATCTATTGAAGATGGATTAGATGAATCTGATTGGGATGGATTTTTATATCAAACTAAAATTTTAGGTAAAAAAATTCAGCTCGTTGGTGATGATCTTTTTGTTACTAATACTAAATTTTTAAAAAAAGGTATTGAGAATAATATTGCGAATTCTATTTTGATTAAATTAAATCAAATTGGATCTCTTACTGAAACTTTATCGGCGATAAAAATGGCAAAAAAAGCTAACTATACTACGATTATATCTCATCGTTCTGGAGAAACTGAAGATACTAGCATTGCTGATCTTGCAGTAGGAACTTCAGCTGGACAAATTAAAACTGGTTCTATGAGTCGTTCTGATCGTGTAGCAAAATATAATCATTTAATTCGAATAGAAGAAGAATTATCTCATCGTGCTATTTTTAACGGTTTAAAAGAAATTCAATGTCAATAATATTTTTTTAAAGACAATATTAAAAATTAATATACCATCAATGTTGAAAATGTTAAAGGTCCTTTTGTATTACTTTTGGATAAAATTTAAGAAATAATATTAAAAATAAACAATGACTAATTAATTATAAATTTTTATTTAACAATTTTTATAAATTTAATTTTAAAATAAAATTATTTTTCATTATATAATAGTAAAATTTATTTATATTTTTAGATTGTATTAATATTTAAATAAATAAATCATAAGATTATAAAAATTTATAAATTATTTTATTTTTATATTAAAACAAAATCGAATTATTTCAATAAAAGTGATTTCATAATGTTAACATATTTTTTATTCGTAAATCTTACATAAGATGTATTAATCATATATCATTTATTCATAAAATAACTTTATTATTTAAAAAAACAATATATAATTATATTTAAAATAATTAATAAGATTATTAAAAATACTTTTTAAAACATCTTATAAAATAACTATAAAGTAACTGTTAAAAAATAATTTAAAAAATTTTATATAATTCTAAACGTAAAAAATTTTATTTTAAATTAAAACTTTTTATATATAAAAATAGTTATATCATATCATTTAAAATATTTGTTAAATATTTTTAAATTTATGTTATTTTTACAAAAAAGTAAAATTTTGTTGTATTTTTATAAAAAAAATATACTTTATAACATAAAATAATAAAATATCTATTAAGAAATTTTAATATTATTTATTTTCATTGTTCATATAATAAAAAATAAATTTTTATTAATTATTTTTGCAAAAGTTATAAAAATAATTCATATTTATCATGCCATATAACATATTAATATTAATAATAATGCTTAGAACGTGATTTTAGTATTTTAAATACAATTATTTGTATTAAAAAAATAACTACATTTAAAAAATTTTAAATAATTGTTATATTTATTGTATTTTAAAAAAAAATTAAGATAAATTTTACGTAATATACATTATAATATTTTTATATTAATGGTAATATTTACTGTTTTCTCAATAAATATATTTTATTTTTTTGTGTTAAATATTTCAAGTACGAATAAAAATACATCCATTAAAAATTTTTATGCAATTTTTCTATGATTTCATTAGTTTTTAATTAACAATAAAGATTATGTCTTTTAAGAATACCATAATTATTTGTACTACTATTTTTAGTATTTTTTTTCATTTTTATAAAACTCTTTAATTTTTTATTTAAATATTCATTATTAATCAATTTTTTTCTTTAATTTTAGCCATAGTATTACTATATTTTCTTTAAATTTAAAGTTTTAAATATTGATATTAATACTTACTATATTTTTTTATAAATAACATTTAATAATATTTTATTTTCAACTAATAATATGTTAATCTTTAATTATAAAAAAATAGAAATTTTTTCTATTTTTTATAATTACATCAGCAGCTTTATTTTCAACTTAATAAATATATATTTAGGAATTATTTTTTTTGTAATAAATATTTTATGATTATCAATAAACTGTTATAATTCTAACTAATTTAGAATTTAACTAATTCTTTTAATACTTATCTTATATAACTTTTCTACTTTTAATAATTTTCAAATCAATATTTTAATATATTGATTGATGTATAAAAATTAATGCTTATATTATTTCCCTTAGGTATTAAAATAACGATGTTAATACTAATTAAACCCTCATTGAAATAAATTAATACTTTATAAAAATAAATATGATTAATTATTATATTAGTTTGAATCAAATTTTAATACTTTTAAACATAAAGTTTATTTTAATTTAATACAAAAATAATATTTAAAGTAATAGTTTCGTCTAATTTTATAAAAGATTATCAACAATAATTATTGTAATTACTAATATAAAATCAATTCGAATTTTATATTTTATAGAAGTAAGATTTTTAAAATTTTTACTAAAGTGTTACAACATTAGAATTTAAATCTTTTCTGATTATTTTAGCATTAAAATTTTAGAATTAAAATATAAATCATCGTTTTATTATACTAGTGTTTTTATCATTATCACTTGTCATATCTTTACTTAGTAATAATTTATTTTTTTTTGAATTAATTATAATTTTAGATTCTAACAGTTTAAATATTTTAAATTTTATAAAATAATTTATTAAAATGAATCTAAAAAAATAGTAAATTTTAAATAGTAAATTATAATAATCACTTTATAAATTTTTACTAAAAAATTATTAAAATTTTATAAATATTTTTTATATGAATAAAACTTTTTTATTTTACATTAATTTTAAAATAGAAAGAATTATTTTTTTATATTAGTACTAAAATTATTAATAATTTATTACTAATAAATTTAGTTTATAAATAGTTAATTATTAGAATTTGGTTTGTATATTAAATAATTATGAGCTAAAAATAACATTATTTTTAGTTTTTTTCTCATTTCTACAATAATTAAAAAAGATTATAAAATTTTATATTGTTCATAGTAATTAATTTTTAATTATACTGATTTTAACATTAACTAAATATGAATTATTTTAATATTTATAGATAATTATACTATAAAAGAATGGCGATTTTACTAACATATGTAAATATAATAAATTATTTATATCTATTGCAAATATAAAAATTAATTGTATTGATTCTAATTATTTTAAAACTAAAATATATTAAGATAGTAATTTTTTTATTAAAAAATATTTGAATTTTTCTAAAATTTTAATATAAATACAATATGTTTTTTTAAAAAAAATAATGTTAGTATTCTATAATTAAATAATCTTAACATTAATTCTAATGTTATTAATAAAATAAAATAATATTTTTATAAAAAAATATTTTATAATTTTTTTAAAAAATTAGTTATCTAAAATTTATGTATAATTAGACATATTGTATTATATTTATAATATAATTAATTTTTTATGATTATTTTACAAAATATTTATATCTTCATAAAATTTAAATAAGTACATAATATTAATAATAAAGTATTTGATTAATAAAATTAAAATATAATAAAAGTTTTTATTTTATATTTTAATTAAAGTGTTATTTATAATAAATAATTAATATAATATATATTAAAAATATTTTGTAATAATTTAGTTAAAATAAAAAATAAATAAAAAATATTTAGATACAATCTATATAAACATATTTAATATAACTTAATTATAACAATAATTCAAAATAATTACAGTAAATAATATCTTTATATATTTTAACGTTGTTTTTCATAGTAAAAATTAATATATATCTAGTACATGTGTAATAAAAAATTATTCAAAAAAAACATTAATAAATTTATTATAAAATATTTCTTATAAAATATTGTAAAAAATAATACTATGATTTTTTTTTAATAAAAAATAAAATATTATAATTAATATCTTAATTTATAAAAAAATAAAACTTTTTATAATTATTATTATAATGTTTTGCATGTATATTAAAATTTATTTTAAACAAATAGTAACTAAATTTTATTTTATCATTAAAAATTAAAATAATGATTTTTTAAATGTTTTAAATTAAAAATATTTTATCAAGTGACTATATAAATCTTATTAAAGGTGTATCATAAAAAATATTTCGTTATATGTTTTAAAATAATACATATGATATTTCGATTATAAATTTTTATGTTATTTAAAATTTAATTAAATATTTTAAATCATAATACAATCATTTAACATTTATTTATAATTAATTAATAATGAAAGTAAAATAAATGATGATGTATTAATAAATATAATAATTTATATAAAAACGTCATATACAATTAATTTTAAATTATAACATTATTTTCATATCAAAATAATATTTTTTATAAACAAAAGAATTAAATACAATAAAAGTAATTATAATTTTCATAACTTATAATCATTATAATATGATTATAATGATTATATTTATTATACAATATACTATCGTCGAAATTATAAAAAGTTACAAAATAATATAGAAAACTTTTATTAAACTTTTTTTATAAAAAATATTTTTTTTAAAATACATATGGCGTTTCTAATAGAACGAAATTCGCTAAAAGAGGTAATATAATGAAACGTGCAGTGATTACTGGTTTAGGAATTATTTCTAGTATTGGCCATGAGAAGAAAGAAATTCAACAAAATTTAAAAAAAGGTTATTCTGGAATTACTTTTTCTGAGGAATTACGAAATTCTGGAATGCGTAGTCATGTTTGGGGTAACGTCAAATTAGATACAACAGGTTTAATTAATCGTAAATTAATGCGTTTTATGAGTGATGCATCAATTTATGTATACCTTTCTATGGAAAATGCTATTAAAGATTCTGGTTTACGAATAAATCAAGTATCTAACAATCGTACTGGTTTAGTTGTTGGTTCTGGTGGGGGCTCTCCACATAATCAAGTCATTTGTTCTGATGCTATGAGAGCTAAAGGATTGCGTGGTGTAGGACCATATATGGTAACTAAATCTATGACATCTGGTGTTTCTGCTTGTTTAGCTACGGCTTTTAAAATTCGTGGTGTTAATTATTCTATTAGTTCAGCGTGTGCTACTTCTGCACATTGCATTGGACACGCAATGGAGTTAATTCAATTTGGAAAACAAGATGTTGTTTTTGCAGGTGGTGGAGAAGAATTATGTTGGGAAATAGCTTGTGAATTTGATGCCATGGGAGCATTATCTACACATTATAATCATAAACCGAAAAAAGCTTCTCGTACTTATGATATAGCGCGAGATGGTTTTGTCATTGCTGGTGGAAGTGGCATAGTAGTAGTTGAAGAACTTAAATCTGCATTAAATCGTGATGCTTATATTTATGCAGAAATTATTGGTTATGGAGCAACTTCAGATGGAACTAACATGGTTGTTCCTTCAGGAGAAGGTGCAGTTCGATGTATGAAAATGGCTTTGACAAATGTTTCTACTCCTATTGATTATATCAATGTACATGGAACTTCAACACTGATTGGTGATATAAAAGAACTAAAAGCCATTCGTGAAGTGTTTCAAAAATCTGTTCCTTGTATTTCCTCTACTAAATCAATGACTGGACATTCTTTAGGAGCGGCAGGTGTTCAAGAAGTAATTTATTGTTTATTAATGGCAGAAGAAGGATTTATTGCACCTAGTATTAATATTGAAAATTTAGATAAACAAGCCGTAGAAATGAATGTTATAACAAAATTAATAAAAAGAAAGTTAATTACTTTTATGTCTAATAGTTTTGGGTTTGGTGGTACCAATGCTACATTAGTAATGCGAAAATTACTATACTAATGATCTTTTAAATATAGTATTACTAGAATAATTTATAATAATAGTAATTATAGATATAATAAAACAACAATATGAATAATTTGTTTTTATGATATTTTAAAACTTAAAAAATATAATATTCAGAGTGTTTAATAAGCATAATAAATAAAAAAATAATTTTTTAAATTATTATGATATAAACTTTTATTAAAATTTTAACATTTTATGTATATGAATAGTATTCTCTATTATGGGTTATTTTTCATTTAAATTATTTTATATGTAATAATTTATTATGATTATATGTATTAAAATTTTATTTTATATTTTTCACTTAAAAATTATAAATATTTAAAAAAATTTTTTTTAATTTTAATATAAAATTTTTAAAGCACTGTTAATAATAATTTTAAAATATAATGTTTTGTTACAAATTTTATCAAATTTTTTGTTTTTACTAATAAGCAATAAAAAATTTTATATAATATTATTATAAAAGACATAATAAAACATATTTTTAATATTTTTTAAAATGAAAATATTTGATCACAATATTTATTATTTAATAATAACAAAATTTATATTAATATGTTGTAATAATTTTTTATACATTAATGTATAATTTATTTAAATTAAAATATTTAATAATATATTATCTTTAAATATTTTTTTAAACAAAATTTAAGATTATGTAAAACATTATTTACATTTATAGAAATAAGATACAAACATTATAACATAATTTATTTTTATGATTAATATTATATAATAAAAATTACGCGTTTTTAACACTTATTCTTTTAGAATTTGTTATAAAATAAAATAAAAAAATTTAAAATATTAATATATAATTATATATTATAACTCTTTAATTGCAATTACAACATTGTTTTTTAATAATTAATTTATTATTTTTATTTGTGTCTATTTTTTTTAAATAATATATATTTATAATAATATTAATAAAAATTTCTTTTTAAAAAATTATTATTAAATTTATTATCATAATTTTCGAATAAATAATATAATTTTAAAAAAATAATTTATTATATTTAAAGAAATTTTATTTAATATAATTTATAAAGATATTTTTTTAAAATTTTTATATAATCATGTTTCATTCTTAACAGAGTAAAATATAATATTTAATTATTTTATTCAATACTAAAAAATAATATTAACTTAAATAAAAAATAACTTAAATTCACTAAAGTAAAAAAACCAATATTTAAATAAAAACTATTAATAAAACATAAAATAATCTTGAATTAAAATAAATTAAATATTATTTTAAAATATAGCATTTGTTTATTTATAATTTATTATATGTTTTCTCTTTAAAAAAATATTTTGTTATGAAATTATAATCTAAAATGCATTATTATAGTTTATCTTAACGCGCTCATTAAAGTAAAAATTTATTATATAATTCTTTAAACTTATTAAAAAATATATTTATATATCTTTAAAACTAAAAAAAAATATGATAACTAAATTATTAAATATTTTGATATTATGTTAAAACAAAAAACATACAATTGAATTTAATCATTTATTACATAAAATAAAATTTTAGTTTTTCTATTAACAAAAAAAATTTTATATGTAAATATGTTTATTTAAAAATAATTGTTTATTAAATAATAAACTTAATAAATTTATCTAGTTTATAATATATTATTATATTTATATATAAATTTAACAGTTTATTTAAAATAATATTATTTTTTTAATATACAAAGCACTAAAGTAAGTTAACAAGAACGTAAAAAGTAAAAAGTTTAAATATTTCATAACTATTATAGATAAAAATGTAGCGTATAGAGTATATGTATTAATACAAGTGATAAAAATAAAAATATAAAATTTATTACAGTATTACCTCAAAAAAATTATAATTTAGTTCATATTGGTTAGTTTATTAGAATTATTATTAATAAACATTATTATTACTCATTATTTAGATTAAATAGTTTATGATTTAGAAATGTACATTAATTTAATTTGTCTTAAAAGTACTTAAAACACTTTTATTTTTATATAAAATAAAAAACAGTTATTTGTATTACTAATTTTTATCATTTTAATAAAAGATATTTATCATGTTATAAAAATTAGTATTGTATTTATTATAAACTTTAGTATTAGTATAAATTTATATTTATTTTTCTAAAAATTGATAAAACAATAAATTATTTTATTAATATTAAAATTATTAAAATATATTATTGTTATAAAGTAAATTTTTATTATGAATTGAATTATGAATGAATAAGATAAATTTGTCGTACATTTAAAAAGATCTAAAATATTAATAAATTTATTTTTTCATAGACTATGATTTTTGTTGTAATTTTAAAAAACATTAATGTTTTATTCTTTATTGCGATCCAACATAATTAGTAAAGATACTAAAATATGTTAACTTAAGCAAGCTATTTAACATCACTGATACAGTTTTTAATCATACAGCATTTACTTATAGTATATTATTTACTGCATATTGATTATGCATAAATGATAATAAATAATTGAATATACAAAATACTCTTAATCTGAATAAATTTAAACGTATAAAATTATTAGCAACGATTTTAGTAAAATAATATTCATATGATTTTTATTATTAATATCGATTTATTAATATGCAAGTTAATTTTGAAAAATAAAATTTAGTGGATAATATAAATTAAAATTGTCATTTGTGTGTTAAATTTTTTATATGAGATAATAAAGAATTTAAATTTTATTTTAATATAAAAAATTTACAACTAGATAAGAAAAATTAAATCTAATTAAAAATATTTTATGTCAAACAGTATTGATAATATATGTATGTTATATCATTAAAATAAATGTCTTTAATGCTGTATTAATAAATTAAAAGCATATAAAACATAAGATATATTAAAATATAGAAAAAAAAAATAAAAATATCATATAATAATTTTATTATGATATAGAATTAAAAATAAAAATCTTTATAAAAGATTCTTTACATTTGTATTATTATATTAATAAATAATTAATAATGATTCATAATAAATAAAATATGTTTTACCAATTGTTTTATTTTTATGTATGAATATTAAGATTATTTTATTCTCAGAGATAAAATATATTAGCTGATATTATCTAATTAAACTAATCAATGTATTAAAAACTTATTTTTTTATAGTAATTTTTTGTATAAATTTATAAAAATTTTTATAAATTTCTTAATATACAATTTAGTAAATTATTTAAAAAAAAATTTATAATTAATAATATTTTAACGTTTTTTTATTTATATATATTATTTTGTTATTATCTATTTATTAAAATAAATAACAATTTATGTTATTTTTAACAATTTCATGTACTTTTATTTTAAAATTTCTATTAATAATTATATGTTATAGCGTATAACGTATTTAGTAACTATGAATCACTAATAAAAAAAACAAGCATTATAAAACATTATCAAATAAAATTTATTTTATTAACGTTTAACTAAAATGTTAGTATGTTAAAAAAAATAATTAATGTGTTATATAAAATAAAATTTTCTCATGTAATATAAAATGTTTTATTAAATAAAATATTTAGTATTTTTTAATAAAATTATAAAGACTTTATATAATATTATTATATTTTTATAACATGATTAAAATTTTTATAATCAACGATTTATAAAACATTATAATATTTAAAACTAAATAATTGAAAATACTTTTTATTAGTTCTTTTTTTAAATAAATAATATAAAAATTTTAAAATTTGTACTAAACATTAATGCTGTATCATTATATAATATAATTTTAAAAAACAAGATTATTGAATTTTATTAACTAAATAAAATATTGTTAAATAGTTTAAAATATATATATTTATATTATTTTATAATTATTACTATATATATTTAGTTAATTTTATTGTTAATAAACTAAAATTTGAATAAAATTAATTATTTATTATTTTTATGGTTATGTTTATTTGCAAACAAGGAGAAAAATGCTACATTTATCACAATTGGTAATCACTGCTAAAGAAGAAATAAAAAATGCTCAAGATATTAACACGTTAGAGTTAATTCGTATAAAATATTTAGGAAAAAAAAGTCATCTTTCTATAGAAAGTCGGTCGTTACGAAATATAAATCCTGAAAATCGTTCAATAATTGGTGCAAGTATTAATCTGTCAAAAAAAAAGATTAAAAAATATTTAAATGCGCGTTATAACATATTAAAAACTATAATGATAAATCAACGTTTGAATATTGAAACTATAGATATATCTCTTCCAGGACGTCGCATAAAAAATGGAGGATTACATCCGATTACTCGTACCATTAATCGTATTTCAAAATTTTTTTATAAATTAGGCTTTTCTACAGCACTTGGTCCTGAAATTGAAGATGATTATCATAATTTTGATGCATTAAATATTTCTCAATCTCATCCTGCTCGCGATGATCACGATACTTTTTGGTTTGATTCCACACGATTATTACGAACACAAACTTCTAGCGTACAAATTCATACTATGAACAATCAACACCCACCTATTTGTATTATTACTCCAGGTCGCGTATATCGTAATGATTATGATCAAACTCATACTCCAATGTTTCATCAGATGGAAGGACTTCTTGTTGACAAAAATATTAGTTTTAGTAACTTAAAAGGTATTTTATGTAATTTTTTATATGATTTTTTTGAAAAAAATATCAAAATTCGATTTCGTCCATCGTATTTTCCATTTACTGAACCTTCTGCTGAAATTGATATTATAAATAAAAATGATAAATGGTTAGAAGTTTTAGGATGCGGCATGGTTCATCCAAACGTTTTACATAATGTTGGTATTAATCCTGAAACTTATTGCGGTTTTGCATTTGGTATAGGTATAGAACGCTTAACTATGTTGCGTTACGGCATTACTGATGTACGAATATTTTTTGAAAATGATCTTCGTTTTCTTGAACAATTGAAATAATAAGGTGATTACCATATGAAGTGTAGTGAGCTCTGGTTACGTGAGTGGGTAGATCCACCCATTAACATTAAAGTATTGTCTCATCAAATGACTATGGCTGGATTAACAATAGATAAGACTTATTTGGCTTCTCGTGTTTTTTTTGGTGTAAAAATAGGAAAAATAATTGAATGTTATAAATTAATAGGTTCCGAAGAACTAAAAGTAGTTAAAGTTAATATTGGAAGTAATCGTATACTCAATACTGTTTGTAAATTATCTAATTGTCGGGTAAATTTAAAAGTAGCGGTAGCTACTATAGGTTCAGTTTTACCTAGTTCTTTAAAAGTTAATACTATGAAAATACATAACATACTATCAGAGTGTATATTGTGTTCTTTTATGGAATTAGATATTTCTAATGATTGTGATAATCTTATAGAATTACCAAAAGATGCACCTGTTGGTGCTGATTGTTATGAGTACTTGAAATTATATGATAATATTATTGAAATGACTATTACACCAAATCGATCTGATTGTTTAAGTATAATCGGTATAGCACGTGATATAAGTGTATTAAATAACATAAGATTAACTAATCCAATTATTAAAAAACATATACCTACTATTAATTCTGTACTACCTATTTATATTACTGAAACTCAAGCATGTCCTTGTTATTTAGGTCGAATAATAAAAAACATTTGCATCAAGACTATAAGCCCATTATGGATTAGTGAAAAATTACGTCGTTGCGGAATTAATTCTATTAATTCTGTAATTGATATAACAAATTATGTATTACTAGAACTTGGACAACCTATACATGTTTTTGATCTTCATTGCATTAAAGGTGGTATAGTTGTTCGAATGGCTATAGAAGGTGAAATATTCATCTTATCTGACGGAAAGAAAATTGAATTAAATACTGATACTTTAGTAATTGCTGATCAATATAAAATATTAGCTATAGGAGGTATTATAAATAGTTATTATCCCTCAATTCATAATAAAACCAAAGATATATTTATTGAATCTGCTTTTTTTAATCCGTCATATATTATTGGTCGAGCGCGTCGTCAAGGATTACAGACTCATGCTTCTTATAGATATGAGCGTGGTGTAGATTTTATGTTGCAAAATAAAGCCATGGAACGTGTTACTGATCTTTTAATTAAAATTTGTGGAGGTCAAGTTGGTCCAATAATTAATATTACTACTCAAAACACATTGCCAAAAAATAATATTATTCTATTGCGTCGCAAAAAACTCAATAGTTTGCTTGGTTATGTAATATCAACTAAAATAGTTAAAGACATTTTATGTCGATTAGGTTTTTCAGTAATTAAAAAAAATAATGATTGGTTAGTACAATCACCAAGTTGGCGTTTTGACATACATATTGAAGAAGACTTAATAGAAGAAATAGCACGTATTTATGGTTATGATAAAATTCCTAATATACCGCTTTGTACTAATTTGATAATAACAAAAAACAGTGAAACTAATTTAGAATTAGAACGTGTAAAAACTTTATTAGTTGATCATGGATTTCATGAAGTAATTACTTATAGTTTTGTTGATCCTAAAATACAAACATTATTACATCCAAATCAAGAAGCATTAACAATACTAAATCCAATATCAATTGACATGTCTGTTATGCGTTTATCTTTATGGAGTGGTTTGCTATCTACAGTAATTTATAATCAAAATCGTCAAAAAACACGTTTACGCTTATTTGAAAGTGGTCTTTGTTTTTTTCCTGATGAAAAAAGTAACTTGAACGTTCAACAAGAAATTATGTTAGCGGGGATTATTACTGGGGATATTTATGATCTTCATTGGGATTTAAAAAAAAGATTAGTTGATTTTTATGATTTAAAAGGTGAAGTAGAATCTATTCTTGAATTAACAGGTCGATTAGTGGATGTTAATTTTAGAAAAGAAGTTCATCCTGCGTTACACCCAGGAAAAAATGCAGGAATTTATTTATGCAATGAACGAATAGGTTTAATTGGTGTTATTCATCCAGAATTAGAACATAAGTTAAATCTTCATAGTTGTACGTTAGTTTTTGAATTAGAATGGAATAAAATTTCGCATCGTATTATTCCTCAATCACGTGCAATTTCTCGATTTCCAGAAAACAATCGTACTATTTCTATAGTAGTAGCTGAAAATGTTTCAGCAGAAGATATTGTATTAGTATGTAAGAAAGTTAACGTACAACACATAATTAATGTAAATTTATTTGATGTTTATCGTGGAAAAAATATACCAAAAGGTTATAAAAGTTTAGCTATTAATTTAGTGTTACAAGATATAAATCGTACATTAAAAGAAAAAGAAATAAACACTATTATTGAAAAATGTATAAACATTTTAAAAAAACAATTTCAAGTGTATATAAGAAATTAATATTATGAAACTTTTAAAAATAAAAATATTAATTTTTTATTGTTTATTGTAAAATTATGCGTGAAGTATAAAATATGTTTTTTAATAACATAAAATAATTATATTATGATATGTTTTAGTAATTATTTTTATTATTTACTTGAAAATAAATATAAAAGTATAATACATTTATTAATATAATTAATATTTTTATATAAGGTAATGTTATTTATTAATGTTTTATGCTATTTGTATTATAAATTTTTGTATTATAAATTTAACAAATTATAAAATAAAATATCTTCAATCAATTGTAGTATATAATGTTTATAAAATTAATATTTTATAATAAATATTTTATTTATTACTAAATATAGTAATTTTTTCATATATTGAATATGAAACTATTTTATTTAAACACTTTTTAATTTTATAATTAATTAATAAAATATAATTTGTAATTAATATAATAAATTATTAATCTTTATTAAAATACATTATTTTTTATCTATTTATAAAAATTTTTTATTATTAATATCTTTTTATTTTGTATAAATATGATAACTCATTATTATGGTAATTTTTAATTTAAAATATAAATTTATTACTTTTTACATAAATTTTAAAATATTTTATAGTCAATAAATGTAACATAAATATATTTTAAAAATTTAATAATAAAATAATAGTGATTAATATTATATACATTCAAAGATTTTTAAATGTTTTAATATAATTATAAAATACTATTTTATTTTAATAAAATTATTAATTGTTAAAAAAAATGATTTTAAAATATTACGTTTAATTTATATGTGATATTTATTTGAAGATATTTTTCTTTAATTAAATATTATTTATACTACATTATAATTCTTTTTTACAATATAAAAATCGACTTTTTCATGTATAAAAATTATTTTTTATTTTTAATAATTAAAATTTTTTAAATATTTTAAACACTAGTAAAATATTTTTATTTTATATATAATAACTTTAATTATCACCATCTTAAATGAAAATATAAATATATTTTGATATAAAATATTTATTTCTAAGATGTTTATTAAAATTTAAATAATGATATTCTTCTTAAGATAGTAAAAACCTTATTTCTTTTTATAAAATATAAAAATTTATTATTAATAAAAATAAAATGTATATAAAAAATTTTTTAATAGTATGTAATTTATAATAAGTTATAAATATATTATTAATAAAAAAAATGAATTTAATACCTAAAACTTTATAATAAATAAAATTTAATATAAAACTTAATATAACATATATTAATGTCTAAAAATTTTAATTTTTATAATATATTTATGACTTATTATAATTTATTCAATTTAATATATCATTAAATTTATATGATAAAATAATTATAATTTTTTCATGTTATGTATTTTGTTATTATTAATAAAATAATATGTATTAATAAGATCACAATATAATTTTTATAAAAACAACTTTTTAATATTTTTTAAAGTCTTTTATCAATACATTTATTTTTAATAAATTTTAATCAATAAATAAAATTTTATATTTAATTAATTTTATATCTTTAAAAACAAATATTTTTTATTAAAGTATGTCTATATTTTATCATTAATAAAATTCTTATTTAAATATATATTTTACTATTGCAGATAAAAATAAAATATTAATATTTTATAAAATTTTTTTCTATTAACAAAAAATTTTTTTATAATAAATTTTTAGCATTATAATAAAAATATATTTATAGAAATAATAATTAAAGTAACTTATATTAAGTAATATAATTAAAAGATATTTATTAAAATAGTTATTCTTATTTAGAAAAATTATTATTTAAATTATGTTTTTATAATACATTCATTTTTTTACATTATAATTTTAATTTTTATAAATTATATGATTTGTATGATTAATTAATTATCTTATTAATATAATAATTATTACAACAGATTATATTATACATTAATTTAATATTAAATATAAAAAATATAATATATTAATTGTATGATTTAATTCATCTGATAAAAGATATTAAAATTATATTAAAATTATATATTTTTGTTAATTTAAAATTTTTTATATTTATTATATATAATTTTAACAAAACTATAAGTATTATTTTTCTATATTAATTTTAGTGTATACTGAATGATTGATTTAATAAATATGTATTTAATTTATTTAATATTTATAATAAATATAATATATTTGATTTTATAATAACGTTACATGTATAATATATCTTAAATAGTATTGTTTTTAATTTATTAAACATTAAATTTTATTGTTTAATTTTACAATATTAATAAATATATTTAATATATTTTACTCAATTAAATAAAATATATTAAATATTTTTGTTATTAATAAATATACAATTTATTAATATAAAATAAAATGTAAAGTTTAAAATATTTATTTTATTAAATGTATATATAATGCTTTAAATTAATTTTATATTTTACTTATAAATTATATAAAAACAAACATGTAAAACAAAAATAAACATATAAAATGTATAAAAAATTTATATAAATATTAAAAAATAATAATAAAAAACATAATTTATTTTATATAAAATTATAATAGATAATAATATAGTTAGAATTATGTATTCTAATACTATAATAATATTTTAATATTAATTATAAATTTGTTAAATTCTTTTAAAGAACATTTATTTATAATAATGATAATATTTATTAATATTAAAAAATACATGGTTTTTATATTAAAATTTTATGTTAAAAGTAGTTTATTTTTTAATATTATTATAAATAATAAAATATATTTTATTATTAATAATAAATTTATAGATTATAAAATTTAAACTGTTTATAAAAATCATGTTATTAAATTTTAATGACTTTAATTACTTCGAAAAAAAATTATAACAATATAATTTATTAATTCATTATATGATTGCATTAATAAATTATTGATAGTATCATATATAAAATATATATTTTTTTATTTAAAATATTTGATATCTTACTAAAAATTATAAATATTTTTTTATATTATAAATTACTCATTTTTAATTATTTTAATTTTATTTTGATAATTAACATATTTAATTCATTATTTTTATAACCAAATATTAATTATATTATTTAAATCAACATTTTAAAAAAGTCTTTTGTAAAGACGTAGGAATAAAAAATTATTTTAATAAATCATTTAACATTATTTTATTCTTGATGTTCTTTAAAACATGAAAATTTATTTAATTAAAACTAATATTTTTATTAGAATTATTTTATCATTTTAATAAATTTTATTTGATAATTTTTAATTATTAATGTAAGTTTATAAAAATATTAAAAAATAAATATATTTTTAACTTTTATAAAAACATAGAAATTATTTATTATTACTACAATGTCGATAATTTTATTAAATATTTATCACATCTTAAAATAAATTAATTATCGTTATAATTCTAATTTCTAAAAAATATCAGATTATACTATAAATATGTTACATTTCTTATTTAAGAGAGTTATATGAAATATATTTTAAATTTACTAAAATATTATATACTAAAATTTATTTTATTAAAAATTTATTAATAATTATGTTTAATAATATTAATTAATATATGGTTAAAAATTTAAATATTATTTAAATACGTAAGTTGAAATATAATTGAAAATTATTATATTATTTATTCTTAAAATAATTTAATTTATGAAAATTTTTTTAATTTATATTAGTTTCTACTTTATTATTTAATATTATTTTTATTTTAATCATAATAGTCATTTTGAATAAAATTTTTAAAAATGAACTGTATGTTTGATAAGTTTACATAACAAAAATTTTTTATATGATATAATAGCATTAATAAAAAATAACAAAAGTATAAATTAAAATTTTTTATATATTTGTATATTATCAATAATAATAATTTTATGAAATTTTTTATAATAAAAATTCATAATTTTATTAATATTAACATACATATAACATATAAAATTTATTGTGTAAACGTTTAAATTATAAAATTATTATTGATATAATAATTAGCATTCTAGTATATCATTATATATAATAAAATATTAACAAAGTTATTTTTTAAATAACAACACATAGCAGTAGTGCATCGATATAATTTTGATATATATGATTATTAATATAAAGTTTTTTATTTTAGTTAAAGTATATTTTTTTATTAATATCTGTATTATTGAACAATATTAATAAATATAACAATGAAACAAATTATTTAAATGAATAAAGACTATATATATTATTATAATAAACTTAATTATAATTTCATAAAATATATTTATAATAAAATAAATTAATTACAATTTTATATCATAATATTTCTAACTTATCACTATTATTATTCACAATTTAATACTTATTATGATTGTTTATAATTAAATATATGAAGACAGTTGATTAATGATTATTTCTTGATTGATTTTTTCATTGTTTTATTCTTAATTATAAACATTAAAAGAATTTTTTATTTTACTAAAACATATTATTTTTTTAAAAAAAAATTTATAATAAAATTAATACTTCATATTAATGTTTTATTTAATGTTATAATAAATAATTTTAAATATTGTTAATTTTATTTATTAAAATTAAATATTATTTAATTAAATATAAAAATGATATTGTAAAAATTAAAATAAATATTTATATAAATTTTTTATAATTTTTAAATTTTATGTGATATCAAATTTTATTTTTATATTAAATAAATTATATATAATAAAAAAATAATTTTATTATAAAATATATTATTAATAATATAAAATATATTATTAATAATAAATAAAAAACTTTTTTTACAATATATAAAAATATAAAAATATTTTTTATGAACGTAAAATATTAATAAAATTAATATTTTACTCTAATTAATATATTTTTAAATATAAAACATTTTTGAAGTAGATATTATAATAAAAAATTCATTTTTAAGAATTAAAATTTATTTTTGTTACATTTTAATTTCGTATGAAATACTTAAATAATTATATTATTATTGAATGAAATATTATGATAATTTTAATTCTATTACATTTTTTATAAATATATTTAAAAATGTTTTTTAATATTGAATTTCTAATTCTATTTATTTAATACAAAAATAATAAAACAATAAAATGATATTCATTAAAATATTTTTGTAGAATAGTAATATTAATTTTTAGTATATTTTTTTAATTAAATTATTAAGAGATGAAAACATTAAATTTATTAAGAGATGAAAACATTAAATATATATTAATATTAATATTAATTTGTTTATAAAAAACATATTTAAAAGCATCATAATATTTAATTCAATAAAATAATAATTTAGTAAGTATTCTTGAATAAAAAAAATACTAAAATTTTTTATATCTTCAATACTTTCATTTTTATATTTTATAAAGTATTTTTGTAAAATGTTAACTTAAAAAAAATATCAGTTAATATAAAAAATTAAAAATAATTAAAATAAATATACGAGGACTATTAGTAATATATTTAATTTTTATATTAAGAAAAATTATTAAATTTAATAAAATTTTATAAAAAAATATAAATTTATATTTAATAAAAATATAAATAAATTATTACGAAATAATGTTTTATTTTAATTTATATTATTTAAAAAATATAAGTATTACTTATAATAGTTGAAAAGAATGTTTAAAAATAAAATCAATTCATTATATTTACAATAAATTTCATTTAATGTTAATAATCTATATCATAAATACGATTCTTTAAAATAATTATAATGTAATAAAAATTTTTATTTATTAAATAATATATGCATAAAATTTTATTAATTTAAAATGATCTAAAATAATTATTTATTAAAATATAAAAAATAATCATATAATTATATAATAAAAATATTACATAATACTAATAAAATTTAATATTTAAATTTTTTATTTTATATAAAAATTATAATTTTATTAAAATTAAATTTATCGTATTTTAAAAAATAATTCTATTTAAAAGAAAATAAATAGATATTTTATAATATTACGTAATTTTTTTATTTAGTGTTTAATTTATTATTAGTATTAGTTGTAGTATATATTATAAAATATTTTTATATAAAATAATTAATTATCTATTTTATATTTAAACGTTACATTTCAGATTTATTTTTTAAATAGGTATTTTTATGTCCAATCAATTAGTACTTGTTCTTAATTGTGGAAGTTCTTCTCTAAAATTTTCTGTTATTAATATAACTACTTGTAAAGAATCTTTATCTGGCTTAGCTGAATGCTTTTATTTACCTGAAGCACGTATACAATGGAAAGAAAATGGAATTAAATCACAAGCTAATCTAGCTCGTAAATCGGCACATAGTGAAGCACTATATTTTATTGTTAATACTATTTTAAAAAAAAATTCTATTTTATCTTCTAAATTAATTGCAATTGGTCACCGAATCGTGCATGGTGGTAAAAGATTTACTGCTTCTACTATTATTAATGATACTGTTATTCAAGGTATTAAAGATGCAACTATATTCGCACCTTTACACAATCCAGCACATTTAATTGGAATTACTGCAGCTTTTAAGGCATTTCCTGAATTAATTACTAAAAACGTTGCTGTATTTGATACTGCATTTCATCAAACTATGCCAGAAGAATCGTATTTGTATGCTTTGCCATATTCTTTATATCGTGATTATGGAGTTCGTCGTTATGGAGCACATGGAATTAGTCATTTTTATATTGCAAAGAAAGCTGCAAAAAAATTAAATAAATCTTTAACAAAAGTTAATATTATTACTTGTCATCTTGGTAATGGCAGTTCTATAACTGCTATACGAAATGGTCAGTGCGTCGATACTTCTATGGGTTTAACTCCTTTAGAGGGTTTAGTAATGGGTACTCGTAGTGGTGATATTGATCCAGGGATTATTTTTTATTTATATGAATCAATAGGAATGAGCATAAAAAAAATAAAAAAAATATTAACAAACAAATCAGGATTACTTGGTTTAAGTGGAGAAACTAGTGATTTTCGTTATTTAGAAGACAATTATAATATTAAAAAGGATGCTAAACGTGCGATCGATATATTTTGTCATCGTTTATCTAAATATATTAGTGCATATAGTGTTTTAATGAATGGACGTCTTGATGCAGTAATTTTTACTGGTGGTATTGGTGAAAATTCTAGTATAGTACGAGAATTAATACTTAACAAGCTTAGTTTATTAAATTTTAAAATTGATTATGAACGTAATATGTTGATTCGATTTGGAAAGTCTGGAGTTATTACTAAAGATAATAGTCGTTTAGCATTAGTTATTCCAACTAATGAAGCATTAGTAATAGCTCAAGATACTTTTCGTTTAGTTATATAATAATTTAGTTATTATTTCTTATGATTTTTAAAATTTAAAAAATATTTTTTTATCTCATATTAATTATAAATAGGATTATTCTATGTCAAGAGTCATTATATTAATTCCTACTAGCACCAATGTTGGTTTAACTAGTGTTAGTTTAGGTTTAATTTATGCTATAAAAAAAAATAATGTCCGAATTTTCTGTTTTGATCCTATTTGTAAAAAAAATTCTACTAATGATCTTACAGATAATTCTTTAATGATAATAAACAAATATTCTTCTACTATTTTAGAAAAAAATTTAATAGAAATGAATTATGCTCATCGTTTATTGGCAAATAATCAAAAAGATATATTAATGGAAAAAATCATAGCACGTTATGAACAAATTAATAAAAATACAGAAGTAATACTCATTAAAGGATTTATATCAACTCATGAACAAAATTTTACACATATTTTAAATTATGAAATAGCTAAGACATTAAATGCAGAAATTATTTTTCTTATTGCTCCTAACAATAATTCTTTACAATCATTTAAAGAACGTATTAAACTTATATATAGTAGCTTTGGCGGAGAAAAAAATAGAAATATTGCTGGTATAATTATTAATAAGTTTGATTCTCCGATTAATGAATATGGTAAAATTTGTCTAAATTTTTCTGAATTTTTTAGCAATCATAACAAGATTAATATTACATGTATAAATCCTAAAAAAATTTTTATTGATGACTCAACGCCAATATTAGGTTGTATATCATGGAAATTTCAGCTAATAACTCCACGAGTCATTGATATAATTTCTCATTTAAAAGCACGAATAATAAATTCCGGTAAAATGATGACGAGACGATTTAAATCTGTTATTTTTTGTTCATGTAATATAACAAACATGATAAAAAATATTCGTTTAAGTTCTTTGTTAATAATTTCATCAGATCGTCCTGATATGTTTATTTTTGCTTGTTTAGCATCTATAAAAAACGTGAATATAAGTGCTATTCTTCTTACTGGTGGTTATTCAATTCATAAATCAATTAAAAAATCATGTCAAGATGCTTTTAAATCTGGATTGCCAGTTTTTATAGTCAACGAAAACGATTGGGATACGTCAGTTCGTTTTCAAAAGTTTAATCTCAAAATTCCAATTAATGATTATTATCGTATAAAGATAGCAAAAAATCATATAGCTAGTTACATTAACATGTCATGGATTAAATCTTTATCTTCTTCTTCTAATCGTACGAATCATGTTTCTTCTTCTATGTTTAAATATAAATTAATTACATTAGCAAGTCAAGTTAGCAAGAGAATTGTTTTGCCAGAAGGAGATGAACTTAGAACTATAAGAGCAGCTATCATTTGCGCTGAACGTGGAATTGCAAAATGTGTATTATTAGGTAATCCAAATAAAATAAAACAAATAGCTATTTTACATAGCATGGTATTAAACGATAATATTGATATTATCGATCCTATAAATATTCGTGAGAATTATATATCACGTTTAATGCAGTTACGTCAAGATAAAGGTATGACAGAAATTATGGCACGAAAACAGTTAGAAGATAATGTAGTGCTTGGTACGCTTATGCTTGAAAAAAATGAAGTTGATGGTTTACTATCTGGAGCTGTACATACGACTGCTAATACTATTCGTCCATCTTTGCAATTAATTAAAATGGCAAAAGGTAACTCTTTAGTTTCTTCCGTATTTTTTATGTTAATGCCAGATCAAGTTTTAGTCTATGGTGATTGTGCGATTAATACAAATCCAACAGCTGAGCAATTATCTGAAATTGCTATTCAATCAGCTGATTCTGCAGCTATTTTTGGTATTGAACCTCGAGTAGCAATGATTTCATATTCTACTGGTAATTCTGCTGTAGGAAAAGATGTAGAAAAAATTCGAAAAGCAACTCATATAGTTCAAAAAAAACGTCCTAATTTAATTATTGATGGTCCATTACAGTATGATTCAGCTGTAATTTCTGATGTAGCAAAACAAAAAGCTCCAAATTCACCAATTAAAGGTCAAGCTACAGTATTAATTTTCCCAGATTTAAACACTGGAAATACTACTTATAAAGCAGTACAACGCTCTGCAAATATACTTTCTATTGGACCAATGCTACAAGGTATGAGAAAACCAGTAAATGATCTTTCTCGTGGCGCATTAGTAGAAGATATTGTCTATACTATAGCATTAACTGCAATTCAATCTATTCAGATAGATTTTTTAACTTAAATTTGTGATAGTGTGATATATTATTTTTTAATATAAAAAATAATATTAAACAAATAAAAATTTTCTCAATTTAGTATTTTATAAAAACATTTTATGAAATTTATACGATGAAAATATATGTAAGTATTGATAGTTTTTTTAAAAATATAAAAAATTTTATTATGTTTTTTATTAATATATTAGCATAATATATACTATAACATTGTTTTAAATATGAATATTTTTATATATTAAATAAATAATTTTAATACATAGTAGATTTTAAAATATAAAATTATATTAAAATAATATTTCTTAATTATAAGAATTAAAATATTATAAAAATAAACATAATATTAATTTTAAAATTCATAACTAATAATAAAATTATCATATCGAGATATATTAATTAAATATATTATTAAAAAATATAATATAACAGTTACAATCATGTTATTTTTATGCAATATGTTACATAAATTCTTACTATCTTTAATTTTTATTAAATATAATAATAAAAATTAAAATATTAAAAAATAATAAATAAAATATTACATAATAAAGAAATATTTATCAATTAAAATATGAATTATTATTTAATAAATTAAAGTAACATGAATATAGAATAGTTATTAATTAATATTTTATTTTAAACATTTAAATATATATTTCATTTTTTTAATTTTTTATTAAATAATATATTACAAATACAAAATGAAAAAATAAATATTTTTTAGATACTTATTAAGTTTTTTTAAATTCTCTTTGTAAAAAAAAATAAAAAATATTAAAATAATGTTAACTATTTAAATATCTTCATTTTTATAGAGTTATATATAAAATTAATGAAAGTAATTTTTATATATTCATGTCTTATATAATAAAATTTAAAAAAATACAATGTTATTATAATCAAGTAACATTAATATTGTTTATAATGTTTATTTAAATAAAAAAATAATATAAAATTTATTAAAATTAAAGAGAAATAAAAATTATATTATGTTTTTATAACACGAAAATAAATAAAATTATTTAAAATAAAATAAGCACTTAAAAAATTTTATAATTTTTTTTATTATTCAATAATAAAAAAATAACATTACATGATATTGAAATTTTATTTTATTTATATTTGAAATCATGATTAAAGTTTAAACACAGTAATATAAAATTATATTTTTGTTATAAAATATCAATTATATAATACGTTCGAGTGGATTTGAACCACTGACCTTCACCATGTCAAGATGATGCTCTACCTAGCTGAGCTACGAACGCATATTATTCAATACATCGTTATTAATACAATAATAACATTAAATAATCAATATTTTATATTAAAAAATAAAATTTTATTTTATTTTGATAGAAATAATATGATTTTTATATATTTAAAATATTTTATAAATATTTTATGAAAAAAAATATGATTTTTATACTATCAGTATGCTAATTCATTATTAATTTTAGTGTTATTTTAAGAATGTATACATTAAAAATATTCTTATTTTTGTTGTATAATTTAATTAACATAATACAAAAATATAAAAATGATGTTTTATAATTAATTGTGTGTAGAGTAACTGTTTATTTTTTACAAATGTTTATTAATTTATTGTATAAAAATATGTTATTTTAAAATTTTATAATTTTTTATTATATTATAAATATAACATATAAAAAGTAATTATAATTTTTTTATTTAAATTTTATTATAAATAATTTACAACAAAATAAAAATTAACATCTTGTATTATATTATGAACATTTTAAATAACTGTTTTTAAATATAGCACATATTAGTTATTTAAATTTATATAATAAAATGTTTTATATATTTATTAACAATAAAATATAAAAATTATAAATTTGAATAAAATACAAATTTAAAAAATTTTAAATACAATAAAATGTTTTAAATATATTATTTTTTTTTAAAAAAATATAATATAATATGTTATTTTTATTAGATAAAAATAAATTTTATTATAATAATGATTTTAAAATCAAGTTATATGTTGTGATTAAAAACAAAAAATAAATATTATTAATTAAAGCGTATGTTTTAGTATTTATTTAATAAATAATAATAAGATAAAATTTATATTAATATTCATAATTCATTAGTACTTAATAAATGATATTTGTATAACATGCATTTAAACAAATTATTCTTTATATGTAAAATATATTCAATATATTTTAGTATTTAAAAATATTCTTTTAAAAACTGTTAATAAATTTATTTTTATTAAAATATTTTTATTTGAATAAAATAATATCAAATAAGAAACTATAAAAAATTTTATATGTTTTATTTTATTTTTAAAATATAACATCTACATTCTTATAATATAAATTATATAAAATCATGAATAGTATAAAATAATATCTTAAAATAATGTAAATATTTTATAAAATTAACATTTTTATGAAAAACAAATTTTTAATATAAAAACTAATTCATTGTAATATTGTATATAGATCAAATGTTTAGTTTTTAAATATATGAATATTTAATTTAAACTGCACTATTTATTATACTGAAATACTTTTTTAAAACTTTTTATTATATAATACATGATGATATATTTTACTAAATTGTTTTCTTTTAAAATTAACATTTCATTTAAACTTTATTATAAACATAATAAAATATATTATAGTAAACATTAACTTTTTTATATTATATTTTATACGTATTTGAATTTAATAAATTAAAAAAAATATTATCGACCGGGTAATTTTTTCCAAAAAATATCATTATAAAGATAGGTTAACTTAGCTTGTTCCACTGTTATAGCTAACCCTTTTTTCCAAAAAAGTAGCGAAAGAGATAATACGCTTTCCGCTTGAGAAGAAACTATTTCTTCATGACATATGTTTAAGTTTAATTTATTAAGTAAATTAGGATAACTTTTCCAAGCACTACCGACACAAGTCCAAGAACCACAGAGAGAATTTATGCGCTTTAATGCTTGATTGTATGAAAATATTTTTTCACCTTGCTCATTGTTCCAAAAACCATTTTTTTGGCGCTTAAATTCACTCCAATAAATTCCTCCTTCTGTACGAGTATCAATTGCCGTTAATACATAGTCTCTACCATTTATTTTCCAAACGCTTTCTGCTAAAACCTGTAAAGTAGAAACACCTATTACTGGAAGATTAGCACCTAATGCTAATCCTTGAATAATATTTATACTAATACGTATACCAGTAAAGTTACCAGGACCGCAGCTAAAAGCTAACACATTAAGTTTTTTAAGAGTTAAATTAGCATTTACTAAAATTTGTTTCACCATGGGTAAAATATATTGTGTATGCTTATTTGGGCAAAATTTAGATAAAGAAAAAATTTTATTTTTATTTAAAATAGCAACTGAACAAAAATCAGCTGATGTATCAACTGCTAAAATATTTATAGACATGTTAAACCTTAAAAAAATAAAATAAAATTTTATATTAATATGATATGTTTTATAAATAAATTTTTTTATAATTAAAAATAAAGAATTATAATATTAAAAAAATGTTTTTATTTTTTTTATTAATTATGTATTTAAATATAATGCTAATACCATATACGATAAATTATTAAACTAAAAACATAATGTTAAAAATTATTAACTTAATATAAATTTTAAAAAAAAAACTTAATTCTTTATTACTATAATATAATGTTATTACATAATAATATATTGATATCATTTAAAAATAAAAAATGATTTTTCAGTGTGTAAAATAGATAAATTTTTTAAACAGAACGCATATCTATTATAATAAATATTAAATTATCATTATTAAAATATAAGAAATACAATTAATTTATATTATTTTTTAATATTAAACTATGATGATTACATTTTTTTCAAAAATAATAACGAATTATGTTCATATTTAAATATTATATTTTTATTATAATTAATATATAATTAATACAAGTCTTTGAATATACAACATTAAAAAATATTTTGTAATAAAATAAACATGCTTGTTATACGAACATAATTTTTTATCATTATCACGAAATTTTAATTGTTAAACTTAATATTTTTTTTAACAAATGTAATTTTTCTTTTTAAATTATAATATATTGTTAGCTATAAGATATTGTTATTATTTTTAATAAAATATTTAAATATTTATTATTATAATCCAATTGTCAAGATTTTTTTAAATAATTTATTTTTATAAAAAATCATGCTATAAAACATCACATACTATAAGTATCATGCTATTTAATTTATAGATATTTAATTATTAAGTTTTAAAAATGTTATTATTAACGTGAAAAAAATTAAAAAGAAAAAATTATTAAATTATATTTTTTAATTATTGTCTAATACTTTATTATAGATAAATTAAAAATATAATAGTAATATTATTTTATTTTATAATATAATAATATTTTTTAAAATTAATAATAAAATAAAATTTATTTTTTGTTTTTTTAAGATAGGATTTGAGTAACATCTGATATACAAATAATATTTTATTAAAAAGTTAATGTTTTATGATGTTGATTAATAGATCTTTATTAAAATAGTCTTTTTTTTAAATATATAATTTTTCTTATCACGTAAAAATAAAATAGATACTATAGATGACTTTTTTATAAACTTTTACTATTAAATTTAAAAAAATTTTAAAATAAATATTTAATCTATATAATATTTAGAATAAATAATTTAATATACATATTTCTTAAAATAATTTTATTAATATTTATAAAAATATATAATTAAAGTTGAACTTGTTTAAAAAATTATCATATTACATTATATTTATTAGTGTATTAATTATTAAATTTATTAGTAAATAGTAAAAATTTAAGAAAGAGATTTATATTAATTTATATTTAATTAAAATAAAAGCTATTATAAATAAATTACCCTTTATATTAAAAGATTTATTAAAAAAAATGTAACTATTTTTAAAGATCTTAACATAAAATTTATGTTATACCTTTTTTGTCTTAATCATATATTTTTTCTTATAACTCTTCTTATGAATTTATTTGTGGTATGCGTACCATGCTTAAAGAAGATTATAAAACTTCTTTATAAAAGTATTTAAAATAAATAATTTGTTAAAAGAAACAATGTATGTATAAATCTAATATAGATTTAAGTTTTATGTTTGTTCTATATTAAGACTTATAATATATTATATCGATATTTATTATTTTTTTATTTTTTGATATTAATTTAAATATTACGTTTTTTTATTCTTAAAAAGCTTATTTCGTAATAATAAAAAATTAAATTAATTTATAATATTAATATATTTAAATTTTTTAATACACTTTTATGTTTTAGAATTATAACAATAGCTCGTAAAAAAACTGATAATAATATACATTACAGATTTCATAATTATATTTTGATTAATTATTTCATTTTAATTGATTTTATTATCTATAAAATTAAACTAATAATAAAAAAATAGCTTTTTATATCGTAGGTATGGCTTATATTAATCAATTTTTAAAGAACATATAAGAAAAGTTACTGAGTATAAACGAAGTAATATTTAAAATATTAAAAAATTTTTATTTTATATTTTATGATCACTGTTATTTAAGTTATATTTTTTAAATAAAAATTTAATTTTTTTATAATACATGTTATTTTGTAATACATGATATATAGTGTAGAAATCATATTATATTATTTTTATAATTTATAAAATAAAATTATCTTTTTTAGTTTGATATTTTATGTTTATTTTTATTCTATAAATTACTATAAATATTTTTATTATTAAAAAAATTATATTATTACAATTAATAATTATGATTATTTATTTGTTTTACAAAAAAAATTTATAGTATTTTTTATATTATATTTTTTAATATTCATAAAATAATTCTGTAATTACTATATTTATAGTAGTCAAATAAAATAACTTTCATTAACATATAATATCATTAAAGAACATATATAATATCATTAAAGAACATGCTTATTTTAATATTATTAAAGAACATACTTATTTTTTTTAAAAAAAAATTAATAATCAATTTTTTATATATATGATATTGTTTCAATATAAATTCTATTTTTATAAATAACGTAATTTAATAGACTTGTATAATTTTTATACATTCTTTTATTTAACATATATAACAATTTTACGTAATATGATAATTTAAAATATATTTATTATAATTTAAATTAATTATCAATTTTATTATATAATTAATAATTATTTATAATTGTACATGTTATTAATTATTTTTATGATTTAAATATTAAAAAAATAAAAAATAAATTGATATTTGTGTATCAACATTCATTTATTTTAAAACGTTTTTATATTATAAATTTTTATAAAAATAACATTTATTTCTTAATAAAACCATTTTTTTTCTTACAATGTAATCATATGTTAAAATGCTTTATTGATGTATAATTTTACGAAGTGATAACATACCTTATTTATTTTTGTAAAAAAATAATTTTAATAAATTTTGCTATATTTTTTTAAAAATACAAATACAATTATATTTTTATCCATTTAATTAAAATAATTTTAATAGTATATTATTTTATTAATAACAATTTTAATTGTATAATATTTACGTTATTAAAAAAGATGCTATTTTAAATTATGTCAATAAAAGTAAAAAATAATTTTTAACTTTATGAATATATTTAAAGTCTTTAAAAGATATTTAAAATAATTTTAATATATTAAAAATAACTATATTAAATTATTATTATTAATTGTAATTTATGTTTTCAGTATTCCTTTATTAAAAAACACATATAAAATACATTATTATATTTGATAATATGATACTATCTAGTGAATTCTATCATGTTTATTAACTATTAAATACATAAAATTTTTAAAAATGACATTATAGTACTTTTTTATTAAAAATTTTAACATATATTATTTTTATGTTATTATTATATTTCATATTACTTAAAAACTTAATATAAATGAGCTATAAAATTCTTGCTCTTAAATGGCGTCCTCAAACATTTTTAGATGTTGTTGGACAAGAGTATATTCTCACTACATTAACTAACAGTCTTTCATTAAATCGAATTCATCATGCTTATTTGTTTTCAGGAGCACGCGGTGTAGGAAAAACTACCATTGCTCGTCTGCTTGCTAAAGGATTAAATTGTGAAAAATGCATTACAGCTACGCCATGTCGTCGATGTAGTAACTGCCTTCAAATGGAAGAAGGATGTTTTGTTGATTTAATTGAAATCGATGCTGCATCTAGAACAAAAGTAGAAGATACACGTGATCTTCTAGATACTGTTCAGTATGCACCAGCAATTGGTCGATTTAAAGTATATCTCATTGACGAAGTACATATGCTCTCACGTCATAGTTTTAACGCTTTATTAAAAACACTTGAAGAACCCCCAGCACATGTAAAATTTTTATTAGCGACAACTGATCCAAAAAAATTACCACTTACTATTCTTTCTCGTTGTTTACAATTTCATCTTAATATTTTAGAAAATAAACAGATTTATAACCAAATAAAAAAAATATTGCAAATAGAAAATATTGTTTTTGATGCTCATTCGTTACAATTATTATCAAATGCTGCAAATGGTAGTATGCGTGATGCACTGATGTTAACCGATCAAGCTATTTCTCTAGGAAATGGGAACGTTAGTGCTATTGTAGTTAGTCAGATACTTGGAGTTTGTAATGATAATCAACCTTTGATTATTTTAGAATCATTAGTCAATGCTAACGCCGATAATGCGATGGCACAAATTGAAAAATGCGCTATTCAAGGTATAGATTGGGAAAATTTATTAATAGAAATATTAACGTTGTTGCATCGTCTTTTAATGTTTCAACTATTGCCCGAAATTCAAGATCAAGAACAGTCTTTTATTAATCAACGTTTAAAATCACTGGCAAAAATTTTACCACCTGAAGAGGCACAACTTTATTATCAAATATTTTTACTTGGACGAAAAGAATTAACTTATGCACCAAATCGACGTATAGGTGTTGAAATGACCATATTACGTGTATTAGCATTTTATCCAAAAGAGTTGGTTTCTAAAGAAAAAATATGTTCTAAAAAATAGAAAAACACAAAATTAATTATGACGTTTTACTATTGAGTTAAAATGTTAAAGTTAGAAAATAGATTACAATTTAATGTATATTATATTATTATTAATTTATCAACAATATACAATATATTAAATAAAAAATATTACTTTAAAATCAAAAATTGCATTAATTATATCAAAAAAAAACAAAAAATTTAAAACTTAAGAATACATTTTTTAACAATAAAAAGATTTAAGAATACTTTTAAAAAGTAAAAATTATTAAAAAAATAAGATAAAAACTTACTATTAGTACTTTTAGTTAGTACTTTATAAATTATAAGACAAAAAAGATAAAGCTATTTAATATTTAATATGATATTAATAAATAAAAAAACATTATAATTAATTAAGAAATTTAATAATATGATTACTCAATCATAAAATTAAAAATAATGATATTTCTAATAAAAATTTTTACATTAAGTATAATAAGTAATACTAAATTTTTTATAAAAATAAAAAATATATTTTTTTACTTTTATTTTATGTTATTTAAACGTATGTTCTTTATAAAAAACATTAACAAATTTATTTAATTAATTATATAATTGTTTTATTAAGCTCATTATCATTATAATTTTAGATAATAATTTTATTAATAGAAATTTTATTAAAATAGTAAAAAATAATTTATTAAAAAAATTGTTGAAAGCAACATATTAAAACATCGTCTAAATATTATTGTTTAGATGATTTATTATTTTTTTGTGTTTATTTAGATAATATTATATTTATTTTATCTAAAAAATATTATAACATTATATTTTGTTTATTGTAATTAATAAAAATGTATCATCACACTTGATATTATACTATGTATCAATTGTATAATTCAAGATCTTTTTTTATAATAAACAATTGTTTATTATTATTTATAATAAAAAATATTTAGTAAATGTATCTTTTAAATTTATAATGGAAATATAAAAAGAATAATATAAAATTTAATATTAATTTTTATATTTTATAAAAATAAATTATGTGTTAAATCATAAATATATTAAAAAATCGTTGTGTATACAATATCTCTGAATTTGATCCTTAATGTGTTACATGAAGAATGATCAAAAAATAAAATAAAGATTATTATTTATTTTAATTAAAAATTTATTTTTTTAATAAGTCTAATAAAACGAATATGATTAAATATAGATTTTTTAGATATATATAATGTAAAATGTCAAACGATTTTTTTTTAAAAAAAATAAAAGTTAGTTAATATTCTAAAACTTATAAAAAATATTCATAAAATTATTATTATATGTTATAACATTTAATTAATTTTCATTTATTATATAACAATGAGTAAAACATTATTATATTATAAAATTTTTACGGTTTATAACTGATAATTCATAGTGTATTACATAGAGAAAGTATATAAAATAAGTGATATATGCTGTTTATAAATACATTTTAAAGATAAATATTAATCTAATATTATGATTAAAAATAAATAAAAAAATAGTTTTAATGATTATCTACTACTAATTATATATAATATTAATAAACTTTTAAATAAAAACATATAATAAATCAATAAATATTGTAGATTCATTAAAAACATAAAATTTATTTGAAAATAATGCATTTATAATAAAAATATTGTAACAAATACTAAATGAAATCGTGATAATATTTATAAAATATATAATGAAATACAATAATATTTTTTATAACATGATATTTTTTTGAATATTTAATTGCTATAAGTAATTTTATTAATTAAAATCTGAAATAATACACTCATCTAGATAACGCTCGGCATCTAAAGCTGCCATACATCCAGTACCAGCTGAAGTAATAGCTTGACGATAAATATGGTCTGTTACATCACCTGCAGCAAATACTCCTGGAATAGAAGTTTGAGTTGATTTTCCATTTATGTCAGATTTAACTTTAATATAACCGTTTTTTAATTTTAATTGGTTGTTAAATATACTAGTATTTGGGATATGACCAATAGCAATAAATACACCGTTTAATTTTAACTTTTTAGTGTTATGTTTTATTTTTGTACTTCTAATAGATATGCTGTTAACACCTATATCATCACCTAATACTTCATCTAACACATAGTGCGTATGTAGTATTATTTTTCCAATGCTTTCTTTTTCTTTTAAACGTTGTATTAATATTTTTTCTGAACGAAATATATCATGACGATGAATTAGATGTACTTCAGAAGCAATATTAGATAAATATAATGCTTCTTGTACTGCAGTGCTTCCTCCGCCGATAACAGCAACTTTTTTATTACGATAAAAAAAACCATCACAAGTAGCACATGCTGAAACACCTTTTCCTTTAAAAGCTATTTCAGAAGGAAGATTTAAGTAACGAGCAGAAGCCCCAGTAGCAATAATTAATGCGTCAGACATATATTCATTAGTATCACTAAACATTTTAAATGGTCTATTTTTTAAATCAACACTAGTAATATGATCAAATATGATTTGACTCTTAAATTTTTTTGCATGTTTATGCATCCGTTTCATTAGACCAGAACCAGTTAAATTGTCTGGATCTCCTGGCCAATTTTCTACTTCATTAGTAGTTATTAACTGACCACCTTGTTCTATGCCAGTAATTAAGATTGGATTTAAATTAGCACGTGCTGCATAAATAGCTGCAGTGTAACCAGCTGGACCAGAACCTAGTATCAATAATTTTCCATATTTCACATGTTTCATATATCATCTCGATTTTCATAAAATAAATAATAGTTATTATTAAAATTTCATTATTAAATAAAAACATACAACATTATGTTGTTATTTTTACCATCATGTTACTATAAAAATTTTTGTTTTTTATGTAAAACTAAAAATTAAATTTTGAAAAATAATATATAATGTTTATTATTTTATAAGATATAATAAAATTTAAATATAATTATTCTTTAAGTAAAGATTTTGTTACAAATTAGTTTTTGTAATTCTTTTTTTATTATTGTTATATTATTATAAAATAAACATAAAGTTATATCATAATAATATTATATATTCGATTAATTAAATTTTATAAAAATGTTATAATGTTACTATTTTTATAATATTATTATTGACAGTGTATTTTTTCATTAAAATTTTTATTATTTTATTATTTTCTTTTCTATGTTTACATACACTGTAATTATATTTATTATTTATTTTATAAATAAATATACTTTATAAGTATAATAAAGAATATATAATTAATATAAAAATATAAAATTTTTTAAATTTTGATCAAAGTAAATAATAAATACACTCATTTAATATGATAATGATTATCTACATAAATATAAACGTTATAGTATTATTTTAAATAACCATAGAATAAAATAAATTTTTAACGTGTACTATTTTGTTTACATATATTTTTTTTTTAAATCGTAGTAATATATTTATAATATTTATTAAAAATATTTTTACATCTTACTTTATATTTACAATAAGTAAATATTTAAAGTTTATATATAAAGCATTTTATGCATTGATTTTATATTTTTTATCTTTTTTTGACTTCTATAAGTACATTATTTTAAATATATTAATGTATAAATGCAGTAATTTTTATATGTTAATTTATTTTAATAAAATAAATGTTATTTAAAATAATTTATAAAGTTGATAATAAAAACATTATAATATTTTTATAAAGAAAAATATAATTGTAATATTAATTATATTTTTTTTAAAAGCTGTTGTATTAAAAATATTAATATTTATTTTCATTTTATATAATAAGTTTATCATATAAAATAAAAATTTTTAGTATTGATATTGATAATAATACAACTTCAAAAATAAAATTAAAAACGTTTTTGTAATCAATATTACTTGTTATATATTTTTATTATAAAAATTAATTTTTTATCATCGATATATTACAATTTAAATTTTAATGTTGTATAAATATATAAATTATAATTAAAATTTTACTGATTAAGATTTTTTTTTAACAAGTTTAATAAATAACTTACTGGTTTTGATAATCCAATTAATGGAGGATTCAATAAATTATACCAAATACCAATATCTTGATTTAATATAGAAAATATTTTATTCATTTTTATTTTTATAGGTATAATATTCAGGTCATAATGACTGAATGTATGATAAAATGTATCTAGTTCTTTTACATTGTCATTTGGAATGTTATTATTTTTTATAAAATTTATTATGTCATTTTTATTATTAAATTGTGGAAAACAAAATAATCCGCCCCATAAACTATTAGTTGGTCGTTGTTCAAGCCATATATATTTATTTTTTTGCAATAGTAAAAAATAAGTAGTAATTTTAGGAAAGTTTTTTTTAAATTGTTTAGTAGGATATTGTTCCCATGTTTGATGGATATAAGACATACAAAGAGTATTTAATGGACAAAGTATACAATTTGGTTTTCTATAAGTACAAACTATAGATCCTAAATCCATCATTGCTTGATTAAATTTTCCTGGATTTTGATTTGGAAGAAGATCTTCAATAAGTTTCCAAAGTTGATTTTCAACTATTTTTTTTCCTGGCCAACCTTCTATTTTATAACACCGAGTTAATATGCGTTTAACATTACCATCAAGTATTGCATAGTGTTGATCAAATGCTAATGATAATATAGCACCTGCAGTAGATCGTCCAATACCAGGAAGAGCATAAACATCTTTAAAATGTTTTGGAAATGTTCCATAATATTTTGTAGTAATAATTTTTGCTGTTTTATGTAAATTATGAGCACGAGTATAATATCCTAATCCTGTCCACAAATGTAATACTTCATTTCGTGTTCCTTGAGAAAGTTTATATATATTAGAAAATCGTGCTATAAAACGTTTAAAATAAGGAAGAACAGTGATAACTTGAGTTTGTTGTAACATAATTTCAGAAAGCCATATTTTATACACATTGTTATCATGTTGCCATGGAAGTGTTTTTCTTCCAAAGTTTTGATACCAATTAAGAATGATTTGTGAAAATTCTTTTTTTTGTACCATAAACATCTTCTATTTTACAAAAGTTAATATAAATATTTAATAAAATAAAGATAATATAAATTTAAAATTATTAAATTTTTAGCAATATAAAATAAATAATTTATTAAATTAAATATTTTAAAGTATTTTTCTTTATTTTTAATAAAATAACGAGCGATAATAGTCATGATTAATAATATTATTTCTTTAAAACTTAATCAACATTCTTCTATTAACCATTGCAATCGTACTTTCGTTCGTCGGGAAGGTCGATTAACTAATCGACAAAAACGTGCATTACATGATTATTGGCCATTAATGGGGGTCATGTATCAAAATTATTATATTAATATGAAGACTCTATTTGGTCGAGATGCACCATTGATACTAGAGATAGGTTTTGGGATGAGTAACTCATTGGTCATTATGGCAAAAAATAATCCGAAAAAAAATTTTTTAGGAATAGAGATATACAAACCAGGTATCGGAGCTTGTTTGTCGGAAGCTTATATAGCTAAAGTAAGCAACATACGTATAATATCTCATGATGCAATTGAAGTATTAAAATATATGATACCAAATAATTCATTAGATATAGTACAGTTGTTTTTTCCTGATCCATGGTATAAAAAACGCCATAACAAACGTCGTATTGTTCATGCTTATTTTGCTGAGTTAGTATTAAAAAAATTAAAAATAGATGGTATATGCCATATAGCTACTGATTGGAAACCCTATGCAGAACATATATTAGAAGTAATGAATAAAATTCAAGATTACAAAAATCTTTCTCATTCAAATAATTATATAATTCGTCCTAATACTCGATCATTTACAAAATTTGAATTACGTGGAAAAAATTTAGGATATGATATTTTTGATTTAATGTTTTTAAAAAAAAATAACAATTAAATATTTTAAATTTATAATCTATTGATTTCATAACAATAAGCATTGTAAGTCTATAAAAACTTATATAAAATTTTATTTTAAGAAATATAAGAAATAATATCATATAAATAATTTTATAATAACTGTATATTTTATTATATAATATAAATATATTTTATAACAAATTCATTTTAAAACATAACATTACAATTTTTCTTAAAAGAGATAAAAAAAGATTAAGTTTATTTATTTTAAATACTTCAATAATTTTTATTAATATAATAGTGATAAAATATTTTATATATTGATACAATATAACTAATTGTTTTAAATATATTAATTAATATTATATATTTTAATATATTTTAACATAATTATATAAATTATAATATCATATATAATGTTATTTTTTTAGATAAAAATATCTATTTTTTAATAAGTGAATTAATTATTTTTATTATTTTGTTATTATAAAATTATATAACGTAATAATCTTTATTATTAAATTTTTAAATATATTTTTTTAATTGTACTAATAATTAATGCATGTATAAAAAAAATTATTTAGATATATAATTTTGTTAAAATATATAAAATTTTGTTTATGATGTATAATTATTAAATAAAAATATTTATGTACTATCATTATAAGAATTGACGATTTTATAAATATTACTATTTTAAAAACAGTAAATTAGTTATAAAACACATCTTACATATAAAATAATTATTTTATCTTAAAATTTTGTACTTAGTAAATTGCTATTTTTATATAAAATAAATATTCTTTATAAAAATAACATAATAATTACAATAATGTATTTTTCATATAATTAAAAATTATTTAATCTTTTTAAAACATTTTTTATTGTAAAAAAATATATGCTTAAGATATATAAAATATTTTTAGATACTATATGTTTATTTCCATACCTTAAGCACAAGATTAAAAAATAATTTTATTAATTTTAATAAAATACAAAAATTTTTTAAATTTAAAAAATATAATTGTTTAGTGATTATTTTTTTAAAATTTTTAGAAATTGATTTTTTAAATTTTAACATAATTAAAAATTATTGCCGAATAAAATCAATATGAGTTAATCTTAATTTAAAAGGATGTCGTTGTATAGCTTTAACTTTTACTTTATTTTCTTGATTTTCAATAATTAAATTAATTATTTGATTATAAAATTCTGATTTAAGTTCTATATTTTTTATAGCATCTTGTTCTATCTCAATAGAAACTGAATTTTTTTTTAAACCATAAATAATAGCTGGTAATTTGTTTTTAATACGTAAGCGACGACTTGTGCTCGTGCCGTGATTTTTACGTAGTTTTGCATGAAGAATTAACATTTTTTTCTCTTATAAAAAAACATGTATATTATATAAACAAATAACTTAACATAAATGATTTCTTTTGTTTTTAAATTATTAAAGTGTATTAAAATTATTTTAACTAAAGATTTTCTTTAAAATAATAGAAAATAAAAACACTAAAATCTTATTTCAGTACATTAATAAAAAAATAATTAGATTAGTGCACTTTATTTAAAATTGATTTATTATTTAAGTATAATATAAATAAATTTTTTTTATATTAATACAACGTAGTACACTATATAAACATTATACACAATGCAATGAAAATTTATATAATTAACAATTTTTTTTGTTAGTTTGTAAAAATTTTTTATTTTGATGTTAAATAATATCTTTTATATTTTTAACAAAAATTATTTCTTGGTGTTTTTCTATACATTTATTATAAAAAAATTATTTATTTAATAAAGAATACTTTAGATTAAAATATAAATAATTAATTAAATTGAAGAAGTAATTAAATTATTTTTTTTAAAATATTAAAATAAATAATAGCATTCATCATATTATTTTAAATAATATTATAAAAAATAACTAAAAATGCATAACTAATATTTACTAATCAATAAAACACATTTTTTATAAAAATAAAATAAGTTTATATAAAAAAATAATATATTTATTATATTATTTTTAAAAAATATAATTTTTATATTAAATTTTAATATAAATATTTATATTTTTTATAAAAAATCTTCATTATAATACAATAATAATAAAATTTATAAATTACATGAAAAATATTTATAAAAATAATTTTATATTATTCCTAATAATAGGATATTTTATTTTTAAAATATCGTATAATTTTTATTTAAATAAAAAAAATTTTATTTCTATTTATCAAACATATTTCATAATTAATATCTATTTTTTAATATAAATTTATTATTCATAAAAATATAATAAAAAAATAAAAATAGTATTTAAAATATATTTTTGTTTTTTTATAAAATTAATTAAAAAAAACAAGTGTGTTTTTTATTTCTCATATAAATAAGATATAAACAACATAAAATTATTTTTTTATTAATAAAAAAATAAAAATAACAAAATATATATAAATTAATTGTTTTATTTATTTTAAAATACATGAATAATGAATTTATATATAACATTTTTAATATAAATAACACATTATTTTTTTGTATAAATCATAATAAATATTTATTTTATTATGATATTTTTTAATTAAAAAAATAATGTTAAAATAAAAGATTACTTTATATTGATTTTTTTATTTATTAATTTTTTTTAAAATTAAAAACAATTTAAATACTATTACATAAAAATTTAAGTGTACATCTTTTTATAATTTTAAATAACATTACTTATATTAAAAATGACATTTTAATTTTGTTTAAATTTTTATTTTTATAAAATATGTCATGAATTTAAAAATGAAATTATTTGATATATTAAAATAAATAAAATTAAAAAAAGTAATATTAATGATCTTTTATTTTTTAATAGTTTTATTTTTAATATTAATAAAAATATTATACTTATTTAATGTAATATATCAAATAAGTATAATATTGTATCTTATAAATCTTAACATTTAAAAAATATATTAATTTTTGATGTTCTATTTTTTATTTTATCAGAATATTCATAGCAATTGATTTTTTAATAATACTACATGAAATATCATTTCTAATGTCTGCACAACCAATAGAAGTTGGTAATATTAATCGTAATTTGCCAGAAAATATTTTTTTATCTCTCATTATATATGGAAAATATGATATTGGTGTCATTTCTTGAGGTCCATAAATAGGTAAATTTGCACATAATAATAAAGTTTTAATTCTTTTTAAATCATAAGCAGAAAGTATTCCGATTTCATATGAAATACTTGATGCCATGACTATGCCAACTGAAATTGCTTCACCATGCAACCATGTTCCATAACTCATGAAAGTTTCAATTGCATGTCCAAAAGTGTGACCTAAATTTAATAAAGAACGTAAAGAATTTTCATGTTCATCAATAGTTATAATTTGAGCTTTTAATTCACAACAACGTCGAACACAATAAGCTAAAGCATCTATATTTTTTTCTAGTAATTTTTTCATGTTAGTTTCTAACCAAACAAAAAAATTACAATCAAGAGCAAGTCCATATTTAACTACTTCAGCTAATCCAGAAGAAAATTCTCGTTTTGATAAAGTATCTAAGCAATTTAAATCAATGATTACTGAAGTTGGTTGATAAAATGAACCAATCATATTTTTACCTAATGAATGATTGATAGCCGTTTTTCCACCAACAGAAGCATCAACTTGTGACAATAGTGTAGTAGGAATTTGAACAAATCGAACACCACGCTGATAACATGATGCAGCAAAACCTGTAAGATCACCAATAACACCTCCACCAAGAGCAATAAGAGTTGTATCTCGATTATGAGATTTTTTTAATAACTCTGATAATATTTCTTCAAGTGTTGATAAAGTTTTATATTGTTCACCATCAGGAAGAACAATTTGATTTATTTTTATACCATTTTTTTTAAGTATTTGATAAAGTTGCTTTAAATAAAGTATTTCGAGTGTATGGTTAGTAACTATCATTGCTTGTTGTCCAGCTTTAACTGGCATATAAAGTAATGGTTTATTAAGCAATCCAGAACCTATATTAATTGGATAACTATGTTCTTTAAGTGTTACTGTAATTTTTTCCATTTATAGCTATACCTATTATATGTTAGTTTGATTTTAATTTAGTTGAAATATTTTTTAGTAAGAATATTACTTATATAACAAATAATAAAATTTACTACTAACAACTTTTTAATATATTAATAATTTTTTTTACTACTATTTTAGCACTTTGATCATTTGATGAAATAGTTACGTCAGCAATTTCTTCATATAATGGGTTGCGTTCTTTTGACAAATGTTCTAACAACTTACGTGGAGGCGAACTAATTTGTAATAACGGACGCTTTTTATCATGTTGAGTTCGTATTAATTGTTTTTCAATAGTGGTTTCTAAATAAACTACAACACCACGTGCTGATAAATGATTTCGTGTTTTACGTGATTTAATTGAACCACCACCTGTAGCTAATATTATTCCATTATTTTTTGTTAATTCATTAATAATTTTTTCTTCTCGTTTTCTAAAACCTGTTTCACCTTCTACATCAAATACCCAACTTATATCAGCTCCAGTACGTTGCTCAATTTCTTGATCAGAATCAAAAAAAATCATATTAAGTGTTTGAGCTAATTGACGACCAATAGTACTTTTTCCAGCACCCATAGGTCCGATTAAAAAAATATTACGTTTCTCTGCCATGTTTTTATTGTTACTAAAATTGTATGTTAACATTAACCCATCTTTAAAAATAAAATTAGAGATAGGATTTCAACTAAAAACTAAATTGACAATTATGAACTATTACACTAAAATCAATTTAACATATTTTATTTTTATCATGAAAAATATTATATATTGTAAATAAAAAAGTTAGTTTTTTTAAAAAAACGATTATTATTAATTAAATTTATAATTTAATTAATTAATTATTTAAAAGACATGAATATTAATCTTAAATATAAATTTATTCAATAAATTAAAATTCTTTAAAAATAAAATAAATAATAATGCTTAATAATATAAGTATAATAAAAAAATAAATGTTCATACACTTATTTACTTTTTATTATAACATTAAGCTTAGCAATAAATTTGATATTATTTATAAGATTTGTTATATGTTTTAAAGACAATATTATGACTATATTACAATCATATAGTTTTTAATAATCATATAATTTTTAATAACAAATAAAATAAAATAAACAATTATTTTAATATTTTTATAATCATATAATATTAGATATTATTTTCTATATATAGTTTTAATTTAATAGTTTATATGCTATATTTTATTTTTTTAATAATATAATAAATTGTTATTTAAATAAATTATTTTTTATTTAAATAAAGTTTAATTTACATTTAATAATAATATCATTTCACAATTATATCATACTTTAACAATATATATCATACTAATAATATATATGACATTGATTACTGATTAACATTTTATAGTTAATTAACGTTAATAAATATTTGTTACATTAATGTTTATAAATAAAAAAACATTAAAATAATTTTAAAAAAATAAATTATTATCGTAATATATGATAGAGTACTATTATATCAATTAAATACGTAATAAAAAAATTTTTTAAATTTATATAAAAGATTAAATAAATTGTAATTAATAAAATAAAAATTTAAGTGTTATTCTTAATGTTTTATTTTAAATTAACATTTTATGTAAAAAAGATAACTAAAGATTCGTTAATTGTTATATATTATATTAAATATATTAAAGTATATTATATTTAATAATATAAATAAAATAAATAATATATATAATGATTATATTTAAATGATCATTTAACAAGTAATTCATATAATATAAATTATGTTAAACATTTTTTATTAAGTAAAAAAATTGATTGATAATATAAATTATTCGATACTGCTTTTACTTAGTATTGTTATTTTTTCATATTCTTTATTTTATTACTTTAGAGTGTTATATTAAAATATAAATTGTTTTTATTATATATTAAAATAAAATAAATATTCTAATGCATTAATTATTTAAAATAACATAAATAAAAAATTTTATAATCTATTTGATCTTAAAGTTAATATATATACTGAATTTAAAGCTAATATATATATTTAATTATATATGCTTCATTATTATTTTATCATAATATATTAAACAATATTTAATAATAATATTAGGATTTATTTTTAAATTTTTTTTATAAAAAATGTTTTAATTGCTTTATATGCTAATTCTTAATGTTCGATGAAATCATAAAAGTTTAATAATTTTTATAAAATAAATTACTATAACAAAATAAATTATTATAACATAGCAATGTAAATTTCAATATGTTATATATTAAAATATTTTATTTTTATTTAATATTAGAAATAAAACATATAAATTATCTATATAATATCATGTTTAAATTTAATTAAGAAAATAAAAAAATACTTTTAAAAATTTTTATAAATATAAAAATAAATATCGATTATCATTTAAAACAAACATAAATCTTTTAAATAATATATTTTAAACTTCAAAAGATATTAACTATATTAATTTTATACTTAAATTAGAAATTATATAAAAAAACGTATTATAAGCACATAATATTCGTTATTAATGAATACATCATCATGGCTCAAGGCACACTTTATATTATATCCGCTCCTAGTGGGGCAGGAAAATCAAGTTTAATTCAGTCTTTATTAAAAACTCAGTTATTATATAATATAGAAGTTTCAATTTCATATACTACGCGTGCTAGTCGTCCTGGCGAATATCATGGAAAACATTATTTTTTTGTATCAAAAGATGAATTTTATTATTTAATAAAAAAAAATGAATTTCTTGAATATGCTAAAGTTTTTGGTCATTATTATGGAACTGCTCGTGCCAAAATTAAAAAGTTGTTATCATCTGGTATAGATGTGTTTTTAGATATCGATTGGCAAGGTGCACAACAAATTAAAAAAATAATGCCACAATCTTGTAGTATTTTTATACTTCCTCCTTCAAAAGAAGAATTATATCGTCGATTGTATAATCGTGGAAAAGATAGCAAAGAAATAATTGTTAAACGCATGACTGAAGCGGTAGTTGAAATGACACATTATATAGAATATGATTATTTAATTATTAATCATACTTTTGATTTAGCTTTATTGGATTTAAAATCTATTATTTTTTCTTTACGTTTACGTTCAAAAAATCAATTTTTACGACATAAAGATTTAATTAAAAATCTTTTATCAAACTAATATTATTTTTTTAGTTTTATACTTTAATTATTATTGGAATAATAAAATATGGCACGTGTAACTGTTCAAGATGCTGTAGAAAAAATTGGAAATCGTTTTGATCTTGTTCTCGTAGCAGCCCGGCGAGCTAGGCAAATTCAGACTGGGAGTCAAAATATATTAGTTTCAGAAGAAAATGATAAACATACTGTTATTGCATTGCGTGAAATTGAAACAGGGTTAATTACCTTAAAAATACTTGATCTTCATGAACATCGAGATCAAAAAAAAGAAAATACTAATTTTAAATTTATTAAATAAATTTAAAATAATTATACTTAAATATATTAAAATACATGGTGAAATACTTTTAAATGACTGAATTGATTACTGATTGTATAAAAATTAATTCAAATAATGTTTAATAAATTTATTCACAATTTAATATAATTTAACAAAACATAAAAACATTTTTTTATAAAACATTTTAATAACTAATAGTAATTTCATAGTTATTTTATATTATAAATAGTTATTTGATATAATAAATTAGACTTATTTTTTTGTTATTTATAATTATAATTTTATTATAAATGATCATATGCTATATTTTTAAATAAGAAAATGTACACTCCATCATATAATTGTTATTGCATTATCTCTAGAATGATATAAAATTTAATAACACTAAATATAAAAAAGAATATATGGTTAATAAACAATGTGATATGCATTTAAAATAATAATAATAAGTAAAAAATATTGATTAATTTAATAAATTATATTTATAATTTACTTAATATTTCTACTATAAATTCATTATTTTTTTTAAAATATTCTATATAAAACAGTTTTATTCATCATTTTATTAGATGGCATCTAAAATAGATAAATAATTGTATTTATAATAGACAACTACTCACTTTTAAATTTTTATTAATGTGATGTAGTATTTTCTTAAGAATTGATCAATAAAGAGTAAGTATTCAAATATTTATAATGAAGCTAATTTAAAATAATACTTAATAAAATAAATATTAAAATATACAAAAAAACTTAAATATTTATTAAAATAAATGTTCTTATTTTAAATAAAAAATTAATATAATTACAATAAAAATTATTAATATATAAAAATTGAAAAAATAATTTTTATTATTAATAAATAATTTTAAATAAAAAATAAAAAATTAATTATTTTTTAAATTCTCATTTATTTTTAACAATATTAAAAAAGTTTAAAAAAATAAATATATGTAAATTTAAAAATTATAAAAATAAAATTATCTTAATAATTAATAATATAAATAATAAATATTTAAAACTTTATTAATTATTTTCATTAAAAACAATAACTAATTTTTTATTTTAAAATATTAAATTAACGATAACATATTTTATTACTTTATAATTAAAAAAAGTAATAATACAATTGATTAAAAATTAAAATATAGATTTTATTGAAATTTATAGTAATAATAAATGTTAAAAATTACTTTTTAATTAATGGAAATTTGTTTTTTTATTAAAATAATTTATTAAAATATCATTGTTTAAACAAACTGATTTATATTATTATAAAATTAAATAATTTTTAAAAAATAAAATGCATCAAAATAAATTATGTGAATATTTTAGATTGTTTTTTAATTTTTACAATTAATGATACTATTAATATATATTTATATTATAATAATATATTTTTTTTACATTAAAATCATCATAAAAATTTATTAAAAAATTAATAGTGATGCTTAAAATTAATTATTTTATTTGTTAATGATAAATATATTTTATTTATTATATTTTTTATGTAAATACTTCATAAATGAATTTAGTTCTTTTTGTTTTTTTATGTATTTTATTAAAATATTTTTTTAAATTTATAAACATTTATATTGAGTTGTATATAACTAATACTATAAATTTTATTATTAAATACTAAAAAAAATTTCATTTTTTAAATTTATTTAAAATAATTTTTTTATTTTTATTAATTTCTATAAAATTAATATTTTTTAAAATTTAATCTTTACTATGATATAAAATTCAAAAATTTATAATATAAAATTGTTAAGTATATTTTACTTGATAACAAAATAGTTTTACGTATATATTTTATTTGATAATATTTTTATATTAAATTTTTCATTTTATTTAAAATTAATAAAAAAAAATAATATAAAAATATAAATAATTACAAATAAGTAAATTATATCTTTATTAAATTAAATTTTAAATATTAAATTAAATTATAAATTATCTTTATTTAAATATTTTTATGTGCACAATTACGTACTGTATTAATTGTCTCAATATGTTAATAAAAATAATTTTTTACTTTACCCCTTGATGCTAGGTTTATTTGGCCCCATCTTGTTCAATAGAAGTTACTAAGTAAAAATTAAATTAATATAAAATAATTATAAATAAAGATAAAGATATTTTATGTACATAAACTTAAAAAATCAATCGATTATTAATGATTAATGGAGATGTATAAATGGGAAAAATTATTGGTATTGACTTAGGTACGACTAACTCTTGCGTAGCAATTATGGATGGTCGTAAAGCACGAGTATTAGAGAATTCCGAAGGTGATCGTACTACTCCTTCTATTATTGCATATACTCAGGACGGAGAGATTTTAGTTGGTCAATTAGCTAAGCGTCAAGCTATAACAAATCCAAAAAATACTTTATTTGCTATTAAGCGTCTTATTGGACGGCGATTTGAAGATGAAGAGGCTCAAAGAGATAAAGACATTATGCCTTATAAAATTATCAAAGCAAATAATGGTGACGCATGGTTAGAAGTTAAAAACAAAAAAATAGCACCACCGCAAATATCAGCTGAAGTATTAAAAAAAATGAAAAAAACTGCTGAAGATTACCTTGGTGAACCAGTAAGCGCTGCTGTCATTACTGTTCCTGCTTATTTTAATGATACACAACGACAAGCTACTAAAGATGCTGGACGTATTGCAGGTCTTGAAGTAAAACGTATTATCAATGAACCTACAGCAGCAGCTTTAGCTTATGGCTTAGATAAAGAAGTTGGTAATCGTACTATAGCAGTGTATGATTTAGGTGGTGGTACTTTTGATATTTCCATTATTGAAATTGATAATGTTGATGGTGAAAAAACTTTTGAAGTATTAGCAACTAATGGAGATACCCATTTAGGTGGTGAAGATTTTGATAGTCGCCTCATTCACTATTTAGTAGAAGAGTTTAAAAAAGAACAAGGTATAGATCTTTATAATGATCCGTTAGCAATGCAACGATTAAAAGAAGCTGCAGAAAAAGCAAAAATAGAATTGTCTTCTGCACATCAAACTGACTTAAACTTGCCATATATTACTGCAGATGCAAGTGGACCGAAACATATAAATATTAAAATTACTCGTGCGAAACTTGAATCATTAGTTGAAGATTTAGTTTCACGTTCTATTAAGCCATTAGAAGTTGCTTTAAAAGATGCAAAACTCTCAGTTTCTGATATTCAAGATGTAATTTTGGTAGGCGGTCAAACTCGAATGCCGATGGTTCAAAAAAAAGTAGCTACTTTTTTTGGAAAAGAACCGAGAAAAGATGTAAATCCAGATGAAGCAGTCGCTGTAGGTGCTGCAGTACAAGCAGGTGTATTAGCAGGTGATGTCACAGATGTATTATTATTAGATGTTACTCCTTTATCTTTAGGAATTGAAACGATGGGTAGTGTTATGACACCGCTAATTACAAAAAATACAACAATTCCTGCTAAACATAGTCAAATTTTTTCTACTGCTGAAGATAATCAATCTGCAGTCACTATTCATGTTCTTCAAGGAGAGAGAAAACGTGCTAGTGATAATAAATCATTAGGACAATTTAATTTAGATGGAATTCAGCCAGCACCAAGAGGAATGGCACAAATTGAAGTTACTTTTGACATTGATGCTGATGGTATTTTACATGTATCTGCTAAAGATAAAAAAACTGGTCGTGAACAAAAAATTGCTATTAAGGCATCTTCAGGTTTAAATGAAAAAGAAATTCAAAAAATGGTTCAGGATGCTGAACTAAACGCACAGTCTGATCGTAAGTTTGAAGAACTAGTTCAATCACGTAATCAAGCTGATTATTTAATTCATAGTACTCGTAAACAACTAAAAGAAGTAAGTAATAAATTATCAAAAGAAGAAAAAGTTACAATTGAAACAGCTCTACAAGATTTAGAATCTGTTTTAAAAGGAGAAAATCGAGCTGAAATAGAAGAAAAAAATCAGAAATTAATTCAAGTTTCTGGAAAACTTATGGAAATAATAAACTCTAAAGATAATGCCACTTCTAGCTCTGATAATACAACAACAAAAGATAATGATGTCGTTGACGCTGAGTTTGAAGAAGTAAAAGATAAAAAATAATTACCCTTTATCAGGGGAGGTATCAAGAGTAATGAAATTATTATTAAAAATCAACGCGGGCGTTGAAATAAATTCTACGCCCGTATTTTTATATGTTCAGGGTAAAAAGAATGGCTAAGAAAGATTATTACGAGATTCTTGGTGTTAGTAAGACAGCAAATGAACGAGAAATAAAAAGAGCATATAAACGCTTAGCGATGAAATATCATCCTGATCGTAATCAGGAGAAAAATGCTGAAACATTATTCAAACAAACGAAGGAGGCTTACGAAGTTCTGAGTGATAATAAAAAACGAGCAGCTTATGATCAGTATGGACACGCAGCTTTTGAACAAAGTCAAACAAGCAATAATACAGATTTTAGTGATATTTTTGGTGACGTATTTGGTGATATATTTGGAGGAAATCGTCGAAATCGCGCTTCTAGAGGTGCAGATCTTCAATATAACATAGAACTATCTCTTGAAGAAACCGTACGTGGTACTACAAGAGAAATTCGTATTCCAACATTAGAAGAATGCAATATCTGCAAGGGCAGCGGTGCTAATCCTGGAAGTTCACCTCATATTTGTTCTACTTGTCATGGTCAAGGACAAGTTCAAATGCGTCAAGGTTTTTTTACTGTTCAACAAACATGTCCGCGTTGTCATGGAAGAGGAGAAGTAATTAATTATCCTTGTCATAAATGTCGGGGGAATGGCAAAGTAGAAAAAAATAAAACGTTATCAGTAAGAATTCCAGCAGGTGTAAATACCGGAGATCGTATTCGTTTAATAGGTAAAGGAGAATTAGGAGAAAATCGTTCTCAATCTGGAGATTTATACGTTCAAATTCAAATTAAAGAGCATCCTATTTTTAAACGAGAAAGTAATAATTTATACTGTGAAGTACCAATCAATTTTTCTATGGCAGCATTAGGTGGAGAAATTGAAGTGCCAACACTAAATGGGCGAGTTAAATTAAAAATACCTCCAGAAACTCAGACAGCTAAATTGTTTCGTATGAGAGGTAAAGGTATTCAATCGATGCGAGGAGGAAAGTTAGGTGATTTACTATGTCGTGTAATTATTGAAACTCCAGTTAATCTTAATGAAAAACAAAAATATTTACTAAAAGAACTAAATACAACTTTTAATGGTCCTTTTGGTGAAAAAAATAGTCCCCGATCAAAAAGTTTTTTTGATGGAGTTAAAAAATTTTTTGATGATTTGACTCACTAATATCTTATTTAAAAGATATAAATAATTTGTTTATAATAGAAGTATTTTATTTTAATATATAATAATTTTTTTAATTTTTTATAAAATGTATATTCTTTGATAAATCATTTTAACAAAATAAATTTTTATAATATAATATTAACATTGTATTAAAAACTAAAATTTATTAATTGTATAATTTATATTTTCACATTTAATATAACATCAATTTTATAAAATATATTATAAAAAAATAAAATTACTAGTATATCTTAAATTACAATTATAAAATATAATTACTTTATGTACTTATATGTCAGTAAAAATATGTAAAGTTTGTTATATTTTCTTAAAGTATATATATTATATAAAAGTATTTTTAAAATTATATCGTATTTAAAATACTATGATTTTAATTAAAAATATTTTTCTATATAACATTTTTGATTTTATCATTAATCATATGAAAGATATTTTTTTAAATATAATATGACATACATAAAATTATATTATAAAAATGTAACAACGTACAATATTTATAATATTTTATATAAAAAGATAAAAATTAAAACAATATATTATTGTTTTGCTTAAATAAAACAATATTACACTTTTAAAAAAGTAATATTTATTTTAATGTAATATATTTTTAATATATGTTATTATATATTTTATAAAAAATAATTTTTATTAATAACTTTATTTTATAAAAATAATATAATATAAAAAACATTATTAATAAATTACATATAATGTTTCTTTTAATGAATAAAATTTTATAATATCTATATACATTTATATAGTTTATAAAAATAAATAATTGTAATAACAATCTTTTATTTTTTTATTTTGTAAAATAAAAAAATAATAGTTTATTATATGTTTAACAATATAGTTTTTTAAAATTTAAGTTTGTATATATTTTATTATTATATCGTATTATTTTATGTAATTTTTTATAAGAATATCAATATTATGAAAATTATTTCTTTTAATGTTAACGGATTGCGCGCTCGATTTCATCAATTAGCAGCAATTATTGATCAACATCAACCCGATATCATTGGTCTTCAAGAGACTAAAGTTCATGATGATATGTTTCCACTAAAAGAAATTAATAAATATGGATATTATGTTTGCTATCATGGACAAAAAGGTCATTTTGGCGTAGCATTATTAAGCAAAATTCCATTTTTATCAATAAATCGTGGTTTTGAAACAGATGAAGAATCCGCACAGCGTCGTATTATTATGGTTAATATAAATACGTCACATGGTCAATTAACAGTTATTAACGCTTATTTTCCGCAAGGAGACAATCGTTATCATCAAACTAAATTTCCAGTAAAAGCTCGATTTTATCAAGATTTAAAAATTTATCTCAAGAAATATTTATCAAAATTCATGCTAGTGCTAGTCATGGGAGATATGAATGTTAGTCATACTGACTTTGACATTGGTATTGGAGAAAAAAACAAAAAAAAATGGTTGTATAAAGGAAAATGTTCTTTTTTACCTGAAGAACGCACTTGGCTTAATCATTTATTTAACTGGGGATTAATAGATATATATCGCTATCATCATCCTTTTCAAAAAGAACGATTTTCTTGGTTTGATTATCGTTCACAAGGATTTATAGAAAATCGGGGTTTACGCATCGATTTGTTATTAACTAGTATGCCACTAGCAAAACTTTGTTTTTCTAGTGGCATTGATTACAACATTCGCAGCATGGAACGTCCATCTGATCATGCGCCAGTATGGGCAGAGTTTAAATTATCATATTCATAATATTATTATAATAATACAATATAAAAATTAATTTTTTAGTTGATATGTACTACTAAATTAAATATATGTCTAATGTTATGTGAATGTATATTTTTTATTTTTTTCTATAGAAATAAATAATATTAATAATATTACATATTGCAATTTTATTCTAAATAATTATTATTTAATATTACTATACTATAATTATTTAATAAAACATTAACATTAAAAATAATACTTACAAAATATTTAGATACTATATCTAAATAAAAAAATATAGTATCTAATATGTTACAGTTTAAATAAACTTCAAAAGTTAGCAGTATTTTATATAATAATGTTAATTTATTTAATAATAAACAATATTTTTTATTTTATTTTAAAAAGTTATTATAAAATAAAATATTATTTTATAATAAATAAATATTGTAACTGAATTTCATTTTTAATAAAATATTTATTTTATAAGTAACAATTATTATTCATAAAGTAAAATTTAATTGAATAAACGTAAATAATAAAATTATTTTAATCTTAGTAATACTTTATTTTTTTTAATAAAAATACTTTATTTTTATTTTGAAAAATATTAATGTTTTTTATAAAAAATATTTTAATTAAATTTGTTAGAAAATATTGTTTCAATAAAACTATTAGAATTAAATGCTTGTAAATCTTTATAGTTTTCTCCAATTCCAATATAACGAATTGGAATTTTAAATTGATCTGCAATAGAAAAAATAAAGCCACCTTTAGCAGTGCCATCTAGTTTTGTTAATGTAATTCCAGTTATGTTAATAGCTTTATTAAATACTTCTATTTGATTAATAGCGTTTTGCCCAGTAGTAGCATCAAGTATTAACATAATTTCATGAGGTGCTGTAGCATCTATTTTTTTCATAACTAAAATAATTTTTTTCAACTCGTCCATTAAATTTTTTTGATTTTGTAATCGTCCTGCAGTATCAGCAATTAATATATCTATATTTCGTGATTTTGTTGATTTAAATGCGTCAAAAATCACTGAGGCAGCATCAGCACCCGTATGTTGAGCGATTACAGGGACATGGTTACGTTCACCTAAAATTTTTAATTGTTCAACTGCTCCAGCTCGAAATGTATCTCCTGCAGCTAGAATCACTGATTTACTTTTAGTTTTAAACTGATGCGCTAACTTTCCAATAGTAGTAGTTTTTCCTGCTCCATTAATACCAACTATCAAAATAACATAGGGAGTTTTATCATAAAAATTCAATGGACAATCAATATTAGATAAAATTAATGACATTTCTAATTTAAGTTTATTACATAATTCTCTAGTATTTTGTAAACGTTTATTTTTAGCGTATAAAGTCAAAATATTAATTAGCTTTCGCGTTGTATGTACTCCAACATCAGAAATTAACAATTGTTCTTCTAAATCATTAAAGAATCTATTATTAATAGTTTTACTATGAAAAAAGTTACTTAAACTTAATCCAAAATTTTTTTTGCTTTTAAAAAACTTATCTTGTAAATTGGAAAAAAAACCTTTTTTAATTTGACATTTTTGTACATCGTTTAAGATATTATTTGATTTTTTTATCAAAAAAAATCTTGAAGATTTTTCTATCTTTTCTTTTTTATTATTATTGATATTTTTTTCTTTTTGTTTTTTAAAGTATTCTTTTTGAGTATTATTAGGTTGTTTTTTTTTATTAAATATTGGATTTATCATTAATATACGCTCTTTAGAATATGTATTATCTAAATCGAAATTTTTTTTTAATGATTTATTTAATAGTATGATAAAAAAATTGATTATTAATTACAAGTGCATTAATAATGTTATAATATTTTTTAATATTTTTTTTAAAAAAAATTAATAAGATATGATTTTATTATTTTTTTTAAAATAATACAAAAATTTATAGTTATATGTTTTTATTATGTTGTAATTTTATTCTTATTTTAAGAATATTTCATCTTAAATTCAAATATAAATGTTACTATTTTATTTACTAATTAATTAAATCTATTTTTAAAAAATATTTGTTATTATAATTAAATTGTTATTTTTATATTAATTTATATATAAATATTTTACATATAAAAAATATACTATATTTTAATATATTTTTATATTATATTTAATTTTTACAATACTATTTAAATACAAACATCAATAAAGTATGTTGTTGCTATATTTTATTTACTGTAAGTAATTAAACATCTAGTTATTTCTTTATTGCATTCACTTATAATATAAACCTATTATACTTATAATATATATATTAACTATAATTATGATACAATATTTAATAATAGATTAAAAATATAATATTTATATTGTTAATATCAATATTATTTATTATAAATAATATCTTTTCTGTAAAACTTTAATTTTTTATATTATATAATATCTTTTATTTTTATATTATATGCTTATAAAATACTTTTTATAAAATATAACAGTATTAATAAATTATAATAAAATTCTTTAAGAGTATATTAATAGTATTGTATTAATTTTCTATTTAAAAAATAATTTTAAACATATAATAATTTTATAATGTTAATATTAAGCATGTATTTTTACATAATAATATTTTAATTTGATTATTATTTAATATTATTTTATCATTCAATATATTTTTTTAAAATATATTTTTTAAAATTTTTTTATAAAATAAATTTTTATTAAGTATAAATAATATTTTTTTACATTTTAATCAATTTTTATTATTAAAATAGTATTTTATTTTACAGTACTTATTTCATTACAGGCAAATGATATATTGTATTATACATTATTTTATCATGATACTTTAACATAGCATAGTTATTTTTTGTCTACTTTTAATAAAGTTTTTTACTTTAAAAATTTTAAATTTTATTAAAAATGTTATAATTGATAAATTTCTATTTATAAAATTTTAAATGTTACAATATTTTATTTCATATAAATCATTTATAAAAAAATATGTTTTTATGAAAAATATTAAAAAATTAAAGAATATTAATAAATTTTTTACGATTATTTTAAAATATGTTATATAACTAAAAATGTAATCGTATTAATTAATTGTTTTCTATAAAATGTTTTATATAATATATAAATATTTTATATATTAAATTTTTATATATTAAAAATAAAATATACATAATTATTTTAATTTACATCTGTTATAATTAAAAATATTTTAAAATTAATTAAAATTTATAAAATTAGTATCTTATATAATATATTTAATTTCATTTATAAAAATATTTTTTAATTAATATTTTTAATAATATTTAAATTAATTATAATTTTATTTTTACATATATAATCAATAAAAAAATATTTTTTATCTTGTTTGTTATAAGTAAGTTAAAAGTTTTATATATTTTTATTATGGTGTTATGTTTTAAAAACTTTAACATCATTATATTTGTAATATTCTAAAATTAATTTTTACTTAATAAAACTAATATAAATAATATATTTTAAACATTATTTAAACAAAAAATTATTTTATAATTTATAATGATATAACAAAAATAATAATTATTTATATAAAAATTACATTTATTATAATAACTGATGCTTTGATCAGGCAGGTTTAGAATGAGAATATATATTTTTTTAATACAAAATATAATTTTTTTGGTTAATTTTTTTTTTAAATTTTATAAATTTTTAAAAATAAAAATTTTTACCTAAATACACACGTTGTACTTCTTGATTATTTAAAATAATATTAGGCGTACCTTCAATAATTAATTTTCCTTGATTTAAAATATAAGCATGATGACATACATCTAGTGTATCACGTACGTTATGATCAGTAATAAGAATACCTAAATTACTATCACGCAAATATCGAATTATTTTCTTAATATCAATTATAGATATTGGATCAATTCCAGAAAATGGTTCATCGAGAAGAATAAATTTAGGATTAGCAGCTAATGCACGTGCAATTTCAACACGGCGTCTTTCACCACCAGATAATACTTTTCCTAAACTATTCTTTAAATGAGTAATATGAAATTCTTCCATAAGTTCTTCAGCACGATTTCTTTTCTGTTGAATAGTTATGTCAGTTCGAATTTCTAGTACTGCCATAAGATTATTATATACACTTAAATAACGAAAGATAGATATATCTTGTGGTAAATAACCAATACCTCGTTGAGAACGCGCATGTAATGGAAGTCTACTAATATTTTCATTGTCAATAAAAACGTATCCAAAATCACATGTTAAAATCCCAACTAATATATAAAAAGTAGTTGTTTTTCCAGCTCCATTTGGGCCAAGTAAACCAACAATTTCTCCAGATTTTACTTTAAGACTAACATCTTGAATAATTGGATGATTTTTATAATTTTTTGTTAAATTTTTAGCGGATAGCGTAGACATAAATTATTTACTCATTATTTTTTAACGTTTTATTATAATGACATAATAATTATTATTATATGTTTTTTATAAAGTTGTATATTTTTTTAATAAACAAATTATTCCATTATAATTTATATTATTATTAAACTATTAAAGAAAAGTATTGTTTGTTAATATTTTAATTATTCTTTATTTTATAATATATTGTTAAAATAAAATATTATTGTTTTCCATATTTTTTCATTTTAAAAAATATCAAATTCATAAATATTTTAACATAAATTTTATTTTTTTATCTATGAAATAATTATTATTATTTAATAAAATTTTTATAGCATGATATAGACGATTTTTTCTAACGAAATCAGTTATATTTTTTAATGTCTAGTAACTTTTTTCTTGAGTAAATTATTAAGACTTAATAAGTTTAAAATATTATAAAACGAGTATCTTATATACTAATAAAAATAAAAATATAATAAAAATATTATAATTTTTTAATTATAAATTGCATGCTTAATTTTTCACTTTATGAATTCATGTAATAATTTTTATTTTGTAAGTTTATATACATTATAATACTAGTAGTAATAAAATTAATATTATAAACGATAATTCTTTATTAAAAAATCTTGCTTAAGTATTTAAACTAAATTTAGTATTGTTAAATTTTATTTATTATATTTAAAAATGTTTTTTAAGTCATCTACTATCAAATAACTACAAAGATAAAGAGTTTGATATTAAGTCAATTTTTTATGATTAACATTGATTTAATAAAATTTTTAATTTGTTACTACTAAATATTATTGTTAAATAATAAAAAAATTATTACACTTTGTATATAACACATTATATTTTTTTAAATAATTTTATAATTTAATATTCTAATGATATTATACATTCGTATAACTGTATATTACTTTAATATGATAGTATATTTTCTTTATTAAGAATGGTTTATCAATTTTTAATAAGTAAGTTAAATTTTAGATAATTAAAATAAGTATTATTATCATTACCATAAAAATCATCTATAATCTTTTGTTATTCTTAACTTTATAGTTTTTATGTTTTATAAATTATTTTGAGAAAAAATAATTATGTCACATAGCTCTCTTACTGCACCATATCCACCAGCAATACGAGTAATATAATGAGATTTAGAGATTAATAAAGGGTGTGCATCCTTTACAGAAACAGATAAACCTACTTTAGACATTACAGGTAAATCAATCACATCATCACCGATATATGCTACCTGATCTTCTCTAAGAGAGAGTTGTTTTAACAGTTTATAAAAAATTAGCAATTTGTTAGATTGACCTTGATATACATGAGTAATACCAAGGTTATTTGCTCGTTCTTGAAGTAATTGAGTTGAATCAGCTGTAATAAAAGCTACTTCAATATTTATTTTTTTTAAAGAAATAATACCAAAGCCATCACGTACATGAAAGGTTTTTAATTTTTCACCATGATTACCCATAATAATAAAACCATTTGAAAGCACGCCATCTACATCGCAAATTAGCAAACGAATTTTTTTAGCTAGCATAATAACATTTTGATGAACTGGTCCATAACAAGTATTTATCATAAAACTCCATTTGTTTCTTACTAAAAAATACTAATATTAAGTATATTATGTATATGTATGACTCTTAGTAATTGATCTCGATAAGTTACTAATAATGTTGTAATATGATATTTTTTCATTAATTTTAATGCATCAACAACAAGTACATTTGGCTGAATGCAAATACCTTTAATTGTCATAACATCCGAGATCTTCGTATGATAAAAGTCAATCCCCATATTACATATTCGACGCAAATCACCATCAGTAAAAATACCAGAAACTTTCATTAGATCATAACAAATGACTATTACTTCAAGGTTCTTTTTAGTCATTTCGAGCAGTGCATCTCGCGTAGTGAGACTTGTGCATTGACGTATGGTATTGCATCACCACTACGCATAATGTCGCATACTTGTAATAATAATCGACCAAGTATTCTACCTGGATGTAACCATGAAAAATTTTTAAAGTAAAGTTTCTCGATTTTAATAATGAAATGGCTAATGTATCACCCATTACTAACATAGCAGTAGTACTAGTAGTTGATGCTAATCCGAGAGGATATACTTCTTTTGGCATTTTAATACATATATGAATATCTGCAGCTTTTCCTATTGTACTTTCTCGATTATTACTCATACATATTATTTTTATTTTCTGACGTTTTAATATTAAAACTAACGAAAGAATTTCATGAGACTCTCCTGAATTTTAAATAGCTAAAACAATATCTTATGTAGAAACCATGCCAAGATCTCCATGATTAGCTTATGCTGGATTCACAAAGAATGAAGAAGTACCTGTGCTAGAAAAGTAGCTGCAATTTTACAGACAATATGCTCGGATTTTCCTATTCCCATAACAACTAATTTTCCATTACAGGAAGCAATGATTTCACAAGCACGACTAAAATATGTATTAATATAGCGATCAAGTTAAATTAATCCTTCATATTCAATTCTCAAAACTTCTTTATCTACTTTCTGAAAATAAAAATTTGATTTCAATTTAAAACTTGACATACTGACTCCTTGTTTTAACCAAAAACATTAATCTTATAAAAATTTTAAAAAATAGTAAATATAACATGTATTCACATAATAAATATATTATTAATATAATATTTTATAGTTAAAAAATAAAATTTAGAAAAACGTTAGTTAAATTATTATTGTCAATATTTTATATAAATTATAGCTAAATTTATTCAAAATAATAGAAATTAAGAAGTAAGATAATAACAAGTATCAAAATTGATTAAAACATATTAAATCATCAATAATTTTTTTATTTTAAATAACACTGTTGATAATTTTTACAAAAAATACGTTAATTCTAATATATTAAAATTAATTATTGTTTATTAGTTCATGATAAATAAAAATTAATTATTTTTGTAATATTATTTAATCATTTATGTTAGAATATAAAATTTTTTAAATTTTAGTATGATAATTGTTATATTATTGATAATTCTTTTTTTTTAGTTTTTAATATTATATATTGTGTTTTTAAGTAAAATATTACTATAAAAGTTTAAAATAAACAAAACAATAAAACAATTTATTAAAATTCTTATACAGATTATATTTTAATAAAGAAAAAATCTTAAATATTATGATAATTAATAATATTTAAAATATATTTTTTATTAATCTATACATGTTAAAAAAAATATAAAGCAATTGTTTATAATTAAAAATCATTGATGAACAATCTAAATAAAAAGCATAATAATACGAATTTATAAAATCATAAAAGATTTTAAAATTTATTATTTATAATTATACATAAATTTTTATTATTTATATAAGTTAAAAAATATTGATATAAAAGTTACTTTTAATTAAATTTATTCATTAAAGATAAATTATAAAATAAATATTTATTAATATAATTAATAATTTAATAAAAACAATTATTTAACTAAACACTTGCAATCTTAGTTAAGAGCATATTAAATTTATTATTTATTTTATAAAAATAACACGATAATTATAAAATATTTTTTATATGACATCACAAATTATATTTTTATGCGCTTAATGTTAGCTCCTAGTTTGTTTAATTTATCTTCAATACATTCATAACCTCGATCTATGTGATAAATTTGATCTACAATTGTTAGACCATCAGCAATGCAACCAGCTACTACTAAGCTAGCAGAAGAACGAAGATCTGTGGCTATTAGTTGAGCACTAAAAAGTTTTTTAACACCATAAAAAGTTACAGTATTATTCTTAATTTTTACTTGAGCACCCATTCGAATTAATTCAGGTATATGCATAAAACGATTTTCAAATACAGTTTCAGTAATACTGCCATTCCCTTGTGCTACTATATTTAATAAACTAAATTGAGCTTGCATATCAGTTGGAAAACCTGGATATGGCGAAGTAGTTACAGTTATTGCTTTTGGTCGATGACCATGCATATCTAAACTGATCCAAGTAGTATCTACTTTAATATCTGCTCCAGCTTCTTTTAACTTAATAAGAACTGCATTTAAAATATCAGGACGAGTATTACGGCATAATATTTTTCCACCAGAGACTGCAGCAGCAATTAAAAAAGTTCCTGTTTCAATACGATCAGGTAGTATACGATAAGTTCCACCACCTAAACGTTTAACGCCTTCTATAATAATTATATTGCTTCCTGCACCACTAATTTTTGCTCCAAGTAAATTTAAAAAACAAGCAGTATCAATAATTTCTGGCTCTCGTGCTGCATTTTTTATAATAGTAGCACCAATAGCTAAAGTTGCAGCACTCATAATAGTAATGGTTGCACCAACACTAATTTTCTCCATTATAATATATGCGCCTTTTAATCGACCTGTAGAAAAAGCTTTAACATTATCTTTGTTTAATGTAATTTTTGCACCAAGTTGTTCTAGACCTTTAATATGCAAATCAACTGGACGCGCACCGATTTTACAGCCTCCTGGAAGAGACACTTGTCCATATCCAAATCGTGCTACTAATGGAGCTAATACCCAGATAGATGCACGCATTGTTTTAACTAAATTATAAGAAGCATGAAAGTTATTTATATGACTATTATCAACATATATTGAATTATTACATTTAATTTTGCTACCTAATTGATTTAAAAGCTTAATTGTTGTATCAATATCTTTAAGTTTAGGAATGTTTCGTAATTCAACTAACTTTTCTGTTAATAAAGAAGAAAAAAGAATTGGCAAAGCAGAATTTTTCGCTCCAGAAATAGAAACTATACCATTGAGACGAGTATGACCCTGTATATAAAATTTATCCATTTAAATATTTTTATCCTTTGATTAAAAAATTTTTCACAGATAAACTTAAACTTTATTTAATTTTTTATCTAATTTCCATTCTTTAGAAGTATATGCTTTAATAGATAAAGCATGAATATTATTATTCTCAATATATTTTATTAATGGCTTGTAAACTGCTTGTTGTTTCTTAATACGACTCATAGAACAAAAAAAATCACCAACAACAATGATTTTAAAGTGAGACCCATCGCCTGTAACATATACTTCATCTAACGGTAATGTTTTCATTAAAATGTTTTTTATTTCATTATTATTCATAGTATTGAATTCTCTATTTACAATGTTGTATATTTATTTACAAATTATTTTAATAATTTATTTATTTAATCATTCAAAAGAGAATTTATTAAAATTATTGATATTATTTTTTTTGAAATCTTAAATTATTATAAATGTAAAAATAGTAAACATTTTAGTAAAATATAGTACTGAATGTTATTTAATAATATAAATTAAAAATCTATTGATTAATAAATGTTTATTTTTTTTAAAAAAATAAAATATATTACACTGATTGAATATATTTTTTATCTTAAATTAAAACTAAAAATTTATAAAATGTTTTTAAACATTACTATTTTAATAAAATGTTAATTTTTATTAAAAAATTCTTTTATATTATGTTAAATATAAATGTATTATGTAAACAATATTTAATATAGTATATTATAAAAATTAATATAAAAGTTTTTAATAAAAATAAATGTTATATTTTTATTTCTAATTATGAATTAATTTAATACTAAATTTTTATAAATATAAAGATTGTATTTTACTAAAAATGAAGCATACCTTTAATATATTAATATAAGAATTTAATATATACATATTAATGATATTTTATATTAACAATAAATATTTTTATTTATATAAAACTTTAAAGATTAATTAATTTAGTAATATAATCAATATTTTTATAAAATAATGAAAATTATTTTAGTGTGATATTAAATATTTTTATCATATTGTAACAATTTTTTGATATATATTATTAAAGATATAAAAATAATAAAAAATATTATAAAACAAAAATTCTATTTATAAATAGTAAGATTTATTTAATTAACAAAAGTTTTTTATTTAATAAACTATTATTATATAAATTATAATTTTATTAATATTAAATATAGTTTTTTTACAAAAGATTCAATAAATTTTATTAAAAGTAATTCTGATATAAATATATTTTTTTACTTAATTTAATATTTTATTACAAATATATTAAAACATTATTAAAATTTATATTGTTATTTTATTCGTAATATTAAATTTTATTATTATAAATAGATATTTTAAAATAGATAACTCACAAATATTATACTATATCTCTCTTTTAGAGAATAAAATATTTATGATTTTTTATTTTTATTGTCTATTAGGTATTATATTATTTAATAAATCTTCATTCTCTATTGATTCTGCTACACGTTGCAAAGCAACAACTGTTTCTTTTGCTGTTGTTCGAATAAGAGTCACACCGTGGGTATTACGCCCTATTACACTAACTTCTGATACTCTTATTCGAACTAAAGTACCAGTATTAGTAATCATCATGATTTGATCAGTATTAATTACTTGTATAGCACCAACTACCTGACCATTGCGTTTATTTACTTTAATAGAAATTACGCCTTGTGTAGCACGTGATTTAATGGGATAAGCAGTAACTGCTGTACGCTTTCCAAAACCATTTTTAGTAACAGTTAAAATATCACCTTTACCTTGTGGTATAATAAGTGAAATAACCTTATCACCTAAAGATAAATTCATACCACGAATACCTCTCGCAGTGCGCCCCATTAAACGTACTTGTGATTCTGGAAATCTCACTACTTTTCCGCTAGAAGAAAACAACATGACTTCATTTTTTCCAGTAGTTAAAGAAGCACCAATTAATTTATCTCCTATTTGTAAATTAACTGCAATAATACCAGTATTGCGGGGACGACTAAATTCAGTTAATGCAGTTTTTTTTACTGTTCCATTAGAAGTTGCCATAAATACTGAATATTCTTTTTTATACTGACTCACTGGTAAGATAGTAGTAATACGTTCATTATGTTTGAGTGGAAGAAGGTTTACAATTGGACGGCCTCGTGCAGTATAACTAGCTTCAGGAAATTGATATACTTTCATCCAATATAAACGCCCAAGACTGGAAAAACACAGAATGGTATCATGAGTGTTTGCTACTAATAGATGATCAATAAAATCTTTTTCTTTAATACGAGCAGCAGATCGTCCTTTTCCTCCACGACGTTGTGCTTCATAATCAGATAGTGGTTGATATTTTACATAACCTTTATGAGATAATGTAACAATCACATCTTCTTGATTAATTAAGTCTTCAATATTAATATCTAACGTATCAGTGATAATTTTAGTTCGACGAACATCATGATATTTCACTTTTATATCTATTAACTCTTTACGAATTACTTCTAATAGACATTGTGAATTGTCCAAAATAGCAGTTAATTTAGAAATAGAACTCAATAATTGTTGATATTCTTCTAGTAATTTTCCATGCTCTAAACTAGTTAATTTTTGAAGTCGAAGATCTAAAATTGCTTCAGCTTGCTGTTCAGTAAAATAATATTTCTCGTTATATATTTTGTTTTTTAAAATTAACCATTTTGAATGAATAATATTATTACTGTATTTAAATACAGCATGCATATCACCTAATGTCCAAGCTTGTGTAATTAAATCAGATTTGGCTGATATTGGAGTTAGAGAAGAACGAATTAATCTAATAATTAAATCAATATTAACTAATGCTATTATTAGTGCTTCTAAAATATGTATACGCTCGCTAGTTTTTCGCAATTCAAAAATAGTTCGTCGCGTTACTATTTCACGACGATGTTGTATAAAAGCAAATAAAATATCTTTTAAATTTAATAGTTGTGGTTGTCCTTGATATAAGGCAACCATATTAATACCAAAAGTTACTTGTAATTGTGTTAATGAATAAAGATTATTTAATACTATTTCAGCAACAGAATCTCGTTTTATTTCAATAACAATTCTTATACCATCTTTATCAGATTCATCACGTAGCGCACTAATACCTTCTATTCGTTTTTCTTTTACTAACTGAGCAATTTTTTCAATAAGACGTGCTTTATTTACTTGATATGGAATTTGACAAATTAAAATACTTTCTCGGTTAGTTTTTTTATCAATCTTTATTTTTGCTAGTGCGCGTTGATAAATTTTACCACGTCCAGTACGATATGCTTCTTCAATTCCATGACGTCCGTTAATAATTGCGGCAGTAGGAAAATCTGGTCCTGGAATATGTTTCATTAAATCTTCAATGCTAATATCTTTATTATCAATATAAGCAATGCATCCATTAATAACTTCTGAAAAATTATGTGGCGGAATATTTGTTGCCATTCCCACAGCGATGCCTGAAGCACCATTAACCAGAAGATTTGGAAATTTTGCTGGCATTACAGTTGGAATTTTTTCAGTATTATCATAGTTAGATGTAAAATCAATAGTTTCTTTTTCTAAATCTTCTAGTAATTCATGAGAAATTCTGGCCATTCGTACTTCAGTATAACGCATTGCTGCAGCAGAATCACCGTCTACAGAACCAAAGTTACCTTGACCATTAATTAACATATAGCGTAGCGAAAATGGTTGAGCCATACGTACAATAGTATCATATACTGCAGTATCACCATGTGGATGATATTTACCGATAACATCTCCCACAATACGAGCGGATTTTTTATATGGTTTATTCCAATCGTTACCTAATATATTCATTGCATATAAAATACGTCGATGAACTGGCTTTAATCCGTCTCGAACATCTGGCAATGCACGTCCGACAATAACAGACATCGCATAATCTAAATATGAAGTTTTTAATTCATCTTCGATGTTCACTGATATAATATTTTTAGTATGATCGTTCATAGAATTGATATTCCTTCATGATAATTTATATTTATTTTTTTTGATATCATAGAAAATTTATAAAATTGTATCATTAAAGTGTACAATATTGAACGATAGTTATGATTTATGATATAAAAAACAACGAAGTTATATAATATTAATGGCATTAAAATTGATTAAAAGTAAAATATTTATAAGTAATTTAAATTTTTATAATACTTTGATAGTCAATTAATTTTTTAATCTTTTTAAATAATTTTAATGTAACATATTTATTAATAAGTATTAATTAACTATATTTCAATATAAAATTATTTATATATCACGTTTACATTATTATTTATGTTATATTTTATATATTTTAAATACATTTTTATTAAAAAATATTGATTGTTAGTTTTTTCATTTTATTATATTTTTATATTAAATATTATTATATATGTATAATGTCAAGAATAATATAAACACATATCTTTCATAACATAACAAATATAAGAATTTTATTAAGTTTTTCTATTATTTTAAAATTATTTATATATTCATATTATTTCGTTTAATAAACGATTTATTCGATAACTAAAAGTGAAGCTATTTTATCATTATAATATTTATAAAAAAAATTTATATAAAAAAATAATGTTTTTATATTAATTTTTAGTAATAATGATTTTATTTCAAGCATTTATTATTTATATTAATATAATCATCAACAAGAAAACACTTATTTTATCAACATAAATTTTATGTATTATTTAAATATATGTAATCTTAACAATTAATTTGATAATTGATATTATTAATTTTTAAATGATATTTTAAAATATATTAATATTTTTTAAACATATTTATTTAAAAAATTAATATAAATATATTTATGTTAATAAATTTTAAATTTTTTAAATAAACTAAATAAAAATAAATTAAAGAATAGGTGTTTATCAATATAAAAAATTAAAAATGTATAAACGTATAAATTTTTTAATATAATTGACAGATTAATACAGATAAATATATGTTCTCTATTATGATTATGTTATTAATTTTATAGTATAATACTTTATATATAAATTATACATGTATAAATAATATACTTAAATATTACTATCAATTTTCAATTTAATTTTATGCGCTATATGTAATAATATTAAAATTAAAACTGATAATGTAACAATTATAATTTTTAATATTATATTTATTTAGTATAACACGAAAACAATCCATTTTAAAAAACATAAAGTATAACATAAATGATGTGTTTAATAAAATTCGTCTTGTTTTATAAAAAAAAACTATTAATAATATAATTAAAATTAATAATTATTATGTAGAATTTGAATTGTAAATTATGAGAAATATAGAATATATTTTTATGTTTATATTATAAAATATATATAATTATAAAAATTTATTTTATATTGATGTTATGAATACTTTTAATATATTTTTTTAAAAGTATAATTAAAAATTTATTAGTTTTTTACTTTATTCATTATTGTTAATTAAATTTTAATTTTTTATAAATTTTAAACTATATACAATAAAACCTAATATATAAAAAAATTATAAAAAATGTTATTTTATTCATAAAAAATATGTCACTAAAATAATTTTTTTACTTGACTTATTCAAATTTTATTCACTTAAAAACACTCAAATTTTTATTATTTCGATTATTTTAATTAGGTTAAGTCTCTATATTGATGAATAATACTAAAATGAACAACCATATTTCTAATTCAGAGTACTACACAGCCAGGTAAAACACTATATGAACCAAAGTCTTCTTGTGACTAAGCGTTATGGTCGTAAAGAACAAATCAATCTTGAAAAAATACATCGAGTAATTGACTGGGCTTCAAAGGGTTTAAATAATATTTCAGTTTCTCAAGTAGAACTTCGTTCTAATATTCAATTTTATGATGGTATAAAAACTACTGATATTCATGAGACTCTTATTAAAACTGCTGCTGATCTAATTTCAGATGATGCACCAGATTATCAATATTTAGCTGCACGTTTAGCAATTTTCCATTTGCGTAAAAAAGCATATGGCCAATTTTCACCACCTAAATTATACACTCATGTAATACATATGGTAAAAATAGGTAAATACGATAAAAATTTATTAGAATATTATAGTATTCAAGATTTTAATAAAATGGATTCTTTTATTGATCATTGGCGTGATATGACTTTTTCTTATGCTGCTGTAAAGCAATTAGAAGGCAAATATTTAGTTCAAAATCGTATTAGTGGAGAGATTTATGAAAGTGCTCAATTTTTATATATACTAATAGCTGCTTGTTTATTTTCTAAGTATTCAAATAAAACACGATTAGATTATGTTAAGCGATTTTATAATGCTATTTCTACTTTTAAAATTTCATTACCTACACCAATTATGGCCGGTGTTCGAACACCTAGTCGTCAATTTAGTTCATGCGTTTTAATTGAATGTGCTGATAGTTTAGATTCAATTAATGCTACTTCTTGCGCCATAGTAAAATATATATCAAGACGTGCTGGTATTGGTGTAAATGTTGGTCGCATTCGCGCAATTGGTAGTTCAATTCGTGGAGGTGAAGCTTTTCATACTGGTTGCATTCCATTTTATAAGCATTTTCAAACTGCTGTTAAATCATGTTCGCAGGGTGGTGTGCGAGGAGGAGCAGCAACGTTGTTCTACCCAATATGGCATTTAGAAGTTGAAAGTTTACTTGTTCTAAAAAATAATCGCGGTATCGAAGATAATCGCGTTCGACACATGGATTATGGTGTACAATTAAATCGTGTAATGTACGAACGTTTAATACAAGGTTTAGACATTACTTTGTTTAGTCCATCTGATGTTCCAAAATTATATGATGCATTTTTTTCTGATCAAAATGAATTTATACGTTTATATAAAAAGTATGAACAAGAAAAACATATTCGAAGTAAAAAAATTAAAGCTGTAGAATTATTTTCCTTAATGATGAAAGAGCGTTCTTCTACAGGCCGAATCTATATTCAAAATGTAGATCATTGCAATACACACAGTCCATTTGACCCCAAAATGGCTCCAATAAGGCAATCTAATTTGTGTATGGAAATTACTCTTCCAACTAAACCTCTTGATGATATTAATGATGAAAAAGGTGAAATTGCTTTATGCACTTTATCTGCATTTAATCTTGGCGCTATTAATAGTCTAGATGATTTTGAAGAATTATCTATTCTTGCTGTTCGCTCACTCGATTTATTATTAGATTACCAGCATTATCCAGTTAAAGCAGCTTATCAAGGAGCTATGGGTCGTCGTTCTCTCGGAATTGGTGTAATTAACTTTGCTTACTATCTTGCAAAAAATGGCGTGCGTTATTCTGATGGTAGTGCTAATAATTTAACTCATAAAACTTTTGAAGCCATGCAATACCATCTTTTAAAAGCTTCTAATTGTTTAGCAAAAGAAAAAGGTGCATGTCCATGGTTTCATGAAACACGTTATTCAAAAGGAATTCTTCCAATTGATACTTATAAAAAAGAACTAGATATGTTTTGTAAAGAACCGTTGCATTATGATTGGGAAACTTTACGAAAAGAAATTAAAAAAACTGGTTTACGTAATTCTACTTTATCTGCATTGATGCCATCAGAAACTTCTTCACAAATTTCTAATGCTACTAATGGTATTGAGCCACCAAGAGGATTTGTTAGTATAAAAGCATCAAAAGATGGAATATTACGTCAGGTGGTACCTGATTATGAATTACTTAAAAATAAGTATGAATTATTATGGAATATGCCTAATAATAATGGTTACTTAAAATTAGTATGTATAATGCAAAAGTTTATTGATCAATCAATATCTGCTAATATGAATTATGATCCAACTAACTTTCCAGGAGGAAAAGTCCCGATGAAGCAATTACTAAAAGATCTTCTTACTGCTTATAAATTTGGGACTAAAACGTTATATTATCAAAATACTCGAGATGGTGCATCAGATATGCAAGGAGATTTACAATATGTTACAATAGATAATGATGATTGTGGTAGTGGAATTTGTAAAATTTAATATTAACAATTAGTATATAATGTGTATATTTTATTATTATATAATGTGTATATTTTATGTAAAAAATTTATATGAAGTTATTTGTTATTGATAAAAAATAAAATATAAAAACATATACAGATTTTAATATTATTAAAACAAAGAAACAAGAAAGATATTAACATATTAATACTAAAATATCTTGTCAATATTTATTAAGAAGTTCTATGTTTGGATACATGCTAATGACTTATACGACTTTTTCTAAAAATAAAAATAATGCTCTTTTAGAACCTATGTTTTTTGGACAATCTGTAAATATAGCTCGATATGATCAGCAGAAATATGTAATTTTTGAACAGCTAATAGAGAAACAGTTATCTTTTTTTTGGCGTCCAGAAGAAATTGATGTATCTCAAGATCGTATTGATTATCAAATGTTGCCAGAACATGAAAAACATATATTTATTAGTAATTTAAAATACCAAACACTATTAGATTCTATTCAAGGACGTAGTCCAAACATTGCTTTTTTACCATTAATATCCATTCCAGAATTAGAAACTTGGGTAGAAACTTGGTCATTTTATGAGACTATTCACTCACGTTCTTATACTCATATCATTCGTAATATTATTAATGATCCAGCACAAGTATTTGATAGTATCGTTAATAATAAATATATTATTAAGCGAGCAAAAAATATTGCTAGTTACTATGATGATCTTATTAAAATAACTAGTTATTATCATTTATTTGGAGAAAGTAAGCATAAAATAAGTGGAAAGATGACTACTATTAACTTACGTGCATTAAAAAAACAACTTTATTTATGTCTTATGAATGTTAATGCATTAGAAGCAATTCGATTTTATGTTAGTTTTGCTTGTTCATTTGCTTTTGCCGAACGAAAATTAATGGAAGGGAATGCGAAAATTATTAAATTAATAGCTCGTGATGAAGCATTGCATTTAACTGGTACACAACATATATTAAATTTACTTCGATTAGGTTCTGATGATGAAGAAATGGTTGATATTGCTATAGAATGTCAAGAACAATGTTACGATCTTTTTATCTTAGTTGCACAACAAGAAAAAGAATGGGCAGAATATTTATTTAAGAATGGTTCAATGATTGGATTAAATAAAGACATTTTATGTCAATATATAGAATATATTAGCAACATGCGCATGCAAGCAGTTGGTCTTAATTTACCATTTAATATTTCTTCTAATCCTATTCCATGGATGAATTCTTGGCTAGTATCAGATAATGTTCAATCAGCACCACAAGAAGTAGAACTAAGTTCATATTTAATTGGTCAGATTGATTCAGAAATACATCCTAATGACTTAAATGATTTTCAATTATAAAAGATATTAAAAAATGACATACTATGCATAAGAAATTTTATTATAAAAGTAAAGATATTTGTTTATGTTTTAAAATATTATACATTAAAAAATAAAGTATTCATGCTATTTTGTTGTTATTTAGATTCATGTTTAAAAAACTAATTGAGAAAAAAAATAAGTTATTCTCATATATCTGTACTATTAACTAATAATACAATTTTATTGTATTTAGTATAATTTATTGTTAAATATTGAATTATAAATTTAATAATAATTCACAGTATATTTAATATACATTTGTAAATATTATACTATAAAAAATAAAATTTTTAATATATTTAAAAACATTAAAAATTTACTATTAACAATAATTTTTTATTTTTTATTAATTGAATCATACAACAAATATACACTAAGTTTTATATGTTTTTTAATGTTCATATAATATGATATAAAATTTTTTAAAAGTATAGTTTTTTATTTTTATATGCATAATATTTATTTAAACATAATATATTTTTATATAATTATTTAATGTATATAATACTTTATAATTAATAATTTACTTAATATAATTTTAATTATGACTATTTAGTTATAGTTATTTAAAATAATATTTTAATAATAAAAATTATGTTAATTTTTAATAAAAATACAAAAATTAATTTTTTAAAAATGTTATTAAATAATTTTATTCAATTCAATAAATTATTTTATTAAAAAATTATTTATTTTTTATATAATTAAAAATAATAATATTTTTATAAATATTATCAATATTCATTACGTTAACATATTTATTTTTTTAAATAGTAAAAAATTGTTTAATAACTTTATTTTATATTTAAAATAGTGAGTTCGTTAACTAATATTTATATATTTTAGTTATAATGCATTTTTAAAATTTTATTTATATAATATTAAATTTAATTGTGTAATAAAACTTAGTGTATTCTATAAAATTTTATGTTTTTTTGGAAGTAATTTTATATAAAGTTTTCAGTTTTTGTTATAAATATTATTATAAAAATATGAATAACTATGAATTTTAAGATATAATGATTTATATAATGGATACATAAGTTCATATTTAAATATAAATAATTTTATTTAATTGATTTAAAAGATATGTTAGGAAATTTAATGTTAAGAAATAAAATAAATCTTACCAATTATGATAAAGAATTGTGGAACGCTATACAAAAAGAAGTCATACGTCAAGAAGAACACATTGAATTAATTGCGTCTGAAAATTATGCTAGCTTACGTGTCATGCAAGCTCAAGGATCTCAACTAACTAATAAGTATGCTGAAGGATATCCAGGAAATCGTTATTATTGTGGATGTGAATATATAGATGTAATTGAAAAATTAGCTATTAATCGTGCAAAAAAATTGTTTGGTTGCGATTATGCAAATGTACAACCACATTCTGGTTCTCAAGCTAATTTTGCCGTTTATACTGCATTGTTGAAACCAGGTGATACTATCATGGGTATGCACTTAAAAAGTGGAGGTCATCTTACTCATGGTTCTCCTGTTAATTTATCTGGAAAATTGTATCAGGCAATATCTTATGAAACAAATGAAAAAGGTCAAATAGATTATTCTAGTTTAGAAAAAAAAGCTAAAATATATAAACCAAAAATGATTATCGGCGGTTTTTCTTCGTTTTCTGGTCTTGTTGATTGGAAAAAAATGCGTAGTATTGCTGATAGTATCAACGCTTATTTATTTGTTGATATGGCGCATGTTGCTGGACTAGTTGCTACAGAGCTTTATCCAAATCCAATACCATATGCGCATATTGTAACTACTACTACGCATAAAACATTAGCTGGTCCTCGTGGTGGTTTAATACTAGCAAAAAATGGAAATAAAGAATTTTACAATAAATTAAACTCTGCCGTTTTTCCTGGGACTCAAGGAGGTCCACTAATGCATGTAATTGCTGGAAAAGCAGTAGCACTAAAAGAAGCAATGGATCCAACATTTAAAATTTATCAAAAAAACGTGTTAATTAATGCTCGAGTTATGGTAGAAGTTTTTTTGAAACGTGGCTATACAGTAGTGTCTGGAGGCACTGATAATCATTTATTTTTGTTAGATTTGAATAATAAAAAATTAACTGGAAATATAGCTAGTGCCGCTTTAAATCGTGCTAATATTACTGTAAATAAAAATAGCATACCAAACGATATAAACAATTCATTTATTACATCTGGAATTCGTGTTGGTACGCCAGCGGTAACTAGACGGGGATTAAGAGAAAATAAAGTACGTGAACTAGCTAATTGGATCTCTGATATATTAGATGATGTTAATGACGACTGTGTTATTCTATGTACGAAGAAAAAAGTATTAGATCTTTGTTCTAAGTTTCCTGTTTATACATAAACTAAATGTAAATTTTTATTTAATAAAGTTAGAAATAAAAATTTTAAATTTATATTTTTATGCAAAATATTAAAGATGTATTAGAATATATTTATAAATTATTTGAACAGTTGAAAATATATTTTATAAATGTTATTTATGTTTTATTAGTAATATTTTTTTATTTATTTTTAACTTATTATTATAATCAACACACTAATATTAATTTTATATAACTCAATATAAATAATAATATTAAATACTATTATAACTATTCATATATTTTTTTTTGAATTTTTTTTAAAATAAAAAATATATTTTAAAAATTATTTTTTTTTATTTTAATTTACATTTTAGATTACTAAAATAACTAATTTTTAGATAATAATAAAAGTTATAGAAGACAATCTTAATTTTAAATTTAAAATAATAAGTACAATTATTTTTTATTATTTATTGAATAACATTTAAATGTTTATATAACTATTATAAATTATGAAAATAAAACAATGTTTAAAATAAAAATAATAATATTTTATAAATTAAATTTTATATTAAAACTTTGTAATTTATATTTTTATTTGTTTTATGATCAAAAAAAATTTTTAATATTATATTTAATGAATAAATATATAAAATATTACTTCAACATATTTATCTCACTGTAGTTAGTGATACGTATTAATTTTTTTTGAATTCTCTTAGAAAAATTTTATAAAAAAAATTTAAAATAATGTGTTGATAAACTGCTATATGTTATAGTAATTATAATAATGCATTATAATGAACTATAACTTGTTTTTTTATTTATTTTATGATTAGTCTAATATGTTTAATATTTTTATAAAAATTAAAATACGAATATTTAAAAAAATCATTTTATAGATTTTTGATAAAAATACTATCATATTATCTGTAAAAAATAATTTAGAAGTGAAAGTTATCTTTTCGAAAACGCAGTTCAGAAAAAACTAAATAGAAACGTTTTTGTAGTGTTTTAAATCCTATCTTTTTTTGCAAATTAAAATCATGACAACGTAAAAACAAATTAATTTTTTTTTCTAATTGTAGAATTGTTGGTATACTCGGTATGTTTTTTTTTCTTAATCTTCTAATATCTTGTTCATAAACTTGAATAGCTAAATCTTCTTGAAACACAGTTCTTGCAAACATAATATTTTCTAATGTATATTCATGAGCGCAATAAATTAATGTATTATTTGGTAATTTTGCTATTTTTTGTAATGAATGATACATTTGTTTTGCAGTTCCTTCCATCAATCTTCCGCAACCTGCAGAAAAAAGAGTATCTCCACAAAATAAATAAGGATGACTGTAAAAACCTAAATGACCTAACGTATGTCCAGGTAATGAAAATATTTTGTATTCTCGATCATGAATAAAAAGAATATCACCATCCTGTAATACAGTGTGAGCTCCTTTACATATTGTTTCTTTAGGTCCATATATACGAATGTTAGAATACTGTTTGATAAGTTCTGATATACCATTTACGTGATCTTGATGATGGTGAGTAAGAAAAATTGTATCTGGTATTAGATCTAAATTTTTTAAAGTATTTAGTGTTAATTGAGATTCACCTGGATCAATAATAACACAATGATGTTGATAATTATTTAATAACCAAACATAGTTGTTTAATAAAGTAGAAACGCCAATAATTTTCATATTCTCTTTATAAGAAAAAGTATCATGTAAAAATTTGTAAAATAAATTAATTTTATAAAAAATATTATCTGTTTTGCTTTTTATGAAACAAAAAAATTGTATACATAAGTTAACATATAAAAATATTTGTATTATAATTGTCAAATTAAAATTATTTTCTTCTTAAAATTATTAATATAAGAGCTATTTTTATAAATTATAAATTTATTACTTTTAGATAAAATTAAGCATTGATTTATTAAATCATATTTTTTTTTACTGAATTTTATTTATAACAATATATAAAAAAATTAAAAATTTTTATTTTTTATTGTATGAATATTAATATTTCTGTATTAATACTACATTATTTAGTATAAATAATAAATATAGCGATAGTTTAATAAAAAATTACAATACCAACAATACTAAATTGTAAAAGAAAAAATTATTATACACAATGGTAAAAGATGATATAAAATAAATTTTAATTTATCATATAAATAAACAATATAACTATTTTTACTATTAAAATATACATTTGATAATTATAACTAATATTATTACTTTAAACAATCTTTATAAAAGTAAATAAAATTATTTAAGAAAATTGTAAATTATTAATTAAGATAAATATTTCTATTTAAGTGTCTGGTTTATAACCAATATCTTTTTGAGTAGGATTATGAGCTGCATTACGTGCTAACATGTCACATCGTTCATTCTCTATATGTCCAGAATGACCTTTAACCCATTGCCATGTAATATCTTTATATTTTATAGCTATCTCTAATCTTTTCCATAAATCAATATTTTTTACAGGTTGTTTATTAGTAGTTTTCCAGTTATTTTTTTTCCAATTAAAGATCCAACAGGTAATACCATAACGTACATACTGACTATCAGTGCTTAATGTAATATTGCAAAAGGTAGTTAATGCTTCCAATGATATTATTACTGGCATTAATTCCATTCGATTATTAGTAGTTAAATAATAGCCCATACTAAAAACTTTTTCAATCTGTTTATAACGTAAAATTGCACCATAACCTCCTGGTCCAGGATTGCCACAACAGGAACCATCGGTAAAAATTTCTACTTTTCTAAACATCTATGATAGACTCTTTTTATTTATTTTAAAATTAATTTTTATATATTACAAATACTATGAGCGATATAATATGACTGTAACTTATGCTAGACAAATTGTCCTTGATACTGAAACTACTGGTATAAATAAATTTGGTGTGCATCATCATGGTCACCGTATTATTGAAATTGGTGCAATAGAATTAATTAACCGTCGTTTATCAGGTCGGTATTATCATTCTTATATTAAACCAGATCGGCTAGTAGATTTAGAAGCTTATAGTGTACATGGTATTAACAATGAATTCTTAGATGATAAACCAAAGTTTAATCAGATAGCTGATGAGTTTCTTAATTTTATTCGAGGGAGTGAGTTAATTATTCACAATGCAGCATTTGATATTGGTTTTATTAATCAAGAATTTTATTTTCTAGATCACAGTAATGAAAAAATTGAAATTATGTGTAATATTATTGACACATTGTTAATAGCGCGACAATTATTTCCAGGAAAACGTAATAATCTTGATGCTTTATGTAATCGTTATAGAATAAATAAAAGTAAACGTACACTACACGGTGCATTACTTGATGCTGAAATTTTATCAGAAGTTTATCTCGCAATGAGCGGTGGTCAAACGTCAATAATGTTTCATTTAGAAGATAATGCGAGAAATATTTATAATAGAAAGAGTATTCAGCGTATTGTCCCTTATCAAGAAAAATCTATAAAAATAATTTATGCTAATCATGAAGAATTATTAAATCATGAAGCTTATTTAGATCTAATTAAAAAAACTAATAACAAGTGCTTATGGCATACAAAACGTACAAAATAAAATAATTGAATGATTATATGTTTTTATATAATTAGAAATAAAAACAGTATTAATATTTTATGCGTAATAAAAAAGCTTTTAAAGACAAAAATAAATATATTTAAGATATTGTCCTTTATAATAAATATCGATATAAAATTTTAATTTTATATTTTAATAATAAAAAATTTTATATTTTATATAATATTAATTTAAATTTAAAAAATTATTTAAATATATATATAAAAAATATTAATTTAATTATGTATGATTAAATTCTTAATATCATATTTTTTTTACAAATTGTTATAATATAATTATAAATAAAAATTTATTAATAATAATTTTTAATAAATAAATATAGTATTTTTATTAAATGTTAAAATAAATAAAAATATTATTAATATAATTGTTAATATTATTAATATAATCTATATTCATTAATAGTTATTAATAAAAAATAATATTACTTATATTTATTTAAAATAATAAAATTTATTTCTATTTCTTAGTAAATATATAAAAAATAATATAAATATGTTTATTAAAATAATATTTTATAAAAAAAATTATGCAATAATTAAATATTTTTTATTATAAGAGTATATTTATAAATTTATTTTTATTTATTTAAATCTTAGTAATAATTATAATATATAAAATTTTAATTGCTCATTAAAATTATAAATTAATAGCGTTAATAAAAAAATAACATTATGTTTTATATTATTTTAAAATATATTTTAAGAAAAATATAATATTTTAATTTAAATTAAAATTGTAATTAATTATTAAAGAAAAAAAATTTGAGAATAAATAAAAAAATTGTTATAATACTTTAAAATATAATAAATAAACAATATTTGAGATTTTAAATAATATCATATAATATTTTAAAATTATTTTAAATATAAGTATTTAAAAATTAAAAAAACATAAAAAATAAAATTTTTATTTAATACCAAAACAGAGATAAAATCAACAATGTCTCTAAAATTAGAGCAACGTATCATCAGTTAAAAATAATGGTCCTAAAGGTTGTTTAGGAAGAAAAAAATATTTAGGATAATCAATTGATACTAAGTATAAACCTTCTGGTGGAGCTGTTGCTGCTGCTAATTTTCGATTTTTTAAAATTAAAAGTTCAGCTAACCAATTTTTATCTTTCTTTCCAGTTCCAATTTTAGTTAAACTTCCGACAATATTTCGTACCATGTGATATAAGAAAGAATTTGCTTTAATATCTATGATAATATATTTACCGCGTCGTATAATGTTAATATATTTAATGTTTCTCCAAGGAGTACATGATTGACATCTCGCTGCACGAAATGAAGTGAAATTATGTTCACCTAAAAGTACTTGTGCAGCATCATGCATACGATTAGCATCTAATGGATGGTAAAAATGCGTTATACCTTGTTTTAATATAGCTGGACGATAACGATTATTATAAATGATATAACGATAACAACGCGAAATAGCACTAAAACGTGCATGAAAATCATCTGTAACAAAACGAACCCAAGAAACAGCAATATTTGATGGCAAATAATTATTTACTCCCATAATCCAAGCATTTTTATTATGTTGCACATTAGTTACGAAGTGTACTACTTGTCCTGTGGCGTGCACTCCAGAATCAGTACGAGCAGCACATGCTACAGTCAATGGTGTATTTGCAATTTTAGTTAAGGCGTGTTCTAGACAGCTTTGAATACTAACTGTTTTTTTTTGACGTTGCCAACCACAATAATTGCTACCATCATATTCAATTCCTAATGCAATTTTTACTGTTGGATGTATAATAAAACTAATATTAGACATTAATATTGTTTATTTCCTGTACTAGCAATAGTGTTGTTTAATTAATTGTTAATATTTTTTTTTAAAATAGATATTATTTTTTATATAAATAAAACTTTAATAATTAGATTATTTAATTTGATATATACAATAAATAATCAATTAATTTATTAAAAAAAATTTTTGTTATTTAATATTAAATAATTAATTATATTAAGTTCATAAAAATTTTTTTAATATTTTACTATAAAAATCGATATAATTTTATTAGAATTAAAAAGTATAAATTTCATATTATTTACATATAAATCAACACATAAAAAATTAAATATATATATTAAAAGTTAATATTTTAATTAATATGTTATTTTAATAATTTTATTTATAACTATATATTTTTTAACATTTTTTATATCAATTATTTATCTATATATTTATCATAAACTATTAGTAAAACTTAAATATTAGATAATATACATTTGTAATAGACATATTTTATATTTATTTATATTTTATATATTAATAATACTATTGTTTATTTATAAATATTATTTGTGATATCTGTTGTATCTTGTATGTTTATTATAAAAAAAAATATACAATGTATTATATTTTAATATGTTGATAAGTAATTGTAATATTATTATTTAAAACATTATTTATAAATAAGATTCTTTAATTCTATTATTTGATAAATAATTTTATTAATACTCTGTTTTGTTAGATATGAACATAATTATGAAATATAACATCTAATAACGTTTATAATAATAGTGATCTTTATTCATAATATGTACTTTAGTTTTTTACTTATTATAAAACTAGTTATGTATAAAATGTTTTTAGGAAATACTTATAAGATATTAAAATTGAGTTTAATTAATAATTTAAGCAACAACACTTTTTCATTGAATCAAAATTATTCTTTTTTAATAAAATTTTATTAAACCATTAAACTTATTTGTTATTTAGAAAAATTATATAATAGCACATCATTAGGTTGTATATTATAGCTTAAACAATTAATTATTTTAATTTGTTTTTTTATCATACTTTATTAAATCAATATAATAATTATTATGTGATAATAAAAAAATTTAAGAACATGTTTTTTTTAAAATATTGCTATAAGTTTAATCATGCGTATAATACTACATTATTTTAGTACCTAGTACCGTTTATAAAACTATATTATCAATAATTAAATTTCAGAGAAATATTAATAAAAATATATTTTAATTATAATTAATAGTATTAAATTAGAACATTTTTAAATGCAATAAAAATAAGATCTACATTTTTTTATAGCGCATGACAAGTTAATATGTTTTTTTTAGTTACTAATTATTCTCATGGTAAAAATATGCTTATTTTGTTACATATTGTATAAGATAAAGCACATAACATTAGAAATATTCTCAGTTCTTTTAGTCGTTTATTTAAATGTGATTCAATATTATTTATGCTGATAATAGTATTTACAATACTTTTATTATATAATTTAAAATTATTAACAGTAATAGTACAGTAAATGCATACTTTACTACAGTGAATTAGTTTTGTAGCTTAGTACAATGCTTTTTTGTTTTAAATTGACTTTTATAAATAAAAATAATACAAAAAATAAAAATTTTAATAAAAGTGCAAGAACTTCAGATAGTAAAATATTTCTTTATTTGAATAACTAATCAAACTGTTATTTTTTATTATATTTGAAAATTATGTAAAATTTTTTATATTTTTATATACTAATTACTATACAGAATTGATTTTATTAAATAGATTTTTCGATCAAGCATATTTTATTAACGATAACATTTATTATATTTTTTTATAAACTTATTTTAAAAACGCACTTTAAAGGTTTTTATTAAAATGATATAATACTGTTTATTTTATAAAAATTTTTATTTAACAAATAGTATAACTTTTTATTTATGATATATTATTATACTTCGATATATTATCATGCTTGATGATAATATTTATACTTGATGGTAATATCATAAATAAAAAACATTTTTTATAGTAATAAATGTAATACTCTTACTAATTTTAAAAGATGTTATTTTCATTCAATATAAAATAGTTAAATTGAGAGTATTAAATTAAATTAATAATAAGATTTTTTTTATTTGTCTAATTGTACAAGAAATCGTACTAAATTTATTAGTTGATTAGTATAACTTTTTATTGAACTAGTATCTAATGCGTTATTTATTATAACGTATTTGTTATTAACACATATAGTTGGCACATTAAGCAATAATAGATTTTTTAAAATTTTTTTTTGTTTAATAACTAATGATTTGACTAAAAAACTATTCCAAGCAGCATCATAATTTTTTGCGCTTATTCCTGCTTTTATAAATATGTTACGAATGTCATTTTTTGTGTGTATATTTTTTGTTTGTATTGCTTGAAATATTAAAACATTAATTTTATCTTCTATACCTAATGCCATAGCAAGAGCCCAAGCATGACTAAGTGATTTTCCTAACGGTCCAATAAAATCAACATGATATTTAATAACTGTAGTATTAACAGGTAATGATTTTTTAATTTTTTTTATTATATGATATACTTGATCAAACTCAAAACAATATGAACAGTAAAAAGAAAAAGATTCTAGTATTACAGGATCTAGACTTAAAGGTTTATTTAGGGTAATATAGTGAGTATCATTTCGAAAATTTGTTGCTAAGGCATTGTATGAAATCACTATACTAAGAATTATTGTTAACCATATTTTTTTCATAAAATTATACTCTTAAATAATTTTAAATTTTAATATATTTACCTTAATTAATTTTGGTATCGAATATTAGAATAAAATTTAACTAGTATAATTTTGTAAATATATTAAAATTATTTGAGTTTTCAAAATAACTTTTTATTAATAAAATTAAAAATTAACTTCGAATAAAATATTTATAAATAATCAGTGTTAAACAATTTAATACAGTCAAATTAATCGAATAATGAACAATGATACAAAAAAATAAATTCTATAAAAACTTTTTAATAGTAACTTCAAAAACGTTAATAGCAACTTTAAAAAACGATGTTGTTTTAAAATTTTAGAAAATACTAAAAACTTTTTTATTTAAAATCATTTATATAATGTTTTTATTTTATTTTTATTACAAAACTTTCGATTTTATGTGTCTTAAAAATGTCTTAAAAATAAAATACTTAGTATTATGAATATTTATAATTAAATGTATTAATTTTATGATATATTGTATTTTTACAAAATGTTTATTGCAATATAAAATAAAAATATAATAAAAAAACACTTTTAAAAAAAATATTTAATATATTTCATCAAAAAATATAATTGACATTTTTAAAAAAATTTCATACAAAAAATTTTATTCATAATTTTTAAAAATCATTTTTAGATTCTTGTTTTTTTTAAAAATCTATCAATATTATTTTTATAAATAATTTTAATTATTTTAAATTATATATTTATTATAATTGTTATGATTATTTTATGCTTGTTCATGATTTTTATAAAAACATTAAGAATATTATTAATATGAAAAATAAAATTATGTAATATTTTAACTGATAGTAGTTACTAAATTTTTTAGTTAAATATTATTTTTTATTAATAACAGACCAAAAATATAAAATATTTTTACAAAATATTTTGAATACGTTTAAATTAAAATAAAAGTTAATTTTTTATATAATGTACATAAGAATAATTTTCAGTTGTTATTACTATAAAAAGAAATAAAAATCATAAAATAGCTTTATAATCATTTAATACATTAAAATTTTAATTAATTTTTAGATATTTGAATACATAAAATATACATATTAAATGTATAATTGTTATATGATATATGATATAATCTTTTAACTAATTAAAGTTTTAAAATATTTTTAAAAAAGTAGATAAAATAACACATTGTTTATTTTGTTATATTTATCATAAAATATAAAACATTGATATATTCAAACATTAGTAATAAATAATGTTTTTTATTTTTAAAAACACGTTCAATCAGTATTAATTTTTTCTCTTATAGTTTTAAGTAACTAAAAAATTAATTAAAATATAACTAATTAAAATAATCATATATTATATTATTTCTATAAGACAATCAACATATTTTACTAAAATAAGTTTGTATATATTGCATTGAAATTTTATTTTTTTAATATTATAAAAACATTGTAAATTCTATTTTAGGAAATGAATACGACATTGTATTTCTTACAACACAATATTTTTTATAATACGCATAATGATAAAATTAACTTTATAATATATAACTAAAAATTTATTATAAATAATGAAATTATTTACTATTATAATCATTATATAAATATTATTAGTAAATAAATTTATGCGGTTTATTGATAGTTTTTTTTACAAATTTTTATAATTAGAGAATCACAAAATCTAATAATATTAGATCAAACATCATATAATACTTTTTAAATATTTTAAAGCAATAAAAGATAGATTGTCTAATGTATTTATGTTATTGTTCAATGCTAAAAAATACATATAATTTTTTAATAATAATCGAATAGTATTAAAATTTTTTATATTTTAAACATAACTAATAATATGACTATATTTAAAATATATTAAATTATTACAAGAAAAGCTTTGTAAAATAAAGTATAGTATTTTGTTACTATGCAGAACATATTAATATTTTTAATTATTTTATGTTACATCTTCGAAAATATCATCGTAAAGCGATAAGTATATACATACTTCTTAATCAAGAAATATATAAGTTTCCTTATCTTTTTATTAAAAATTAAGATTCATCACAATAATAGCTATTTTAGATTATTTTATTGTTTTATATAATCAAAATAATATGTTCAAGCATACTAAAATATGTTAAATGATAAAGAATGCATTCTTATAAAATTTTTATTTTATATTAATATAGAATTATGATATTATTAATAAATCATAGCAAATAAAAAAATAGTAAGAAAAAAAAATAATTTATAATAGTATAACGTTTTTAATAATACTCAATTTATTACTTAAATAATAAACATACACTGTAAATTTTATCAAATAAAAGTTTATACTAAAAATAGTAATATGACTTACATGAATAAAAAACAGTTAAAATAATAAAAAATTTGTTATAATAAATATAATAAAATTTTATAAAATATAGAAAATTAAACACTATGTTTAAATATTTATTAATATAAAAGACTATAAAAAATTTTTATAAAACATCTATTCTAAACTAGAATAATACATTATTTTATTAGATAATATCTTGATTACAAAAATTACATCAATTTAAAAAATAAAATTTATTAAAATGATATTTATGATTTCAAAAATAATAAAGTATTTTCATATTTTTAACGTTTTAAATATTTAATTGTTAAATATTGATTAAATATAATAGATAACTAGTATTTTATTTAAAAAAAAATATTACAGAATAAATAAAATCTATAGAGATTATTATATAAAATTTTATTTTACAATGCTTTATAATTATTACTAAGTATGAATTAGTTTTTATAAAAAACGCTATTATTTTATAAAGAAAAATATTTAATTCTTTTGCTACTTTTGAATAATACAATATAGTTGATAGAGATGATTATATTAAATTAAATAAAAACATTAACAATTAAAAAATAAATAGATGTTAATAATATAAATAACTTGATATAAAAACTGCAATCATTTTATTGTAGATAAACATTTATATCGTTTGTTATTTTAAAAAAATAATTCAATAGAATTTTTTTTATTTTTATTACATATAAAACATCTTTTATGATAAATTTTTCAATGTTTAATAAAACTAAAATAAATAAATCATAACTTTAATAATCATTCATAATTCATTTTTATTAGTTTAAAACATACTGTTTTATATTATAAAAAAATATTCAATTTTTATTATTAATTTTTGTTAAGTATATTAAAAATGATTATACAAAGACATTTTATTAACCAAAACTTTTTTAATAAAAAATTTTATAAACATTATAATTGTGTATATTTTAATAATTTTTAATTATTAAAATATACACCTCACTATTAGTAATTATTCGGTAATATTTTTAATGAAAACTTTTACAGCTAAACCAAAAGTTCTAAACTGCGATTGGTATGTTGTTAATGCAGATGGAAAAATTTTAGGACGTCTTGCAACTAAGTTAGCAATGATTTTGCGAGGTAAGCATAAAGCAGAATATACTCCACATGTAGATACTGGAGATTATATTATTGTTTTAAATGCAAAAAAAGTTACTGTTAGTGGAAAAAAATTTACTAATAAAATATATTATCGTCATACTGGTTATATTGGTGGAATAAAAAAAACAACTTTTAAAGAAATGATTGCTCGTCATCCTGAACGTATAATTGAAATTGCAGTTAAAGGTATGCTTCCAAAAGGTTCTTTAGGTCGTGCTATGTTTCGTAAATTAAAAGTATATCCAGATAATCAACATAAACATGCGGCACAGCAACCGCAAGTTTTGAATATTTAATCGAGATTAATATAATGACTCTAAATCAATACTACGGTACTGGTCGCCGAAAAAGCTCTGCTGCTCGTGTTTTTATTAGAACAGGTACAGGTAATATTCTTATTAATCATAAAAGTTTAGATCAATATTTTTGTCGAAAAACTGCCAGAATGATAGTTTATCAACCACTTGAACTCGTTAATATGATAGAAAAAATGGATTTATATATAAGTGTGAAAGGTGGAGGAGTATCTGGTCAAGCTGGCGCTATTCGTCATGGTATTACTCGCGCTTTAATAAAATATGATCAGACTTTACGCTCTAATTTACGTAAAGCTGGATTTGTTACGCGTGATTCACGTCAAGTTGAGCGTAAAAAAGTAGGATTACGCAAAGCACGGCGTCGTCCTCAATTTTCTAAACGTTAACTTCATTTTTATCGCAGTGATAAATATATTTTAAAGTAAAATCCGGGCTTTTTTATATCTGATTTGATTAATAACATTAGGTATTGAATACTAAAATACATGTTAAATTATAAATATAATTACATGTTATTACATTTATATATCATAAGATATAATTTATTTAATGACTTTTAAACATATTTAGTATTTTATAGATAATATAAAATATTACAATAATAAAAAATTTTTTGATAAATATTACAAACAATATTTTTAAACTGTTTATAATAAAAATACTTTAATAATTAACTTAAAAAGAAATTTTACGATTTTAATATAATACAGTATGAATGCTATTTATTTTGTTATGTTCATAAATATATTAAGTTTATCTAAAATATAATAGCAACAATTCATTATAAAATATATAATTTTTCTTTTAAAGAAAAAAACTAAATAATACTATATATAACATTTTTATTATTTTTCCTTTCTAACAATTTTCTTAAAATATGATATTTAATATCTTGAAATTTTAGTATAATTTTATAATAAAAATATTTCTCATATACATGTTCTAACATTACATGTTATAAAACAATAAATATAAGAATAAATATTTATGATATTTATAAATATAAAAAATATATATAAAGTTAATATAAAATGTTTAATTTTCTTTGTTAATATTAATAACAAATGTATTTCTTATATCTTAAAGAAAAGAATTATTTATTATAATTTAATTTCTACAATATTTTATTAATAATTATAAAATTATTTTTTGTAAAATATAAATTAAATAAAATTTTTTTAAAATATTAATTATAAAATAATTAATTATTGAAATTAATAACATTTTTTTTTAAAAAAGCATTAATATTATATAAAATAATTTTAAAATAAACATGTTAAATTATATTATTTTTTTATCACATAAATAATTTAATAAATTATATTATAACATTATAAGCACAATTTATAAAAATTTCAACAAACTAGGTTTTAATTTATTTTTTTATTTTAAATAAATTTTTACTAACTCATAGAATACTTATAAATTTCTATAATATAATATATAATAATAGAGATTTTATTTTATATAACATTAATTAAAATACTAATAAAAGAAAATTTTTTTATTCTCATCAAAAATTTTTAAAGCAACATTTAAAACAGAATTAAGATTGTAAATTATTAATTTTAATTTTTTTAAACAAGAATAAATATTAACAATTATAAAAAAATAACGTAATATAAATCATTAAAAAGAAATTTTATTTCATTTCATTTTTTTACAATGATGTTAACATTGATTAGTTAAATATTTTTTATTAACTTGTTATTATTACAACATATTTTAATAACTACTTTTTTATTTGATAATAACACTTATATATCTAGTGTATAAAAATAATTAATCTATAATATTAAATATTTTAAAATAATATTAACGAATTAACAAATTTAGTAAAATTAATCATAAAAAGTTACTTTTTGTATTTGTTATTTATTAAAATATTATTTAAATAAGAATCATATTGTATTAATATTGTATAGGGAATTAATGACAAATAAAAGAGCTTAATATTGATATATTATTTATTTTTTTTTGATATTTAATGTACCATTAATGTTAATAAAATATTTAATTAATTAAATACTAATTTAAAAAAATTTAAAAGTATGAAAATATATATCTTTAAAGATATAAGAAATTTTTATTTTTTTTTTTACTTAAACTAATTGTAAAATATGATTTATATAATCCGGTGAAAATTTTATGAATATTTCTAAGATGTCTCCAAAACGGCCTTACTTGTTAAAAGCTTTTTATAATTGGTTACTTGACAACAAACTTACTCCTTATTTAATGATAAATATTACACATCTTAATGTTCAAATTCCAATAGAGTTTTCATTTGATGACAAAATTATATTAAATATTTCTCCAAATGCAGTTAATAATTTACTATTAAATCATACAGAAGTACAATTTAGTGCGCGTTTTAATGGCATTATATCGAATATTTTATTACCTATTAGTTCTATATTAGGAATTTATGCGCGTGAAAATGGTGCTGGAATTTTATTTGAATCAGAAAGTTTTTATGAAACAAAAAATGTTATTAAAAACCTTAATGATGAAGAAAAATCTTCAAAAACTTTAATGTTAATAAGTAATACTAAACAATTAGCAACAAATAAAACTAATAATCTGTTATCACGAAACAATACTCGTCTAGCACTATACGTAGTGAAGTAATTTTTTAATTTTAAAAATTAATATATAACATTTTAAAAATTTTAATTTTTAAGTTATTTTTAATACATTATTTAATAATTTCATTCATATGAGCATAAAAATAATGTTTGTATGATAAAATTAATTATTATTTAAAAAAAAATAGACAAGGAAGTCTTATAAAAATCTTTTTTAGAGCATATGTAAATTTAAAATGTTAGATGGAAGTATTATAATTAATATAAATAAAAACTAATACATAAAACATTTTAAAAAAAATATTTTGTGCTAACTTTTAGTATATTTTTTTAATTTTATAATAGAAAAGATTAATAAAATTTTTTTTAATTTTTTAAAATAACGTAACAAATATTCTTATAATATAAAATATCAAATAAACATATTTTATTATATATTAAAAATAAATTAAAATTCTAATGTTATAATATAAAAATACAATATATTATTAATATAAATTCACAATATTAATAATAATCTATTTTATATTGTATATATTTTTTTTAATAATTGAATTTATTTTAGATATAAAAAAATTTATATAACATATAATATAATAAAAAAGTATTTTTTTTACTTTTTATAAATGTATGCACTAATTATAATATTTTATTTGATTAAAATTTATTTTATTACGTCAATAAATATTAAAATATAACTTTATTATAAAATTAATTCGTTTTGTAATAATTTTACATGAATAAAAAATTTTTAAAATTTTTTATAACAATAATATATAAAATATATAATAATTTTCAAAAAATACATTATTATCTTAACAATATTTCATTTTTATAATTATTCTTAATAAGAAAAAATTATCATATCTTTATTTTAATTAAAAATTTACCTTTGTTGTAATATTTAAAATTTCAATAAATTACATAATAACACAATTAATAATATTATTTTACATAAAATACACTTAAGAAAGATAAAGAAAATTTTTTATAACGTGTTATAAAATTATTAATATAATATTAAATTTATCTAATTATTAAACAACATCTAATAGATATTTAAAGAAAAAATTTTATTGCTATGAATATCATATTTAATTATATATTTTATAATGTTATTTATAAACTTGCATTTAATAGTTTTTAAATTTTTTAATATTTTTAAAAGGTATACTACATATAATATTATATTTTTGTTATTTTATTATAATAGTTTATTTATCATTCTTCTACATTAAATTTTATGGATTATAAAATAATTGTATACAAGATTAATCACTACTTACGTATGTTATGATTAAATAAAACGATATTTTAAACATGTAACTATTTAATAATAATTATTACTTGATAAGCATTAAATATTTTATAAACTATTATGATAATAAATTAATTTTTTTAAAAATTGTTTGAAATATAAAAAATGAATATTTAACATATTTTATAATTTACTGTTATTATAATTGTAGTTATAAAATAATATAAAAAATTCACATAAAATATTTTTGTTATTATTAAATATAATTATGTTTATTTATATTATAAAATATAATAATTTTGTTATTTTTATATAAACATTAAAATATTATACTCTAATATTATATTAAATGTATGAAAGTAATAAATTATTAAACATTTTTATTTTAAAATAAACAATTATTTTTTAGTATATAAGATATTATTTTATATTAAATGTTATTTTTAAATTTATTATTATTAATAAAATCTGGTGAATTAGTCATTAAACAAGAAGCAGTATTAGTTTTTGGAAAAGCAATTACATCACGAATATTATCAGTATCCGTTAACAACATTACTAAACGATCTAATCCAAATGCTATTCCAGCATGTGGCGGAGTTCCGTATTTTAATGCATTTAAAAAAAAACCAAATCTTTTTTCTTGTTCTTTTAAGCTAATATTTAGAATATCAAATATTGTTTTTTGTACAATACTATGATGAATGCGCACTGATCCACTGCCTATTTCATAACCATTAATAATCATATCATAAGCATGTGAAATTGCATGCGTGGGCATTTTATTTAACATTTTTAGATTAGAATTTTTTGGCGCAGTAAATGGATGATGCATTGATGACAAATTACCTTCATTATTTTTTTTAAACATTGGAAAATCAATTATCCATAATGGAGCCCAAGTATTTAACTTTGTTAATAATAAATCATATCCTAATTTTAATCTTAAAGCTCCTAGTGACTGAGTAGCAATTTTAATATTATCAGCTATAAAGAATAAAATTGAATGATTCTTTGCATTAGTGCATTTTAATATGTCTTTTAAATTTTTTTCACTAAGAAATTTTTTAAATGGACCTTGTATACCAGATAATCCAGTTAGATAGTCATTAACTTTAATCCACATTAGATGTTTTGTTCCAAAACTATTTACAAGATTTTCATATTTATTAATGAGTTTTCGTGTCAATTTTGTTCCACCAGGTGCACAAATAACGGAAATTCTGCTTTTTTTATTATCAATATGTTCAGAAAATATGTTGCATTCGATATTTTTTGCTAGATCATTAATATCTATAAGTTCTAAGGGATTACGTAAATCTGGTTTATCAGAACCATATCGACTTATTGCCTCTTTGAAAGTTATTACAGAAAATTGACCAAGATGAACTCCTATTACTTCTATCCATATTTTTTTTATTAATTTTTCCATAATTTTTTGTATGTTTTTAGCAGTCATGAAAGAGCATTCAATATCAATTTGAGTAAATTCTGGTTGACGATCAGAACGTAAATCTTCATCTCGAAAACATTTAACAATTTGATAATAACGATCAAATCCAGATATCATAAGAAGTTGTTTAAATAACTGAGGAGATTGTGGAAGTGCATAAAATTGACCTTTATATATTCGGCTTGGAACAAGATAATCTCTTGCGCCTTCTGGTGTCGCTTTAGTTAGTATTGGAGTTTCAATATTAATAAAGTTATTTTTTTCCATAAAACGGTGTACTAAAGTTGTAATATTAGAACGAATTTTTAGACGATTAGCTATTTCTGGGCGACGTAAATCTAAATAACGATATTTTAATCGTATCTCTTCACTGTTTAGTTTACTAAAATCTAATGGTAATGAATTAGAATAATTAATAATATTTAAAAAACAAACAAGAACTTCTATTGTTCCTGTAATCATTTTAAGATTAATTTGATTTTTTGGACGTTGATATATAGTTCCAGTAATTTGTATACAACATTCATTTCGCAAACTATATGCTTTATCAAGAAGTATTTTATTATCTGAATTAAAAAATATTTGAACAATACCTGTACAATCACGCATATTAATAAATATTAAGCCACCAAGATCACGATAGCAGTTTACCCAACCACAGAGAGTAACTTTTTGACCTATATGAAGCGAATTTAAATGTCCACAATATTTTGTGCGCATATATTATCCTTATGATATAACAATACACATATTATACAATAGCATTGTTTAATTTATGACATATTTTATAATTTTATTTCAGATTTTAATACAAAGATGAAAATATTGATTGTTATCATGACTATTAGTATTAATGAAAAAAATAGTTATATATTGTAGTATTAATTACACAATAGTTACATATGACTTTATAATGTTTTTAATATAGATCTTTAATAAAATAAAATTTAAAATTATTTATAAAAATTATTAATATTTATGATTTTGTATTAAATAAAAAAATAAATAATGAATATAAAATATTTCTTATGTGTCATAAACATTAATTTAAACATTTATTTTTTTAAATAAAAGTATCGACAATTTATAATTATACATTAATAAATTAGATAATTGTTAAGAAATAATATTTTAAATTAAAAATGATAATAAATTATATTTATATTAATTTATAATATAAAAATATTAATATAAATTATTATAATTATTTATAATAAATATGTTATATTGCTTGTTTTTTTATAATAATTTATTATTTTTATGAATTATTACTTATATTGATTTGTAAGTATTACTATTTTTTTACTTGAAGTAATTTATTTTTTTATAGAAAATTGAATAATAGAATTTATTTTATTGTTTTGTATTATTTTTTTAAAATAGCGTTTACTTTAACTATATAATTAAATATTATTAAAATATTTTATTATTAATAAAAAATTAATGTTAATTAACATATAAATAAATGATTATCAGTATAGATTAACTTTTATTATACATAAAAGTTAATGCTGTAACTAATCATTATATTAAGAATCATTAATTTTTAATTATAGAATTATATATTTAAAATTATTACAAAAAAGATGCTATATTTAATTTCATAATAAAAAATACTTTTATAAGGAATACAAATATTAATTATTTTTTTAATGTTCGCATTGATCTTATAACGTTAGGCTGAGTTTCTTAAGTTTTAAAACGAAAATTCTATATAACGTAGTTATTTCATATATAAAATAAATATATTGTTATCAAGTATTAACTAGAGCTGTTAATCTCGATAATAAAAATAGTATTATAAATAAAATTTACAGTTATCATTAAAAAAATTATTACAATGTAAAATTTTATTTTTTATAAAAATAAAACATGTTACTATTAATTTATAATAAGATTAATTTCTATACTTATTTTGATATAAAAAAATATTGTTTAATATTTTGTTTTGATTTCTACTTTAATAATTAGTAAAATAATATATAGTAAAATAATATAGTTTTTATTAAATTTGTTAGAGAATCGAATAAATTTTATATAAAATATATTAGTCTATTAATTTTAAATTAATAGATAAATAAATATTATTAAAGATATTAATTTTTATTAAAATAGCATGATATGAATTATTATACATACTAAAAAATTAAATCTAATAAATATTTTTTTATTTTATTTATATTTTATCGTTGGTATTTTTTATTAAAATAAAATTTTTATAAATTAATAAATAATTAATATAAAATAACGTTGAAATATATTAATTTTTATTTGTTATTAAAATATTGTTTTATTTGATTAAATATACTATACAATTTATATTTATTTTTATATGTTTTTATATTAAAATTATTGTGTAATATTTATAAAATATATTTTATAAATTATAATATTAATACATTAATATTATAACTAACTATTAATATAATATACTTGTTCTTTTAATATAAACGTTTTAATGTTTTCATTAATTTTATCTTATAAATAAACATACTATATAAAAATAAAATAATTAATGTTAATATAAAATCATTACATTTGAATTATATTAATTTTTATTTTTAATATTATATAGATCATTTTTTTATTTTTACCTTGGTTTAAAATGATATAATTACTATGTTTTAGTATATTAACAATAATTCTAGATTTTGATTAAATTATAAGAATATTGCATGAATATTTTATAATTTTTGTTTACAGAAAAAAATTTAATAATATGTTAAAAAATAATTATATAATATATATTAAATAGATAGTTGTTAAATATGAAAACAAAAATTAATTATTAATATTATTAAATATAACTTTATTCATGTTATAAATACAAAAGATATAAAAATCAATGCATGATTTTTTTTTATACAGTACATGATTTTTTTATAAGAATTTTATTAAATAACAAATGCCTTTATATATAAATTAATAAACATGATAGAAAAAATAATTATAAAATTTCTTTATGAAATATTCTTATTATTTCTAGTGTATAATCATATTAAAAATATTTCAATAAAAAGTATATAGATATTCTTAATCGTTACGTTTGTAAGATATTTTAGAAAAACAGCATTATTAGCTAAAAAATTAAATATACTATATAATACGTGTAAAAAAATTTTTATAACTTTCTATACCCAGTTAATCGAACCATATAAAAAATGTAATATTAAATAACATATACTATAATCATAAACGTAAGTTAATTAAAAAAGAAGAAAAACATGACAAAAATAAAATAAAAATGTTAATTATGGTAAATTTTGTACAATGAAAATTAACGTTAACCGAATTAAAATATAGTTGACTTCAACTTTATGACTTAATTACAAGATTTTATAAGATCTTTAGATAAAAAATAAACAGTTAACATTGAATTTTTTATTTATTTAATTGCATAATAATAATAAAAACATATATTAAGTGTTATTTTAATATATTTCAATAATTTATAGATTAATTATAAAGAAAATATTTTTTTAAAAAAAAATAAAATTAAGAATAAGATATAAATAATAATTTATATATTTAAAAAATAAAAAATATTAATTATATTTTTTATATTTTTATATTTTAAAATAAAATAATAGTAAATATTTTACATTGATATTAAAAATATGATTACGTAATACATTTTTAGTTAAATATATAATGTTTCATATGATCAATTGTAGCAATTAATAAATTTTAAAAATTAATTTAAACTTGATTGTTCTTCATTAAGATGTAAATTTATACAATTGAGATTGTATTGACTAAAAAATTTAATATTTTTTATAAAAACAACGTATTTAACTATTTATAAAATTTTTTAATACTATAACTCAATTTAATGTATTTTTTTTAAAAATCACCATTAACTATTAGAAATACATTAGTAAACGTTATGATAAAACGATATTTTTTCATTTATTATTGTATTAATATTAATAGCTATTTTATTAAAATATATGTTTAATTTAGTTAAATATTGCATGATTCTTAAATAAATGTTTATTTAAATAAAATTTAAAGTTAAATGTATATTTGATTAATAAAATAATAACAATGTTTATTTTATTACTTATAAATTAGTTGATACCATTTTTAGTATAATGTTATTATAAGTATGAATAGTTGATCAGATCTTATAACATTACTATTAAACATAATAAACATTACTATTAAACATAATAAACATTACTATTAAACATAATAAACATTACTATTAAACATAATAAACATTACTATTAAATATAATAAACATTACTATTAAATATAATAAACATTACTATTAAATATAATAAACTATTAAAACATAATAATTAACTCAAATTAAACAATTTAATAAATGATTTTTATTTTTTTTAAAAATATAAATAAAAACTTATTTAAAAATGTATAATTCTTTATTTTACTTATCTAAAAATATTTATTATTTTAATAAAATTTTACAATACACATTAAGTATGTTTTTGTATAAATATCCATACTAATAATCATTTTGTTAAATTAAAACAAAAATAGTTAAATATAACTTTTATTATTGTATTATTCATTCAATAAAACTAAAATTTATTAATAAAATAATATAAAAGATGAAAAATAAATATAACAGTTATAAATATATTGTATATTTTTTTATAAAAAATATTTTAGTAATTAATATATTTTTTATTTATTTTCTAAAAATATATTGTATCAAAAATGATTTATTATATAAAATATAATACAGTTTTAAACATGCTTTAAAAATATAAAAATTATATCTTTTTTTAATAAAATTACAACGTTTTATATTAAAATAGCAGAAATATTAACAGTGACAAAATTTTATAAATATAAAAAAATTTGTATAATGTTTAATATTAAATAAAAAGTGTTAGTATTATTTTCGTGAATTTAGAATTATTTTTAATGATAAAACTTAGGTAATAAAAATAAAATACAGTTGATTATGTTATTTTGTTTATATTGTTATTATTGTATTATATTCAAATTATTATAACACAATACTAAGCAATAAAAATTTTATTGATATACATTACAAAAAAGTTAAAATATAGTTAATTACTTAGTTTTATCATGTATTATTACAAATACGAATCTCTATGAAAAAGAAATGTAATCATTTATTTCAACATTAAAATATCTAATATGCATTGAAAACTAAATTATGTATCAATTTATTATAAGTAAAAAAATAATTTAAATATGCATCATAAATTTAACAAAATTGTTTAATTATAATGTTTTATATTAATCGTAATTGTATTAAAATTTTAGATATTTATTTCGTGTAAGTAGTTTAAATGATTTCATGTATATAAGATCTTTTAAAAAATATAAATATACAGATATAATATTTTATATATTGATAATACAATATTTTTATAATTGATTTATATTATGTTTTTTTATATAAACATGATAGTCTTGATAAGAATAATTATAAAACATTTTTATTAGCGTTAATAAAATATTAAGTAATTTATTAAAAATTAATCTTTTTTATTTTTCATTATTCACAGATTTAACAATTAAAACATTTTTTTAAAGATGTAATTTTTTAATATTACTGTTATAAATTTGTTCTTTGTAACAACATGTTTACGTTTATAATAATTAATGTTTATAAAAAAAATTTAAAAAAAAATATTATTAATGCAAGTTTAAAAGCATTATTTTTAAACTAAAATTATCTATTTTAATTATTTTTTTAATAGGTAACATATCATGTGATGTGTTGTTTTACTGATAAACATCAATATATTAATTAAAGCTCAATTGTTAAAAATTGTTAGTTTTTATGATTCTCTTCATGATAGAATTGTCATTCTACTGAATAGTATTTTTTAACTTTTTTATTAAAAATGATATTAATTTTATTGTATAAAGTGTTTTTTTAATTGAAATAAAAAAAGAATAAATATGTTTTTAGACAATTAACTGCTATTTATAAAATAGTGTTTTAATAATTTAATAGCGACTTATATACTTATATAATAATAATTTAAAATTATTTTTTGTAGATTAGTTAATATTTTTATTTTAATAAATAGTTTTAACTTTATAATGTCTTATATTTAATATAATATTTTTATTTATTACTTTAATATGATAGAAATATTTAATAATGTTTTAATATAAATATAATTTTATATATTGATATTAAAAATATTTTTTATAATTTAAATAAATTATTGTTATATCAAATAATATTTGAATTTTATAAAAAAATAAAAAAAATAAACATTAAAAAAAATTTTTTAAAATGTACACGTGTTTTTAAAATAAAATTATAAAAATAAAATTTATATATTATTATATTTATTAATCTCATCTAACATATTTCATTAATAAAGAAATATTTTATTATACTATTTTATTATGATTATACTTTAATAACATATGTTGTATTATTTTATTAATGCTAAAATATTTAATAATATATAAGTAATAAATTTATTTTAATTCTAATTTATTATTAAATAACTTACTAATACATTAATCAAATTATAATTGAATTATTGAATTTTAATATTATAACTAAAAATATTTTTTATTATAAATACAATTATAAACATGAATAATCATTGTCGTATAAAAATAATTTTTAAAAAAATCAATATTAATATAAGATTCTTTTTAAGAATAATAAAAATTTTGTATTATTCACTTTAAAACTAGTAATTTTATAAAATTTATAATATTTAAATTTCGTATGAATATTTTATTATTAATATCTATTTGATATACTTTTTATTTTATGATAATTATATCATATTTTTAATTGTATATATTATAAATAATTATAGATAATAATTTTAAAAATAATTATAGATCATAATTTTGTGTTAAATAAATAACATAGAAATATTAATATTTTTTAAAAAAAATTCTTTAATAAATATTCATATTTTATTTTTATGTAAAATGAATTAATATGTTTTTAATTGATTTAACATTTTTATAAATAAAATTTTTACTTTGAATTAAATTAAAATTTTAATTCTTTTATACATAGGTATTTTTTAAATTTTAAATATAATTAAAAAAATTAAATAATATGTATAAAATAATTTTATATTATTTTATAAAATATAATATAATTCATTAAAAGATTTTATATTGATAAAAAATTTTATATTAATATTTTTTAAATTTTACAAGAGTAAAAATTTTCATATACTAAATAATTTTCTTGGCATATATTTATTTCATATATTTATTTAAAAGCACCACTAAATACGTTTTTGTATTTGTTAATACGCTAGAAAGTACTATGAAAATATTTTTTATAAAATGTAAAATTATTAACTGATTTTAAATTTAAATAATATTACATCTATATTAAATTATCTCAAATAATTAACTAAAAAAATCGTATATGTTCATTGTAAAATATTTATATTCTTTATTTGTATCTAAAAAATGTTTATAAATGTATTTACTTAATGATCGCAGTTCAGATGTTTAAAACATTAAAAATTATTTGAAATAATATTATTTTTATAAAAATTTTTATAAATTAAATTAATAATATATTTTTATAAAATCAAAATAAAAAATAGAATAGTTAAATTAAAACTAAAATTATTTCGAGAATAAAATATTAAAATTTTGTTTATAGAAATATAATTTTTTTAAATTTATAATATTTAATAAATTCATTATAATAAATTATTTATATAAAAATTATTATTATTTAATGTTATTTTAAAAAATTTTATCTTAAAGGACATGACATATAATATTAAATATAAAAAAATGAATTTATAATAGTACATCATACTAAATCTTAATTTAAAAAAAAGCCTTATCTGTGAAGCTACATAATATATTTAAACAATAATTTCTATATTTAACATCTTACTTGTATATGTTTATCAGTAATAAAAATAATATGTTATTAAATCTAAAATTTCATTTTTTATAAAAAAATTCTAGAGATTGATTGAAAATAACACTGATTTTTTTATTTTTAAATAATGATGTAAAATAATTACATTAGATACTTTTATAATTCTTTATAAGAAAGATAATAATTCTTTATAAGAAAGATAATACAACATATTAAGATGAGTGAATTTATATTTTTATATTTCATAAAACATTTAAAGATTGTTATTTCCAATTTATCAAACAATAATGTTTTTTACCTCGACGCAATAAAGTATAACGATTAAATAAACGATCAGAATGAGATAAAATATATCTTATATTAGTTTGTTTTTTACTGTTAATACTAATTGCATTCGACTCAATCATAACGCGTGCTTGTTTACGTGATGATACTAATTTAGTGCTAACTAAAGCTTCTTGAAGATCTATATTTTTCAGTAGTTGAATAGTAGGTATTCCGTCTTGAGATAATTGTTGAAAGTCTTCTTCAGAGAGATCATCTAAAGTTTCGGAAAATAAATTTTTAGTAATACGTTTAGCAATAGTTAGTCCTTTAATTCCATGTACTAAACTGGTAACTTCTTGAGCTAATATATATTGAGCTTGTGGCATTTTATCACTATTTTTATCTTTATTTTCAATTTTTTGAATATCTTTTAAACTTAAAAAAGTAAATAATTTTAAAAAACGATATACATCTTCATCAGTTGTATTAATCCAAAATTGATAAAATTTATATGGACTTGTTTTTTCTGCTGACAACCAAATTGTATCCTTTTCTGTCTTTCCAAATTTAGTACCATTTTCTTGAGTAATTAATGGAATAGTTAAACCAAATACTAATTTTTTATGAATACGACGAGTTAAGTCAATCCCAGAAATAATATTTCCCCATTGATCAGATCCACCGATTTGCATTTCTACTTGATAACGTTTATATAATTCAGAAAAATCAAAAGCTTGTAGTAAATTGTAGGAAAATTCAGTAAATGAAATTCCAGAATTATTACGATTAATGCGTAATTTTACTGCTTCTTTATTGATCATTTGATTTACAGAAAAATGTTTACCGATATCTCGTAAAAAAGTCAATATATTCATATCATGAAACCAATCATAATTATCAATAATAATAGCACTATTACTTCCACAATTAAAATCAAGAAATTGGGTTATTTGTCGAGAAATTTTTTTTGTCCACTGATTTATAATTTTGTAAGAATTTAGCTTTCGTTCTTTTGCTTTAAAACTAGGATCACCAACAAGACCAGTAGCTTTACCTATTAAAGCAATAGGTTTGTGTCCGCTTAATTGAAAATATTTTAAACATAATAAAGGAATTAAATGACCTAAATGTAAACTATCTGCAGTTGGATCAAAACCGCAATATAAAATAATTGGTTCTTTTTTTAATCGTTGAGATAAAGTTTTTTTATCTGTTATTGAAGCAATTAAACCTCGCTCTTCTAGTTGTTGAATCAAATTATTATTTATCATTAATAACTCCATATATCAATATATTTGTTTCTTATTATAAAACATAAATAATAATTTATAGTATATTATAAATACTTGATTGCTTCTTTTTTTATTAATTGTTTAATATTATAGAAAATTTTAATATGCAATCTTTATCGTAATTTAGTATTATAATTTTTATTTATTAAATTATGAAAAATTTCATGTTTTTTTATAATTTATTTTACATATATTAAAAATTAAAGTGTCGTTTATTGAAATAATATATTAAATAGCTATTTTATAAAATATTATTGTATAATATTGTTCTACAAGATAAATTTTTACTATAAATAAAGTGATACTGCTTGAAAAAAATGTAAAATAAACAACAATACAAGTTATTTACAATAAATATTTATATGAATTAAAAATTGTTTTTTTATGTAATAATATAACCAATACAAATGTACTTATTAATATAATAAATACACATTTATTTATTTTTTTTTATAAAAATAAATTGTATTAATATAAAATATATAAATATATAAATGTTTTGATATTTCTTAATTTTTATTAAATGTTAATATTTTTCATGTTCTATTTTATTATTAAATAATAAAATAAATATTTTTTTATTTTTTTTTAATACATGATTATTTATTATTATATAGTTTATAAAAATAGATGCATTATCATTTTAAATAACTTTAAATATTTAAAATTTTTTTAAACAAAAAATAATTAATAAAAAGTTAATTAATTTAAAACAACAATAAAATTGTATTTAATGTATTAAAACATTTTATTATAAATAATTTATTTTTTAATTGTTTTAATTGTTTATTTAAATGTTTTATTTTACTTAGATAAATTAAATTTTATCTTTTAAATAATAAAAAAATATTTTTCTTATATTTTAAATATTAACATTGATATATTAATTTATAAAATTAGAAACACTATGTTATAAATTATACTAAAATAATCAAGTTACTTGTTATAATATTAAAATAGATTAATAATAAAAGAAATGTGCTATGTTATTATTAATTTAATATTATATTGTAATATCTTTTATTAAAAAATTTTTTATTAAAGAAGTAATAAATTGTGACATTATCAAAATTAAATAATACAAAACATTATGAATATCTTAATAAATTACCTAAAATTCCTCAAACATCTACTAATATTGATACATTATATACACCGTTAGATTTTCGTATTACTTTATTAAAACAAATAGCTAATGCTAATTATCGAATTTACTTAGTTGTGTTATATTTAGAAAACGATAACACAGGAAAAGAAATTTTACACGCACTTTATCATGCTAAAAAGTTACTTCCACATTTAGATATTTGTATTTTAGTTGATTGGCATCGTGCACAACGTAAACGAATTGGTGATGTTAAAGACATTATTAATTATAATTGGTATCATTTAATAGCCAAGAAATATTTAAATATATCAATACCAATATATGGTATACCTGTTAACACACAAGAGGTATTAGGTATTTTTCATGTAAAAGGTTTTATTATCGATAATACAGTTATTTATAGCGGTGCTAGTATTAATAATCTCTATTTTCATCGATATGAAAAATATCGATATGATCGTTATCAATTAATAAGTAATAATAGTTTATCTAATATAATGATTGAGTACATTCAAAAATATTTGATCACAGATAATGCTGTTCAACGATTAGATTATAAGTGTTGGATGAAAAAAAAAGATATTAAAAATAAAATTCGTCAATTTCGTTCTAAGTTACGTTGTATTAATTATCAAACACAAAATCAAGCAAGTAATAATGAATTAGCTGTTACACCCTTAGTTGGACTTGGAAAAAATAATATTTTAAACACTACTATTCATCATTTAGTGTCTTCTGTTAATAAAAAAATAATCTTATGTACACCTTACTTTAATTTACCTAAATTGCTAACACGTAACATCACACTTCTTTTGAAAACAGGAAGAAAAGTAGAGATTATTGTCAGTGACAAATCTGCTAATGATTTTTATATTTCAAAAAATCAACCATTTAAAATAATCAGCATTCTACCTTATTTGTATGAAATTAATCTACGTTTTTTTGTAAAGGGTTTACAACATTACATAGATAATAAACAGTTAATCATACGTCTATGGAAGAATAATAATAATACTTTTCATCTTAAAGGTATTTGGATAGATGAAGAATGGCAATTAATTACTGGAAATAATCTTAACGCACGTGCTTGGTCTTTAGATTTAGAAAATGCTATTTTAATTCATGATCCTAAACAAGAATTATATGATCAAAAATATAAAGAACTTTCATGTATTCGTATGCATACAATTATATTAAAAAACTATTTTGAATTAGAAAACGTCCAGCAATATCATTCTAAAATAAGAACATTAATACGCCGATTGCGTTTTGCTCATATAGATAAATTAATAAATTATATATTATAATAAAAATGTAGTTATGTAATAATTAAAAATAAACAATTTTTTATTTTTCTTGAAATTAAATAGTTTTAATATGTTGTAGATTAATGTAAAAATTTTTTAAATTACGTAGTTTTAAAGTAATTTATATAAAATCACAAATACGTACTTGATTAAAATCATGTATTTTTTTATATTTAAATTAAATTAATGTTGATTTATTTTTTTAATAATTCACTAAAATAAAATTTTAATTTAATTTAAATTAATTAAAATTATATTTAAATTATGTTATTATTAATTATAACTATGTTCATTATAACTAAATATATAGACTTCTATTTTTACTTTGTTTATACACTATATTTAAGATAAAATTAATAAAAATATTTTTTGTTTTAAATTTAAAAAGAAATAAATAATTATTATTATATATATTAAATTTTTTTTAAAAACATTTTGTTGTTTTAGTTTATTACATTTATATATAATTTTAAGTTATTATATTAAAATTTATTATATCTAAAAAATTTTATAAAAAAAAATTCACAAATTTTATCATATAGTCACGAGTTAAACATGATTAAGAATAAAATTAACTTATTAGATTTAAATCATCAGAAAATGCGTAAGTTTTTTATTCAGATTAATGAACCTCCTTTTCATGCTGATCAGGTGATGAAATGGATATATCATTATTGTTGCGATGATTTTGATCAAATGACAAATATTAATAAAACTTTAAGAAAAAAATTAAAAAATATTGCTACAATTCAAGCACCAGAGATATCTGAAGAACAATGTTCAATAGATGGCACAATTAAATGGATTATGAAAGTAAGTAATCAGAAAATAGAAACTGTATATATTCCAGATAAAAATCGAACTACATTATGCATTTCATCTCAAATAGGTTGTTCTTTAGATTGTAGTTTTTGCTTAACTGGAAAACAAGGATTTAATCGTAATTTGTATGTATCAGAGATTATAGGCCAAGTTTGGCGAGCTGTAAAAATTATGGGTACTAAAAAGAACACAGGTCAACGTCTTATTACTAATATAGTAATGATGGGTATGGGAGAACCATTACTTAATTTAAAAAATGTAGTACCGGCAATAGAAATTATGATTAATAATTTTGGTTTTAATTTATCTAAGCGTCATATTACTATTTCTACTTCTGGTATAGTTCCAGCTTTAGATAAATTAGGTGATTTAATTGATGTAGTATTAGCAATATCACTCCATGCATCAAATGATAAAATCCGCAGTAAAATTATGCCAATTAATAATAAATATAACATTAAAAATATTTTAGATTCAGCGAAAAAATATTTACAAAAATCTAAAGCAAATAAAAAGAGAATTACAATTGAATATATAATGCTGAATAATATAAATGATAGTATTGACAATGCACATGAATTAGCTCAAATATTAAAATATTTACCATGTAAAATTAATCTTATTCCATGGAATCCATTTCGAGAATCACAATATTATTGCAGTTCTAATAGTCAAATAGATTGTTTTTCTAAAATATTAATAAAATATGGATTTATAACTATTATTCGGAGGATACGAGGTGATGATATTAATGCTGCTTGTGGACAGTTAACTGGTGAAGTTATTGATCGAACAAAACGTATTTTTAAACATAAAATTAATAAAATGATAATTTATAGATCAATGACATAAAATTTTTTTTCTTAAGTTTTTTATTTAATACACAAAAAATCTTGTGAATATAATAAATTTATAAATCGTAAACAAAACAAAAATGGTACAATATAAAATATGTAATGTTTTTATTACAATATTGTTTTTTAATTAAAATATTTTTTATATATAAAATTTTTTATAGAATATTATAAAAATACATTTTATTATAAGTGTTCATTATTTTAATTTAATGAATTCGTTGTTTTATTTTTTTAATAAAATATTATGACAATACTTTATAACTTAGTGTTATAATTAATAATTAATTTATTTTTTTAAAAAAATATTATTTTACATTTTTTATACTGTAATGTTTAAAACAATATTATATTATATAATTATATCTGATTATAGATAACAATAATTTAACTTAATAATGCTTAGTATGTTATGTATTAAAATCAGTAAAATATTTATATATTTATTTTTATAAAATTATGTATTTAAGTTAATTTAATACAATGGTTTTCATTTCATAAATAATAATAATAAAATTATTGAAATAAAATATATACTTTAAATAGCTGTATATTGAGTATTTATATTTATTATTAATACTCATTATTAATTAATTTTTAACATTTTGTTTAGTTAATTTAAAAAATTTTTAAATAGAGTTTAATTTGATCATAAAATTTATTATAAAATTTTTTAAAATTTTAAAAACAATAGTTTATTTTTAATAAACATATAAAAATTTTTATTAAAAGTAATTTGTAATGAATAATTTTTATCTTATACTAAATTTTTTATATTATCTTAATATGATTATTAATAAGAAATTATTAGTATTTAAAACGTTTTCATATTTAAAATATGAAAGAAAATTATTATATTTTAATATTTTTATTTTTTTATATAAATTTAATGTATTTCATAGAGTTATATATGATTATATCATCGAAAAAACTTATATAATAATAAAATTTTTTAATTTATAGTTGTTTTATAAAATATATTTACTTTTCATATAAAAATATTTATTAAAAATAACAGTAAAACAATTGCAATATAATTTATTTTTAAAATATATAATTAATAAAAAATTAACACATATAAATATTAAATTATATACTAGTAAAATGTTTATATAATTAAATATTTATACAATTAATAGAAAACAATATTATATATTATGTAATGTTAATATTTATATCACTCTTAAATTAAAGAGTTTATTTTTTGTTAAAAGTATTTTTTGTTATCTAAAAATATATCTTCTAGACATGATATTATTTAAGATATAAAAAATTTTTTAATTTTAATAATAATGCACAAATACTGAAAAACTGTATAAATAATAATTATTTTATGATTTTTAATTGATGATGATATATAATAATAAACAATTTCGTTTAAATATATAAGAAATACTATAATTTTAATTGACTTAAGTCATAGCATACATACTAATGATTAATAGATTTTTTATTAGCATAATTATTGTATGATAATAAATTTTCTTCGTCTAATTTATTAAATTGTTTTTTCATTAATTTCCTAGCTATATTTCACAAAATAATTTTTATTAGTTATTTTTTAATCATAACTTTATAAAAACAATTATGTAGTAATGGAGAATAAACTCTATGCATAAAAAGACATATATTAATCGTCGAAAATCAACACGTATTTATATTGGTAAAGTTCCTATTGGTAATGGTGCACCAATTAGTGTTCAATCAATGACTAATACTCGTACTACTGATGTCATTTCTACAGTTAATCAGATTAAAGAATTAGAAAAATCAGGCGCTGATATTGTTCGAATTGCCCTTCCTAATAAAGAAGCTGTTGAAGCATTTAAAATAATTAAACAACAGGTTAATGTACCATTAGTTGCTGATATTCATTTTGACTATCGTCTTGCATTACAAGCAGCAAAATATGGTGTAGATTGTTTACGAATTAATCCTGGTAACATCGGAAATGAATCACGAATACGATCAGTAGTAGATTGTGCACGTGATAAAAATATTCCAATTCGAATAGGTGTAAATGCTGGTTCATTAGAGCAAGATATTCGAAAAAAATATAATAAACTTACTCCAATAGCATTATTAGAATCAGCAATGCGCCATGTAGACATACTCGATCGTCTAAATTTTGATCAATTTAAAGTGAGTATTAAAGCATCTGATGTATTTCTCACAGTACATGCTTATCGTTTACTAGCGAAAAAAATTGATCAACCTTTACATATTGGTATTACTGAAGCTGGTAGTATACGAAGTGGTACAATTAAATCAGCAATTGGATTAGGATTATTATTATCAGAGGGTATTGGAGATACATTACGGATATCGTTAGCAGCTGATCCAATAGAAGAAATAAAAGTTGGTTTCGATGTTTTAAAAGCATTAGGAATTCGTCAACGTGGAATTAATTTTATTGCTTGTCCAACTTGTTCACGTCAAGAATTTGATGTTATTAACACTGTAAATACATTAGAACAACGTTTGCAGGATATTGTTTCACCAATAGATGTATCAATTATTGGGTGTGTAGTTAATGGACCAGGTGAAGCACTATCGTCAACTTTAGGTGTTACAGGATCTTATCATACAAGTAGTGTTTACGAAAATGGAGTACGTCAAAAAGAACGTTTTAATAATAATAAAATTATTGATCAACTAGAGGCTAAAATTCGAGATAAAGTGTCTGTCATAAACAAAACTAATTAAATATTAATTAATATATTAAAAACATGACTGTTATTTTAATAAAACACTATATTTTATTTTTTTTGATATATTTATATATATTTCTATATATTACATATAGCATAAAAATTTTTTGTAATTACGTTTTTCAAGATAGTTGATAGAGAACTCATATGAAAAAAAATATTCAATCTGTTCGTGGAATGAATGCTTATTTACCAAAAGATATTCCATTATGGAAACATATTGAAATCATTCTAAAAAAAGTTCTTCAAAATTATGGCTATTGTGAAATTCATTTACCAATTATAGAAAAAACTTTGTTATTTAAACGTGCGATTGGTTTAATGACAGATGTTGTAGAAAAAGAAATGTATACTTTTAATGATCGTAATGGAAATAGTTTAACATTACGACCTGAAGGTACAGCTGGTTGCGTTCGCGCTAGTATTGAACATGGTTTAATTTATAATAATCAAGAACAGCGTTTATGGTATATTGGTCCAATGTTTCGTTATGAACGTCCACAAAAAGGTCGTTACCGTCAGTTTTATCAATTAGGAATTGAAGTATTTGGTTTATGCGGTCCTAATATTGATGCTGAATTAATTTTAATTAGTGCTCGTTTTTGGAAAGCTTTAGGAATTTCTAACTATGTTAAGTTAGAGTTAAATTCTATTGGTTCATTAGAAGCTCGTGCTCATTATCGCAATGCATTAGTAGTTTTTCTTAAACAGCATATCAATGAATTAGATCCCAATTCTAAACAACAAATATATTGTAATCCACTGCGTATTTTAGATTCAAAAAAACCTAAAATACAAAAAATATTAAAATATGCTCCACGTTTATCAGAATATTTAGATGAAGAATCTCAAATTCACTTTAGTAGTTTGTGTAAATTTTTAAAAGAAATCGGTATTTCATATACTATTAATCAAAATTTAGTAAGAGGTCTCGATTATTATAATCGAACAGTTTTTGAATGGGTTACTAGTAATTTAGGATCTCAAGGTACAATATGTGCAGGAGGACGTTATGATAATTTAGTAAAACATTTAGGAGGAAAAAAAATTCCAGCAGTAGGGCTTGCTATAGGTTTAGAACGATTAATGTTATTATTTCAAATTCTTAATCCAGATTTTGTATTTCCTCCTATTGTTGACATATATATAATTTCTATCGGAATAAAAGAACAAAAAATAGCAATACAACTGGCTGAAAAAATACGTGATGTATTACCAAATTTAAAAATCATGACTAATTATAAGAATAGCAATTTAAAAAAACAGATTGCTCGTGCAAATAAATTTGGTTCTCGTGTTGTATTAATTTTAGGAGAAAATGAAACAACTTTAAAAGAAGTAACAATAAAAGATCTTAAAAATGGACAACAAGAAACATTAACTCAAAGTCAAGTATTTCAACGTTTATCAACGATATTTCTTTGAAAGAGAACAAAAATGATAATTAATATTATTAAAAATAAAAAATTTAACATTTTTTGTCAATTTTTTATTAAAAATTTTAAAGTGTTGTTAATAAGCTTAGCTATTATTATTGCTATATCAAGCACATGTTTTTTTTCGAAAAATAAAAAACAATCTAATTTAACACAAACATCTCAATTTTATCAAGAAATCAATAATCTATTGAATAGTAGTAAACAAAATAAAATAATAGAAATTCATAAATTTATTAAGAATAATAATAATATCTATGGTGTATTAGTTGCATTAGAATTAGCAAAATATTTTGTTAATAAAAATAACTTTTTTAAAGCAGAGAAAATACTTATTTATGAAGAAATAAAAACTCAAGATAAGAATATTCTTACTCAAATTTATTTACGTTTAGCGCGAATTCAATTACAAGAAAAAAAATTCGATGAAGCTTTAAAAACATTAGATCATATAAAAAATCTAGATTGGATCGAACTAGCACAAAATATACGTGGCGATGTCTTATTAATACAAGGAAAGATAAAAGAAGCTAAAAAAACTTATAGCTCAGTTGTTGAATCGAAAATTTCTCCAACACTTCAGGAATTAGTTCGAATAAAATTAAATAATTTACCTTGTTAAGGAGGTTGTTATAAAACTATATAAAAAATTTTTTGTTATTTTTATATTTTTAATTTTTATAAACGCGTGTTCTCTTCAAAGAAAAGAAGAAAATTTAATGATGATGTCATCATTAAATAAAATAAAGCATCCTTTTACTTTAAAAAATATATGGCACACGTCAGTTGGACATGGAACCGGAAAATTTTACTCTCATCTTTGTTTAGATTTTCAAAATAATACTGTTTATGCAGCTGATCGTTACGGGATAATTAAGGCCATGGACAGTAATACTGGTCATGAAAAATGGAAAATAAATCTTTTAAATAACGATCGTTTTTTATTTCATAAACAGTCAGCTATGTTAGCTGGAGGGGTAACAGTATCAGATAACAAGCTTTATGTTTGTAGTGAATACGGAATCGTTTATGCATTAAATATTTCTGATGGTAGCATTGCTTGGAAATCAAAAGTAGCAGGAGAAGCAATATCTCGTCCAGTAGTCAGTAAAAGATTAGTATTAATTCATACATCTAATGGTCAATTACAAGCACTTTATAAATCTAACGGTATTATAAAATGGACGATAAGTTTAGAACAACTATCTTTTTCTTTGCGTGGAGAATCTTCCCCATGTATAGCATTTGATACAGTAATTGTTGGTAGTGATACTGGGAAAATAAGCGCTATTTCATTAAATCACGGGCAATTAATCTGGGATCATCGCATTGCTTCGTCAAAAAAAATAACTGAAGTTGATAATATTCATGATATAGATACTACACCCATAATTGTTAAAGATATTATTTATGCATCAGCTTATAACGGAAATTTTACATCACTAGATTTTTATTCTGGTCAAATTTTATGGAATCGTAGTTTAGGATTAATTAATGATTTTATTGTTTTATCACACTATATTTATTTAACTGATCAAAATGGAAATATATTAGCAATAAATACTCAAGATGGACATACTATATGGAAACAAAAAAAATTATTACATCATAATTTAACATCTCCAGTAATATTTCATGATTATCTTATAACTGGTGATACTAAAGGCTACTTGTATTGGATCAGTGTTAGAGATGGTCGTTTTATAACTAAATATAAAATTGATAATTCTGGTTTTCTATCTTCACCTATAGCAATAAACGATAAATTGTTTATTCAAGCTCGAAATGGAAAGATTTATGCTTTTTCTTATTCATTACAAGCATAATGACTTTTAACATTTTAAAAATATTTTTTTGAAATTATTATAATAATAATAATATATTATTGTATAGTTAATCAATAAAAATATAATGAAAATTCATTTTAACTTAATAAAAAATTATTTTTTAAATAGCATAAAAATAACTAAAATTAACATATTTAAAATTTATCGTATAATAAAACTATATATTAGGCTATTTATCTCAAATGTAGAAAATAAATTAGTTATTTAAAATAAGGTTACAATTATGGTACCCATCGTTGTATTAGTTGGACGTCAGAATGTAGGTAAATCTACTTTATTTAATCGTTTAACAAAAACACGTGATGCATTAGTAACAAACTTTTCAGGTTTAACACGAGATCGTAATTATGGATATACTATATTTCAAGGTTATGAATTCATTGTTATTGATACTGGAGGCATGAATTGTGATAAAAATAATATTTCTAATTGCATAGAAAATCAGTTGTTTCAAGCAATTAAAGAGAGTGATGTTATACTATTTATAGTTGATAGTCGAGAGGGTTTAATACCTCTTGATAGGGATATAGCTAAATATTTACATAAACAAAAAAAAACAACATTTTTAGTAGTGAATAAAATTAATGGTTTAAATTTTAATGTAGCTATTTCTGAGTTTCATATTTTAGGATTAAATAAAATATTTGCTATTTCAGCTACACATAGTTATGGGATCAAAGAATTAGTTCATAATATAGTCATATTATTTTTTCCTGAAAAAGCAATAGTAAAACACACTAAAAAATTAAGTAATATTTCGAAATTTCTTAAAGAAGAAACAATTAACTTCAAACAAAAAGAAAATAAAGAAAAAGACAAAAATTATTCAGAAAATCTTCCAATCAGATTAGCAGTTGTTGGTTGTCCTAATGCAGGTAAATCTACATTAATTAATTGTATTCTTAATGAAAATCGTGTAATTATACATCATTTACCAGGCACGACCCGAGATAGTATTCGTATTCCTATGGTTCATAAAGATAATAAATACATACTAGTTGATACAGCAGGAATACGAAAATTTAACAAAATAAATAATACAGTAGAAAAATTTTCTACTATTAAAACATTACAAGAAATTAAAAATTCCAATATAATTATTTTAACAATTGATGCATATGTAGGACTTTCTAAGCAAGATCTTGCTTTACTTAGTTTTGTTATTAAAAGCGGTCGATCATTAATAATTGCAATTAATAAATGGGATACTCTAAATAAAGAAAAACGTATATATGTTAAAAACATTCTTACTATTCGTTTAAAATTTGCTCATTTCATACCTTTGCATTTTGTGTCGGCAATAAATGGCAGTGGTATTAATAATTTACTTGAGTCTGTTTTCAAAAGTTATAAGTGTTCTATTAATCATATTAATACTTCGATGATTACTAAAATAATGAAAATTGCTGTTAAAGAACATCAACCACCAGTTTTTCGTGGTCGTCGAATAAAATTAAAATATGCTCATTCTGGAGGATATAATCCGCTACTTATAGTTATTCATGGTAATCAAGTTACATGTTTATCTAATTCATATAAACATTATTTAACTAACTGTTTTCGCCGTTCACTTAAAATGAGTGGAACACCCATTCAAATTCAATTTAAAGAAAGTCATAATCCATTTTCAGATAAAAACCATGTGCTAACGTTAAGAAAAATACATAAACGTCATCGTTAAACAACATACATTAAAAAATCACTTTTCATTTAAAAACTATTATTTATCTCATATACGACATTATTAATAAATAAAATTTTTATTATACTAAAAAATTCTTATTTAAAATATTTTTACATAGTGCACACTAGTTAAAAAAAAGTTGTGAGATATTTTAATAAATTTTCGTTACAATAGTCATTTTTTAATCAAAAATTATAGAATTTAATATTAGAAATATGTTATCATATAATATTAATACGTTTGTTATGAAATAAATAATAAAAAGTAATAATATTCAATAATTTTTAACATATATATTTAAATTTAAATATTAAATACGATCTTGTAATTAAAATTAAATACATTTAAAATATGTTAAATATATTAATTGTTTTTTAAAAAAATAATTATATTTAATCAGTTAAATAAAGTTTTGTTATAAATTAAAATCTAACATAACAATATTTTATTTAATAATTATGTCTAATTAAAACTTATTAAGTATATATTATATAATAATATATTATATTATTATGATAATATTTATCATTTATAAAATTTAACTTTTATTATCATTTGATAATAAAAAAATCAATATAAAATTTTTATGCAAATAATAAAAATCAAACAAATTCAACTATTAAATTTACTCTATTTTTTTAATTGTTTTAGAATTAAAATCTCTTTACAAAAAATATTAATTTTATGATATTATATAATAATTATAAATAATAAAAAATAAAAAATTTATATATTTTTCGTATTGTAAAGCTTTAATTTTAAATAAAAATATTTTATTAATTTTTATTAATAAATAAAAAAATAATTAATAAAAATAATAATATAATTATAGTTTTTAAAAAGTTAGTACTATGTATCCTATTAACGTAAAAAATTATTTTACAATACTATATTAATTTATTATGACATTCGTTATTATTTCATTATAAAAATCAATTAAGCGTCTAACTATTATTTATTTTTATTTTTAATGTATAGTTAAGAATTAATTATATTGTTATTATAGATGTAATATTAAAATTATATATACTAAATTTGTATCCATTGCTTATTCTTAATTAAATTATTTAATGATTTTAAATATAGTATGTTTTATGTATTCGATTTACATAACATTCTATATATATCAAAAAATTATTTCTTTGAATATCATAAAAACATTAGAAATAAATTTAGTTCAAATATAAAAATTTTACAACAATAAATTCAATTAATTAAAATAAAAAGATAAGAAATTAGTTGGCAACATCTAATTTATAGTTAATGTCAAAAAAAATTAGTATATATAAATTACATGTATGTTGTTTAAAATTAATGTAGAATTTTAAAAAACAATATTTTAATACAAATTAATGATTTTTATATATTTTTATAATGACATTATATTTTATTTACAGCTATCTTGGTTTAAAAATATTTATGTTACGTATTGATAAAGAAGCTTTAACATTCGACGACGTACTCTTAATTCCTGCCTATTCTACGGTACTTCCTAATACAGCAGAGCTAAGTACACAATTAACTCAGCATATTCGTCTAAATATACCTATACTGTCTGCTGCTATGGATACTGTAACTGAATCTAACTTAGCTATTGCATTAGCACAGGAAGGTGGATTAGGTTTTATTCATAAAAATATGTCTATTAAACGACAATTAGAAGAGGTCAATCGAGTTAAGAAGTATGAAAGTGGTATAGTCATTAATCCTCAAACTGTAACGCCAGAAACTACTTTAAAAAAAATTAAAATTTTAACACTTCGTAATGGATTTGCAGGATACCCAGTGGTTACCAAAGATAATCAATTAGTAGGAATTATTACTAGTCGTGATGTTCGATTTGTTACTAATTTAAATCAACCTGTTACTAAAGTAATGACTTCAAAAAAAAATCTTGTTACTGTAAAAGAAAATGAATCTCGAGAAAACGTACTACAAAAAATGCATGAAAAACGCGTTGAAAAAGCATTAGTAGTGGATAATAACTTTCATTTATTAGGGATGATTACTGTTAAAGATTTTCAAAAAGCAGAACGTAAACCAAACGCTTGCAAAGATGATCGAGGTAGATTAAGGATAGGTGCAGCGGTTAGTATTAATGTAAATGATAATGATCAACGTATTAATGCACTTGTTTCTGCAGGTATAGATGTTCTTTTAATTGACTCTTCGCACGGCCATTCTATACATGTACTTGAATGTATTCGAAAAACTCGTAATAAACATCCAAATTTACAGATCATTGGTGGAAATATTGCTACGGCTTCAGGTGCTAAGGCATTAGTTGAAGCTGGCGTAAATGCAGTAAAAGTAGGTATTGGTCCTGGTTCTATTTGTACTACTCGTATGATAACTGGAGTAGGGATTCCACAAATTACAGCTATAGCTGATGCAGCGTATGCATTAAAAGGAACTGGCATTCCAGTCATTGCTGATGGTGGCATTCGTTTTTCTGGTGATATTGCTAAAGCTATTGCAGCAGGTGCATCATGTGTAATGGTTGGGTCTATGTTAGCAGGCACTAAAGAATCACCAGGTGATATTGAATTGTATCAAGGAAGTGCATTTAAATCTTATCGAGGAATGGGTTCGTTAGGTGCAATGTTTAAAGGTTCATCAGATCGTTATTTTCAGAGTAATAATGTTACAGACAAACTTGTTCCAGAAGGTATTGAAGGTAGAGTAGCATATAAAGGAATGCTTAAATCTATTATACACCAGCAGATGGGTGGTTTAAGATCCTGCATGGGTTTAACTGGTTGTGCTACTATTGATGAATTACGAACGAAAGCAGAGTTCGTTAGAATTAGTAGAGCTGGTATTCAAGAAAGTCATGTACATAATGTCACCATTACAAAAGAGTCACCAAATTATCGAATGAGCGAATTTTAAGAAGTTTTATTTATGTGAAGGTATAAAGATTATATTAAAAATATTCTTAACTTAGTTAACTTCTAATAATTTAATTTTTTATAAATTTTTATTGAAAGAAATTTTCTGTTATGAAAAAAAATATCCATAAACATCTAATACTTGTCTTAGATTTTGGATCCCAATATAGTCAATTAATTGCACGACGTGTTCGTGCAATTGGTGTTTACTGTGAATTATGGAACTGGAACATAACTGAAAAAGAAATTAAAAAATTAAATCCTAATGGATTTATTCTTTCAGGAAGTCCAGAAAGTACAACTAACAATAATAGTCCACGTGCTCCAGAATATGTCTTTAATGCTGGTATTCCAGTGTTAGGTGTATGTTATGGAATGCAAACTATGGCAATGCAGTTAGGCGGTTCTGTACAGAAAAGTCATCATCGTGAATTTGGATATGCACAAGTAAAAGTTATAAAGAAAACAAAACTATTGCATGATGTTGATCATATGATTGATCTATCTGATAACATTTTTTTAGATGTATGGATGAGTCATGGCGATAAAGTTATTTCTATTCCACCTAATTTTGTAGTAGCTGGTAGCACAAAGAATTGTCCATTTGCTATTATAGTTAATGAAGAAAAACGTTTTTATGGTGTACAATTTCATCCAGAAGTAACTCATACTCGTCAAGGCACTTATATTTTACAACGTTTTATTGTAAATATTTGTCATTGTAAGGCTCTGTGGACTCCAACTAGTATTGTTAAAAATGTAATTAAATATATTCGTAAAAAAGTAGGAGAAGAAAATGTTATAATTGGTTTATCTGGAGGCATTGATTCTTCTGTTACTGCTATGTTAATGTATCAGGCCATTGGTTCACGTATCACTTGTGTATTTGTTGATAATGGTTTACTTCGATTAAATGAAATAAATGAAATAAAAAAAATATTTAAAAATCATTTTAGATTCAAAATTATATATATATCAGCAGAAAAGCGTTTCTTAACTGCATTAATCGGCATTAAAGATCCAGAAAGTAAGCGTAAAATTATTGGTAAATTATTTATAGATATTTTTAATGAAGAAGCATGCAAACAAAAAAATATCAAATGGTTAGCTCAAGGAACTATATATTCAGACATTATCGAATCCACTACGTCTTCTACTATTAGTAAAGCACATGTAATCAAATCACATCATAACGTAGGTGGTTTGCCAAATAAAATGAAATTAGAATTAATAGAACCTTTAAAAAAATTATTTAAAGATGAAGTACAAAAAATTGGACTAGAACTAGGTTTATCATACGATGTTTTACACCGCCATCCATTTCCTGGCCCTGGTTTAGGTATTCGAATTCTGGGTGAAGTAAAGAAAGAATATTGCGATTTATTATGTCGTGCAGATGCAATCTTTATTGAAGAATTGCGTAAAGCTAATTTGTATAATAAAATAAGTCAGGCATTTGCTGTATTTTTACCAATTAAAACTGTAGGCGTAATGGGTGATGCTCGAACATATGAATGGATTATTGCACTTCGTGCAGTAGAAACTATTGATTTTATGACTGCACAATGGGCTCATTTGCCATATGATTTTTTAGATCTTGTCTCTCATCGTATTATTAATGAAGTAAGAGGTATTTCTCGTGTAGTATATGACATTAGTGGAAAGCCACCGACAACAATTGAGTGGGAATAATAATATACAATAATATATTTATCATTTTTTTAAAAAAAATAACTATATAAAATATGTTATTTTATAAAAAATTAAATTTATTTTAGTTAGATAATGTTTATTAAATTAATTATATAAAATTGTTTATAATTGTAATATTTTATTTTTTTATTATATAATATAAATACTATTTATTCATTTTAAAAATATTATTTTTTTATACATTGTATTGTAATGTTATATGTTGTTTTAGTTATATCAAAATGTTATATGAAACTATCAATAGAACAATGTCAGTGTTAAAAAGTATATTGATATATAAAATTTTATTAAAAATAATAAACGTAAGGATGAATTAATTTTAATGTCATCTTGAATTTAAATATATATTATAAGTAAACATTATCTGTTTAATTTTTTTATTAAAAATTATTTGATTGTATATGTAAAATATTATAAACAGTTAATAACAATATCATTAAATCATAAAACTAATTATTTTTTGATATAAATATATATAAATAATTTAAATATTTATTATATAAAGCATAATAAAATCACTTGATAAATCATAAATATTGTTAATTTTTATAAGTAATAAAAAAGATCTAATATCTGATGAATGTTACAAAAAAACTATTCAATATAATTATTATTTACATTTTAAGAAATGTTTTATAATTATAAAACATTTCTAATAATTATAAAATATATCTAATATTAAATTTTAAAAATTATTTAAAAATAACATATGTTTTTTGTAATAATTTTTTTATAAATATTCTATTAATTGACGATATATTTGATAAAAATAAAAATTATGTTCTATTATTTAGAGTATTTTATTGATATTAATTATACATTATGTAAAACATTAAAAATAAAATTTTTATAAACTAAAAAATAATTTTTCATTATATAATGCTTCTTTACGTTTGTAAATATTATTATATTTTTAAAAATAAATTTTTAAAATATTATAAAAATTTGAAGATATTTCTTAACTTTGAATAAAGTTATAACATTTTTATCTCTTGAATAATTTTAAATACAAGTGTATACTATAGTGTTGTTGAATGTTATAACGTTTTTATTAATATCTAATAAAACATATTTCTTAACTAATAATTTCACTTTTTTTTAAAAAATTAAAAATTAAAACTAATTTTTAATAATTAATATAATGTTTTAAACATTATATTTTTATAGATATTTTTTTGGAAATCTAATATGTCTAAAGTTTGTCAAATTACTGGAAAACATCCAATAAGTGGTAATAATCGTTCTCATGCAATGAATGCAACAAAACGTCGTTTTTTACCTAATTTACACTCACATCGTTTTTGGATTGAAACTGAAAAACGTTTTATAACATTGCGTTTATCTGCAAAAGGTATGCGTATAATCGATAAAAAAGGAATTGAAACAGTATTATCTCACTTACATTCTCGTAGTAAAAAATATTAAGGAAAATTATATCAATGGCTAAAAGTGTTCGTGAAAAAATTAAGCTTGTTTCTTCTGCTGGTACTGGTCATTTTTACACAACAACTAAAAATAAACGTATTAATCCAGAAAAGTTAAAATTAAAAAAATTTGATCCAGTTGTACGTCATCATATAATGTATAAAGAAGCTAAAATTAAATAATTTTGAAACAGAATATTTTTGTTTATATAATAAACTTATATAATACAATGTAAATATTTATAAAAACATAAAGAAATATGATTAATATCATAAAATTAATCTTTATATTATTTATTTTTTTTCTTAAAAAAATATATTAATTATTTTTAAATGATTAATTTTTTATATAACTATTTGTTAGTTTGATCTATTAAATAAAATTTTTAAAAAATTAGTAGTAAAAATTATTAATATTGATTTTATATAAAATAACAACTTTATATAATAATATTATTAGTTTAATTACTACATCAATAAAATATTTTTATTTAAAAATTTATCAAATAGTTAGTTATTTTTAGAATTATCATTACTCAAAATCAGTATTATATATTAAATTTTTTACTTATTTTATAATATTTTTATTGCTAATTCTAAAAAAATATCCATAATTAAACAATAAATAATAATTTTTCATCTCAAAAGTTATCGAAGAATATTAAATATTAATATAATTTAATGTAAATTACTTTTATAAAAATATGTTAAAGATTTTATTATCTAGGTTCAAATATAAAAAAGTTTAAATATAAAAAAATATAACATTAAAAAACGTTCATGAATCATCAGCGTAAAACTTATTAAAATATTTTAGTGTTAAATTTATTTTTTAGAGCTTTTTCCACAATATCGGGAACAAAAAATTTAACATTTCCACCATAACTTGATATTTCTTTAATCATCGAAGAAGAAGTAAAAGACCATTTTTGAGATGGCATTAAAAAAACACTTTCTAAAGTAGGCATAAGATATCGATTCATATGTGCGCATTGCAATTCGTGCTCAAAATCAGACATTACACCTAAACCTCGAATAAGAGTGGTTATTTGATGATATTTTGCAAAATTTATTATTAATTCTTTAAAACCTAAAACTGTTACATTGTTAAGATGTGAAGTTGCTTGAGTTGCTAAAATAATACGTTCTTTTAAAGTAAACAATGTTTTTTTATTTAAATTAATAGCAACAGCTAAAAAAACATAATCAAAAATCAATAACGCTCGATTTAATATATCTAAATGACCATTAGTTATAGGATCAAATGTTCCTGGATAGATAGCTTTCTTAACCATTATAAACCTCTATACGAAAACGATAATTTAATATAAACAATATTATATGTTTTTAAAATATGTTATATAGTTACAAAAAATAATACTAATCATAATTATTATATATCAAATATATATTTAAAAAATATAAAAAAATAAACAGTGAATATAAAGAAATAATGACAATACTTATTTTTAAAATATATGTTCATGCATTACGTATTCTTTTATATTCATGATTGTTATTATATAATATTTTATTTTCTATTGAGATACATTCTTGAAGAAGAAATAAAAAATATTTTTTATATTTATGTTAATAATATGAATGTTAATGCTAAAAATTAATATAGTTTCTATTTTTTTATTTAAGAGTGCTTATAGATAAAACTTTAATAACGCTAACAATTGTTCTAATACTCCTTTTGTGTTTTTAGACAATATTTTTATAATATGATTACAATAATATTGACGATAATCTTTATTAGTGAGTAATATTTCTATTTTTTTAATTAATAATTCTTCATTAGTTATAGTTATTAATGCTTTGCTGTTTGATGATGATGTGAAAATATTATCAAAATTAAATATATATGGTCCCATAATAATAGGAATATTGTAAATGGTCGCCTCAAATGGATTATGCCCACCATGATTAACTAAACTTCCCCCAATAAAAGCCAAGTCAGAAATACCATAAAGTAAGTTTAATTCACCTATAGTGTCTCCAATTATTACTTGTGTATGAGATGAAGGAATATGATTAGTACTTCGTAAGATGTAATTAAAACCAAATTTTTTTACTAGTGATATAACAAAAGAAAAGCGTTCTGGATGGCGTGGAACTAAAATAAACAATAAATTTGGATATTTTTTCAAAAGTTTTTGATGAGCTGAAAGTAAAATACTCTCTTCTCCATTATGTGTACTACTTGCAATCCAAACTTGTCGATTTCGTGCCCATTTATTTCGTAAAATTGTACACTGAGACAATAACTCTGAAGTAATAGAAATATCTGATTTTAAATTACCAGTAATAATAATTTTTGATTTCTTTACTCCAAGACTTATAAATCGATCTTTATCTTTTTGATATTGCGCAGCAATTAATGTAATACGATTAAAAATATGATAAATAAATTTACTAATTTTTTTATATTTTTTAGCTGAACGTTCTGATAAACGAGCATTAGCAATAACTAAAGGAATGTTTCTTTTATACAATGAATTAATTAAATTAGGCCATAATTCAGTTTCCATAATAATAAATAATTTTGGATTCACTTGATTGAGAAACCGCTCTATAGATCTAGATAAATCATAAGGTAAATAAATATTATTTATTTTAGAATTATCACAAAAAGCACATTTAATACAATGTGAACCTGTTGGAGTCATTGTGGTAATAGTAATTGAAATGTTAGGATAATATTTTTGTAATTTTTTTATTAGTGGAATAGCAGTTAATGCTTCACCAACAGATACAGAATGTAGTACAATACCACCTGCTATTATTTTTTTACGATAGTAACCATATCGTTCCAACCAGCGTTTTCGATAATCTGGATTTTTATGACTGCGAAGTAATAAATAAATCCAAATTAAAGGTTGAATCAAATAGAATAATATTTGATAACAACATAATAATATTTTATACATATGTTACTTTTTTATTATTAATAATAAAATTTTTTATAAAATATAATAACTTTATTAATATTTTATGTAAACAATTAAAAAATTATTTTTATTACATTTATTAATTTCTTATAATCATATAAGTAATTATATTACTTGTATGAGTTTTTTCTTCGTGTAAAAAATTGAAATTATTTATAAATATTATGAAAATAAAAAATTTTTCATATAACAATAAATAATTAATTTTAAATTACAATATATCATTTAAAATAAAATTACTATATTATAAAGCGTTATTTATGTTTAAATTAAATAAAATATATAATAAATATGTTAATTTATTTTATTAAAAATATTTATATTAATAATTTTACGAAACATTTTTTTATTTAAAACAAATATAATTTTTTTTATTATATTCTTATTGAAATAATATAAAATAAATATTTTTTACTTAATTTGTCTAAATACATAAAATATTTATATCATGTTCTATTCATGATAAATATTTTAGTTTATGTATTTTAAAATTCAAATGCAATTTTATAAAAATAGACATAAAATTAATTATAATATAAAGTATTAATTTTCTTAAATAGTATGATTAATTTATTTATTTTTACGTTGTTTAACGTTTTAAAAACAAATAATGGTACTGCATAATACAAAAATATTTTTTATTTTATAATAAAATAAAGTTATTTTAAATGTTAATATATTTTTTTGTATTTTAAGCATTAAATATTATAATTAAAATATGTTTAAACACAAAATATTTCATTTATAAAATAACTTTTTAATTAGTGTTGGTATTTTTTATAATATAAAATAATAAACTAATATAGAAAATGAATAAATATAAAAATTTTTAAAAACATATATAAATTTTATATTAATAAAACACAAAAAACATAAATACTTTTCAACATTAAAATATTTTTTAATATGTATTAATGATAAAAATATTTTATTGTAAAATGTATATTTTTATTTAAAATAGAAAAATTTTATATATTATAGATAATAATTAATAACAAATATTTTATTTTGTATATTATCTATAAATTTTTTTATTTTATTTATTTTACTTATTATTAAATATATTAAAATGAATTATCTAATGTTATATAATAATTTAATTATAATAATAATTCTATTGTAAACCTAATATATTAAAAAGTAAACAATATTTTTTATAAAAATATTTATTAAAATGTTTATATATTCATATATAAAATTAATATTGATACACTATAATAAAATTTTTTATCATATATAACAAATAAAAGATGAAAACCAATTAATATTTTACATGAATTTAATAAAAATTATTTTATAATATGTTTTAAAAAATGTTTTTGTTTTAAATAATTAATAATAACATATCAAGTATTATGAATATGTTTTAATATTTTAAACAAGTCTTAAAAATTTTAAAAAATTTATTTTTTATATTTTAACATTTTTAATCTTTTAATTAATCCACTATTTCGATGCATAAATGTGCAAATTGATTGTATAAATATTTTTTTATTAATGTATAACGAAAGATAATAACGCGCTCGAGTAATAGCAGTATATATTAATTCTCGAGTTAATATTGGAAGAGAATAATTTGGTAAGATTAGTGTTACATGATCAAACTCAGAACCTTGAGATTTATGTACTGTAATAGCATAAGCGGTCTCATGCATTGGTAAACGATTTGTGTGAATTGATTTAATACTACCATTTGGTAATAAAAAATTCACTCTGAAATCTTTTTTCTCATCTAACAAAGTAATGCCGATGTCACCATTAAATAATTCTAAAAAACTATCATTTCGTGTAATCATAATTGGTTTTCCTGAATACCACTGTCTTGATGAATAATGAATTAATCCAGCATGTTGTAATAAAAATTCAATTTGTTGATTTACATGAAAAGTACCAAAAGGACCTTCTCGTAATGCACATAATATTTGAAAACGACGAAAGGAAGAAAATAATGTAATTATATCAAATTTGGAATGTACATTTTTAAAATAATTATAATATCCCATAAGATGTGTTTTTAATAACAACTGATACTCTAACTCTGTTTTAAAAAAATAATACGTAACATCATTTAAATTACTATCAATTATTTTCTTAACTTTTTTAATATCGCTAACATTAATTGCTTTAGATAGTTGACTAATACCTGATTTAACATTAAATCTATAATTTTTTCGCAACATACATATACTATTACTAATCATTGATGTTGATTGTTTCTTTTTATTTTTTAATAAATAACCAGTTAAATAATTTAACTCTTTAGTACGGATTTTACTATATCCTTCTGTAGAAAATGAACAAAGATCACTAAATACTGCCCCAGATTCCAAAGAAGAAAGTTGATGACTATCTCCAAGAAAAATTACTTTTGTCCATTTTTGTAAAGCCTGAATTAAATAATTCATCATTGATAAATCTATCATAGATGCTTCATCTACTACTAATACATCGAGATGTAATGGATTGTTCTGATTATATCTCATATTTCGAGTATTAAATTTTGCGCCTAAGAGACGGTGCAAAGTTATCGCTTGAGTTGGAAATAATGCTTTCTGTTTTTTAGTTAGCATTAATTGGTCACACATAGATTGAAGTGATGTAGTGAGTCGTGCTGCAGATTTACCAGTTGGAGCAGACAATTGAATACGAAATTTATTATTATTATTAAGTTGAAGTAATGCTAGTAATAATTTTCCAACAATTGTAGTTTTCCCAGTACCTGGAGCACCAGAAATTATAGAAATACGTCGAGTTAACGCTACTGCTACAGCAATTTTTTGCCAATTTATTTTATAAGAAGGTGAACTAAATAATTGATTTAAAGTAGAACGTATTCGAGATTTATCTGCTAATTGATATGGATGATTTGTCTTAATAAATTCAATAACATTACTTTCATTTTTCCACATACGATGTAGATAGAGGCACTCGTTTTGCAATACCAATGGTGTTGGACTACTACCATCACTTACAGCAGAACATTGCATCAAACGTTTATTCCAACATAAAACATCTAGTTTTCCAGAAGCTATCCAAACAGCTTTTGCTAATTCAGGTTTTTGTCCTGAGAATAATTGAGAAACTTGAAGTTGCTCTAACATTAAACAAACGTGACCAGCTCTTGTATATGAGCTTAAATAAGCTGCTGCTAATAAAATATCAGGTTCATTTTTTTTTGCTATCATGCTTGCAAATTGAATATCTAATGATGTCATTAAATTAAATGTTATTGCTTGATTTAATAACGTTCTCATTTTTATTTTCCTTGTATTAACTTGTTTATTAAATAATTAATAGTTATTTTATAGTATTATAATTTTAATAATAAAAAAGTTAATATTTAAAATATATAATTTGCTTTTATTGGTATTTAAGATATATAATTATCATTTGTACTTAAAATATCTATTCACTGTTATAAATAAATAAAATACAATTTTTTATATCATTAATTATGTTATGTAATTATATTATTAATATAATGTTATTTTTATTAAAATATTTTTTCTGATAAAATTATTAAATAACAAAAAAAAGATATAAATCTTTATCAATTTTATTATAAGAAATAAATTATAAAAAATTTTAATAACAAAAATAGCATTTTTTAATAACAATAATTTTTATAATGAATTCATTATATTAAATTTTTAATATTCATTAATTATAAAAATTTTTATTTTTTTATTATAAATAATTATTAAGCAATAAAATTTATAAATAAAAATATTAATATTTGATATAATATAAAATATTGAATGAAATAAAAATGTTTTATTATATAATGTTATGTTACTATATTTTTTATTTTTAATAATATTAATAATTACTAAAATATAATAAATAAATTGACAAATGATTAATTACAAAAATTTTTATTTTTTTATTAAAAAATGTATAATTTTATTATAAAAATTTTTATAAACAAAAGTAAAATATACAATAAACAAAATTACTTTAATATTTTTAGACATATAAATATTTATCAAAATCTTATAGTTTTGATATAAAATTTTATTATTAATTAAGTAAAAAATATTTTGATAAAAATAAATAGTGTATTATTTTATAATATTCTTATTAAAGAAAAGTTAAAAAAAATCAACATTATTAATTATATATAAATAAATAAAGTAGTTAGTTATAATAATAAACTTAAATTTGAGAATTAGTTTACTGTATATTGTTTATAATCTAATTATTTAATGTATTAAAATTAAGTATTAAATAAGATATACATCGATATATTCTTATTTTATTTAATAATTTTGTCATACAAATAATTTTATAAAAATATTATTTAACCTTTTAATTAAAATAATTAAAGATTATATTTCTAAATTACTATATTGTCACTATATTTTATTTTTACGAATCTATAAAATTATATTAACATAATATAATTTTATGATTAGTTTTTTATATTTTATTATATTAAAAATATGTAACACAACATATTTAAAATTTTTAAATTAAAATTAGGCATTAATTATTCAAAATTTTATCAATAGTTCTAAACAATATATATTATTGATTTTAATAATAAAAATGAAAACTTACTATTAAATAATTTATACATTGTTAATGTTAGTGATAATTTTTATTGTTATAAAGAAATAGAATAAGTAATCTTATAAAACTACAAAACTAATTATTATATGACATTGAATATAAATCATTCTATAAATGATATAAAGTATATTAAAATTTTTTTAAAATAATATTAAGATTATTAAAAAATATAAACAATTTTTTATATATTTTTAACAACTTTATTAAAAAATATCAAATTAATCACGAGGTTAGAATATAAATTCTATGTATCATGTCATTGCTTCTGATTTAGATGGCACATTACTATCTTCTGATCATGTTATATCTTTTCATACTAAAGAAACATTAAAGTTATTATCAAAACGAAATGTATATTTTATTTTTGCAACAGGTCGTCATCATGTCGATGTTGCAAGAATGCGTGATTATCTAAAAATTGATGCTTTTATGATTACTTCAAATGGTGCTAGAGTACATAATTCTAATAAAGAATTAATTTTTAGTTATGACATAGATGAAGACATTGTTATTTATTTATATCACGTAGTACATAATGTTACTGATATTACTACAAATGTTTATCGTCATGATGATTGGTTTGTTAATCATGATTATGCAGATCAAAATATTTTTTTTAAAGAATCTTATTTTCAACATAAAACATTTGAACCAAAAATGCTTGGAACTTCTGGAGTTTATAAAGTATATTTTACTTGTCATGATTATAAAAAATTATTATTATTAGAAAATACTATTAATGCACGTTGGGGTACTCGAGTGAATGTTAGTTTTTCATTTCCAACTTGTTTAGAAGTAATGGCAGGTGGAGTGTCTAAAGGAATTGCATTAGATAAAGTAGTTAAGATAATTGGTTATACATTAAAAGAATGTATTGCATTTGGAGATGGAATGAATGATTTAGAGATGTTATCAATAGTTGGAAAAGGATGTATAATGAGTTCTGCTCATCAACGTTTAAAAGATCAATTACCTAATTTAGAAATAATTGAATCTAATATTGATGATGCAGTATCACGTTATTTAAGAAAAATATTCTTACTTTAGAATTTTTTTTATAATTATATTAAAGCATAAATATATAAAACATGTATAAATATAAGACATAAATGATTGAAATGAATATTTCATATTGTATTAATTAAAAAATTATAAAATTTACAATTATCGATTAAATTATTAATAGTATAATAAAAACTTCAAAAATAAAATATTAAAATGTATTATACACTATAATAAACTTTATTAAACATAAAATTACATATTTTATTTTTTTATTAATATCATATAATTTTTTAAAATTTTAAAGAAAAGAATCTATAAAAATTATATATAAAACAAACGTTGATATTAAATAAAATAAAATGTAAACATATCTTAAAATAAATTATTGTTTTAATTAAGACTTATATAAATATTTATAATTTTGTTTTATATTTATTATCATTTTTTTTATAAAAATAATTAATATTATAAGATTATTACGTTAATAAAAATATTATCAATTAAACATAAATACATTTTAAAAATAAAAGATTATCATATAGTGTTAATATCTTATATAAGTATAATTCATGTTAATATTTAAGATAAGAATAAATAATATTTTTTATTTATAATTATAAAGTACTAATATTTAGCATGTCTATAAAAAAATAAATATATTTATAACATATACAAGTATTCATTATTTAATACGATTAAAAAAAAATAAAAAAATATTTATAAATAAGGTCTATGCAATTATAATAAACAATAGAGTCTATTTTATAAAATTAAAAATAATAAAATATTTTTATAAAATATTAAAAAAAAATATAAACATATCTTATAAAATAGCATTATTTAAATGTTATATAATACATAAAATTATTTATTCTAAGTATTTTTATTATAGTTATTATCAATAATTTTAAATATTTTTCATTTAAAAATAAATAATATTATGATATTAATCAATTAATATTTTAAAATAAAAATCTTTATTTTAAAAATTTTATTAAACTTTGAAAGTTTTTGAAGAAAGTGTTAAAAAATATTTAAAACATTACTTTTTTTAAATATTTTATATTTGTGTTGTATACAAATGTTATTTTACATATAAATTAATAACAACATTAATAAAAGTATTTTTAAAAATTCAGTCAGACAACTGCGATGCCTGACTGATTAATATCAAAAATAATCAATTTTTACTTTTGAAATCATTATTGAATGATTTTAATGAATGTTTTAATATTTTACTTGAAACAAATGAAGGCACTTTAGTGGCTAAAATTTTAATTTTTTTTCCAGTTTTCGGATTTCGTCCAATTCTCTCGCAACGATAATGTACTTTAAAAGTACCAAAACCTACTAATTGTACTACGTTTCCTTCTTTCAAAGATTGGGTGATAATATCCAAAGCAGATTTTAATATTATTTTAATATGCTCTTTAGAAAAATTAGTTTTTTTTGAAATTACATTAATTAATTGACTTTTATTCATCGGTTATCCTTAATAATATATTTTTATATTTAAAATTTTCAGTATCATAAAGATGTTAATTCATATTATTTTAATAGCAAGATCTATTAAATCATTAATATGTAAAGTTTTTAAATAAACATAGATTTGAAAAACAAAAAAAATATAAATAAGTGTAAGATATAAAATATTAATATTGTAATTACATTTTATCTTCTTCATTTAAATTAGTTTTGATTAAGAGAAAATTTTAATTTTTAAAGTTTATATTGCAGATTATAATAAGTTTAACTAATATCTCCATGAAAAAATTAATATTTTATTAAATATCATATTTTTTATGAAAAAAATATCATTTCATAATATTAATAATGTTTATCTTAGATGAATAAGTAATAATTGTTATATAAATTAATATTTTAGATTTTAATGATATGTTTTTTTTTAGATTCTTTGATTAAGATATAACAAGAAAAAATGATTTTATTTATACGAGTAATAAAAATTATTATAATAAATAGTTTATGTTTATTTTATAAATTTTTTGAAAGATTATTACTTTAATTTTTAAAATTTTTATAATTTTGTTTGACAAAAATAAAATTTTTTATAATAACGGAGTATTAAATTTATAAATATTATAATTTTAACACTTAAAATTTTTTTTGCGAAATTTTTTAAAAAATAATTTTCGTATAACTTTAAGATAGAAAATAACAAATTGTTTTTTTAAATTAAGAATTTTATTTTTTATTTTTTAATATTTTGACATAAATATTTTATTTATACATCATATAAAAATAGAATTTTGTAAAATTTTTTTAAAAAAAAATTATAAGAAGAAACATAAAAAAATAAAATAAATGATATCATATCATTACATTTTATGAATAAAATTTTTATAAAACAATACAATTTTTTATTAAAATATCAAAATATTTTTTATTTTACAATTCACATTTTATTTATTAAATAATCACTGGTAAAATTATGACAATTAAATTAGGTATTAATGGTTTTGGTCGTATTGGTCGAATTGTTTTTCGTGTAGCTCAAGAACGTTCTGATATCGAGATTCGTGCTATTAATGATGTAGTAAGCGCAGAATATATGGCTTATATGTTAAAATATGATTCTACACATGGTCGGTTTCATGGTAGCATAGAAGTAAAAAAAGAAAATTTAATAGTAAATGGAAAAATTATTCGCATTACAAGAGAAAAAAATCCTATCAACATTAAATGGAATGATGTTGGTGTAGAAGGAGTTATTGAAGCAACTGGTTTATTTCTTAATGATGAAACTGCAAGAAAACACATTATAGCAGGTGCAAAAAAAGTTGTATTAACTGGTCCATCTAACGATGCTACCCCAATGTTTGTTCGTGGAGCTAATTTTGAATCTTATGCCGGTCAAGATATTGTTTCTAACGCTTCTTGTACTACTAATTGTCTAGCTCCACTAGCTAAAGTTATTAATGACAATTTTGGTATTATTGAAGGATTAATGACAACTATTCATGCAACTACTGCTACTCAAAAAACTGTTGATAGTCCCTCTCATAAAGATTGGCGTGGTGGACGAGGAGCTTATCAAAATATTATACCTTCTTCAACCGGAGCTGCGAAAGCAGTAGGTGAAGTATTGCCTGAATTAAAAGGAAAATTAACAGGCATGTCATTTCGTATACCAACACCAAATGTATCAGTTGTCGATTTAACTGTTCGTCTTAAAAAGAATGTTACTTATAAAGAAATTAAAGAAATTATTTATATCGCTTCTCAAAATTCAATGAAAGGAGTGCTTGGCTATGTTGAAGATGATGTAGTCTCTAGCGATTTTAATGGTGAGAAATTGACTTCTATTTTTGATGCTAAAGCAAGTATTCTTTTAAACAATCAATTTGTAAAATTAATTTCTTGGTATGATAATGAAACCGGTTATTCTCACAAAGTTTTAGACTTAATAACCCATATTTTTCATTAATATTATAGTATTAAGTTAAAGAGAGAGAGTAATTAATTTTATTACTCTCTTTCTTATATCATTCAACATATAATGTTATTTTATTTTTATAAATTTATAGTTTTTTATATGTTACATAAATACTTAAATATATTTTTATATTTTTTAGAATATATAAGATTTTATAATAGTATTATTTTTATTAAAAAAAACTATTATTTATAATTATTTTATAATATTAAAAATTAATAAAACAAAGTCATATACACATAAAAAAATAAATAATATTTATAAAGATTTATAATTTATAATATTATAATAAAAAATTTTATATGAATAAGATTATTAATTTTTTTAATTTTAAGTAATTTAAAATAAAGATGTATTATAATATATAAAGTATTTTATTTTAAAATACTAAAAGTATGTTTTATGTCATAAAATATTTAATAATTAATAAAAATTTATATTTTATATTAAATAATTAATTTGTTAATAAAATTATTTATAATATATTATAAATATAATATATTTTATAAATTTGTTAAAATAGTTTTATTATTTTAAATATATTTTATTTTTAGAAAGATACAATATTTAAATTTAATATTTTTAAAATATTAATATATATCTTGGCTATTAATACAATAGCATGAATATTTATGAAAACAATATATTCATACGATTTTTACATATGTTAAAGTTTTATAAGAATCATTTTATTTAATTATAGTAATTATAGTTGAATTTTTTGTAATAAAAAGTCAATAATATCATTAATTTTTATCATTTTTTTTTCGTTAATTTGACGATTTATATATTCAATGTTTTGACTATTAAGATCATTATTATTAATAATAATAAAATGTGGTATACCAATTAATTTCATATCAGTTAACATAACACCAGGACGTTCTTGTCGGTCATCAAAAAGAACTTCGATATTTTTGGAAGATAAAACATTATATAAATATTCTGATAAATTTTTTACATGAAAATATTTATGTATGTCAATAGGTATAATTGCAAGTTGAAAAGGTGAGATTGAGTTTGGCCAAATAATGCCATATTCATCGTAATTTTGTTCAACAACAGCAGCAACTAAACGAGTAATGCCAATGCCATAACATCCCATTTTTAAAACATGATGTTGTCCATCTTTTCCTTGTACTGTTGCTTTCATTTTTTTTGAATATTTAGTATCAAGTTGAAAAATATGACCTACTTCAATACCACGTTTAATTAACAATGTACCTTTTCCATCTGGACTAAAATCACCTTCTACTACGTTTCTAATATCTTCTACTTGAGGTAAGGGTAAATCACGGTTCCAGTTAATACCAAAATAATATTTATCTTTAATGTTGGCTCCAGCAAAAAAATCACTCATCGTTACTACACTACGATCAGCGATAATATGAACGTGTTTTAAATTTATTGGACCTATAGAATTAGATCCTACACCATAAGTCGTTTGAATTTCTTCTTCTGTAGCAAAAGTAAGTGGTGTAGCGACTTGTTTAATCTTTTCAACTTTTATTTTATTTAATACATGGTCTCCACGGACTAAGAGTGCAATTAATTTATAATCTTGATTGTTACTAGCATGCACTAATAGTGTTTTAATTGTTCTTTTTAATGGTAACTGAAATTTTTTAATAAATTCAATAATAGTTTTCGAGTTAGAAATATCAACAATTCGAAGTGTCTCATTAGCTGATTTACGTATCGTTTTAGGAAAAACTGCTTCTGCAAACGTAACATTAGCTGCATATTCAGAATCAGTAGAAAATGCAATGTTGTCTTCACCACTATCAGCAATTACTTGAAATTCATGAGACATGATACCACCAATCGAACCAGTATCAGCATATACTGGACGAAAATTTAATCCAATTCGTTTAAAAATTTTACTATAAGTTTTATACATTAAGTTATAAGTTTCTTGTAATGAGTTTTGTGAAATATGAAATGAATAAGCGTCTTTCATTAAAAACTCACGGGCGCGCATTACTCCAAATCGTGGACGTATTTCATCACGAAATTTTGTTTTAATTTGAAATAATTTTATCGGTAATTGTTTATATGAATTAATTTCATTTCTAATTAGATGAGTGATTACCTCTTCATGAGTAGGACCTAAAGCAAACAAACCATTATTTCGATCAATAAAACGTACTAGTTCTTTACCATATTTTTCCCATCGACCACTTTTTTTCCATATACTAGAAGGTTGGGCTATTGGCATAGAAATCTCTATTACATTAGCATGATGCATTTCTTCACGAACAATATTTTCTATTTTTTTTAAAATACGTTGACCAGTTGGCAACCATGTATAAAAACCAGAAGATAACTTTCGAATTATTCCAGCACGAAGCATCAATTTATGACTAATTATTTCAGTATTAGAAGGGCACTCTCTTTGAGTAAAAAGTAGATATTGACTAGTACGCATAATATTTTTCCATTAGAATTTTTCATTTGATGAAATTTTTAATAGGTTAGTTAACATCATATAATTTGTTTCTTATTTTAATTTAAAAAGATAATAAAAACATTATAAAAATTTAATTTTAAACAATTTATATAAATAATTTAATATATTTTAAACATAAAATATTAGCTATATAAATAAATTAATTTCTATATTATATAAAAAATCTTAAAATATATCGTAACAATTTTTAAATGGTCAAAAATTAAATAAATAGTAAAATAGAGAAAATCATAACACAGTGTAATGTAAATATTATCTTTATAATACGTAGAATTTATTTAATAATAAAATAATACGTTATAATATTATTTTAGTTTTTATATTATTATCAAACATATTAAAAATTAATATAAAATATAAATGTATTAATAATAAACATTATTTAATAGCAAATTAAGAATTTATATATAACATATTACTTTAAAAATTTATATAAGAGATTAGTAGTTGTTTTAAATAATAGAAATAAAAATGTTTTGATATAAAATTTTTATTAAATTTTATCTATCATTTATTGTCTTATTAATAGTATATTTTTAAATATATTTATTAATATATTATTAATCAATGTGATATTTAATAATATGTATTATAAGTTTAATAACAATTTTATAATATTTTATTTTATTTTTCTCATTAGTTATTAAATATAAATTTAAAATAAATAAAATAAGAAATATTATAAAATATGTAATAATATTAATTTTATATTTAAAATATATTTTTTTAAAAAAAATAACATATAGTATGAATGCGTACATTAAATATTTTTATTAGAAACAAACATGTTTTATTTTTACATATAACATTAATATTAATGTAAAAAATAAACATATTAACTTACATTTAAAATATGTTAGTTATGTTATTTTATGAGGTGTTATTTGAACAAGATATGTGTTTTTGAATTTTATTATTGCGTATTTTAAAATTTTAATTGAATTTATACATTATAAATTTTGTAATTTATTATATTTTTTATTTTTTTTAATTATGTATTGTATCAAGATTAAAAACTAATATATAAAATTTTATTAAATTTTAGTATATTTATATTTTTATTAATTTATAATATACAACATATATGTTTTTATATTGTATATTATTTAATATACTAAATACTTAATTCAATATTAAGAATAATAATAAAATAATATTTTATAAAACTTTATTAAAAAATAATCTATGAAATATTAAATAAATATACTATATTTATATGCTAGTAGAATAATATTTTATAACAAAAATTTTTATAAACAAATTTTTTTATATTAATATTATAGATTATAATTATTTTTTATACAATGAATTTATTAACTTTTTTATTTATGATTATTTAATAAGAATTTATTAACTGATTATCTATTTACTATATAATAAAATTGTTTTAATAAAAAAATAATGAAAACATATGCTATAAATATGTATTTAAATATTTTTGTTAAGATATTAATAATTAATATTAATTATTAATGTAAAAATCAAATATTTAAAATGTAAAATAAGTTATAAAATAATATTTTATTAATAAAATTTGATTAAAAAATAAATTATTTTTACTTAATTATTTGTATAAAAATATATTAAATATTATAAGTTTATTAAAAATTTTTTAAAAATAATTTTCATAAATAATAATATTAATGTAATAAAGTTATATTGTAACTATAAAATAATATTCATATAATTTTTTAATATAAATAAAAAATTTTCTTATTTTTTTATTTTTAAATAATAATTATAAAAATCTTTCATGATTTAACAATATTGTTTTTTATATTTTAAGATAATTATAAAATCAGTAATTTATTTTAATATTTAAATGTTATAATATAATTAATATCTAATGTAATCAATGTATTACATTCTGATAATTGCGATGTTTGGTGACAAAACCAAGTAATATACACATCACTGTTACTATTGCATAACATAAAGTAGCAGTGTTTAACGCTGCGTGAGCACCACCTTTTACTACAATAGGACTAGTAATTATAAAAGTCAGCATAGTTCCGATAGTTCCACAAGTTAAAATAAAATTAATTAACTTAGGTGATACAACTTTAGTTTGTAATGAACCTAAAGTAATTAATGTAGTATAAATTGCACTAGATACAAAACCTAACATTATAATATAGTAATTTAAATATTCTACTTGATGAGTATTTGAAAAAAAATACATTATTATTGTTGACAAAAATGCTAGTAAGGTACTAATGCGTTGTAAATCAAAAAAACGCAGAATATAACTAAAAGTCCACATTCCAATCATATAAGAAATCCAAAAATTACTAACTAACGTTCCTGCATTGCTAATGTCCATTCCAAATGATTTTATAGCATATTCTGGAACCCATTGAATAAACCCTAATTGACCGAGGATATAACATAAAGCAGCAATTGATAAAAATAAAACTCCAATACCCCATTTTTCTTTAATGATAGGTTTTTTCATATCACTATCTTTTTTTATTAATATTGGGAAGTTTGTACACAATGTTAATAAGAAGATACCCATATATAACAATCCGATACAAGCATAAATCCAATACCAATGAATATTTTTTTTAAAAAAAATACCTGTAATAACTGGAAATATCATGCCAGACATACTAAAAAAGGAATCAGTTAAAAGTAAACGGGAACCACGTTTTTTTCCAGAATACATATATGTAATAAGAAAAGTTCCTATTGACATAGTAATACCGCTAATGACACCAAGAACAAACATAGACAATGAAAATAAAATTAAACTCTTGCTTTCTATAAGCCCGATTACTGATAAAATCATAAGAACAAAACCAAATAAAATTTGACGTTTTAAAGAAATAATTTCCATTAACCATGCGTTTATAAAAATTGCAATTAAAATTCCAGCATTTAAAAATGTAAAAGTATTACTCATCCTAGAAATAGGAAGATGAAAGTAATTTGAAACATTTCCCATTACCATTCCTGTCACAATAACTAAAGCGCCAGTAAGTGCATATGAGAGAAAGCTTATCCAGAGAAGGCGTATGCGATTGGTATCGTTCATTTTATCAACCTTATTATATCTGTTATAAAGCTTATGAGAAAGTAAAATTGTTAGTTGAGTAAAATAATATATAATTTGTTTAAATACTAATTCTTAAAGTCTAACATAAAAATAAAAATTTTTATAATTATTCATATTTAAAAATAATTTAATTTTAATTAGTTTCTAATATTAATAATAGTTGTATATTCTAATTGATTAATATTAATTATAATATTTATACATTGCTTTATAAAAAATATTTTTTTATATGATAAAATAAAATTTTTTATAAATAATAAATATTTTACTTTTAATTTTATTTTTAAATGATATATTAATTCATACAATGTAAAATTATTATAAAATTATAAAAAATATAAAGTCTATTAATTGAAAGTTTATTTTCACTTATTTATAATAATTAATGCTATTTGTAATTATTAAAAAAAATAAAGTATATAATAAAATATTTTATATCACTTATTATCATAATATAAAAATACAAAAAATATAATAAATAAGTTTTTTATAATAATTAATTATTACATAAATCGTTTAATAAATCAAGTATCTTAATTTTATATGTATTAACGTTTTGTGTTTATTATTTAGAAATATTAAGATTTTAATGTAATTAACTACTAATATAATTAACTCTTTAAGTAGTATTATAATTTAACAACGATTATTTGTGTATTAAATACATTTTATAATGAATGTTATTTCTATTTTTTTATTATGAATATATTAGTAAATGATTATTAATATTAATATAATATTAATATATAACAATTTAAATAAAATTTTTTATATTTAATTTATTACTTTTAACAAGAATTTTTATTAAAAAAACAAATTTTTAATCTAATATTATCTTTATTAAAAAAATTTTATTAAAATATTACAATTTCTTGTTTTAGCATTATTAACTAGTATTGTATCTTTTTAAAAAAAAACAATTTATATTTTAATATAATATTTAAAAATTTATTTTAATTTTATAATCTTTAAATATTATTATAAAACAAAATTTTTGTTATTAAATAATTTAAATATATAATTATATATTTTATTTTTTTTATTTTTAATTCAATTAAATAAATATATTTTTTAAAATTTTGATGTTATTTTTTTATATTTTTATATGAATGTTGTACAATAATTTTCTAAAAATTATATTATTTTTTACTTTATTAAAATTTAAAATTCATATTTAAATTTTTTATAATAAATTAAAAATATAATTTTACTTAGTATTTTGTTATTTTTTTATTTAAAATAACATTATTTAATTTAATTTTATTTTATATAAAATTAAAGACAGCATAGATATTTTTATATTTTTAATTATTATAATAGTTAATTTTAAATATTCATTTACATTCAAGTTTTTTAACGATTAATATTTAAAATATTTTATTAATATTTAATAGTTTTATAATATTATATTCATAAGTATTAATAAATTAAAAAAAATAAATTATTTTAAACATGATTCGTATTTATTATATTATAATACAAAATAATTTATAAATTACGATGTGATTGATAATCAATAAATACATAAAATTAATATAAAAATATTCATATGTAATATATTATAATAACTATATTATAATGACCATAATAATTTAATTTATTTTATATTGTTTAATAATCGTGTTATAACATTGTTTGTTTTATGTTACTAATATAATATAAATTATAAAAATATTTATTCCCGCTTTTGTTTAAGTATTTATGATACGCTTTTTCTATATTTTTTATTTTTTAATAATTGTGATGAAACGTCTTATTCATTTATTTATCAACACAGTAATACTATAGTAATATTACAATAATAGAATTTATTATTAAGTTTAGTAATATATCTTTAATATAAATGATTATTTTTTAGAATTATTATTAATTACTCTAATTATTATTGAAATATAAAAATATTCTAGAATATTTTTATAATATAAATAAAATTAGATCTAGATTACATATTACTACTAATATCTTCATATTTAAATTAACTAAAATAAAATTAGCAGTTCGTTTAGTCATGTTATAATATGTTAAATTACGAAATATTAAAATAATTCTGAATTTTTTATAACTGAATTATATTACTTAATACAATTTTAATAATATAAGCATTAAAAGTAATCATGTCTAAAAGAGTGAAACTAATTATTTAAATAATAGTTACATTTAGTTTTGTTTATTATGTTAATATCTATTGCATATTGACATACTTAATTAGTAATAGTAATAATTAATTGTATACCTCAATCAATTCTTTCTAAAATAGTCTTTTTAAAAAACGTAAATAACTAATGTATTAAGCATTAGTAATTTTAATTTCTTTAAGCATGAATATAAATATTTGACGTTCTAAACATTAAATTTCTTCTTTATCTTAAATAATTAGTCTAACTATTGATTTTGGTTTTTCAACAAATTTAATACCATGAAAATAGTATGTTAACTATGAAACATTCTTTAATCACTAGTAAAACTCTGAGATATAATTATGACATCTTTATCAAATAAAAATTGGCATGATTGATGTTCTTTTTGAATATAATAATTTTCAAGAGCATTAGTTGAATAAATTATAGTAATAATTTTACATTACTAATTTCTGATTTTAAATCTCTAAATATAATGTCTTTAAATATAATATCTTTAAGTATAATGTCTTTAATTTATGAAATGATTTACTTTTAAAAGATTATCAATAACATATATATTTTTATTTTTACGATTATATAATAATATTATTTATAATAATATTATGGTAAACAATACCATTAAAAATATTTTTAACGTTTTTTTTAAATTTATTTGTTAAATAATACTATTTTTAAATGTTTCATAAACGGGTTCTATGGTAATATTGTTACTTATAACTAAAAAATTTAGTATTCTATAAAGATATAATAGATTATATTTACAATAATACTTATAGCTTATTCAACATCATTTACTATACAGATAATGTTATTTTCTAGTATAAAATAATTTAATTTCTATTTTTAGATGAAATTTTTAATTATTTTTTTTAAAATAGCTATTTTTATACTAGATTATTCAATATAGAAAATCACTATTAATAATTACTTTAAAATTTAAGTATATAATATTTTTTGTGTAAAATTACAATTAGTAAATTAATTTAAAATATCGTCACATCATATTTTATAAACAAAATAGATTATATTATAAAAAAAGAAATAAAAAATTTACTTAATTATTGATTGAACACAGTTTAATAGAGTAATTTACTAATAATATAATATTGTAAGCTTAATATTATTTTATAGATCAATTTTAAAAATTTTTATATTTCTTCAACATTAATATTATCTTAAAAAGATCTTATGAATATTATATATTTGTAGAAGAGTAAATAATCATTTCTTTAATCATGTTCTATTTATTAATAATAAACAGTTTTTTTAATTATATTTTTTATAATAATTTTTTATATGATTTTCTAAAAAAAATTTTAATTTTATATTTATTATTTTTATAGAATTTTGTAAGAATAAAATCGATATTAATAAGGTGTTTAAAATTAATATAATAATTATAATATTAACATAACTATAATATATCATATTAAAATTATTAATTTATGTATAAATTTTTTATTAATTGTCAATAATTTATTGTAATTATAAAATAAAGATATCAAATAGTAATCTCATGCTATAATTTTATAAAATTTTATCATGTTATTTTTTTATTTTATAACATTTTTTACATTAATTTTGTTTTAAATATAATCAGCACAACTATATTATTCTTGAGTTTTAGAAAATATCTAATGATTATTTGTTGATACAATTTTATAATAAACATTTTATTTAAAAGAACTATTAAGATAAAATCTTAATAAAGATTGAAAATGAATATATTATTTTTTTATAGATTATGAAATATCTTTTAAAATATCATATAATGATGCGTTTTATTTTTTATATAATTTTAATACTAAGATTGTTTTAAAAAATGAATTAATATATCTTAAAAATAATATTTTTATAGTATTAATAAAATTTTTTAGTTTAAAAAAAATACATGTCAATTTTTTTATAAAAAATTAAATATATTTTATTATTAATATATATGCACTAAATATGTAATATAAATAAAATACATAGAAAAATAAAAGATAAAATTATTATAAATTTTTATATATTGTATTAAACAACGTTATTTATTGTATTCTCTTATTTAAATTTTATTGTTTACATTTTATTTAAAATAACTTTTTTCATTATTTATATTAAGAAATTATATAATTTATTCTAAAAAATCTTTAAAATATTATTTATATTAATAAATAAATTTAATTATCAATATTTATTTAAAAATTTTTAATTAAAAACAATTAACTTTGATCAATAAAAATAAATTTAATTTCTATATAATAATATTATAAATAAAATAAATTTAATATAATAAATTATATTTTATATTATAATAAATGACATTTATATATTATATTCAATAATATATATATTTAAAAAAATAATATTGATTAATTTAATGTTACAAAAATAATATTTTTTAATTAAATATTATAAAAAGTTTTAAAGTAATATTTAAATCAATATAAAAAATAAGATAAAAAATTTAATTTAATACAATAATTGATGCTAAAAACGTATAATATATTATCTTATGTTCTATATTGTTTAATTACTCTGAATTGCTTGATTTCTGTTATTCATTTAATATATTTAATTAAGTTATAAATTAATAAATTTACCAATAATTTTCACTAAAAAAATGACCAGGATTATGGCGTGAATGTTTTTTCATATTTCGTTTATTTTTAAGAATACTTTGAGTATCGTAGATCATCTTAGGATTTCCGCACAGTAATACGTGCGTGTTTTTTGGATTAATTATTAATCCTATTTTAGTTTCTAATTGATTATTTTCAATTAGTGCCGGTATACGACCGGTAAGGCTATGCTCCATAACTTCTTGGCTAAGAATAGTTTGAATTTGTAACTTACCATTATATGATTTTTTAAGTTGTTTCATAAGAGGTAAATAACTTAAATCTTTTGAAAAACGTACAGCATGAATTAATACTAAATGTTTAAATCTATTGAGTCCAACCCCTTCTTGTAAAATAGATAAATAAGGACCAATCCCAGTACCACTAGCGATCATCCAAAGATTTTCACATATAGGAACTTTATCTAATACTAAAAAACCAGCTGCTTGTTTAGTGATCATAATTTTTTGTCCAGGACATAATTTGGCAAGCTTTGGACTTAATTGTCCTTCTTGGACATTAATTAAATAAAATTCTATATTTGAATCTTTAGGAGCATTAACATATGAATAAGCACGTTGTAATCGTTTTCCATTAATTTCTAATGATAATTTAGTAAATTGTCCTGGAATAAAAGGAATAATTGGTGCTTTAATAAAAATACTAAACAACTTTTTTGTCCATGTTGTAACTTTTATAACTTCACCTGTAATCCATTCAGTCATCATTAAATTCTCCAAATAAGTAAAAAACTATTTTTTATATTTAAAATATAGAATTAAAGTAACAAAGAATATATATTTAAATATATATTTAATTTTATTTTAAAATAATATTTTTTAAAAAATAAATCAAATATCATTTCATAATAACATTACATTAATGACAAATATGTTTATATTCACATAATATTTTCTATTATAAATATAGATATTTAATGATATAAAAAATTATTTTTTATTATTTTACATTACATATTAACTATTTTAAATACATATGTTATATTTAAATTTATTTATCTTTAATGTTAATAAAATTTTTTATTTTACTAAAATTTTTACAGTTTATTTAATTGAAAATAAATAAAAAATTTTTTAAGTTTATTCAATTAAAAAATAATATTTTTTATAAAGAAAATAAACTTTTTTTAAAAATGTATTTATAAATCAAATAAAACATAATAATACTATATTAAATTATTAATAAAATTTTTTTAAAATTTAATAAATTTATACGATAATTTTTAATATTCATTATAAAAATATATCACAAAATTATGAAGTAGATAGGTGATAAACATTTAAATTTTTTTTAATCAAATTTAACATGATGATATAAACTTTTATGTTGTAATATTCATGTTAAATTTTTATTGTGATATTTTTATTTCTTAATATAAAAAAATAAAATAATAAATAAAATGAATAAATATAAAAAATTTATTTTTTTAACTACAAAGTTTATTTATTATGAATTAATAATTTTTTTTATAAAAATTTAAATTATTTATAACTTATTTTTTAAATTTTATGTAAAAATTTTTATAAAAATTTTTAATTCTAATAAAGAGATATATAAATATTTTTATTTCTGTAGATAAAAGATAAATAAAATTAATTATTTAAATTTTATATTAAGAATAAAAATAAAAGAGTTTACATATGAAGTATTTATATAAACTTTTAAATTTAACTTTTATATAAAATAGTTTTACTTTTAAAATAACCTATTAAAAATAAAAAATATGTTTTTTTATTTAATTAATTATATATTCATAGCTAATAGTATATGTGTTTTATTGTAATAGTATTATTTTTTTATTAAATTAAATTATAACAATATTATTAATTATTATATTTAATATGTAATAATATTTTTTATTTTATAATAATATATCAATATTCTTAGTACAATATACTATAGTGTAATTTAATTAATATATTAATATTTTTATCTTTATGATATTAATATTACTATTTAATTATTTTATTTAATCTTTTATTCAAGATAACAATCATTACATAAAAGTATAAAAAATTAACACGTTAATAACTTCAGTAATTTTTTCTAAAAAATATAATATTCATATAGCTATATTAAAAATATAGATGATTATACAAAATAATTGATTAGCAATGTTATCGATAATGTCTATGAAGACTATATTTTTTTATAAAAATATCACATTTTAAAACATATTAGTATATAATACAATAATCAAACATTTAACTATATAAAATATATTTTTTTAAGGACATACCTTGGCAAATATTAAATCAGCTAAAAAAAGAATTATACAGTCTGAAAAACGACGACAACATAATACTTCTTATCGATCAATGATACGAACTTTTATAAAAAAAGTAGATCTAGCTATTATAGAATCTGATAAAAATAAAGCTCAACATGCATTTTTTAGAATGCAACCAATTTTAGATCGGCAAGTATCTAAAGGTCTAATACATAAAAACAAAGCAGCACGATGTAAATCGCATCTAATGTTACGCATTAATACAATGAAATAATTTATAAATGATTATAAAGCAATGTTATGAAGAAGAATAAATAATAAAGACAATTATAAAAATGATTTTTTAAAATTTTTTATTTATCAGAATATGTATTTAAATTTTAGTTTTTAAGAAATTAATACTTTTATTAATTTAAATTTTAAAAAATATGATACTAATTTATTATTAAAAAATGTTAATATAAAAAATGATATTAATAAATATTATTTATTAAAAAACAATTAAATTAATTCAGTTAAAAAATAATTTTATATTTCCTAGATTTTATCACAAATATAAAAATTAATCTTTCCAATATTTTAAAGTAAGTTATTAATTTTTTATCGATTGATTTTATAGTGCTATATTAAAATAATAACATATAAGATCAAATAATAATATATCAGAAAATATAAAATATTTAAAAGATTGACTTTTAATTTTATAATTGTTTTTAAATTAAAAATTATATTAAAAATTTATGATAATAAAAAAATAAAATTTATTTTATTATACAATAAACATTATTAATTTTTATTATTAATAATTTTTTATTTAATTTATTTATATTCATATACATTATCATAAATTTTATTTTATTCTCACATTAATTAAAATTTTTTATATTTTTTTAAAAATAACTATTAATTATTAAGTATTTTAAAATAAAAATTTTATGATTTAATAATAAATATTAAATATAACATGATTAATTTATTTAAGAAATAAATAAAATATTAAAAATTTGCAGATGTAATGAATTTTTTTAATATTTTGTCAAATTTTTACAAAAAAATGTTTATTTTTAAATTTATGTTTAATAAAAAATATAAAAATAAATAGTTAGAAAAGATTTCTTTTATAAATAATATTTTAATAACTTATAATATAAATTTTACAATCATCATAAATTAGTAAATATTTAACATTTATCTAAGTTGTTAATTTTTATCTTTAAAAAATTTATTTATTTTATGCATAATATAATGAATATTATAATAATAATTATTATATAACAATAAACAACTTTATCACAATTAAAAAAAACACTATAATAATAGATATATTACGGTGATCAATGAATAACAATTATTTAAAATTTCCTAATATTAATCCAATTTTTTTTTCTTTTGGTCCAATTTGTATACATTGGTATGGATTAATGTATTTAATTTCTTTTATTTTTTCTGTATATTTCGCATCACGACCTACTTACAATTTGTATAATGGATATTGGACCAAAAACGAAATAAAATCATTATTATATAATAGTTTTCTTGGTGTCTTAATTGGTGGTCGTCTTGGTTATGTTTTTTTTTATAACTTTTCTTTTTTTTTAAACAATCCGTTATATTTGTTTAAAGTATGGAATGGGGGTATGTCATTTCATGGTGGATTAATAGGAGTAGTTGTAGTAATATTTTTTTTTTCTTATTATTCTCGCCGTCCATTTTTTCAAATTTCTGATTTTATTACTCCATTAATTCCATTCGGACTAGGTTGTGGGCGTTTTGGCAACTTTATTAATGGTGAGTTATGGGGAAGAATAACAATTAATACTCCTTGGGCTATGTTATTTCCAGGTTCTAAAAAAGAAGATGAAATGATTGCTACTACTAATCCTACTCTTCTAAAATTATTACATCAATATGGTGTACTACCACGCCATCCATCACAATTATATGAATTAATTTTAGAAGGATTAGTATTGTTTACTATAATACATCTATTTATTAAAAAACAACGTCCTATCGGTGCTGTGTCTGGTATTTTTTTGTTTACTTATGGAATATTTCGTATTATTATTGAAATTTTCCGACAACCAGATATTCAAATTGGTCTTTTTAACAACTATATTAGTATGGGACAAATACTTTCTTTTCCAATGGTACTAGTCGGAATGATAATTATAGTTTTAACATATATAAGAAATCGTAAAAATAATTAATATTAAAATATATTTAAAAAATCTTTATTTATTTTACAACAAACATCATATAAAATTTTTATGTTTAAATATTAAAAATCATGTTATAAAATTAGTATATTTATCAAATAAATACAAGAGCAACATTAAATATAATATATCATGTAAATATATTAATAATCAATGTTACTTTTTAATATATTATATAGTCAAAATACTATATAATACATTTATTTTTAATACATTTATTTTTAAAAATTATTGATTTTGATTAAAAAATATAAAATAACTAAAATACAAAATAACTAATGTATTTTAATATACGCTCAATAATGAAATTATAAATAATTAAATTATTTAAATCAAATTTATAAAATTATTTATCTTTATTAAAATAAAAAAATTAATTTTTATATTAAACGTTAAGCTTTAAAAAGATAAACTACACACAAAAGTAATATTTTATATTTAAAATAAATAATAAAATTAGGATGAATCATATAAAATTAATGAAACAATATTTAAGTTTAATGAAAAAAATACTAAACAATGGAACATTCAAACCTGATCGCACTGGAATTGGTACTTTATCTATTTTCGGGTATCAAATGCACTTTGACTTACAAGAAGGTTTTCCATTAGTCACTACTAAAAAATGTCATTTACCTTCTATAATCTATGAATTATTATGGTTTTTAAATGGTGATACTAACATCACTTATTTGCGTAAAAATAATGTTAAAATATGGGATGAATGGGCTAATGAAAATGGTGATCTTGGTCCAATTTATGGAAAACAATGGCGACAATGGAATAGTGCTCATGGTAAAAAAATTGATCAATTAAGTAATGTACTTCAACAGCTAAAAAAAGATCCACACTCGCGACGTATGGTTGTTTCTGCCTGGAATGTAGGTGAATTAGAAACAATGGCATTAATGCCATGTCATATATTATTTCAATTATATGTTGCTAAAGGAAAGTTATCTTGTCAATTATATCAGCGTTCATGCGATGTATTTCTCGGTTTACCATTTAATATAGCTAGTTATGCTTTGTTAATGCACATGATAGCACAACAATGTGATCTAAAAGTAGGTACTCTTGTTTGGAGTGGAGGTGATGTTCATTTATATAAAAATCATATTGAACAAACAAAGTTACAATTAACTCGGAAACCATATTTATTACCAAAACTTACAATAAAAAGAAAACCACTGTCTTTATTTGAATATCGTTTTCAAGATATTTGTTTAAAAGAATATAATGCTTATCCATCAATCTATGCGCCTATAGCTATTTAAAATAATAACAAATTTTTATTATATTAAATCTTTTTTTACTTAAAAAAAACGTTTTTATTGTATGTTTTTAATATTTTTTATTGTTTTTGATTTTTTATTTCTAAAAAAAATATTATATATTTATTATTATAGTAGTAATATTTATATATTAAAATATTTATGAATTTCTAAAAATTATTGTAAACAATTACAAAAAAATATAGAATATGCATCTTTTTTTAAAAAATATTCTTAATTAAATTTTAAATAAATACATTATATGAAAAAATGTGTTTATTTAAAATGTTTTTTATTAAATATTATAATATACAAGAATATAGATAATTTTTATAGAAATAAAATTTAATTTTTTATAGATTATATTTTCTATATTAAAGATGCTAAATTAATATTTGTTATGTCAATAGTTAACAAACATATATTATTTTAAATAATACAATGATAAATAATATAAAAATTTTGTCATTTTTATATGAATGAATATTTTATTTTTAAAATGTTATCTATCTATTACAATGTATTTTTTTATTGCTATTTTCAATTGACTAAATATGAAAAATTTTATAAAAAATATCAATATGTTGAATGTTTTTTTATTTATAAAACAATCAACAGCAATATAATAATTGCATGTATATAATACATAAAAAATTAAAATGTTAAAAAATATTAATTTTTATAAATGATTCATACAAGACAAGTAATTTTAAATTTATTTTTAGTATATTTCATAAAATATTATTTTTATATTAAAAAGAATAATTTTAATTTATTAAAAATATTAAAATTTATTTTTTTAACACTATATAATACTTGTAATAACATTTTTATTTAATTTTAGTTTAGATTATTTATAGACGCTAATATATAGCTTTTAATTTCATATAAATAATATTTTTTAAAATTATAAAATTCTTTAATTATTGGAGCTGGGGGGATTTGAACCCCCGTCCGAAATTACTACACTATTGGCACTACATGCTTAGTCTAATCTTTATTTTCATTCGTTAGTCTCGGATAGACACGTTACTAAAAAACTAGCCTAGTTATATTTAACGTTTTATCTTTAGGCAAGATGTTTACGCGATCTCTTTTTTTTGACCTCTCTTTTGCATCCGTCCTAAGAGAAAAGGCTAGAGAGAGAGGGCTCTAAGCAGGTTATTAAGCTGCTAGTGCGTAGTTTTCGTCATTTGCAACTATTTTTTGCGGCTTTTTATACGAGGCAAACCGCTCCTCGACATGCTCCTAAAGTTTTGTGAATTTCGTCAAATCCAAAATCAGCCCCCAATGTAAAATAGTTTAACATAAATATGTTACTTTATCTAAAAAATTAATAATTGATATGTTTTATGATTTGTGATTGTTTTCTTCTCCATTCATTATCTTTGATAATATTACGTTTATCATAGTTTTTTTTCCCTTTTGCTATACCAATTTTAACTTTACCCCAACTATTTTTCCAATGCATTGATATAGCTATTATGGTATATCTTTTTTGATTCACGGATTTATATAAAGAGTTTAATTCGTTTTTATGTAATAAAAGTTTTCGAATGCGTTTCGCATCATACGTTAGATGTGATGAAGAAATAGTTAATGGTAAAAAAACGGCACCAAAAAGATAAGCTTCATTATCACGTAATATTACGTAGCTGTTATTGATATTAACATTATTAGAACGTAAAGATTTAACTTCCCATCCATGTAAAACTAAACCAGCTACAATTTCGTTTTCAATAAAATAATCGAATTTTGCACGTTTATTTTTTACGATAATAGTAGAATTATATTTTTTTATTTTTATCATAGTGTATCTACTATACTAAACTTTAAATAAAAGAGATTTATCATAATTTAATGTTTATATTATGTATATTTTTTAATCTATTTATTATATAGATAGATTAATATAGTTAACAATTGTATTATATATTAGTTCTTGAATTACTTGTAAATATACAGTAATATTAAAATATTATAAACATACTAAACAACTACAATAGCTTTTATGCTTATTTTATTTCGATTTATATAATTATTGTATGTAAAATAAAATATTAAAAACAAACAATTTACTTTTAAAAAATATTGATTTTTATTTTTTTATTAATTTATTTTTTCTTTAAAAAATTTTTTACGCATACAAAATTAACTTAATATATTTTTATTAAAAATAATATTTTTAAAACATTTAAAATAGAAAATATTTTTTATTACACAATTTATAATTTTAATAAACAATTGATTTTTTTTATTTAAAATAATATTTATTAATAAAAAAAATACAAAGTTTTAAATGTAACAATATAATGTTTATTTAAATAATATACTATTATCTTAAAGTTGATAAATAAAATAAAAAATATTCTGTTATAGTTTGAAAACATTATTTAAAATAATTATTAAATACAAAATTTTATATAAAAATATAATTATATTGTTATATAAATTATGTTTAATTTAAAATTAATAATGTTTATTAAAAGTAAATAATGTATTTTACATAAATTCATAAAAAATAATTCATTTATATTTAGTATATAATAAATTACCACTAAAAATTTAGTTAAACATGTATTTTAATAAAAATTAATATCGTTTTTTATCATAAAGATAAAATATTTTAATAAAATTAAATAATTTTTATAAAAACAAAAAATGTTAAAATATATAAAAAAAATAAAAATATTCAAATATATAAAAACTGTTATTATTTATCTTTTTTTTTAGTGATGTTTTATTTATTTTTATTTTTTAGTTTAGTTATAGCTATATATAATTTTAATAAAAAAATTGATAAATAATATATTTTTTATAACATTACTCTATGATAAAATGTAGCATTCTAGTTATAATTTAATTATTTAAAATAATACTATAATAAATGTTTATACTGTAAAATTATAACATATAGTATACGTTGTATCAAAAAAATAATATTCTTAATCATACGTCATTTTTTAATGCCTAAAACTTTAATTTATACGAAAAAAAAGAGCAACTTATATGAGTTTTGTCCCACGTGAAAAACATTCAATTTCACGTAAAGATATTAGCATAAATTCATTAAAAGTATTATATCGTTTAAATAAATTTGGATATGCATCCTATTTAGTAGGAGGCAGTGTACGTGATTTATTGTTAGGCAAAAAACCAAAAGATTTTGATATTAGTACTAACGCTACACCAGAACAAGTGCGTAATTTATTTCACAATTGTCGTTTAGTGGGTCGACGATTTCGTTTAGCACATGTAATGTTTGGAGTAGAAATAATCGAGGTTTCTACTTTTCGTAAACAACACATAAAGTCTTTAAAAGTCAATCAAAATGTTTCTAAAAAAACAAAACATGGTATTTTATTACGTGATAATATTTTTGGTTCAATACAAGAAGATGCACAACGTCGCGATTTTACCATAAACAGTTTATATTACTGTATAGCAGATTTTACTTTACATGATTATGTGAATGGTCGACAAGATTTAAAAAAAGGAGTAATTCGTTTAATTGGTGATCCAGAAACTCGATATCGTGAAGATCCGGTACGTATGTTACGTGCAGTGCGTTTTTCTGTCAAACTAAGCATGATTATTAGTGATGAAACAGCTAAGCCAATTCCCCGTTTATCTATGCTCTTAAATAAAATTTCATCTTCACGTTTGTTTGAAGAATCTCTTAAGTTATTTTTAACTGGTTATGGTTATTTAACATATTTAAAATTATGTGAATATCAATTATTTCAACGATTATTTCCATTAATTCCTTATCATATCGCATTAAATTCAACTACTTTAATAGAACGAACTGTAGTTCAAGCATTAAAAAATATCGATAATCGTTTTCAAAGTGGCATCTATGTTAATCCAGAATTTTTATTTGCTGCTATGTTATGGCAACCTCTTTTAGAACAAGTAAAAATATTAACTAAAAAAAATAATCTTAGTAATTATGATGCTTTTTTAGTGTCTATAAACAATATTTTGAAAAAACAACAATCTTCACTTGCTATTCCAAAACGTATTGCTACTTTAATACGAGAAATTTGGTATTTACAGTTACGATTGACTCGATGGAAAGGAAAAGGAGCATATAAGTTAATAAATAATTCAAAGTTAATCTCTGCCTATGACTTATTAGCATTACGAGCTGAAGTAGAAAATCATCAAGAAATAAGTAAAATAACAAGATGGTGAAATAAATTTTAATATGCTATATTCATACAAAAAATGTTAAATATAGTTATCTGTATTATTAGAAAATAAAATTTAAAAATAACATATCATATTTTTAATAATATTAGACAAAATTTTATATTGATAATTTAAATTTAATATATTCTTTTTTTTAAGTAAAACAATTACTTTATTAATTAAATTATTTAACTATTTCATTTTAACTGCTTTTTAAACGTTAAAAATATTTTATGACAAATTTATTTTTTTAATAAAGTATTTGAAAATATTGAATTTTAATTTAAATATTAGTTTAGTTATTAGACTTAAATTGTTTTATGTTCTTTACTTTAAAATATAAAAATTAATTATTTATTTCTATACTAGATATGTGTTATTTTTTTTTGTTATAATCATTTTATTTTTATTTTTTTAAGTATAAATCATAAAATAAAATTTTAGTGAAATAAACATAATTTTTATATAGCTCTGTAATTTTCATAAAAATTTATTTTAAAATAGTAATAAATTTTTAGTTTTTAAATATTGAAAACAAAATATAAATATTCTATTTTTGAATAATAAATTAAGATCTTAAACAGCTATTTTCATTATATAAAATAAGCATTACATAAAAGATAGTATAAAAAAATAAATAATATTATATTAATTTTAATTTTATACTACATTATATTAATTTTAAAAATAATTAATTATTATTAAAATAAATAATTAATATTTTTTGATTTTTTTTAATATTAATTAAAATTTGTATTTTATAACGTAAAATCTATTAATAAAATTTTATATTAAAATTAAAGTTTAATTTAAAAAAAATTGTAATGTAATTACATTTTAAAATTAAACTTTTTTATATTATTTTCTATAAATATATAATAATATTAATAATTACTATAAACATTATGTTTATAGAACCATAATATAAAATATTTTTTAACATATAAACTCAATATATAAAGTGTTATTTTTAATAATGTTTAATTAAATAATTATTTATTATTTAATATAAATGAATATATAAAAATTTGTTATATAATAAATGTTATATTATTATTAATTTTATTTATTAATAATAAACATATAAGAAACAATAAATATTTTAATAAAGTTAAGAACTAACTTAAAAATTTTTTAATATAATAAATTTATTATTATGTTTAAAATAAAATTAACTATTAAAACAAATAAAATAAATCATATAGTAACATATAATTTATTTTTTAAAAAATTTTATAAAAAATATAAGATATTTAAAATATCTTAAATATCTTTTTATTGTAGATGAAGATAATAGTATAATAGTCATATTACACTAAGATGTTGATTTTTAATTAAATTCTATTGCACATAATATTTTAAAAATAAAATATTTTTAGTATTATTTAATAAATTTAAAATGTAATCAAATTATTTTAAAATACTGATTAAAACAAAAAATATCAATATAACTTATTTATTAATATAATATTAAGTATAATAGCAAAAAACATTAATTATATATCTATTTTTAACAAAAATAACAATTAAAATTTTAAAGAAAATTTATTAATATTGTTTAACTATTTTTCATATTTTAAAATATTTATAAAAATTTATTTTTTTAATAATATATACTATCATAGTAAAATATAATAATTTATTTTTTTAGTAGAGTCATTCTTTTAATATTTTAAAAAAAAATCTATCTATTATGAACGTATTTTAATAAAATAAAAATAAAAAGATAGTAAATATATTAAAGTTTTACAGTAAATTAATATGAGTGTAATATATTAATTCTAATTATCTATATTTAAAAAGAAAACAGATTTTTTAATCTTATTTATTATTATCTAAATATAACTTTTTTTACTAAATTTTTATTTTATTAAAGATTATGTTAACATTATTAAAATAATTTAATTTTTACTACCATTGTTAAAATAGCATAATTAATAATATAAATATTATTTAGACAACATTATACACAAAAACTAGAGAATATCTCAATTTGTAAAATCATAAGATTTTCTAATTAAAAATTATTTTTAATTAGAAAATATTATTTATTTATCAAGAATTGTATATTATCTTTATTTAACATCATTATTTTTAACACAGCATGAAAAGATCCGCATACAATAACAATGTCTTCTTTATTTGAATCCTTCATGGCTTGTTTCCAAGCGATTTCAACATTATCAAAATAATAATGTTGTGATAAAAGTTGCGTTAATAATTTATTCTTTATGTTTTTTTTTTCTTTAAGTACAGTATAATAAAATTTATCTACTTGATGAGATAGGCATTCCAAAAATCCAACGATATCTTTATTCGGTAACATCGAAACTACAGCTCGAACTTTACTATTATTTCGAGGTAATTCAGATAAACGACTTGCTAAATACTTAGCTGCGTGTGGATTATGTCCTACATCTAATATTAATCTTGGTTCTTTTTGAATAAGTTGAAAACGACCTGGTAAGTATGCAGTTTGTAATCCAGAACAAATAGCTTTTTTACTAATATTTAAAGAGGAATAACTAAGAGCTGCTAGTGCAGTAGAAGCATTATCTAATGTTGAATATGGTATTGGTAAATCAATTAATAAAGTTTTATTATTTTCCCATGTCCAAGAATTTTCTTTTTTAATGTAATTCCACGATTTTCCATAGTAATACAATGGTGCATTTATTTTATCTGCTGCTTGTTGAATACTTTTCAAAATTTTTTTTTCACCTATGATAGCCGGTTTTTTAGAACGAAAAATACCTGCTTTTTCTCTACCGATGCTTTCAATATTTTTTCCTAAAATATTAGTATGATCTAATGCTATATTAGTAATAACAGCTACACTTGGATGAATAATATTAGTAGCATCTAGACGTCCTCCTAAACCAACTTCTAAAATAATTGCATCTAATTTTGCTTGTTTAAATAAATATAAGGCTGATAGAGTAGAAAATTCAAAATACGTAAGTAAACTGTTTCCACGATTTTTTTTAATCATAGAGAAAGATCGACTAAATTCTGATTGTTTTAATTGTTTGCCTTGAATTCGAACCCGTTCAGTATAACAAAAAAGATGTGGTGAACTATAAACACCAACGCGTATATTAGAATTTAATAAAATCATTTCTAGGATACGACAAGTAGTTCCTTTACCATTTGTTCCAGCAATAGTAAATACCGTTTTCGCTGGATGCATTAATTTAAGTTTTTTTGCAATACACTTCACATGTTCTAAATTTTTTATAACATTTTTATTGTGTTGACATTCTAAGTAACACAACCATGTTTTTAATTTTGATTTATCATGTAAAATAGAGTAAGTTTGCATAATGACCTGATATTTTAAAAATAGCTATATATGATATATCAATATTATACATGATTTTTTTATATTGATTCATCTTAAGATTGTGCTTGATAATTTAAGTATTTATACTTAAGAAATCTTTTCTTTAAAATGGTGTTGGTTGATTCGTTAACTTAGAAAGAATACTTGCTAAAGTTTGACGTATTTCTGGACGACGAACAATCATGTCAATTACACCTTTTTTTATTAAAAATTCACTACGTTGAAAATGCGATGGTAATTGCTCATGCACTGTTTGCTCTATAATTCGCGGTCCAGCAAAACCAATTAAAGCTTTTGGTTCTGCAATATTAATATCACCTAACATTGCTAAGCTAGCAGACACACCACCCATAGTTGGATTAGTTAATATTGATATATAGGGTATTCTAGATTCTTGTATTTTAGCTAATATTGCACTAGTTTTTGCCATTTGCATTAACGATATTAATGCTTCTTGAATACGAGCTCCTCCACTAGAAGAAATACAGACAAACGGGCATTGATCGTGTAACGCTTGTCTAGCAGCACAAACAAATCGTGCTCCAACTACAGATGACATAGAACCACCAATAAAATTAAATTCAAAAGCAGCTGCTATAATAGGCATATTATATAATGTTCCTTTTAAAACTATTAACGCATCTTTTTCACCAGTTATTTTTTGTGCAGAAAGTAAACGATTTTTATATTTTTTGGTATCTTTAAATTTAAAAATATCTTGGGGTTCAAATTGACTTCCTAATTCTACTTCACTTCCTATATCTAACAAAGAATGTAAACGAACACGTGCTGTTATTTTCATATGATAATCACATTTAGGACAAACTTCTAAATTACGTGTTAATTCGTCACGATAGATAATTTCATGACAACCTTCACAATTTGTCCACATTCCTTCTGGAATGTTTGTTTTTCTTGTTTGTATCATTTTACTTTTTTTTAAAATACGCTCAATCCAACTCATTTAAAATTTTTTCTTTTAGTATTGTAAAATAGTGTTGTAAAATAATCATCTCTTATGTATATATTGACTTGTATTTTAAACATTTTTAAAGTTTTTTTTATAAAAAATAAAACAGTTCTTTTATGTTATTTTAATTAAATATATTTACTTAAAATTAATTTCTAAATAGCGTTAGTTTTTTAATTATTACTTTAAATTATTAAAAAATTTATTTTTTATTATATTTTAATATAAGTTATTTAGTTTCTTATCTATAAAATTTTTATGTTTAAAATAAATAAAATTTTTAATATAAAGTATGTGTTTAATTACAAAATAATTTTTTTGTAGTGAAAACATTATGTTTTTTATTAAAATGACTTTTTTATTCAGTAAAATTTAATTGTCAAAAATATTGAATTTAACATTATAAACATAGAATAATAATTTTTTATATTACATACAACTAAATAGATAAATAAATTTTTAATAACCATTAAAAAATTTGTTATAAATTTTATAAGATGTTTAAAATTTATTATTAAAACAAAATTTAATATTCAATAACATTATATAAAAATTAAAATATTATAACTGTTATTAATTTAATTTTCATTATAGAAATAGCTAAAATCATTTTAATTAATATATATAACATGCAATGAAATTGAATATGTAAAAATGATATCATCTTTCAAAAGACAATTATTTAGTCAAGTTATAATATTTTTATAAATAAAATAAGATTATAAAGTTTTAATCTATTTATGATACTATATTTTATATATAGTTTGATAAATTAATTTTAATAACATCAATAATTTATAAAAGGTAAAATATATGAATTTTATATTGATTTACATTTTATTCTTAGCGAAAATTCTTACTATTATAGTAGCTATGGGCATACTAATATTTTTAGTATTTATTTTTAAACAAAATAAGTCTCGACGAAAAGTAGAATTCGAAATAAATGATTTAAGTAAGCAATATAGTGAAATGCAGCGAATGATTCGCTTAGCTGGAATGACTGAGTTAGAAAAAAAAACTTGGATAAAAAAATTTAAAAAACAAACTAAAGAAAATAATAAAATCAAAAGAAAAAATATAAAGTTATCTAACATTGAAACGATTAAACCTTATCTTTATATTCTTGATTTTAAAGGTAGTATAGACGCTCGTGAAGTAATTGCTTTGCGTGAAGAAATTTCAATTATACTATCAGTAGCTACTATTCAAGACAAAGTACTTATACGATTAGAGAGTGCAGGCGGTTTAGTACATGGTTACGGACTTGCAGCTGCTCAATTAGAGCGCTTACGAAAAAATAACATTAATTTAACAGTAATAGTTGATAAACTAGCAGCTAGCGGAGGTTATATGATGGCTTGTGTAGCCAATAAAATTATAGCAGCTCCTTTTTCTATTATCGGATCAATAGGTGTTGTAGCACAAATACCAAACTTTTATCGATTGTTAAAAAAGAATAATATTGACATTGAACAACATACTGCTGGAAAATTTAAACGTACTTTAACTCTTTTTGGTGAAAATACTAAAGAAGGACGAGAAAAATTTCAAGAAGAATTAAATACTACACATGTATTATTTAAAAAATTTGTTCATCAGAAACGTCCTTTAATAGATATTAATAATGTCGCTTCAGGTGAACATTGGTTTGGAATAGAAGCAAAAGAAAAAGGACTTATTGATGAAATAGGAACTAGTGATGATTTTATTATTGATAAAATAGATACTCATAAAGTTATCTCTGTACAATATAGACAACAAAAACGTTTAATAGATCGTTTTATTGGAAATATTGTTAAAAAAAGTGTTGATTATTTACTATTACGATAGTTATATCTAAAAAATAAAATTATAGTTAATATAATAACTTTATCAAATTTATTATAAAATTTTTAATAAATTATCTTAAAAAGACAAAAAATACGAACTAATTTATTTAAAATATAAAATAATTAAAAATTTTTGTTATTTGTAAAAATAATGTGAAAAAAAATTATTTATATAATATTTTGTTAGAAGAGATATTTATTATATAAAATATCATTTTAAAACAAAACATAATTTTGAATTAAATATTTAATAGTTGTCACTTTATTAAATATATTAATTAATTTTCCTTTGTTATTATTTATTGATATGTAATATATAATGTTTATTAATGTAGATAATTTTATAAATTTTAAATCATATAAAAAGAAATTTTTATACTTTATAGATTATCTATATATTATGACTCAACGTTAGTATTCATTGTAGTTAAAATTATAGTAAGATTAAATCTTAATTTTTTTAATGTTATAAATTAAAGATAAAATATATGAAATGTTTGTAATAAAGTTAAATATTATAAGAGTAAATTCACCTTTATTTATCTATTAATAAACAAAAAACGATGATACAATAAATATATTAATAAAATATAATAAAGTTATAGACTATTTAAGTTTTTTATTTATAATAAAATATGATTATTAATTATAATGTATTAACTTTTTATTTTATGACAAGAATTATATTTTATTTAATTTGAACAAATAAATTTTAAGTAAATACATGTGTATTAAATTTTATTTTTTTTGTTAGATAAATATAGTATATTATAAAGAACAATTAATTAATAAATACATCCGATCTCAAATGTTTGTTTATTAATATATTATAACTCAAATAAAATATTACATTTTTTATTAACTTTAAGAACTTTTTTATAAAAATTTTTAAAAAATTAAAATCATACAATAATTAAAATAAATCATCTAACGTTAAAAAAATTATATTTTTTTTAAACACAAATAATTTAATAAAAATTATTATTTAATATAATACATTCATGCTAGTTATTATTTTATATTAAGAGTTACATCTTAATAATATTTCATACATTTGTTAAAATTATTTTATAAAAAATTATTATAAGAATATAATTTATTAAAAAAAGAAATAAAAATAATATGAAATATAAAAATATTATGTTAAAAAAAGATTTTTAATATTATTTATATTTTAGTTAAAAATAATATATTTATTATTAATTAAGTTAACTTATTAACAAAGTTTTTTAATGATACAATATAACTTTAAAATCCTAATATCATTATATTAAACTAATATATAAGTATAAAGTATAAAGTATATTTTATTTATAGAAATGTTTTTCGATTATAAAAAATCAGTAATTGTTTATATAAATAATTATATATAATATTATATTTATGCATAAATCTAATAATTTTAAATAATTTAAGTAGTTACTATAATATAATTTTATATTATGGTTTATGGTTTTTAATAATTTTTATCTAATTTTAATTATTTAATCTAGTTAAAATAATCAAAAAACTTTTTTTTTTAAAAAAAAATCACTATATAAAAAATAAAAAATATAATTTTAAAAAATTTTATAGCATTTTAATATATTATTAGTAATAAGATTTAAATTATTTTGTTTTAAATAATATCTTTTATATTTAAACTAACTTATGTTTTTGATAATTAATAAAATTAATAACAAATGTCTGAATGTTGTTTTAAAAATCTCTTGTTGTTCATTAAGTTATATGATAATTAATTTTTTTCTATTTTTTCGTTGTTTTTATTTGTGTTAGCAATAATTTTTTTATTAATTAATCTGAATAATTTTCGTTTATAAGTTTATAATGAACATGTTTAATGTTTTATGCCAAAATTATTTTTATTTCTAAAAAATCTTGATATATTTTTTATAAAATCAATTTTTTTGTATTTCGACTAATAATCACTCTTCTTGTTCTTCAAAGAAAAACAATAAATCTTTTTTATTATATTAAAGAATTAATTAAATTTTACATTTAAAACACTAAATTTTTCAGAAATAATATATCAAATTCTTTACTTTATTAAGATGACAGATACCATTAGATATCAATACTGGAAATTTAATTTCTAAAAATATAAGTATTAAATAAAAAAACCATTAATATAGATAATTTGAAATGAATAGAATATTTTTTTATAAAGAAAATTGCCTTTTTCTTTGTAAAAGTTTGTTAAGTAAAAATACGTTATTTTTTATAAAGTTGTAGTAGTATATTCATATATAAAATAATAATTTAAATATATTAGTTATGTATCTTTTAAATTTAGTTAAATATCTTATTACCTGCAACACGATGCTAAAAAAATTTATAGTGTTTTACGCTCTCATATAATAATAGATTTAATTATACTAAGTCTAGAACTGATTACGTGCTAAAAAATTGCTTTTAAAGTTGTACCTTCATGATTCTTCCCTTAATGAAATAGAAACAATAATTTTAAGTATTTTATAAATCAATATTGTATATACTTTTTAATTACTACGTTCAAGAATATACGGACGTTTTAATAAAATTATAATAATTTTGTTTACGCTTTGAATATATTTATGATTTTTATTAATTACTATTTTAATAACAAAGAATATGTAATTTAATTTTATTATTATATAAATATATTATTATATAAATAAAGTAATATAATCTTTAATTTATTTAAAATTTTTTTATATATCTAACAAAAAACAATATAATTACATATGAAAAAGTTTTTTTAGGATTTTAATTTATAATAATTTTATTTTTTATACAGTTTACGTAAATTTTTAATCTATATAATAAATAATGAATGTTTAAATTGATATACATAATAAATTATTTATTAAAAATAATATTCATACTACGAAAAATACAATTTCTTTTAATCGATTATATACAATTAATTTAATTAATATTAGTTACTAAAAAATTTTAAAACTTATCAAGAAGATAATGTTTTTAATGCTAATGAATTAAAATTAAATTATGAAAAAAAACAATAAAATATTTTATAATGTAATAACTACTAATACTAATATGAATAACTATTTATTCTATTCTATTATAATAACCATACAATAATATTTATAGAAATAGAAGATTAAATACATTTACATGTTAAAAACATTAATGTATTTTACATTTACTATAAAATATTTTATTATTAAATTAAGCTAAAAATAAAAAATATGTGTAATTTATTATTGTATTATTTTAAAATAATAAATTGTTTCTCTCTTAAATACTATAATATATAAAACTATAGTAAAATCGATAATATTATACTATTTATAAATTAAGTATTAAAATTTTAGAATACTTGTTTTGTATTAAAAAATATTTATATTTGTATTCTTTATTTAAGATTTTTTATAGATAATAAATATATTTGAGATATTAATACCATATAAAAATAAAAAACTAATGATTTAAAGTTTGTATTATCGCGTATTATTAAAATATTATATGTAACTATAATATTTTTTGTTTATATTATATATTAAAATGTAATTCTTAATAGAAATAGAATAATATATGTTAACATTTAATAGATTTAAATTATGAAATACCTATTTAAGATCGGTTTATTACGTCACAAAAAATATAAAATCATTGTAAAAATAACATATACTAATTATTTTATAGAGATAAAAAGTAAATTAATTAAGATAGTAATTTAATATTAATTATACTAAAATTAGTAATGATTAATGTTTTTAAAATTTATTTTTAAACAACAATGTCACTTTAAATAATATATTATAAAAAATTTAATATAAGTGTTTATAATAAAATTTAAACGTTATTTTAAATTTTAATTACGCTATATTTTAATTTTTTATTATTCGCATTTATCTCTATAATAAAGTATAAATATAATTTCATTTAAATTGTTATGATATAATCTTAAATGGTTTTAATCTATAGGCAAAACGTTTACATTTATTATTTTATTGATATAATTATTTATAATTTTTTGCATATTTGTGAACATAAAAAATTATTACTAAATTTATGATTTAAAATTATTAAAAAAACCTAATACTAAAATGAAATCATTAACACCTCATCGTTATTAAAACCACTTTAATGAATATATCAGTAATAAATTTTATTAAAATTATGTTGATTTTAATAAATTTATAATGTCTTATATTTAAAAATTAATAGGTGATATGTTTTTTAGTTTAAAACTGATGATTAGTGATTATTTAACATATTATTGTATTTTTTTTATAAAATTTTTTTTCAGATACTAAAAGTATAAACTTAATATCTTGACGCTCTATATTATAATAAAAATAATATTCATTAAAACAATATTGACATTTATGATACCACTTTATCAAAAGTAAATTATTTTAGTATATTTAGAGATAGGATGTATAGCAGTTTTAACCACATTATTTTATAAACGAGTATCTTTAGTTTCTTTGTCATCTGCGTTTATAATAACGCATTATTAGAATGTTTTAATAATTTAATAAGAAATATTATCTGATATTTGATAGCTCTTAGTTATAATTATAAATACAATCATAAGAAGAAATATTTAATAAAGTTAAATATAAGTTGATAATATATATTACAAGATTAATAATGACAAAAAAGTTATATATAAAATTTAAGTGTAATGTTAACTCAGTAAAATATCATTATCAAAGAATTAATTGTTGTGTTATTAAAATAAAATATATAAATATTTTTGTATTATTGTCATACTATTTTAAAATATATGCAGAAAATATTACGTGTTAAAAAATTTTAATTTATAAAATATCATTTTTCTGTTACATTTAAAGAAGTTGTTGTCTAATTACTAACAACTTAAGTTTAATAGCTTTATAATTATCATAATATTCATACTGTACAATCTATTAATTTATTGATTAAAATTAAAGAATAATATCTAAATTAAAGAATAATATCTATTTTTAAAATGAAAATTGAAACGATAATTATAAAGTTCTTCATTAGAATAATTATAAAAATATTCTTTATTAATAAGAATAAAATAATTTTTAATATTAATGTATTCAGTTTATAAAAATAATTATTATAATCTTAAAAAAAGATTACGTATCTATATAATATCATATATATATTTAACTAAATATTGTATAATTTAATTAAATATTATCTAGCTATTTTAATAGTAAGTGCTTTGTGTTATAAATTTATAGATTATATAGAGGATATATGAAAAACTGGAAAATATTTGTTTTTGGATTTTTAATTTGTATTAATACTTCTTTTTCAAAACCTAAAGAATTAGATAAAATTGCTGCAATTGTTAATCATAACGTTATATTAGAAAGTGATATTAATAATGTATTACTATTCAAAAAAAATAATATAAAACATCACATTTTATCACTAAAAGAAAAAAGTTTATTACGTAAACAAGTTATTGATGATTTAATTATAGAAAATATTCAATTACAACTCGCTCAAAAAGTTGGTATTGTATTATCTGAAGCTAATTTAGATAAAACAATTACTAATATCGCAATGCAAAATAAAATTAGTGTCAATCAATTGCGTAATCGCTTATTTTCTGAAGGTATAGATTACAATAAATATCGATCGCAGATTCGTAAAGAAATTTTAATCACAACAGTTCGTAACCATGAAGTAAATAGTCGTATTCATATCTTTCCGAAAGAGATAGATACATTAACACAACAAATTCTTAAAAGAAATATGAATAATAATCAAATAAACATTACTCATATTTTATTATCTATTCCAAAAAACGTGTCACAACAAAAAATAGAAGACATAAAAAAATTAGCTATAAAAATTATAAACAAATGGAAAACAGGCTATAATTTTAAGAAAATAATTAATATGTACTCTACAAATTCAGATATTTTAAATGGCGTTAATATAGGTTGGACTAAGATAAAAGATATACCAATATTACTTGAAAAACAATTAAAAAATATTAAAAAAGATATAATTATTGGTCCTATCAATTCTAAAATAGGATTGCATATTTTTAAAATAAATGATATTTATAACTTTAACAAACCCATATTAATTACTGAAATACACTCTCGTCATATATTGTTAAAACCTTCAAAAAATATGACAAATAATCAAATTAGAAATAAATTACTAAAAGTAACTCAAGACATTAAATTTAGACATATTTCCTTTTCTGATCAAGCAAAGAAAATTTCTCAAGACTTAAATTCTTCTTTAAATGGTGGTGATTTAGGATGGGCTTCTTTAAATACCTATCATCCAGTATTTTTTAATATATTAACTAAATTAAAAAAAGGAGAAATTAGTAGACCAATTTTTGATGATTTTGGTTGGAATGTCATTCAATTACTTGATACTCGAAAAGTAGATAAATCAAAAATAATTGAAAAAAATCATGCATATGCTATGCTACTTAATAGAAAGTTTACTCAAGAATTACAATCATGGATAAAAGAATTACGTTCTAAAACTTATATAAATATTATTAGTAAATAATATTATAATTCTTAATAAAATATTAAATTGTTAAAAACTAAAAGCTCGATTAAATGATAAGATTACGACGTAATATAACATTTTATATTAATTTTACATTGGTTTAAAAAAATTAAATTATATTATGAAAATAAGCTTATCATTTAAATATAAAAACAATTTTATTTTAAACAATATATTATATTAATGTATAATATATTATTAATATTTATTATACATTTCATGATAACAATATATTTATAAAACATCATACATGATTTATAGTAATCATTTTAATTTAAATTTATAATAGTAATATAAAAGAATTTATTTTTTTATATTTTATTATAGATGCACAAGATTTTATTAAATAATACAAATATGTCTTATATAATATCAATATGTCTTTTATTACGTTTATTAAAATGTTTTAATTGTTATTATGTAATTTTATAATAGTATTTATATTTATCATAACATATTACATTATAAATATAGTTATTATCTATTTTTATTTTTATATTTTTTAATATTATGTATTTAAATCAATATAATATTAAAAAATGTTTTTTATTAATTTTATTTAAAATATACTATAATTTGTTTAAGTATTAATAAACTTTAAAAGTAATGTTTGAGATTATTTTTAGTAAATAATAATAGTAAATAAGATAATTAATATCAAAATATATTGTTTCACTAATATCATGGATTTATAATATAAATGTAATATTTACTTTTGTATTATTATATTTCATTGTTAACAATATATTAAAAAATTATATAAAATAAAGTAAATATTAAAAATTTTTTTATTTTTTTATAGTATTATTAATTTAAAAAATTAATCAAGTATTACTTATATCAATGTTTTTAAACCATTTTAAATTTAAATTTATTAAAACTATTATTAATAATAATGTATAAAAAATTTTATAAAAGATATTTTCCTCGTAAACGTTATGGACAACATTTTTTAACTAATCAAGTTGTGATTGATAAAATTATTTCGATAATTAATCCTCAATCTAGTGAAGATATAATTGAAATCGGACCAGGTTTAGGTGCGTTGACTAAACCTATTTGTCAAAAAATAGATCATATGACAGTAATTGAATTAGATCGTAATTTATCAGATCGTCTTAAATCTAATTTATTTTTTAAAAAAAAGTTAACAGTGTATCAACAAGACGTTATGAATACTGATTTTAATGCATTATCTAGTCAATCAGGAAAATTGCTACGTATATTTGGTAACTTACCATATAATATTTCAACACCACTTATGTTTCATTTATTTAAGTATAATAAAGTAATTTTAGATATGCACTTCATGTTTCAAAAAGAAATAGTAAATCGTCTTATTGCGAAAGAAAATCATAAAGATTATGGACGATTAAGTATAATGGCGCAATATTATTGTTATATTACTACTCTATTAGAAGTACCATCTACTTCTTTTTTTCCAAAACCAAAAGTTAATTCTGCAATAGTATGTTTAAGACCTTATAAAATAATACCGAATAAAGTAAAACATGTTTATATTCTTTCTTGTATTACCGCTCAAGCATTTAATCAACGTAGAAAAAAAATTAAAAATAGTTTAGGTAAATTTTTTACTAAAACACAATTTATGGATCTAGGTATTGATCCTTCGTTAAGAGCAGAAAATATTTCTGTTTCAGAATATTCTAAATTAGCTAATTTTTTTATTTAATGAAAAATAAAAATTAAAACATTAACAATATTTATTGATTTTTTTTCATTGATGTATTAAAATTTGTGCTATATAGTTATATTAACTAATAAAAAATTAATTAAAATTTTTTTTATAATAAATACAGTTGAAACACAGTTAAAACCAAGTTATAATTATAAACAATAAATCACTGATTAAATAGTATAATAAATATTATTTTTATGTAATATATAAAATTGAATTATAATAAATAATATCTTTTAGATCATCATCTTTCATGTTTTAAAATTTTTAAAACAATTAAAAGATTTCATATAAAATCATTATATAATGATTAATACTAAAAAATTAATTAGTCTGTATTATACAATATCCGTATTTTATTCTTTATATTTCATAATAATTTACTAATTATGTCTACTTATATTATTGGCGATATTCATGGCTGTTTCACTGAACTTCAATTATTATTAACTCAAGTTTCTTTTAATCAAAAAGAAGATACATTATGGTTAACTGGAGATTTAGTTTCTCGGGGTCCCCACTCATTAGAAGTTTTGCGTTTTGTACGTTCACTTGGTTCAAGTATTCGTATGGTATTAGGAAATCATGATTTACATCTTTTAGCTATTCATGCTGGAATTCGTAAAAATACACCTAAAGATCGTATTACCGATTTGCTAAAGGCACAAGATATAGATGAACTAATTAATTGGTTACGTTTTCAACCAATGTTACAGATAAATAATAAATTAAAACTGATAATGGTACATGCTGGTATTACGCCTCAATGGAAAATAGAAACAGCAAAAAGTTGTGCAAATGAACTAGAAATAGTATTACGCAGTAATAACTATTTATCTTTTTTAAAAACTATGTATAGCGATATTCCAAATTATTGGATTTCAAACTTAAACGGATTAGCACGTTTACGTTTTATTGCAAATGCTTTAACACGCATGCGTTATTGCTTTCCAAACGGTCAATTAAATATGACTTATAAAAGTATACCTAATTTTGCTCCTTTTTCATTAAAACCTTGGTTTAATTTACCGCGTTTAGTAAAAAATAAATATACTATAGTTTTTGGTCATTGGGCATCATTGTTAGGACAAGGTGTTCCAAAAGGTGTTATTGGACTTGATACAGGTTGCTGTTGGGGAAATAAATTAACTATGCTTCGATGGGAGGATCATCGTTTTTTTACACAATCAGCTAAAATGTTATAAACTTTATAACGTTATTGTTCATGATTTTTATTTGTTTAATTTTTTTAACTGCGATTTTCTCAAAAATAGAAATATGTTTTAACGCGATATTTTTTATCTATAATCATATTATTGTCATAGTACTTAAATAATAATTTAGATATTTCAAACGATCTTACAAATAAAAAAATAAAGATAAGATCTTGTATATTATTGATATATTTTTATAAGAATACGTTTTGTAATTAAAGTAACTTTATTTTTTTTAATAAAATTATTAAATAATTATAGTATTTAAAAAATATATAATATTTTATGTTATGGTATATGGTATGCTATTGTATTATTTTAATTATAACAATAAAATAAAAAAAATTTTAGTAATAAATTAATAAACAGCTGTTCTTTCTTTTAGTTCAATGTAAAAAATACAATTGTTATATACTTATCATGAAAATTAATGTTTAGAACTTATCCTGATCTAAAATTTCAAAGTAATAATCATAAGGATTTTTTTTATTTGCTGTATGATATTTTATAAATGACCTTTTCCATTTTATTGATTTATAATATGGAAAATAAGTATCGCCAGTAATGACTATATTAATATGTGTTAGATACAATCGATCAGCATATGTTAAAAATTGTTTATAAACATGTTCACCACCTATAATCATTATTTCTCGTGCATTTTTAGAAGCAATTAATGCTTCTTTTAATGAGTGAACCCAGATAATATTGCTTTCAGTTTTTAAATAATTAGTACTCAATACAATATTTATTCGATTTGGTAAAGCATGACCAATAGAATGAAAAGTTTTTCGTCCCATAATAACAGGTTTATTTAATGTATTTATCTTAAACCATTTTAAGTCCGCCGGAAGATACCAAGGTATAGCATTATTTACACCGATAATACGATTTTTTCCTAAACTAGCGATTAAGCTAATAATCATTTTTAAAATCTCTATGATTTTGTAAATTTTTATATGTTATAATCAATATTAATACTATATTGAGTCATATACTTATATTATAAAAATGTATAAAAATTTAATTTTGTTTTTCAATTAATTAATAAAAAAATAATTAAAAATTTTTATAAGACAATTTCATCAAACTTGTTAATTAACATAAGTAGTTTTTATCTAACAGTTTTAAAAAATTATAAATTAATAAAAACTAGCATATATTATTTTAAATAAATCATAAGAAAATATTTCAATTTTTTATAAAAAAATTGAAATATTTTTATTATAACGTTTTGTTCTTATATAATAAAAATATAAATTTATCATACACGAATATATTAATAATTATATAATAAAAAATTAATTTTATAATATAGTTATAAACTATAATAGTTTATTATTAATTACTTATAGTAATTAGTAATAATTTTTATAAAATATTTTATGTTTAACAGTAAAATAATATTTGTAATAAAAAAAATAATTTTTATTATCATAAATATATTATATTTTAGCACATATTATATAACTTTTATTTAATTGTGTTGTTATATTACTAATTGTTATTATTAATATTTTATTTTAAATAAAAATATATGTACTTTTCAGAAAAAATATAAATTTAAAAAATATTTTTATAAAAATTTTTTAACAAAAATATTAGTTTTCATTAATAATAAAAATTTAACATTTATAAATTTTTAAAAAAAATAAAATATTTAAAATTTAAACTAATTTATTCTTAAAAAATAAATTGTTTATTTCAAATAAAATATTAATAATAACAATTAGTAAAAAATATTTTAAGATTATGAACAGTAACATTACTTTATATATTTAAAATTATGACTGTATCTAAATCTTACCTATAAGAAAAAGTAAAAAATTAATATAATCTACAAAAATTAGATAATAAAATATTTATCTTGTTTTTAAAATTTTTATATGTTATATAACATATAATAATGAATGTAAGTAAGAATTTTTTGTAAAAATTATACTATTAAAAAAATTATAAAATTTTAATAGTTAATAACAATTTAAAATTTAAAACTTTTTAAAATATTCTGTAATTAAAAAAATTTAAATGTTATAATGTCATTCATCATAAATAAATTAACTATAAATATAAAAATTTTTTTATGTAAAAAATACACTTCAAGTTATTAAAATAAAATAGATTTTTATATGTGTTATTATTTAAAATTTATTATTACTTAAAATAAAATAACTTCATATTTGTGATAATATTTACTGTAAAAAATTAAAAAAACAAATCATATTCTTAATTTAAAAACTAACGCTGATAATTATATTTTAAGATTTTTTTTATCTTGATAAAATTTTATTTTATATTTAAACAGTATTACATAGATTATTTTATAAAATTTTAATATTTTATTTGAAAAAGAAGTAATAATTAACATTTGATATATTTAAATTTCATTTTAATATAAAAAATATTTTATAATAAAAATATATTACTAACGAACGGTAAGTTTAAAGTACTGAACATATTTATTACTAACTTCAATGAATATTGTTTCATAATAAATGTATTAGTTTACTTAAAAACTATGAATTATAGCGTAATCAACAATTATTATTAATATTGAAATTTTCGTATTTAAAGAAAAATTAAAAAAAGATTTTTATGTATCTCTTTGTATATTTAAATTATTTTATTCATATTATTTTAGCTTTTAAGTTATATTTTATATCATATAAAATAAACTATAAAAGTATTTTATGTAGTTCATCTTCCTCATTTTTATTGTACTAACAATATTTTTAGTCAAATAATCATTCATGTGTTTTGTGCATAATTTTGAAAATGTAACGTTAAAAACAAAATTAAATTTATAAAAAAAAAAGAAAACTTGTTATAAATTAATTATAATTTTAAAAAATGTAATTATTTTTAATATTAGAACTATAATATCAGATATTATAGTTTACATGAATATAAATTTAGTCATAAAAATAGCATATCATTAATATATTTATTAATAATCTTTTAAATAACAAAAGAATAAATATATTAATAATTATAAAATATAAAACAATAAATACAATATATTAATGATATGCTAAAAATATAAATATAATATTAAATATAAAACATACGATTAAACAATAATATGTTAAATAAATACTGTATTGTTATGATATAGTTTTTATACAATGAATATAATGTAAAAAATATTTATTGGTATTAAATATTTCTTGTTAAGATTGATAAAATATATTTTATTAAAATATATAAAAATAATAATTTTATTATAGTTTTTACAAACTAACATTATAAAAATCTTTTAGATAAAAACTATTTAATTAAATAAAATAAGAAAAAAATTATTATAAATAATTAAATATTATTCATTGATAAAATCAATTATGAGTGTTACTATTTATTAATAAAATTTATTTAGTAATAAAAATATTTAATACAACAATATATATTTAACTAAAATTATTAATAAAACGTTATTAAATATAATGCTATTATTAAATATTTTACCAGTTATTTTTATATTTTTAAAAAAAAACTAATGAATAAAAAAAATTAATATAATTTTAAACAAAATTATTAAAATAAAAAATATCATAAACAAGTGATTAAAAACTTATTAATTCAAAGAATAATGAATAGTTAATGTGTAACTTTTATCTATTAAAAAAAACTTCAGTCAACATATTAATAAATGTAATACATTTTAAAACAAATCAATTCAGGAAAGCAGTAAAGAAAAGTGATTTTATAGCTGATGTAAAATTAATTAATAATTTTTTATCTTTAAGTAAAAACTACCTTATTTATTACAATTTTTTTATTTATAGGAATTTAATCGATTATATAAATAGAAGGAAATAAAATTAAAGGATACGACAATGAATTATTAAAGAATATCATAAAGTATACACTAAATAATTATTAGTATTAATAAGTGTAATAAGTTATTAATACGTACGAATACTTTACTTTATATTTAATATATAAAAATAAAAACAATTAAAATATTATTTTAAAATAAATATTATATGAATTTTAAAAAAAATAACCAGTAATTTTATGCTATTTTTATTTTATATATAAATGCAACTATAATTTTTTATAATTGAACATTATAGCATTATTCTTAAAAGATAAATCAGTTAAATAATGATAAATAGTATAAAAACATTTTTAAAAAATACTTAAATATGCATAAATTAATAAAAAATAGTTTTTTATTATAAAATAACATTTTATTAAATTGTAAAATAAAAAAATAAAACAAAAATATCTATATATTGATAAAATATTTTATCATTTTATGTTTTTATTATTTAAAAAAATTTATATAATAATAAACTAGTAATCTATTTAAAAATTTATTGATTATATTAATAAAAAAATCATAAAATATATAATTATTTTTTAAAAGAAATATAACAATTTTTATATTTATATATGTAAAATGATCACACATTTGATCATTTAAGTTTTTCTAAAAAAATTATCAATAAATTTTTATAAAAAAACAAATATTTTAATATTAATTTTTAATAAAATATCGTTTTTCAAAAAAATCCTTAAACATTTAATATAAAATTTTTAATTAATTTTTATAATAAAAATATTTTCTTTATGAATTATCATGCTTATTTAATTTTTTTAATAAAATAGAGAAAAAATATAAAATAACGATTTATATACATTCTATATAAAGTTTTGTTTTAATGAATATTTAATTAACATTTCATTAAATTTATAATAATAAGATCAACATACACATTTACAATTATAATAATTTTCTATTCAAAACATATTAAATATTTAATGATTATGACTTATATTGTTGCGATAACTGGTGGTATTGGAAGCGGTAAATCAACTGTAACAAATTATTTTTCACGTTATGGCATTACTATAATTGATTCTGACTTAATTGCTCGTAAAATTGTTTCATTAGGTCAACCAGTACTAACAAAGATTGCTAAACATTTCGGTGATAAAGTTTTATTAAAGTGCGGTAGATTAAATCGTGTTATGATTCGTAAAAAAATTTTTAGTGATAATGCAAGTAAAATATATTTAAATAAATTATTGCATCCATTAATTCATCAAGAAATAAAACGTCAATTTACATTATCAAAAACGTCTTATACACTGTGGGTAGTACCACTTTTAATAGAAAATAACTTGCATAATTTTGCTAATCGAGTATTAGTTGTTGATATAACAATGAAAGATCAACTAGACAGAATTGTTAAACGTGATCATATCAGTTATCAAGAAGCAAAAAATATTTGTTTATCACAAGTAACTCGAGATAAACGACTTTCTATTGCAGATGATATTATTGATAATAGCGGCAATATTTTAAAATTAGATTTGTTAGTTTCAGACTTACATCAGTACTACCTTCAATTAGCAGACTGAATATTTTAATAAAGTTAAGTTTCCTTAATCATAGTATGTTAATGTATTTTTGATCATTAGTAAATAAATACACACTTTACATTGTGTTTTGTTATAATTTTTTAAATATAAGCGTTGTACATAAAATAACTACTATTGGTAATTATTATTTTTTTTTTAAACATGTTGAATAAAATATAATAAATGTATATTAAATATTTGAAATATTAAAAACATTAAAATAAAAAACGTTCATTAAAATTTATTTAAAATACTAATAAATAGGTACTTTGTTTAAGATAAAAATAAAAATTATTAATTAAAAACATAATTCAACTAAAAGTTATCAAAAAAATTATTAATATTTTTATATTAATTTGATTAAAATTCATGATAATAATTATAAATTTTATAAATTTATCTTAAAATATATAAGTATTTTAAAAAAAATAAAATATAAATATTATTGTAAAACTCTAAAATTTTATTTTATAAATTTTTTAATTTTTACATTGATAATATTTTATTTATTAAAGCAAATAAATTCAAATATTTTTAACGTAAAAACAATATTTTATTACTATATAACATCAGATTAACATTTTTATATTCTTTTAGTTAGTTAGTATGTCACTATGTATAAAATTTAATTAATATGCATAGTATATATAAAAATTAATATTAAAATTGTTTTTTTAAGTTTTTATCATTAATTTTTTATATTGTATCGTAAAAATTTATTAAAATAATCAATACATTTAGAATTTATATACTAAAATTTAATAGACTATTTAAATCTATCTGTATAGTTAAAAAAAATACAATTAGTTAACTATAATATTTAATTCAAGTTTTTTTATTTGTTTATGTAGAAATTTATATTATATTTCCTCATATAAGATGTTACATAATTAAAACTTAATTATTATTCATGTTAAAATATTTTTCTTTTTATAACGTTATATTTTTATTATAATTAAAAAAAAGTAACGGATATTAGAAAATAAAATGTTTATTATTCTAAAATATGTTAAATTCTTATTGATTTTTTGGATCTAATATAATTTTTTAATATTTATAGTATAAAGAAAAAAATATGAATCTATTTAAATCACTCGCTATAGTTAGTATTATAACCATTTTTTCTCGATTATTAGGTTTTTCACGTGATACAGTCATAGCAAAAATTTTTGGTGCAAGTGTAACAATGGATGCTTTTTTTGTAGCATTTAAAATTCCTAATTTCTTAAGACGAATTTTTGCTGAAGGTGCTTTTTCTCAAGCATTTATACCTATTTTATCTGAATATAAAAATCAAAAAAATAAAGAAGAAACACGAAATTTTATTGCTCATGTATCTGGCGCATTAACATTAGTTTTAATAGTTATAACAACGTTGGGTATACTTATTGCACCTTGGATAATTTTTATAACTGCACCAGGATTTGTGCATATACCAGATATGTTTATATTAACTATAGCATTACTTCGAATTATTTTTCCTTATATTTTGTTTATTTCATTAGCTTCGTTAGCAGGAGCAATCCTTAATACTTGGAATCACTTTTCAGTTCCAGCATTTATGCCAGCATTTTTAAATATTAGTATAATTAGCTGTGCATTATTTACTTCATCTTATTTTCATCCACAAGTAAAAATACTTGCTTGGAGTGTGATAGGTGGAGGTATTTTACAGTTAATTTATCAACTACCCTACCTATTTAAAATAGGTATGTTAGTTTTTCCGCAATTTAAATTATATGAAGTTGGTGTATGGCGAGTAATACGTCAAATGGGACCTGCTATTTTAGGTGTATCCGTTAGTCAAATTTCGTTAGTTATCAACACTCTTTTTTCTTCTTTTCTTATTTCTGGTTCAGTTTCTTGGATTTATTATGCTGATCGTTTAATGGAATTTCCTTCTGGTGTATTAGGAGTAGCTTTAAATACGATTTTATCACCTTTATTAATAAAAAGTTTTTCTATCAACGATGATAATGAGTATTCACGATTAATTGACTGGGGATTACGTGTATCTTTTTTATTAGCATTACCTAGTGCTATTGCATTAAGTATTTTAGCTAAACCATTAATTATTACTTTATTTCAGTATGGAAAATTTAGTGCTTTTGATACTGAGATGACAAAAAATACATTAATTGCTTACTCAATAGGACTTATAGGATTAATTCTAGTTAAAATTTTAGCTCAGAGTTTTTACTCTCGTCAAGAGACTAAAACGCCAGTTAAAATTGCAATAATTAGTTTAATTATGACTCAGATAATGAATTTAGTATTCTTAAATACACTAAAACATGTTGGATTAGCGTTATCAATAGCATTAGCAGCATCTGTAAATGCTATGTTGTTATATTGGAAACTTCGTCAAAAAAAAATTTTTCAACCACAACCAGGTTGGTTGATATTTTTTATTAAATTAGGTATTGCTGTATTAGTCATGACAGGAGTATTAATTGGATTTATATGGTGGCTCATGCCGTGCTGGGATCAAGGTAATATGTTAGAACGTTTATTACGTTTACTTGCAGTTATTATTATTGGAATGACGTCTTATTTTTCTATTTTAGCATGCTTAGGTTTACGAATAAAAAACTTTGAATATAAAATCAATTAAAAATAAACTAATATCAATCATTTACTTTTTAATAAATAATTATTTAATAGTGACTTAAGAAGTTAATTAAGTAATATTATATAATAAATGCATTTAAAAATAAAATTAAATTAATATTTTAATATTAATGTATTTTTTTTTATTGATAAATTTATAATAAAAATAATAATCATTACTTTTTTAATTGATAATAAAATTTCAAATCATTTAAAAAAAAACAAAATTTAATTTAATATATACATAAAAACATTATTTTAATGTTTTTTATATTTATAAAAATTTTTAATATATTAAAATATTATGTTAATTTAAAATAATGTCTTATATTAGATATAATATATTTATATGTTTTAAAATTTTTAAATAAAAAATTTATTAATATTAAATAATTAATAGATTTTTTTAAATACGTTCAAACAATTAAAAATATTAAAAATATAAAATGCTCAAATTTAATAAAATAATGTTTTAATTTTACTAAATATTTGTTTTCAATATTTTTTTAAAATCCAATAAAAAATTTAATATTTGAATATTAATAAAAATAAATTTATTTTTATAACAATTTTAATTATTATTAATAAGTTAATATTTTATGTTTTATTAGACTGAAATTTATAATTAAATATGCTATTTTACGTAAAAATTAAAAATAATAAATATTTACAATAAAATTAAACATTGTGTTTGTATTGAAATTTTACTAAAAGTATTGATAAAAATTTAATAAAAAATTATTAAACAGATTTATTTATAATAAAATATTTTTACTAAATACGAAATTTTTAATTACTTTAATAATACAAATATTATAAGATCTTGTTGTTATTTACAAAATTATAAATAGTATAACATAGTCTTTTTAACACAAAATATTACTTATATTAACAATAAAAAATTTTTCTAAAATTGTATTTTTAAGATATAAAATATAGACAAAAACGTTCATTAAAATATGTGTTATTAAAATTATAAAGTATTATTTATAAATATGTTATAAATACTTATGATATTTTTTTTAGTCAACATAATTTAATGTTAATAAATTATATAATATGTATGATAAATTGTAGATAAATATAATTTATTAATATTAATTACATAATTTCTTAACATAACTCATAATTAAATGCATGTCTGAACATATGATGTTTTATGTTTTTGTTATCAAGATTATATAAAAATTTTTTAGATTTATATTAAATTTATTATTAATTTCGATATTTATTGTATAAAAAATAATTACAAAAAACTTTTATATCAAATGTTTAATATTTATTTTATTATCATTTTAAAACATAAAATAATGTATGTTTTTAAATTTAAAATCAGTTTTTTAATAATATTTTTTTTGTAAATGCAAATAATATTAAGTATAATATATAGTTTTGTAAAATAAATTTATGTATATATAAAATTTCATGCTTTTATTTTAATGTAGTATTTTAATGGTGTCATAAATATTTTAAACAGATTTTATAATTTAATAAAAATAATAAAAGTTTTTTATTAATAATATTTTATCTTTAAAAATTTTAATTTATATAATGAAAACAATTTTACTTTTAATAATGAAGTTATATAAAATACTTACATAGCATGTTTATTTAAAAAATTTTATATTTAAATAAAACTGTATATTTACTATTTAGTTTAGAACATCTTAAAAAATGTATCTTATTTTTATCTTTTTAAATTTTATCTCTTTAAATAATAATCTGTTAGGATGTCAGTAAATATTGAAATTATATTATTGTTTACTAGTTACTGGTCCATCTTATGGCACACAACAAGCAAGTACTGCTTATCAATTTTCTTTATCTTTATTAATGAGAAGACATTGTATTTTAAGTATATTTTTTTATTGCGATGGAGTACTTAATGCAAACAAATTAATTACACCTGCTGCTGATGAATTTGACTTAGTTCGTGCATGGGTGAATTTATCAAAAAAATATGATATTATGTTAAATGTTTGTATTTCATCAGCAATGCGTCGCGGTATCATTGATGAAGAAGAAGCTAGTAAACAAAATATACTAGCTAGCAATTTACAACCTGGCTTTCTTCTTGGAGGATTAGGTGTGTTTACAGAAGTTTTAATAAAATCTGATCGAATAGTACAATTTTAAAGGATAAAATGAAACGTATTGCTTTTATTTTTACTCAAGGACCGCATGGTAATGCCAGTGGTAGAGAAGGCTTAGATGCATTGATATCCACTTCATTGTTAAGCAAAGATTTTGGAGTGTTTTTCATTAGTGATGGTGTTTTACAGTTATTGCCAGAACAAGAACCAAAAAATATTTTATCTCGAAATTATACTCTTACTTTCTGCGCATTATCAATGTATAATATTACAAAATATTATTCCTGTTTAGTTTCATTACAAGAGCGAGGTTTAAGCCAAGAAACTAACTGGATACTCGATGTTAAAATCATTTGCCCATGTACATTAAATAAAAAATTAAAAAATTATGACATGGTAATAACGTTTTAATTAAGGAATATGTAATGTTATATACGCTAAGTCATTCTCCTTATGAATGTGATTTTCCTGCATTATTACGTATTATATCGACAGACGATACTTTATTACTACTACAAAATGGAGTTTTAGCTGGACTTATTAATAGTTCAGCTCTTAAATTGTTGCTTAATTCTTCTGTTAAATATATTTATGGATTAAAAAATGATTTAGAAGCTAGAGGATTAATTAATTATTTTTCGGAAAAAATTATTATTGTTGGATATGATCATTTTGTAAAGTTTACTGAAAAATATCATAATCAAATAGCTTGGTAATTATAGAAGATAATACTAATACTCCTTTTAAGTTTATAATACCGTTCTAAATATTTATTTTTTATTTAAGTAAATATTAAAAGTAGTTAATTAAAACATTATATATGTAATGTAAAAGGAGTATTTAAATGGCGACAATTAATCAACTCGTCCGAAAACCACGTTTCATAAAAACTAGTAAAAGTAATGTTCCAGCACTAGCTGGTTGCCCACAAAAACGTGGCGTATGCACACGAGTATATACAACTACTCCAAAAAAACCAAATTCTGCGTTAAGAAAAGTTTGCCGTGTAAAATTAACTAACGGTTTTGAAGTGACTTCTTATATTGGTGGAGAAGGTCATAATCTACAAGAGCATTCTGTAATTTTAATTCGGGGTGGTCGTGTTAAAGATTTACCAGGTGTACGTTATCATACTATTCGTGGAGCGTTAGATTGTTCTGGCGTTAAAGATCGAAAAACATCACGCTCTAAGTATGGTGTAAAAAAACCAAAAGCTTAATAGTTTTTCTATTAAGTTAAGACTAAATATTTTATTTTTTATAAAATCATATTAGACTTTGGATGATTTAAAAAAATAACGGAGTATTTTATGCCACGTCGCCGCATTATTGGTCAACGTAAAATTTTACCAGATCCTAAACTTGGATCTGAATTATTAGCTAAATTTATCAATATTTTAATGGTCAGTGGTAAAAAATCAACTGCTGAAAATATTGTTTATACTGTACTAGAAAAATTAGTACAGCGCACAGGTAAAGATTATCTAGAAATTTTTGAAATTGCTCTTGATAATGTTCGACCAATAGTAGAAGTAAAATCTCGTCGTGTTGGAGGATCTACTTATCAAGTTCCAGTTGAAGTTCGTCCAGTTCGTCGTGATGCATTAGCAATGCGATGGATTATTGATGCTGCGAGAAAACGTCGTGATAAATCTATGGCTTTACGTTTATCAAATGAGTTGTTTGATGCAGTAAACAACAAAGGCTCGGCTGTTAAAAAACGTGAAGAGGTTCATCGTATGGCTGAAGCTAATAAAGCATTTGCTCACTATCGATGGTAGTCACAATATAAAATTATACTCAATATTTTAAATAAATCTTAAGTTCCGTTTAAAATTTTACTCAATTTAAATGCCTAAGATAATAGAGGAATTCAATGGTTGACACAACACCTATTCAGCGATATCGAAATATTGGTATCAGTGCTCATATTGACGCTGGAAAAACAACTACTACTGAACGAATTTTATTTTATACTGGTGTAAATCATAAAATTGGTGAAGTACATGATGGCACTGCAACTATGGACTGGATGGAACAAGAACAGAAGCGTGGTATTACTATTACTTCTGCAGCAACAACTACTTATTGGTCCGGTATGGCTAAACAATTCGAAGCTCATCGCGTTAATATTATTGATACTCCAGGCCATGTTGATTTTACTATTGAAGTAGAACGTTCCATGCGTGTTCTTGACGGTGTAGTTATGGTTTATTGCGCTGTGGGAGGTGTTCAACCGCAGTCTGAAACCGTGTGGCGTCAGGCTAATAAATATAAAGTTCCACGTATTGCATTTATTAATAAAATGGATCGGATGGGCGCTAATTTTTTAGAAGTTATTCAGCAAATAAAATCTCGTTTGTCAGCAAACCCAATTCCCTTACAACTTCCTATAGGATCAGAAGAAACATTTACTGGTGTTATTGATTTAATAAAAATGAAAGCTATTAACTGGAATGATAAAGATCAAGGTATAACTTTTCAATATGAAAACATTCCAGAAAACATGAAAGATTTAGCTAAAAAATGGCGTTATCATCTTGTTGAATCTGCAGCTGAAGCTTCAGAAGAGCTAATGGATAAATACTTAAACGGTAACATATTAACTGAAAAAGAGATTAAAAAAGGATTACGTCAACGCGTACTAAATAATGAGATTGTTTTAATTACGTGCGGATCTGCCTTTAAAAACAAAGGTGTTCAGGCTATTTTAGATGCAATTATTGAATATTTACCTTCGCCAACAGACATCGCTGCTATTAATGGAATTTTAGATGATGGAAAAGATACTCCTGCTGTTCGTTTTTCTAGTAAAAAAGAACCGTTTTCTGCACTAGCGTTTAAAATAGCTACCGACCCATTTGTAGGAAATTTAACGTTTTTTCGTGTATATTCCGGTATTATTAAATCTGGTGATACTGTATTAAATTCAGTAAAAAATACTCGTGAACGTCTAGGACGTATTGTTCAAATGCATGCTAATAAACGAGAAGAAATTAAAGAAGTGCATGCAGGTGATATTGCTGCAGCTATTGGATTAAAAGACGTTACTACTGGTGATACTCTCTGTGATCCAAGTAACGCAATTATTTTAGAACGCATGGAATTTCCTGAACCAGTTATTTCTGTAGCAGTAGAGCCAAAAACCAAAGCTGATCAAGAAAAAATGGGATTTGCATTAGGTCGATTAGCTAAAGAAGATCCATCGTTTCGAGTATGGACTGATTCAGAATCTAGTCAAACTATTATAGCAGGAATGGGTGAACTGCATTTAGATATTTTACTTGATCGTATGAATTGTGAATTCAATGTTGAAGCAAATATAGGTAGACCTCAAGTAGCTTATCGTGAAACTATTCGTGAAACTATTAAAAACGTTGAAGGTAAGCACGCAAAACAAACTGGAGGACGAGGTCAATACGGCCATGTTGTAATTGATATAATGCCTCTTACTCCAGGCGGTTTAGGATATGAATTTGTCAATGATATTGTAGGAGGAACAATTCCTAAAGAATTTATTCCAGCTGTTGATAAAGGTATTCAAGAACAACTTAAGTGCGGTCCTTTGGCAGGTTATCCAGTTGTTGATATTAAAGTTCGTTTACATTACGGATCATATCATGATGTAGATTCTTCGGAATTAGCATTTAAATTAGCTGCTTCTATTGCATTTAAAGATGCATTTAAGCAAGCTAAACCAGTGTTATTAGAACCAATCATGAAAGTAGAAGTTGAAACTCCTGAAGATTATATGGGAGATGTAATTGGTGATCTTAATCGTCGTCGTGGTATAATTGAAGGTATGGATAACTCTACTACTGGAAAAACAATTTGCGCTCAAGTCCCATTGTCTGAAATGTTCGGTTATGCCACTGATTTACGTTCATATACTCAAGGTCGTGCAGCATATTCTATGGAGTTTTTTCAGTATTTAGAAACTCCAAAAAATATTGCTCTGTCCGTTATCGAAGCTCGTAGTAAATAAGCTTTTAGCTGTTTAATTCATTGATCCCATGCTTTTTAAGTAAAAAGTATAAGAGTAAGGAAATATAGCAATGTCTAAAGAAAGATTTGAACGTTCTAAACCACATATCAACGTTGGTACTATTGGCCATGTTGATCATGGTAAAACTACCTTGACAGCTGCAATTACTACTGTTCTAGCTAAAACCTATGGCGGTTCTGCACGTGCTTTTGACCAAATCGATAACGCACCAGAAGAAAAAGCACGTGGAATTACTATTAATACTTCTCACGTTGAGTATGATACTGCTAAACGCCACTATGCACATGTTGATTGTCCAGGACATGCTGATTATGTAAAAAATATGATTACTGGAGCAGCTCAAATGGATGGTGCTATTCTTGTAGTTGCTGCAACGGATGGCCCGATGCCTCAAACTCGTGAACATATCCTTCTTGCGAGACAAGTTGGAGTGCCTTTTATTGTTGTTTTTATGAATAAATGTGATATGGTTGATGATGAAGAACTCCTTGAATTAGTAGAAATAGAAGTTCGTGAGCTTTTATCTGCATATGATTTTCATGGTGATACTTTACCAATAGTTAGAGGGTCTGCATTAAAAGCACTCGAGGGTGATTTAAACTGGGAATCTAAAATTATTGAACTAGCTACTCATTTAGATACTTATATTCCACAACCAGAGCGTGCAATAAATAAACCATTTTTACTACCAATTGAAGACGTATTTTCTATTTCTGGTCGTGGTACAGTAGTAACTGGTCGTATTGATCGTGGTATTATAAAAGTTGGTGAAGAAGTGGAAATTGTTGGTATTAAAAATACTGTTAAATCTACTTGCACTGGTATTGAAATGTTTCGAAAATTACTAGATGAAGGTCGAGCTGGTGAAAATGTTGGTATTTTATTGCGTGGCATCAAACGTGAAGAAATCGAACGCGGACAAGTTTTGGCTAAACCAGGATCCATAAAACCACATACTAAATTTAATTCAGAAGTATATATTCTAAAAAAAGAAGAAGGGGGACGCCATACAGCTTTTTTTCAAGGTTATCGCCCTCAATTTTACTTTCGAACTACTGATGTAACTGGTACTATTGAATTACCAAAAAATATTGAAATGGTTATGCCAGGAGACAATGTAAACATGGTTGTGACTTTAATTCATCCCATTGCTATGGATGATGGTTTGCGTTTTGCGATTCGTGAAGGTGGTCGTACTGTAGGTGCTGGTATTGTTACTAAAGTTCTTACTTAAGTTATATGTGATTTTATATACAAAGAGGGTACTCCGGTGCCCTTTTCTATTACATATACTCTTGAAATATATACAATATATTCTATATTAAAATATATTCTCATTTTTAATACAAATATTTTAAGTATATATCTAACTGTAGCTTGCTTCCATTATAATTTTCCGTATAATATATAAACTTATACCATTCAAGTTGGTTTTATGTTGCTTTATCAATATATAAAAACATATTGCTTGTTATATTATATCCTAATATAAAGGATATATATTAACGATTGCACTTTCCTACGAATTTAAATAGGTATAAAGAGCAATTATTTATATTTATAAATCATTGGAGTTTTGGTCGAATGCAGAACCAAAGAATCCGTATCCGCTTAAAAGCATTTGATCATCGTTTAATTGATCAATCAACTGCTGAAATTGTCGAGACCGCTAAACGTACAGGCGCACAAGTGCGTGGTCCAATTCCGTTACCAACTAGAAAAGAACGCTCTACTATTTTAATTTCTCCACATGTTAATAAAGATGCGCGTGATCAGTATGAAATTCGAACACATAAACGTCTTGTTGATATTGTTAAACCAACTGAAAAAACTGTTGATGCATTAATGCGATTAGATCTAGCCGCTGGTGTAGATGTACAAATCAGTCTAGGTTAATCAGATGATAAAGAGGTAAAAAAACATGCTTGGTTTAGTTGGAAAAAAAATAGGAATGACACGAATTTTTCAAGAAGATGGTATTTCTATCCCAGTAACTGTAATCAAAATTGAAGTAAATTCTATAACTCAAGTTAAAAATATAAAAAATGATGGATATCGTGTCATTCAAATTACTACCGGTAGGAAAAAAATTAATCGTATAACTAAACCAGAAGCTGGCCATTTTTCTAAAGCTGGAGTTAAATCTGGTCGTGGCTTATGGGAATTTTCTATTCAAGAAAATCAAAAATTTTCTATAGGTGAAAAAATTACTATAGAAATTTTTAACAATATAAAAAAAGTTGACGTTACTGGCTTATCTAAAGGAAAAGGTTTTTCTGGAACTATAAAACGTTGGAATTTTCATACTCAAGATGCAACTCATGGTAATTCATTATCTCATCGTGTACCAGGATCTATTGGTCAAAATCAAACTCCCGGAAAAGTTTTTAAAGGAAAAAAAATGGCTGGTCAACTAGGTGATGAACGAGTTACGATTCAAAACTTAGATGTAATACGTATTGATACTAAGCGAAATCTATTATTAGTTAAAGGAGCTGTACCGGGTTCCACTGGTAGTGATTTAATTATTAAACCAGCCATAAAAGCATAAGGAAATGACAATGGAACTAATATTAAAAGATATACCAAGTGTTCTAACGATTTCAGAATCAATATTTTGTTGTAAGTTTAATGAAGCATTAGTGCATCAAGTGATTACTTCTTATGCATCAGGTGCTCGTCAAGGAACTCGAGCTCAAAAAAATCGTGGTGAAATTACTGGTTCTAATAAAAAACCATGGAAACAAAAAGGTACTGGCCGTGCTCGTTCAGGTTCAACTAAAAGTCCAATTTGGCGTTCTGGTGGTGTAACTTTTGCTGCTAAACCACAAGATTACAGTCAAAAAATAAATAAAAAAATGTATCGTGGCGCACTAAAGAGTATTTTATCCGAATTAATACGTCAAAATCGTTTAATTGTGGTTGAAAAATTTTTTATAAGAAGCCATAAAACTAAATTACTTTTAAAAAAATTAAAAGATATAACATTAGATAATGCGTTAGTTGTTATGAATGTAGTTAATCAAGATTTATATTTAGCTTCTCGTAATTTACACAACGTGAATATATGTAATGTCGACAACATTAATCCAATAAACTTAATATCTTTCAAAAACGTTGTATTAACTGTGGATGCTATAAAAAAAATTGAGGAGAAGTTGAAATGATTTGTGAAGAGCGATTACTTACAATTTTAATTGCACCTCATCTTTCAGAAAAAGCATCTTCCGTAATAAAAAAAAATAATACTTTTGTGCTAAAAGTCTCTAGAGATGCAAAAAAAATAGAAATTAAAGAGGCAGTAAAAAAACTTTTTAAAGTTAAAGTGAAAAACGTAAATACTTTACTAATAAAAGGAAAAAGAAAGCGTCATAATCAACGCATTAGTCGTCGACGTAATTGGAAAAAAGCTTATATTACTCTCAATAAAGGTCAAAAATTAGACTTGATAAGCAATTCAGAGTAAGTCATAGGAGTAAATCAGTGGCAATTATTAAATGCAAACCTACATCTCCGGGTCGTCGTCATGTACTTAAAGTAATTAACCCTGAGTTACATAAAGGTAAACCTTATGCTCCGCTGCTTAAAAAACTAAGCAAAAGTGGTGGTAGAAACAACAATGGTCGTATTACTACACGCCATATTGGCGGCGGTCATAAAAGACATTATCGTTTAATTGATTTTATAAGAAATAAAGATAATATTTCTGCTGTAGTAGAACGTTTAGAGTATGATCCAAACCGTTCTGCAAATATAGCTTTAGTTTTATATCAAGATGGTGAGCGTCGTTATATTTTATCACCAAAATTTTTTAAAGTAGGCTATAACATTCAATCTGGCATAGATGTTAGTATTCAAACAGGAAATACATTACCAATGAACAAAATTCCAATAGGTTCAATTGTTCATAATGTAGAAATGAAACCAGGAAAAGGTGGTCAGTTAGCACGGGCTGCTGGAACATATATTCAAATTATCGCTCGCGATAATTCTTATGTTACTCTACGTCTTCGTTCTGGAGAAATTCGAAAAGTTTCAGTTCATTGCCGTGCAACTTTAGGAGAAGTAAGCAATTCTGAACACATGTTAAGTATTTTAGGTAAAGCTGGTGCTACACGATGGCGTGGTATCCGTCCTACTGTCCGTGGTACGGCAATGAATCCGGTAGATCATCCTCATGGTGGTGGCGAAGGACGAAATTTTGGTAAGCATCCAGTAACTCCATGGGGTATTCAAACAAAAGGAAAAAAAACTCGTCATAATAAGCGTACTGATAAATTTATTATACGACGTCGTAGCAAATAATTAAGAGGGTAAGTTATGCCACGTTCTCTAAAAAAGGGTCCTTTTATTGACCTGCATCTGTTAAAGAAAGTAGAGAAAGCAATTAAAAAAAATGATAAAAAACCTTTGCGTACTTGGTCTCGTCGTTCGACAATATTCCCTAATATGATTGGTTTAACTATTGCTATTCATAATGGACGGCAACATATACCAGTGTTTGTTTCTGACGAAATGGTTGGTCATAAACTAGGAGAATTTTCACCAACTCGTACTTATCGTGGTCATTTAGCTGACAAAAAAGTTAAAAAACGATAAATTAAGGAGAAAAAAATGGAAACTATCGCAAAACATCGTTATGCTCGATCATCTGCTCAAAAAGTTCGTATTGTTGCAAATCTTATTCGTGGAAAGAAAGCATCAAAAGCCTTAGAAATTTTAACTTATATTAATAAAAAAGCTGCTGGCTTGCTTAAAAAAGTTTTAGAGTCAGCAATTGCTAATGCAGAGCATAACGATGGCGCTGATATTGATAATTTAAAAATTACTAAAATTTTCGTTGATGGTGGATCAAGCATAAAACGTATTATGCCTCGAGCAAAAGGCCGTGCAGACCACATCCTAAAGCGCACTAGCCATATTACTGTGGCTGTATCCGATCGCTGAGACTCTGAAGGAGATATTAGCAAATGGGTCAAAAAGTACATCCTCATGGCATTCGTCTTGGTATTGTTAAATCTTGGAATTCTACTTGGTATGCTAATACTAAAGACTTCGCTAATAATTTAGATAGTGATTTTAAAGTTAGAAAATTCTTAACCAAAGAACTAGAAAAAGCTGCTGTTTCACGCATTATTATTGAGCGTCCTTCAAAAAGCATTCGTGTAACTATTTATACTGCTCGTCCTGGTATTGTAATTGGTAAAAAAGGGGAAGATGTTGAAAAATTAAGAAAAATCGTTGCTAAAATAACTAATGTTCCTGCACAGATTAATATTGCTGAAATTCGAAAACCGGAACTTGATGCTAAATTAGTTGCTGAGACTATTACTTCACAATTAGAAAGACGTGTTATGTTTCGTCGTGCAATGAAACGAGCTGTTCAAAATGCAATGCGTCTTGGAGCTAAAGGAATTAAAGTTGAAATAAGTGGACGTCTTGGAGGTGCTGAAATAGCACGTACTGAATGGTATCGTGAAGGTCGTGTTCCATTGCATACTCTACGTGCAGATATTGATTATAATATATCTGAAGCACATACTACTTATGGAACTATTGGTGTTAAAGTATGGATTTTTAAAGGTGAAATTCTAGGTAGAATCGCTATAGTTGAACAACCAGAAACAATTTCTAAACCTAAAAAGCAACAACGTAAAGGACGTAAATAAATAAGGAGAGTTACTGATGTTACAACCAAAGCGTACAAAATTTCGTAAAATGCATAAAGGTCGAAACCGTGGATTAGCTAACAGCACAAATATTAGTTTTGGGATTTTTGGAATGAAAGCAATCGGTCGTGGTCGCATTACTGCTCGACAAATTGAAGCAGCTCGACGTGCAATGACTCGTGCTATTAAGCGTCAAGGTAAAATATGGATTCGTATTTTTCCAGATAAACCAATTACTGAAAAACCATTAGAAGTACGCATGGGAAAAGGTAAAGGAAATGTAGAGTATTGGGTTTCTTTAATTCAGCCTGGAAAAATATTATATGAAATGGATGGCGTTTCAGAAGAAATAGCTCGTGAAGCGTTTAAATTAGCAGCTGCAAAATTACCATTTAAAACAACTTTTGTAATTAAGACGGAAATGTAATGAAAAAAAAAAAAATACGTGAAAAAAATACTAAAGAGTTAAATGCTGAGTTACTTAATCTCTTACGTGAACAATTTAACTTACGAATTCAAAAAGTTAGTAATCAATTAAAAAAAACACATTTATTAAAAAAAACACGACGTAACCTTGCACGTGTTAAAACCTTTATAACTGAAAAAAGGTACGAAAATGAATAATATTATCCGTACTTTACAAGGTCATGTTATTAGTAATAAAATGAATAAATCTATAGTAGTTGTTATTCAACGAAAAGTAAAACATTCAATTTATAAAAAATTTATAAAGCGTACTACTAAATTTCATGTTCATGACGAAAATAATATATGTAACGTTGGAGATATAGTTGAAATTACTGAATGTCGACCATTATCTAAAACTAAATCATGGAAATTAATTCGTATTATAAATTAAATAATTTTTAATTCACTTGTTTTTTAAATTTTATAAATGAATTAGAACGATTAATTTTTTCTCTAGCCATAAATCGCAAGCAGTGTTATGATAACTATCCTCAAGCTTTAATTTTAATAATAAGATATTTATTTAATATTTTTTAATAAATCACTGACATTATTGGAGTATTTATATATATGATTCAAGAACAAACTATGCTTAACGTTGCTGATAACTCTGGCGCACGTCATGTGATGTGTATTAAGGTTTTAGGTGGAGCTCGTCGCCGATATGCAAGAGTTGGTGATATTATTAAAATTACTATTAAAGACGCTATTCCTCGAGGACGAGTTAAAAAAGGTGATGTATTAAAAGCAGTAGTAGTTCGTACTAAAAAAGGAATACGTCGATCAGATGGATCTGTTATTCGTTTCGATAGTAATGCATGTGTCGTTTTAAATAATAGTACTGAACAACCCATCGGTACTCGAATTTTCGGTCCTGTTACGCGTGAATTACGAAATGAGAAATTTATGAAAATTATTTCTCTAGCACCAGAAGTACTTTAAGGAGTTAACTATGGCATCAAAAATTTGTCGAAATGATGAAATTATTGTTATTACTGGAAAAGACAAAGGAAAACGAGGAAAAGTAAAAAGTATTTTATCAAAAAATAAAATTATTGTTCAAGGTATCAATCTCATTAAAAAACATCAAAAACCTGTTCCATCTTTAAATCAACAAGGTGGAATTATTCAAAAAGAAGCTGCAATTCAAGTTTCTAATGTTGCTATTTTTAATAAAAAAACTGGAAAATCCGATCGGATCGGTTTTAAGTTTGAAGATAAAAAAAAAGTTCGATTTTTTAAGTCTAACAATGAAACTATTAAGTAATTTGGAGTAATACGATGGCAAAACTACATGATTATTATAAAAACAAAGCAATTAAAAAATTAGTCTCTAAGTTTAGTTATAAGTCTGTCATGCAAGTTCCTCGTATTAATAAAATTACATTAAATATGGGAGTTGGTAAAGCAGCAACTGATAAAAAACTACTAGAGAGTGCTGTAGAAAATTTAACCGCTATTTCAGGTCAAAAACCATTAATAACGAAAGCTAGAAAATCTATTTCAGGATTTAAAATTAGACAAGGTTATCCGATAGGATGTAAGGTTACCCTTCGTAGAAAAAGAATGTGGGAGTTTTTTGAACGGCTTATTTTTATTGCTGTTCCACGTATTCGCGATTTTAGGGGATTACCTATAAAATCATTTGATGGTCGTGGAAATTACAGTATGGGTATACGTGAGCAAATTATTTTTCCAGAAATTAACTATGATAAAATTGATCAAATTCGTGGTATGAATATTACTATTACTACTACTGCAAAATCTGATAATGAAGGTTTTGCATTATTAGATGCTTTTAATTTTCCATTTCGAAAATAAAAAAGAGGGTAAGGTGGATTAATTATGACTAAACAATCCATAAAAGCACGTGAAATTAAACGTACAAAATTAGCTAAAAAATTTTTATTAAAACGTACTCAACTAAAAGCTATCATCTCTAACATAAACTCATCTAATGAGATGCGTTGGAATGCAGTGTTAAAATTACAAACTCTTCCGCGTGATTCTAGCCCATCTCGCCAAAGAAAACGATGTCGACAAACTGGTCGACCACATGGGTATGTGGGTAAATTTGGATTAAGTCGTATTAAGGTACGAGAAGCTGCGATGCGCGGTGAAATACCTGGATTAAAAAAAGCTAGCTGGTAATTATTCATAAAATTATAGGAGCACAAATAAATGAGCATGCAAGATCCAATTGCAGATATGTTAACAAGAATTCGAAATGGTCAAACAGCGCATAAAATTGCAGTTATAATGCCTTCCTCCAAGTTAAAAAAATCAATTGCCAATGTATTAAAAAAAGAGGGATTTATTAAAGACTTTATAATTAAAAATGATATAAAACCTGTTATAAAATTATTTTTAAAATACTTTCAAGGTCATGCAGTAATAGAAAAAATTCAGAGAATTAGTCGTCCAGGTTTAAGAATTTATAAAAAAAAAGATGTATTACCAAAAGTTATGGCTGGTTTAGGTATCGCTATTGTTTCTACTTCTAAAGGAATTATGAGTGATCGGGTAGCTCGTCAATCTGGTCTGGGCGGCGAAATTATTTGCTACGTATCTTAATTTTGGAGAAAAAAATGTCTCGTGTTGCAAAAACACCAGTCGTTATTCCTATCGGTGTGGAAGTAAAACTAAATAATCAAATAATTAGCATTAAAAACAATAATAATACGTTAATTCGCACTATTCATAAGTCTACTATCGTTAAAAAAAAGGATAATATATTGACTTTTTATCCACATAAAAATTTTACTAACGCATGGTCTTACGCTGGTACTACACGCGCGCTTATTCATGAAATGATAATTGGTGTTACGATAGGTTTTACTAAAACTCTTCAACTAGTAGGCGTAGGTTATCGTGTTGGAATTCAAGGTAATATTGTAAATTTAGCACTAGGTTTTTCACACCTTATTGAACATTCTTTACCGTCAGGTGTTACCGCAATATGCCCAAGTCAAACTGAAATTATACTACGAGGCACTGATAAGCAAATTATTGGTCAAATTGCTGCGGATTTACGAGCATATCGTCGTCCTGAACCTTATAAAGGAAAAGGAATTCGTTACGCTAATGAAAATTTACGTACTAAAGAAGCTAAAAAGAAGTAGGTGATATTATGAACAAAAAATCTGCTCGTATTCGACGAGCAATGAGCACGCGTAGTAAATTAAAAAGATTAAATGCAACTCGTTTAGTTGTACATCGTACTTTACGTCATATGTATGCACAAGTAATTTCTCCAAATGAAGCTCAAGTTTTAGTCACTGCTTCAACATTGGAGAAAACTATAGCTGAAAAATTAAAATCCTCTAGCAATAAACATGCAGCAGAAACTGTAGGAAAAACTCTTGCTTATCGAGCTCTACAAAAAGGGATTAAAAAAGTTTCATATGATCGTTCTGGTTTCCAATATCATGGTCGAGTTCAGGCATTAGCAAATGCTGCCCGTGAAGCTGGCCTTCAGTTTTAAAGAAGAAATTTAAGATGGCTTATATTGAAAAACAAGTTGGAGAACTAAAAGAAAAATTAATTTCGGTCAATCGTGTTTCTAAAACAGTAAAAGGTGGGCGAATTTTTAGTTTTACAGCATTAACTGTTGTTGGTAACGGCAATGGTCGCATTGGTTTTGGTTATGGAAAAGCAAGAGAAGTTCCAGCAGCAATACAAAAAGCAATGGAGAAGGCTCGTCGGAATATGATAACTATTCCAATAAAAAATAGTACTTTACATCATCCAGTTAAAGGTTCGCATACAGGTTCCCGTGTATTTATGAAATCAGCTTCTGAGGGAACTGGAATTATTGCTGGAGGTGCAATGCGTGCTGTTTTAGAAGTAATTGGAATACATAATGTATTAGCTAAAATTTATGGTTCTACTAATCCCATTAATGTCGTTCGAGCAACTATTAATGCTTTAGAAAATATAAATTCTCCTGAAATGGTTGCTGCTAAACGTGGAAAATCAATTACAGAGATTTTAAGGTAATATCATTATGTTAAAAACAATAAAATTAACACAAATTCATAGTTCTATTGGCCGTCTCCCTAAACATAAAGCCACACTGCGTGGGCTAGGTTTACGTCACATTGGTCATACTGTAAATCGGCAAGATACTCCTTCTTTGCGTGGTATGGTTAATTTAGTTTCTTATATGATTAAAGTTGAGGAGTAAGAGATGTATTTCAATATGCTATCTCCAGCTAAAAATTCTAAGCGTAAATCAAAACGTTTAGGTCGTGGTATTGGTTCTGGTTTAGGAAAAACTAGCGGGCGTGGTCATAAAGGGCAAAAATCTCGTTCTGGTGGTTACATTCGTCGTGGTTTTGAAGGTGGACAAACTCCTTTTTACCGCCGTATTCCTAAATTTGGATTTATTTCTCGTAAAGCTAAAATAACAGCAGAGGTTCGTCTTTCTGAAATTAATACAGTCAAAAGAGACGTTATTAACATAAACGCATTAAGAGATGCTAATATTATTAATATTCAGATTAAATTTGTAAAAATTATTCTTTCTGGAATGTTAGATCATTCAGTTAACTTATGTGGCTTAAATGTTACTAAAGGTGCTCGTTTTGCTATTAAAGCTATTGGTGGCACAATTAAGGAATAAATTATTTAATGGCTAAGCAACCAAGATTAGATTTTCATAGTGTTAAAAACGGAATCCATGAATTAAAAAATAGAATTCTTTTAGTTTTTATCGCATTGATTGTTTTTCGTATTGGCTCTTTTATTCCAATTCCTGGTATTAATACGACTTTTCTTTCAAAAATACTTGACCATCAAAGAGGAACGATTATTGAAATGTTGAATATGTTCTCTGGTGGAGCACTTAGTCACGCTTCTATATTCGCATTAGGAATTATGCCTTATGTTTCATCTTCAATTATTATACAACTTTTAACATCTATTCATCCTTTTCTGATTGAACTAAAAAAAGAAGGGGAATCTGGTCGTAGAAAGATTAATCAATATATACGTTATGGTACATTAATTTTAGGTATATTTCAATCTATAGGTATAGCTACCGGACTTCAAAATATTCCTGGTATGCAAGGTATAGTATTAAATCCAGGGTTGATATTTTATATTACTGCAATAATAAGTTTAGTAACTGGAACAATATTTTTAATGTGGCTAGGTGAACAAATTACTCAACGCGGAATCGGAAATGGGATTTCAATTATTATTTTTTCTGGGATTGTAGCAGGACTTCCACCAGCAGCATTAAGTACTATTGAGCAAGCGCGAAAAGGCGATTTGAATTTTATTTTATTATTATTGGTAATGTTACTAATATTTTCAGTAATTTGTTTTGTTATTTTTATTGAACGTGCTCAACGTTGCATTATAGTAAATTATGCAAAACGGCAACAAGGCCATCGTATTTATTCTTCACAGAGTACGCATTTACCATTAAAAATAAACATGGCTGGTGTTATTCCAGCAATTTTTGCTTCTAGTATCATTTTATTTCCTACTACAATTGTCTCTTGGTTTGGAGGTAGCACCAGTTGGTCTTGGTTAACAACCATATCTTTATATTTACAGCCAGGTCAACTACTTTATACATTACTTTACGCAGTGGCAATTATCTTTTTTTGCTTTTTTTATACGGCTTTAGTTTTTAATCCACGAGAAACAGCAGATAATCTTAAAAAATCTAGTGCTTTTCTTCCAGGAATTCGTCCAGGTGAACAAACAGCAAAATATATTAATAAAGTAATAACAAGGCTTACGTTTATAGGTGCAATATATATTACTTTTATTTGTTTAATGCCTGAGTTTATACGAAATGCAATAAAAGTTCCATTTTATTTTGGTGGTACTTCATTATTAATTGTAGTAGTTGTTATTATGGATTTTATAACACAAATCCAAACTGTAATGATGTCAACTCAATATGAATCTGTATTAAAAAAAGCAAATTTAAAAAGTCACAAATAACAGTTAGATAGACGTTAGAAGTTATAGAGATTATTAAAATGAAAGTTCGAACTTCTGTAAAAAAATTATGTCGTAGTTGTAAAATTGTTAAACGCAATGGTGTGATTTTAGTAATTTGCACTGCTGATTTAAAACATAAACAACGTCAAGGTTAATTATCATATATTTTATTAGAAAATTAAATAGAATACTAATAATATTTTTTAAAATGATTTTTATGTATCACAATATAACACTATTTTCTATTGTAAAATAGTATTAACATATAAATGTTAGGAGTAAATAGTGACTCGTATTACAGGTATTAATATTCCTGATCATAAACATACTGTAATTGCATTGAGATCAATTTATGGTATTGGTAAAACTCGTTCACAGTTAATTTGTTCTTCTATAAATATTCCTAAAAATGTTAAACTCAGTGATCTGCATGAAGAACAAATAGAACAACTTCGTCAAGAAGTTTTAAAATTTACTATTGAAGGTGATTTGCGTCGAGCAGTTACCCTAAATATAAAACGTCTGATAGATCTTGGAACATATCGTGGTTTGAGGCATCGTCGTGGTCTTCCAGTTCGAGGACAACGAACTAAAACAAATTCGCGAACTCGTAAGGGTCCTCGCAAGCCAATTAAGAAATAATAATGGTAATTAAATAATGTCAAAAATACCTATTAATACACGTAATCGTACAAAAAAACAAATTCCTGATGGAATAGCTCATATTCATGCTTCTTTTAATAATACTATAGTAACTATTACTGATCGACAAGGTAATGTTTTAGGATGGGCAACTTCTGGTGGTTCTGGTTTTCGTGGTTCTAGAAAATCGACTCCTTTTGCAGCACAAGTAGCAGCAGAACATTGTGCTAATTTAGTGAAAGAATATAATATTAAAAACTTAGAAATTATGGTTAAAGGACCAGGACCTGGTCGTGAATCTACTATTCGTGCTTTAAATTCAGCTGGTTTTCGTATTACAAATATTACTGACGTAACTCCAATTCCTCATAATGGTTGTCGACCACCAAAAAAACGCCGCGTATAACATCGATATTTTTGATTTATTGGAGAAAAAAATGGCAAAATATTTAGGTCCTAAACTTAAGCTTAGTCGCCGTGAAGGTACAGATCTTTTTTTAAAATCTGGCGTTCGTACAATTGATTCAAAATGTAAAATTGATCAACTACCAGGTCAACATGGTGTAAAAAAAACACGTTTATCTGACTATGGCATACAGTTACGTGAAAAACAAAAAATTCGTCGTATATATGGTATATTTGAACGACAGTTTTATAACTATTATAAAAAATCAGCTCGTTTAAAAGGCAATACTGGTCAAAATTTGTTGCAGTTTCTTGAATCTCGTCTAGACAACGTTATTTATCGTATGGGTTTTGGTGCTACACGAGCAGAGTCACGTCAATTAGTAAATCATCGAGCGATTTTAGTTAATAATCATATTGTTAACATTTCTTCTTATCAAGTATCTGTAAATGACAAAATAACTGTACGTGAAAAATCTAAAAAACAATCTAGAATTAAAGCTTCTTTAGAATTAAGTAAACAACGTGAACAACCAACTTGGTTAGAAGTAGATGTGTTAAAAATGGAAGGTATTTTTAAGCGTATGCCTGAACGTACTGATCTCCAAGCTGATATTAACGAATATTTAATTGTGGAACTTTATTCTAAATAAGATTTGAGTTTTAAAGAGAGGATATATGCATGGTTCTGTAATGGAGTTTTTAAAACCACGACTAGTAGACATCAAAAAAATCAGCACAACACACGCTAAAGTCACTCTTGAACCTTTAGAACGTGGATTTGGGCATACTATTGGTAATGCACTTCGCCGTATTTTACTTTCATCTATGCCAGGTTATGCAGTAACTGAAGTTAAAATTGATGGTATATCGCACGAATATAGTACGAAAGAGGGTGTTCAAGAAGACATTTTAGACATATTACTAAATTTAAAAGAATTAGCTTTAAAAGTAAGAGGAAAAGATGAAGTTATTCTTATATTAAATAAATGCGGAATTGGTCCTGTAATGGCTTCTGATATTCTTTATGATAGTCATGTTGAAATTGCAAATCCTAAACATATAATTTGCCATTTAACTGATAAAAACGCTATCATTAATATGCGTATAAAAGTACAGCGTGGGCGTGGTTACGTACCTACTTTAGCTCGTATGAATTCCGAAATACATGAATATTCAATCGGTCGTTTACTAATTGATGCTTCATTTAGTCCTATAGAACGTATTACTTATAAAGTTGAAGCAGCACGTGTAGAACAACGTACTGACTTAGATAAATTAATAATTGAGATGGAAACAAATGGCACAATCGATCCTGAAGAAGCTATTAAACGTGCAGCAACTATTTTATCAGAACAATTAGAAGCTTTCGTAGATCTTCGTAATATACATGAACCAGAAATGAAAGAATCAAAACCAGAGTTTGACCCAATATTACTTCATTCTGTTGATGATTTAGAATTAACTGTCCGATCTGCAAACTGTCTTAAAGCAGAAGCAATTCATTGTATCGGGGATTTAGTTCAACGTACTGAAGTTGAGTTACTAAAAACTCCAAATTTAGGAAAAAAATCTCTTACGGAAATTAAAGACGTGTTAGCTTCAAGAAAACTTTCATTAGGAATACATCTTGAAAACTGGCCACCAGAAAGTATTACTGATAAATAATTTAACAACATCTTAAGAAGGTTTATTAAAATAAAAGGATAAAAAAGGTTATGCGCCATCGTAAGAGTGGTCGTCAATTAAATCGTAATAGTAGTCATCGTCAGGCTATGTTCCGTAACATGATTAGCTCTTTAGTTTGTCATGAAATTATTATGACAACTCTGCCAAAAGCAAAAGAATTACGACGAATTTTTGAGCCATTAATTACTATTTCTAAAGTTGATACTATAGCTCGTCGTCGTCTTATATTTTCACGTGCTCGTAACGACAAAATTGTTAAAAAAATATTTAATGAACTTAGTGTACGATTTTTAAATTGTAATGGAGGTTATACTCGAATTTTAAAGTGTGGTTTCCGAACAGGTGATAATGCACCAATGGCATATATCGAACTAATTGATCGTTCTATATCTCAAGAAAAAATAAAAACTTTAAAGTGAATTTTAAAAGGCGTAAAGTTCAATTATCTTTGATTTTGCGCCTAAATTTTTATGTATATGAATTTCCATCATTTTATTTTAATATTAAAATATATATCTTTGTTTTGTATTTTATACTAATAAACTTTTATATAATTTTATATTGATCGTTTTTATTTTAATAATTAATTTTTATTTGAGCACAAAATTTTATTTTAGTACAAAATATAAAATAACAATATTTTATTAAAATATTAATTTATTATAAATATTATATTCAGTTATAAATTTACAAAATACTAACTTTAGTTTTTACAAATTAAAAATGTTGTATTATTCATCTTTATTTCTTTTTTTATATAAAGTTAAATTTTTAATTGTTATATACGTTTAATGTTTTATGTTATAACATTCAACATTTAAATAAAAATTTTTATTTTAATTTTATTTAACATTTTTATATTTATAATGTAAATAAATTATTTTATCTAAATGTGAAGAAAATAAAAATAATATTATCTAATTAAAAAAAATAAACACGATGTGAATTATTATAAAAAAATGTTTATAAAACATAGCGTAAGTAATGTTCTATACTAGAGACATAGAGTTAGTATCATAAATCTTAATAAATTAAAATAATGAAGCATCTCTTTTAATGTAAAATGTATTTCTTAAAATATGATATAAACACATATTTTATTTAAGATATATGATAATTTAGGTATGTCTTTAAGATTAAATATAAAATTTTATGTTTGTGCTATACAATAATTATGTATTTTAGTATGTTTAAGATTATATGTTATTTTTTTATTTAAATAAGTCGTTCACACGAGATATATAACAACCAGATCGTGTATCAACACGAATAACTTCACCAATTTGTATGAATAATGGTACTTTAAGTATAGCTCCTGTGTTTAAAAGTACTGACTTATAAGAAGTGTTTATTACATCATGTTTGAATTCTGGATTAATATCAATAACTTTTGCTTCAATAAAATTAGGTAGCTGTATAAGAATAGGACGACTATTCCATAGAGTAATAATGCATTCTATATTATTCTGAAGCCACTTAATTGATTCAGAAATTATTGTTTTTTCAATTTGAAATTGTTCAAATGTTTTAGATTTCATAAAATAACAAAAGTTAGCGTCGCTATATAAGTAATTCATATTAACATCAATAACATTTGCAATTTTTAAAGATTCAGTAGATTTAAAAGTTTTTTCTATTCGAGCACCATTTAATAAACGACGCATTTTTACACGAACAAATGATTGACCTTTCCCGGATTTAACAAATTCGCTATTTTCAATAGAATAAGGTTCATTCTCAAATATAATTTTAAGACCTGGACGAAAACTTTTGCTAAAATAAGTTATCATAACAACCTTGTAACATTTTAATTAAGATTGAATTTAAATATGGCATACATTAAATTAAAAAATACAGTTTATAAAAAAGATTGGTTATATCAACTTTCAAATGTTATTACTGATCCTAATGAGTTACTACAAATATTGTTATTAAATACGAATTCAGAGTTTCTAAAAGGTCGAAATGCTCGTAAATTATTTCCAATGCGTGTTCCACATAGTTTTGTTGAACGTATGCGACCTGGTGATGCTGATGATCCATTATTTCGTCAAGTAATTACTTCTCAAGAAGAATTCATTAATGCTTCTGATTTTATTCTTGATCCGCTAAGTGAGCATTGTAACATTGTAGTACCAGGATTGTTACATAAATATTATAATCGTGTCTTGCTTTTAGTTAAAGGAGGATGTGCTGTTAATTGTCGATATTGTTTTCGCCGTCATTTTCCATATCATAATCATCAAGGCAATAAATCTAATTGGAAACAAGCATTAGATTATATTCATAAAAAATCATCGATTAATGAAATTATTTTTTCTGGAGGTGATCCATTAATGGCAAAAGATGACGAATTAGGTTGGTTAATTACTCAGTTATCACATATTCCACATATCAAACGTTTAAGAATTCATACTCGTTTATTAGTAATGATTCCGGCGCGTATTACAAAAAAATTATGTTATTGGTTATCAAAATCACATTTACAAGTGATTATAGTTACTCATATTAATCATGCTAATGAAATTAATGATGAATTAAAAATAGCTATAGAAAAATTGCGTTTAAAAAAAATAACATTACTAAATCAAAGCGTATTAATTCATCGCGTTAATGATAACGCTGATACATTAGCGACATTAAGCAATGCATTATTCGATATTGGCATTCTTCCATATTATATTCATCTTTTGGACAAAGTTCAAGGCACTTCTCATTTTGTAGTTAATGATCAACAAGCAAGAATTATTATGAAATCTTTGTTAGGAAAAATTTCCGGTTATTTAGTTCCTCGATTGATGCGTGAAATAGCTGGAAAATCAAGTAAAATTCCACTTGATTTATACTTATGAATTTAAGTAAATGAACATTAATCATTATATTAAAATAAAATTATTTAAATTTTTTATAATATGAAAAAATTTTTTAATATATCATAAAAAATAAAATACTTTTTTTAAAATATAAAATATTTATAATGTAATATTGTTTTTTTTAAAGTAACGATGTTATACATTTAATATCAACAAATAATTTATGTTTTAACTAAATATCATTAAATAAAATTTAAATATTTAAAATTAAATAAAGATTAATAATATTTTTTTTAAAAAATCTATAATAATTTATGTAAAAATTTAATATTATTAACATTTTGTTGAGCAATAAAATTTATAAAAATATAATAATATAATATCGATGTTATATTAAAATTTTAATAATTTTTGTTGAAATCATCTAAATAAAATATTATATAAATATATATATAATTTAATTAATTAACGAAATGACTTTTAAAAACATTCTTGTACATTTAAAATAATACTTACATATTTTATATTTCATATAATAATTATTATTAAAGATTTATATATATTATATACTTTTTAATATTGTTAAAAATATTAAATTTTAGTATTTTAGTTATTGAATTAGTATTGATTGATCAATATATAAAAATATAAAATTATTAATGCTTTTTATATAGTGTATTTTTATAATATAAATATTATAACATAACTAATAGTTATTACTACAATTAAAAAATTTAATTTTTTTTAAAAACAAATTAAATTTTGTTATTCTTAATAATATGTTGCATTAATAAACTAAAAATATTTTATTCGAATGTTATTATATATTAATTTAAATAACAATTCTAATAAAAACATAGTAAAAAATTTATAAATTTTAAAAAAAATAATTTTTAAACGTATCTAATAAAATAACAACAAAAATTATGCTGACTATAAAATTTCAATAAAAAATAAAATATAATCATTACGTTAAAATATAATATTTAATAATATTTTATTGATAAAAAAATTTTAAAATCTTATTTGTACTATTTATCAAATAAAAGTATTATTTAATAATATGAAAATAAAGTAAATACATTTTGTTTAATTTTACATAAAATTAAAATTTTTTAATATAAAAAGTAAGAAATATTAAATTAAAATGCATTTGAATATATTAATAAATTCATATTTTATAATGTTAAAATACTAACAACAATATAATAAAGTCAAATTCTTATTTTATAATATTAAAAACTACACATTAATAAATAATTATTATTTTATTTAATTATTAATTAAATAATTTGTATAAATGTTATAAAAAATATTCATTTTTCTATTAATAAAAAAATAATTAAAACTATAGTTACGATAATAATATATTTTAAAATATTTATTCACAATATAAAAATTTTACTTATATTTGTTGTATAATAAATTCCATTTTTGTTATAGAATATGTATTTTTATTGTTATATATAATAGACTATGTATAAACATTTACAAATGTTTATAATATAATAAAAATTGTAATTTAAATAATAAACTTTAATTAATATACTTTATTTTTTATTAAAATTATGTTTAATAATAGTATTTAATAAAGTATTTGTTATATTTTAGTAATGTTATAATATTTAACATTATATTTTTATTAATATAAATGATATATTTAATAAAAATATTTGATAGTGTTTGTAATAAGTTTATAAAATAAAAATTTATATTGTACATTTTACAATAACATTTACTACAAATTTTTATAACAAAAATTTTATAGCTATATTAATCAATATAAATATTTTAAAAAATGAACAAGATAAATTACTATATCTTAATATTTAATAAATGTAATATTAACGTTAATAATACTTATTTACAAGTCAAAATTTTTTATTTTTAGATAAATAATATAATTACATAGTTTACATAATTTATTATTACGTTTTTATTATTTATTAAAAAGAATAATAAATTTTATTAAAATTATAAAAATATTTATTCATATATTTAACATTAATAATTATTTTTGATGTTTTTTTAAAATTAATTATACTGATTATTTTCTTTTAATTACGATTAATAAAATATTTTAAACATTAAGTAACTATTAAATATATATAATTTCTAATTATCAATATTAAAACTTATCTATAAATATTATAAAATTTCTAAAAATAAAAACAATAGATGTTATCATTATATTTAAAACCATTATTATTTTTATGAAAACATTTATTAATATTTATTAATTCTTTCTTTATTTTTTAGATGATGAATAATGCGAGCTGGTACGCCAACAGCAGTACTATCAGCAGGAACATCTTTTAAAACAACAGATCCAGCTCCAATTTTTGCATTTTTCCCTATTTAGATGTTACCAAGAATTTTTGCTCCAGCACCAATTATTACGTTTTCTCGAATTTTTGGATGACGATCCCCTCTCATCTTACCGGTACTACCTAAAGTTACAGAATGTAAAATAGAGACATTGTTTTCAATAACTGTAGTGTCGCCAATAATAATACTAGTAGCGTGATCAATAATAATACCAGAACCAATAATAGCTGCAGGGTGAATGTCTACACCAAAAGAAGATGAAATTTTATTTTGTATATAAACTGCTAACTCTTCTCGATTATTTGACCATAGCCAATGACTAATACGATATGCTTGAAGAGCATGAAATCTTTTTAGGTATAATAAAGGAGTAAGAGTATTGTTTTATAACTGGATCACGGGAATGTACTGCTAAAATGTCACTTACTGCAGATAAAATAATATTTTTATTGTTTAAATAAATATCTTTTATTACGTTACGCATTGAATTAGCTGGCATCATTGTATTTTTTAATTTATTAGATAAAATATAACTTAGTGCATTACTTAAATTTTTATGTTTTAAAATTCTATCATAAAAAAAATTAGATAAGATTACTTCACGATCAACTAAAATAACTGCTTCTGATTGAATACTATTCCAAACTTTTTTTAATTTTTTCAACATTATATTCCTCTATAGTATCGTTAAATAGATCATTTAACTAAAAGTAATATGATCCTTTATTGATAATACTGGAGCCAGTATACTACTATGCGAATAGTATTTTATAATTAAAAGCATAATAATTTTTTTGTTTTTTTATATACCTAAGTAGATTGAATACTTTTTATTAATATTTTTTATTATAGTATAAAATTTGATACATTTATTTATAAATTCTTATTTTATGTTATAACGTTTTGATAAAATTAATATTTATTTAATATTAAAATATTTTTTAATCATCTTATGAATTTTCTTTGAAAAGAATTTTATGTTATTTAATCTTATTTTAACGCAATATTTTATTAATAATTTTTTAATTTATAATTAATTCAAGTGAGAAATAAATATCTTAATCTTACTATTGATCATTGATATTAATAAATTAGTATTTAATCTTATATTTAAGATAGCTATTTTACATCTTAATAAATAAACATAATTTTTTATATTAATAATTTTATATTGAGTCTATGAGATATTTAAGTGCTAATAGTAACTATAGTTGTTCTATACTGGCGCAGTGTACGTTAACAATGTATAATTTAGTAGAATTATTAATGTATGATCATTTAAATATAATATATAAAAAATTTAATTTAAAAAAAAGATAAATAGAAAAAATTTATATTAAAAACAAATTATTATGATAATTATGTTTCTTTAATTGTTTTATATTCATAAAATTATGTCTTTATATGTACTACTTTAAAAGTATTTGATTCTCTCATGATTATTCATATTATGCTACATGAACTAAGGTTAATAGTTATTTTAAGACATTCATGATGGTTTATTTATTTTTATTAAAATTTTTTAGAATTGTTGTTATTTATCTTTTTTTTTGAATTCTTCATAAATATTTCATAAAAATTTACTAGTAATAAATTTAGTTGTAGAAATATACCACGAAAAACAAGATTTGAAATATACTCTCGTGTATAAGAGAATAAAATATTTAGACAGCATATATTTCAATAATGCACTAGCTGTTTTTTTTGATACCTTATATAAAAAAATACTTTCTTATTGTATCTTATATAAAAAAATCTTTTTATCGAAAGATATATTTACGGTGACTAACATAATATTACTTTATACATGTTATAGTTAGTTAAGATATAAATAATAGTATTTAAATCGAATGTGATATCTTTGTTATGTTCTTTTTTTTAAAAAGATAAGGTATATTTTATATTTTAAAAGAAATATCTTTGAAATAAATACGATAAATTTAAAAAGTTGTTTTTTGTTTTTTAACATTTGTATAATATTTTTTTAATTTAACATTGTAACGTTTTTTTAATAAAACCATTGTATTTATTAAAATAATTTACTTATTACTTGGTATAAATTTAATATACAATTTTTTTTATCATCTAATAATTAATAATATAAAAACTAATAATATAATGATTAATTGTATTAAAATTTTAATAATATAATCAATATTTTTTAACAATCTTAATAAATAATAAATACCTTAGATATTGAATCTTAAAAATTAAAAAAAGCTTTACTTTTAATTAAATATTTTAAATATAATTGAACATTATTTTATAAATATTAAAATTGATTGTAAATTATACTTTTAAATATCATATGTAACTTTTTTACAACTTACGAAAAGTAAGTGATCATTATTCTATCTATTCATATCTAATTTTAAAATAAAAACATTTTTTAAAATCATATTTATTAAGAAGCTTTATTGATCGACATAATATAATACTATTCATAAAACACTATAATAATTATTCTTGACTTATATTTTTTTAACTGATTAAAATTATTAATTTTATATCATAGTTATTTAAATAAATACTATTAGTTAAATACTTCATATTAAATTCATTATAACTTCGTGTATTTACTATAATTGTATTATTATTCATTAGTTAAGTAACTTTACTATTAGTAATTTATGTAACTATATAAAAAAATATATAATATGATTATAATTAACAAAATAAATACAACAATATCAGTAACTAAATACAAATTTCTTAAAAAAATAAGTAAAATTTTTTATCATAACTATTTTTATACTCCCATTAGTTGCAATAAAATGTTATTTAAATTTTAAAAATTTTTATTAAAAGTAATTTTTTAATTAATACAGTAACATTAATATAAAACAAAAAATATTAAAATTTTTATTATAGTAGTGTTATATGTTACATCATTATTATAAAAGTTATTTATTAATTAAATATATTTGTTAAGTATAGATATTATATTAAATGTAATAAAAGATAATATTTATCAATTATAATTTAGTATGTTGTTATAAATAATTCACAATAGATATTGTATTATTTGTTATAAAAAATTTAATTTGATATTATATATTATTTTAATTTATTTTATTATTTTTTTATATTGATTTTATAATGACGAGAATAATGTATATAAATAAATAAGGTAAATTATTCTTTGAATAAACAAACAAATATTTAATAAAAACCCAATTATTAAAAATTTTGTTTAAAAATAAAAATATAATTTTAAAAATAAAATAGTATTTTTTTAGATAATAACAAAAGAAATATATATATTTTAATATATATAAAAGATACACGATTATTTTTTTAGTTAAAATTATTTTTTTGTTTTGATTTTTTTTTAATAAAATTAAAATTTTATTAATTATAGTAACATAATTAATATTTTATGTATTAATACTATTAAAAAATTTTTTATTAATTCAAATATTATATTATAATTATAATATAATATCTATTTTTAATAATTAATTTTATAAATTCAATAAAAATGTTTAATAACATATAAATATTTGAATTTTTTTAAAAAAAAATATAATTAATTATATAACAAAGAGAATGACTTGATGATTATTAGTATGAAACTTATATTTAAATGTATTTATTCTCATTAAGTATGAATGAGATTTAATAAAAAAATTTATATTATATTTTATGTTTAGTTTTTTAATTATGTCCATTTTATTTGATAATTTTTAACGTAATTAATTTCATAACATATTTTTATTGAATATTCTAATTGAGAAATATTCTTTAAATTAATGTTATAAACATTTTATCTTAAAAAATAATATTTTTTTTAATAAAAAGTTTTTTTAAAATTGTAAATATATTAAATAAGATAATATGAAATAAATATATATAATTTTATATAACTATATTATAATAATTAGATCAAATACTAAAATATATTAATTTATAAAAAAATAAACATCATTTAAATTTTTAAAAATATTGATGATGTTATAAAAATAACAACTAATAATAATTTTATTTTAATAAAAAATAGATTAAAATTAAAAAATATTTTCATATTTTATTTTTTATTTATGATAGTATATTTATGTTTATTATTTTTAATCAATTTTTTTATAGATAAAAGTAATTTTTATCTTAATTACAAATTACAATTAATTATAAATTACAATTAATTAACTGTTGAATACTATAATTAATTAACTGTTAAATATTTATAAAATTTATACTAAAAATGTTTTAAATACATTTTACAAATGTTATTTATTTCTTATATTTTAGCTATTTTTATAAACTATACGTTTAATAATTATATTAATTGTAATTGAAGAGTATAATTTTTACTATATTATCATATTAAAAAATAATTATAGGAGATACACTCATATTGATAGCATGTTATAATAAATAAATGATCTATGAAAATAAAAAAATAGAAAAAATAGTTTAAAAAAAATATTAAATTTTATTTTATAATAATTTTAAAATACATTTATTTTTTTATTTATTTATTACTTTATTAAAAACAAAAAGACAATTGATTAAATACATGTGCATTTCACACATCTATATAAAATTTATAAAAAATTTTATATTAGAAAGAATAAATGAAAAATAATAAAAAAATTAAAAAAACTATATTAATATTTTTATTTTATATAGTATAAAATAAAATCTGTCATCTTTGAGATAAATGTTAAGAAAACTTATAAATCTTTAATAAATTGTGATACATAATCCACATATAATCTAATAACTTAACAAATTATTTCTAATAAAATATTGATAAATAAAAAAGATGACATGAATTATACTAGTTCAAGTATCAATATAAAAATGTTAATTATAATAAATTGATAATTTATAAACTATTTTTTTTATATATTATAAAATATATTTTTAATATAAATCGCGTTATATATTTAATTATAATAAAATATTTTAATTAAAAACAACATAAAAATCTTGTGTTTGAAACACATTGAAACAATTTTATAACAAATTTATTATTTTGTTAATATTATATAATTTGAGACAAATTTAAAACCTTATTCAAAACTATAGACATATTAAAAAAATATTTTTATAAAATTAAAAAACATGACAATCATAAAAGATTATTATTATTTATTAAAAATGTATAAAAAATTAGATGTATTTTTTTTGAAATAGTTTATAATACTATATTTTAATTTAATATTAAAAATAATCATTTATTATATCTAAAAATTTTTTGTTATTTAATCTAATACATAAAGTATGAAATATAAAAATTTGACATTAATATTTATTATATTTTAAAAAATTATGTTAAATATTTTAATTTTATAAAATAATAATATGAAATATATTATAATTATTATATGTTTATTAGAATGTTTTTTATTATATGATTTAATACTAAATTTTTATTAAGTATGCAGGAAAAAATAAAATATAAATTAATATTTGATATGAATAATTTATATCTGATGCATTATTATACTATTATGAATATAAATCAATTTAGATAAGATGTACATTATATTCTAAAACAAATTATTAAGATTGTAATTATAGATATTTTAAATAGAAATGTATTTTACTTAAAGAAAAAAACTATCATGGATAACGCTCTGTATACTTATATGCAACATATAATCTTTTTATTATTATGAAGTTAATTCGTGGTGTCTACAATATTAAAAAATACCATCGTGGTTGTGTTCTTACTATTGGTAATTTTGATGGTGTACATCGAGGACATCAAGCAGTATTAGAAAAATTAAAAAAAGAAGGAAAACGTTTAAATTTACCCGTAATGGTTATGATTTTTGAACCACAACCGCTAGAAATATTAAAAAAAAAGAATGTGCCAACCCGAATTACATATTTTCGTGACAAATTAAAATATCTAAAAAAGTCTAATATAGATTATGTTCTGTGCATAAAATTTAATTTAAAGCTTGCAATTTGTAGTGTAGAATGTTTCATTATTAAATTTTTAGTAAAGAAATTAAAAATTAATTTATTGATAATCGGAGATGATTTTCGTTTTGGATCTGGTCGACAAGGAAATGCTACACTATTAGAAAAAGCTGGACAAAAATATGATTTTAAAGTAATAAAAGTTTTAACTTACAAAGAAAACAATGATCGCATTAGTAGTACTGAAATTCGAAATGCACTAACTTCTGACTCTTTACTACTAGCAGAGCACTTGCTAGGTCATGAATATAGTATTTCTGGTCGAATAGTACATGGAAATAAATTAGCGAGTATTATTGGTTTTCCTACTATTAATATTTTACTAAAATACTCAGGACCACCTGTACAAGGTGTGTATATAGTGAATGTTTCTGGTCTTAGTTCTCATTCTTTACCTGGTGTAGCTAATATTGGAATTAGGCCAACTTTTTATAGTAAACATTATCAGTTAGAAGTCCACTTATTAAATATTAATAAAAATTTTTATGGATATCATATTAATGTAACTTTTCTTAAAAAATTACGAAATGAACAATGTTTTAGTTCGATTAATCAGTTAAAAGAACAAATAACTCATGATGTAATAAAAGCTAAAAAATTTTTTGATTTAAAGATATAAAATTAGTTATTAAAACGTTATTTTATTAATTAAATTTTAAAATATATTAATATTAAATGATTCTTATTATATTTTTTATTAAATAAAATTATAATGATTGTAATAAATTTCATTTAAAAGTTATTAAATAGAATGATTTAAAAAAACAATGTTAACTAATTAATTCATTTTTAATAAAATACAAATAGAGATTTTCATGAAAATATAGACATTTATACTTTAAATATTTAAACAAACAATATCATTGAATTTTTATAAAAAATTTTATAAAAAAAATAAAAAAATTTAAATATAAAAAATGTTTATTAAATTATTAATAATCTTCTTTTATTTTTATAAAAAATAAAATAAATATTAAAACAAGCATAATTTAAATTTTAATATATAAATTAAAATATGTAATATATTTTTTTAATACATGTTAATTATTATGAATAAAACATCTTTACTTATTTTAAAAAACATTTAATAACATAAATGATGATTAACATGTTCAATTTTAACAATTTTATAAAAATGCTATATTGTTATTTTTAAAATCAACTAACAATATTATATAAATTATGTATGTTATTTAATAATAATATTTATTTTCGATAAAAAATACATATTAGTATTAAATAATTTTATATTTTAATCTATATTTTATATAATAATATTATGTAATAAAATTATAAATTTAAAAAATAAATAAAATAATTAAAATTAAAGAATGTATTTATATTAAATTTTATTATTAAAGAATGAAGTAAAACTTGCATTTATTGCTATAAATACTTATTTTTTAATTATTTTGTTTAAGAAATATAAAAAAAATACAACTAAAAACATCACTAGAAAATTTTATTAAAAATATATATGAGAATCTAATGAGTGATTATAAACATACCCTAAACTTACCAGATACAAAATTTCCTATGCGTGCTAACTTAATAAAATATGAACCTATTATATTAAAACGTTGGTATCAACAGGACTTATATGGAACAATTCGTACTGTTAAAAAAGGTAAAAAAATGTTTATCTTACATGACGGTCCTCCTTATGCAAATGGTGATATTCATATTGGTCACTCAGTTAATAAAATTCTTAAAGATATTATTATAAAATCAAAAGGATTAGCTGGATTTGATTCACCCTATATCCCGGGATGGGATTGTCATGGTTTGCCTATTGAGTTAAAAGTAGAGCAATTATATGGTAAACCAGGAAAAAATTTAAGTGCACTAGAATTTCGTAAAAAATGTCGTGAATACGCTTATAAACAAGTTTTAGGTCAGAAAAAAGATTTTATTCGACTTGGCGTTTTCGGTGATTGGAATCATCCATATTTAACTATGGATTTTAAAACTGAAGCTAATATTATTCGAACACTCGGTAAAATTATTAATAATGGTCATTTATTAAAAGGAATAAAACCAGTACACTGGTGTATTGATTGTCGTTCTTCTTTAGCCGATGCAGAAATTGAATATTATAATAAAATTTCTCTATCAATTGATGTAGCATTTCATGCAGTTAATACTGTTTTAGTTGCATCTAAATTTGGTATATACAGTTTTATTAATTCTATTTCAATAATAATTTGGAGCACAACTCCATGGACGTTACCTGACAATAGAGCAATATCGCTGAATCCTGATTTTACTTATCAATTATTACAAGCTCATACTCAATATTTTATTTTAGCAACTGATTTAGTTGAAAGTGTTATGAAACGAATTGGAGTTGATAAATGGATAATACTAGGTTCTTGTAAAGGAACTGATTTAGAATCATTACGTTTTTATCATCCATTCATGGACTTTGATGTGCCAATTATTCTCAGTGATCATGTAATGTTAGATGTTGGAACTGGTGCAGTACATACTGCAGGTGGACATGGTCAAGACGATTTTATTATTAGTCAAAAATATGATTTAGAAATATCTAATTTATTAGGACCAGATGGTTGTTATTTAATCGGTACTCATCCGTTACTTGATAGAAAATGTATATTTGAAGCTAACGATTTGATTCTTCACTTATTACGTAAATCAAATGTATTATTAAGTGTAAAAAACATAGAACATAGTTATCCATGCTGTTGGCGTCATAAAACACCAATTATTTTTCGGGTTACGCTACAATGGTTTATTAGTATGGATTTAAAAGGATTGCGTCAAGAAGTATTAGAAAATGTCAAAGATGTCAGATGGATTCCAGATTGGAGTAAAGAACGTAATAATTTTATGATCACTAATCGGCCTGATTGGTGTATATCTCGTCAACGCACTTGGGGTGTTCCTATGTCGCTATTTATTCATAAGGATACTAAACAAATACATCCGCATAGTGTTGAACTTATTGAAAAAGTTGCTAAGTACGTTGAAAAAGACGGAATTCAAGCATGGTGGGATTTAAATATAACAAATTTTTTAGGGGAAGACGCTATTAATTATATAAAAATTTCAGATACTCTAGACGTATGGTTTGATGCTGGTTCTACTCACATATCTGTAATGAACGTTCGTCCTGAATTTTATGAAAAGTCTGCTGATATGTATTTAGAAGGTTCTGATCAACATCGTGGTTGGTTTATGTCATCTTTAATAATTTCTAGTGCTATTAAAAATAAAGCACCATATAAAGAAGTGATTACTCACGGCTTTACTGTAGATAGTCAAGGACGAAAAATGTCTAAATCAATTGGCAATACCATAAATCCACAGCAAGTAATACAAAAGTTTGGTAGTGATATTCTTCGTTTATGGGTAGCATCTACTGATTATAGCTGTGATATTACAATTTCTGATGAAATTCTTAAATCTACAACTCATGTTTATCGTCGTATTCGCAATACTGTTCGTTTTTTATTAGCTAACTTAAAAGGATTTGATCCAAGCGCTGATTGTATTAACATAGAGAATATGTTGATATTAGATAGATGGGCAATTGGATGTGCACTAACTTCACAAGAATGTATTATTCAAGCTTATGCTAACTATAATTTTCATGAAGTAGTAAAATGTCTTATGAAATTTTGTTCAATTGAAATGGGATCTTTCTATTTAGATATCATTAAAGATCGTCAGTACACTACCAAAAAAAATGGAGTCGCTCGTCGCAGTTGTCAAACTGCGTTATTCTACATTATTGAAGCACTAGTACGATGGATATCACCAATAATATCATTTACTGCTGATGAAATATGGAGTTTTTTACCAGGAAATCGTTCAACATATGTATTTACTGAAGAATGGTATGGCAATCTTTCTAAACTTCCAAATAATGAAAAAATGAATAATAATTTTTGGAATCAATTGTTAAAAATTCGTAATGAAGTCAATAAATCGTTAGAAAAAGCTCGAATTGAAAAACGTTTCGGTAATTCACTAGAAGTGTCAGTAATATTATATGTTGATACTCAGTTATTTAATATTTTAAAAAGTTTAGAAAATGAGTTAAAGTTTGTATTACTTACTTCTTCAGCACACGTTAAGTCTTTAGAATCTGCTCCTAAAAATATTCAAGTTACTGAATCAGTAAAAACGTTAAAAATTGTTTTAGATGCTGCTACAGGAAAAAAATGTCCTCGTTGTTGGCATTATGTTGAAGACACTAAATGGTTTGGAGAACATCAAAAATATAAAGAACTCTGTAGGCGATGTATTACTAATATATTTGGTGACGGCGAAAAACGTCGTTATGTATGAAAATTTAATGTTATGATTAAAAGTATAAAAAAAATAAGATTGTGTCAGTTATTACTCTCTATTTTAATAATAATATTAGATGTAAGCAGTAAATACTGGATAGTAAATCATCTTTTATTAGGTCAATGTCAAGCATTAATACCATCAATTAATTTATTTTATACTAAAAATTATGGTGCTGTCTTTAGTTTTTTAAATGTATATAATGGCAATCAACGTTGGTTTTTTTCTGTCATTTCCATTATTATAATAGTAGGATTATTAAAACAAAATTATCATAATAGTAATTATAAAAATCTAGACAATATTGCTTTTTCTTGTATTATTGGTGGTGCAATAGGTAATTTATATGATCGATTATTAAAAGGATTTGTAATTGATTTCATAGATTTTTATATTGGAAAGTGGCACTATCCAACATTTAATATTGCAGATACTTTTATTGTTATAGGTGTAATAATGATTTCAAAAAATTTTTTATCAAATAATAACAAATTTTAAATAAAATAATATTTTTTATTTTAATTAAATAATTATTATAATATGTTATGTTTAACGAACATATTAAAACATAATGATTATTTATTAACAAATAAAAAATTAATTAAACTATTTATCTAATAATAATAAATTTAAGTATTAACTATTAAGTATAGATGAGTTTAATTTATTTAATTTGATTTTATACATGTTTATAACATTGCAATATATATTTGTAACATTGCAATATATAAAATGTTTTAAAACATATAACATTAAAATTTTATTCTATATTTTATTTTTATATTCTAAAAGTTATTTTTTTAAATAATAATTTTAATATTTTTATTAAAATTAATAACAATATCTATATTTATAGATTAAAAGAAATACAATATTTTATTTTTATGAATATTAAATCCTTGATATATAAATCAATTATTTATTTTAAATATTAAATTATTAATTATGTATTTATAATACAAAACGTTATGAAAATATTTTTAGCTAACCCTCGTGGATTTTGTGCTGGAGTTCATCGCGCAATTAGTATAGTTCATCAAGCAATAAAACTTTATGGAATTCCAATTTATGTATTACATGAACTTATTCATAATCGTTATGTAATTCAAAATTTAAATAAACGTGGTGTAGTATTTATTAAAAAAATATCTGAAGTTCCAGATAATTCAATTTTAATTTTTTCTGCACATGGAGTATCTAAAAAAATATATAAAGAAGCTCAATTACGTAATCTTTATATGTTATTTGATGCTACGTGTCCATTAGTAACTAAAGTACATATGGAAGTACAACGAGCAAGTTTTCGAGGAAATGAAGTTATTTTAATCGGTCATTCTGATCATCCAGAAGTAAAAGGTACTATCGGTCAGTATCATAATTTAAAAGCTGGTATATATTTAGTTGAATCAATAATAGATGTATATAAAATAAAAGTAAAAAATACAGATAATTTATATTATGTCACTCAGACAACTTTATCAATAGATGATACTAAAGAAATCATTCACGCTCTTTATAAACGTTTTCCGAAGATTATTGGACCACGAAAAAATGACATTTGTTATGCTACTACTAATCGTCAAGAAGCAGTGCGAAATTTAGCTAATCATGTAGATATTATATTAATATTAGGATCAAAAAATTCTTCTAACGCTAATCGATTAGTAGAATTAGCAAAACGAATTAGAAAATTTACTTATTTTATTGATTCTGTTTTAGACGTTAAAAAATATTGGTTTAAAAATGTTCGGAATGTTGGCATTTCTGCTGGAGCATCAGTTCCTGAAATTCTCGTGCAAAAAGTGATTTATTATTTAATAAATTTAGAAAGTTCAAATGTATACGAAATAAATGGACATGAAGAAAATATGATATTTCAAATACCAAAAAAATTACATATAGATGTTAAACTTTTAAATTAAAATAAGAAGTAATACATTTATAAAAATCATTTAAAAAAAACAAACAAATAATACAAAAAACATTAAATAATCAATTAACTAAAAAACATAAATTTATTACAATAATATATTTTAAATATATTATTAGAATATACAATGCGTATTAAACGACTAATTTGAATAAAAAAAACACATTTAAATAGCAAAAACATTATATTTACGATATGTATTATATAATATAAAATTTTTAATATACTAAATAGTATTTTTTTTATTAAAAAAAAATAATAATATAAAATTAAAAATTTTATCTTATTTAAAATAAATAATTTTAATTATGATTTAAAAGATGATGAATTAAAATATAATTATTTTAATAAGTTATTATTATTAAAATCAATGTATTACTTTTAAAAAATTTTTTATTTCTATAAAACAAAATTATTAAAAATAAAATATAATAATGAAAGTTATATTTAAATTTTATAATTTTTATATAATAATAAAAAATTTGTTTTTAAAAATAAAATATTTATAAAGTAATAAATTATAAATAAAGTTAAAATTTTTTTTATTAATTTTATTTTGTAATATTTTATAAAATTTTAATATTATTTTTTATTAAAGATTTAAACATAATATTTTATAAAATTTTCAATAATCATATAATATTTCTTATTATTTTTGTTTTCATAATTATATTAATTACTATTTAATTGTTTTTTTTAAAAAATGAGTAATATGATTTTTCTCATCTATAATAAAAAAAATAGTTTATGTTTTTATTATCTTATTGTTTTTTTCCTTATATCTTTAAAAATATCTTTAAAATTATTTAAAATAAATACAACATTGTATTATATATATCAATATCTTTATTTAAATAAAATTGTTATAAAAAATAACAATTGTGATTATTTTATAATGTATTAATAACTTAAATAAATCTTTTAAGATATTTAAAAATAACTTAACGTTTATTTTATATTATTATTAAAACATTTTTATATGTAAAATAACATGATATATCAGTTATTAATCAATATAAAAGACGTAAAAATTTTTAAATATTTTTAATAGATAATAATATTTCTTGATATTCTTAATGTTATTTTATTATTAGATAATACTGTATCGTAAATAAATTAAATAATTAATATGATGCATTTTATTTAAAATAAAATTACTTAATATTAACATTTTTTATTTTAAAACTAATTTTTTTAAAAATATTTTAATAAACATTAAAATAAAAAATAACAAACTTTTTTTTATAAAAATAATTAATTTTATTAAATCTATTATTTTATTATAATAAATTAATAACTCAAAAAAATCATTATATAAAATATTACATTAATATCTTTTAAAAGAACTTACAATTAATTAAATAAAATAATTAAAATATATTATTAGACATATACATAATGTGAATAATATTTTATATTATTGTTAAAAATATTTAAATTTATAAAATTATTAGTTGTTTGATATAAAAAATAAAAATAAAAAATAAAAAGCGCTTTTAAAAAATAATATTTTTATAATAAACAATAAAAATATTTTGATTTAAAAACATTTAATTTCCTTTAATTAATTATTATACTTTTAAAAAGTAAAAGAATTATAACTTTTTAATAAATTTTTAATATAATTAGTAATGTTTTTATGTTATCTTTTCTATAACTTTTATTAGACAATAATTGTAAACAATTAAAAACATATGTTATTTTTAATTTTAATAGTTATTTTAAATTAATAATGATATATTCTTCTACTGGTTTAATTTTTAATAATTATATTGTTTTTTATTGTCTTGTATATTCTTATAATAAATATTTATTAATATTTTTAAATGTATAATTAAAGATATCTATTTCTTTAAGTTAAAAATATAATATTTATATTATTCGGTATCATTATATATATGTTTTAAAATTAAAAAAAATTATCTTATTCTAATATACTAATGATATTTGTCCTACAAGTATGTTACTTATTATATTTTTATGTGAAATGTGATTATAATTAACAGTTTTCTATTATGTTAATTTTTTTAAAATAAATTATTTTATTGTGATTAGTGTTATTTTAAAATAATTTTAAAATTATCAAAAGAAATAATATAAAATCAGTCACTAATAGTTTTAAATAAATACTTAATTTCTATAAAGAAGTTTAAATTTTTAGTAATAAAAACAATTAAACTAGATCATTTTAATTTTATTAGTAATAATATAATAAAAAATACGAAACTAACATCTATTTTTATGTTAGATTTTATCATTTAATTTATTTTTTATTTTTATTTTTTATAAAGTATCTATTATGATTTTTTTGACAATTATAAACAATCTAATAATTGACTTTATTACTTCAATTTCTTATTAAAAACTTTACTGCTTTTATTAAAAATATTTGATAATATTAATACTTAATTTTAATGTAGTATAGTATATTGTTATATTTTTTCTATTTTAAATATAAAAAAACAAAAAAAACGAAAAAATTAAAATATTTATATGTAAAAGGTTATACTAAATTTTTAATATAATTTTTTTATTATCTTAATAAAAAATTAAAATTATATAATTTTAATTTAAATATTAAGAATTTAAATGTTAAAAAATAAAATTGTAGCATTCGTAGAATAATTAAGATTATCAAAATAAATTATTGCTCACTTATTAGTTTACTCTATGATATGAAAGAAAAATTTTAATAGATAACTATGATCTATACGAATATACTTTATTTTACAAAATTTAATAGTATTGATTTTCAAATGCGTATTTTTTAATAACATAATTAAAAAATAATATCGATTATATATACATTTTATTATAACAAATAAGAAACAAAAAAAGATTAAATATTTCTTATCTTATAATTTTATATAAACATAAATGAAATATCATTATTAATAATGATATACTTTTTATAAAAAATATTGTCAATATGTGATATTTTCATTATTTTATCATTACTTTATTTAATTTTATATAAAGCAATTTTATCTTTAGATATACAATCTAAATATATGATGTGATAAACTTTATAAAAATCATAAAAAAATTGTACTTTTTTATTTGTTTCTTATTATTCATTAACAATTAAAAAAAGATAATAAAATTCTAGTTCTTAAAAAAGAACATATAACTAAATACAGAAAACATATTCAATTAATTAACAAGGTATTTATGAATAATTATATTTCTCATAATTTAATTAACTATGATTAACTATATTTGGTCAGGTCGTTATTTTATTTATTTAATATTACTTCCATTTTCTTTTTTATATGGCTTAATAAGTATACTTATTCGATTTAGTTATCATTTTGGGCTTCTTAAAAGTTGGAAAGCACCAGTGCCAATTGTAATAGTTGGAAACATTAACGCAGGTGGTCAAGGAAAAACACCAATGGTAATTTGGCTCGTAAACCAATTACAACAAAGAGGTTATCAAGTCGGTGTAATATCACGTGGATATGGAGGAAGATGTCAAAACTATCCCATTTTACTTCATAAAAACACTTCTCCTTTTCAAGCAGGAGATGAACCAGTGTTAATTTATCAACGAACAAAAGCGCCATTATCTGTTTCACCTAAACGTTCTGAAGCCGTCAAAAAATTATTAAAAACATTTAAAATTGATATAATAATTAGTGATGATGGTTTACAACATTATGCACTACAACGTGACTTTGAGATAATAATTATTGATGGTGTTCGTCGTTTTGGTAATGGTTGGTGGTTGCCAGCAGGACCCATGCGTGAACGAGCTTCTCGTATTAAGACTGTAAATGCTTGCATTATAAATGGCGGAACACCAAAATCAGGAGAAATATCTATGACACTTTACGCACACGAAGCAATAAATATGTTGAATGGTCAACGTCTTCCTGTTAATAAATTGACACATGTAGTAGCAATGGCAGGCATCGGATACCCACCTCGATTTTTTGAAATGTTAAAAAAATTAGATTGTTTTATTGAAAAAGAAATTTCATTTTCAGATCATAAATTTTATCAATTAACATCATTAATGATGTTAACTTTAGAAGGACAAACACTATTAATGACAGAAAAAGATGCAGTTAAATGTTATAATTTTGCTCAACCTCATTGGTGGTATTTACCTATTGATGCAATTTTTTCATCAAAAAAAGAAAAAAAATTGTTACAAAAAATTGAAAATTTATTAATACATTAATGGCTATGTTTTATAATGTTGCGTAAATAAAAATTAATCATAAGAATTATTTATATAACAATTTTTAAATGTTTTTAATTGTATAAGAATATTACATTAATTTAATTTTTTAAGCAATGTAAAACAATAAAAAACAAATTTTAGTATCTTTTAATATTTTTATAATAAATGATTAAGGTTCATTTAATTTAATAACAATATATTTATTCTATTATTAAAATTTTTTAATTTTAGACATAACGTGATAATAAAACATTTTTTAAAATTAACATAATAAGTTAAATTATTAAAGATTAACTTTTAATTTGACATAGAAATATAACTAAATATTTTAAATGTATTAGTTTTAAATATAAATAATATTATTATATATAAATTTAGTAAGTAACATTATATTATATATAATAACACATTAGATAAAAATAATTTTTATCTTCAAAAATATATACTAATGTATAAAACATTACTCTAGAAAATTAACACATTATAATGATATATCTTTTAATAAGGATATCGTAACAATAATTGTTGATAACAGATATTTATATCTATTATGTGATATCTTATGTTATTTATTTAATTATTAAAAAAATATCATGTATTGCAATTAACAATTTTAAAATTTTTTACAAAAATACTATTTTAAAATTATTAATAAAAATTTTATTTTATAAAAAATTTTATCGTATTATTATTTTAAATACTATGAATTATGTTATGTTAAGTATGTAAATTAATTTATTATTAATAATAAATATTATTATATAAAATTTCATAGAAAAATAATAGTTTGTTTATTCACTAATTTTTTAAATAAAAATTAAATAATTTTACTTTTGATAAACATAAATTTATCAATTAATTTTAATAAAAATTAACTTTGATATTTAAAAATATTGCAACATATATGCTCTTATGTAAAATTTAAACTATAATAATAAAAATTAAAAAAAATTTTAATCTAAACAGTATATTTTATTATAATAAAATATATTATGATTATTATAAAAATAATAGATCAAATTAATTTATGTTAATTATTTATTTAATTCATTATAAAATAAATAATAAAAAAATATATGTTTAAGAAAATGTAAATTATTATATTAAATTTTATTAAGAATATTTTAAATCATGTAGTTTGAATATAAAAAATTTATTCTATCTTATAATAAAATAAAAACATTTATTATAAAATTATAAATAGAATACATTATATAAAATGTTTTAATAAAGGAAAAATTAATTCTTATGGTAAAAGAAATCAAAGTTAAAATTCTTGATTCACGAATAGGTCAAGATTTTCCATTACCATCATATGCTACTTTAGGTTCTGCTGGACTTGATTTACATGCATGCTTAAAAAGTAAAATTGAACTAATAGGAGGGAAAACTATTTTAATACCTACAGGAATAGCTATACATATAGTTCAAACTGATGTAGCTGCGATCATATTACCAAGATCAGGGTTAGGACACAATTATGGTATAGTTTTAGGAAATCTAGTAGGATTAATTGATTCAGATTATCAAGGAGAATTAATGATTTCTATGTGGAATCGAAGCAATATACCTTTTATTATTAAACCAGGTGATCGCATTGCACAAATAGTTTTTATATCAATCATTCAAGTTCAATTGAAACCAGTATTAATGTTTAATATTACTAAACGAAATACTGGAGGATTTGGTCATTCTGGATAATGTAAATAGGTAATAATATTTGTTAAATTTTATATAATAAGTATTATTTAAATTTTTATTTTTCATAATAATACAATTAATGTTTTATTAAAAATTTTATACTCTTTATAAAAGATAAAAATATATAAACATATTGTAACATGTTTTTATTAAACGTCTCAATATTAAAGATTATTTTATATTTTATGAATAATGATAAGTTATTAAAAATAATTGAAATAGATAAACTTCACATACTTTTAAAATACATACAATATTCTGTAAAATTTTTAATGATATATTTTTTTTATATATTTTATTTTTTAATAATAAAACATGTATTTAATGACATACTGCAGAATATTTACTTAATAATGCTATTTATGTAAATTTTTTTTAATAAAGAAAAATTATGTGATATATTTTTTAATAATTAAGTATTATAAATTGAAAAAATGTCTTAATGATATGAACACAATTTATACATTATTAAATAAAAATTTTATTAAATTTATATTTAATAATAAAAATTTTTAACATATATATGAAAAATAACATTATGCTTATCTATTAAATATATTTATATAAAAAATTTAAGAATTAATAATAAATATACTATAATAAAAATACAATATCAATAAATTATTATAATTTTAGTCTTTTATATTACATAATGTCTTTGATTATTTTATAAACTTTTTTAATATTTATTTTTTTTTAATGATTTATCTTTGTATAAAAATAAAAAACAATTTTTTAAAACAATATATAATTCATGCTTATATTATATTTAAACATCATTACTTTTAAAAATACATTAATCTTTTTTACGCTATAAATATTATAATTATTTATTTTATGTAATTTATTTATTTTATGTATTAAAATCATTATAAAAATTAAAATAATAAATTAATTTTTTATTTAAACTTACAGTTTTAATTGATAAAAACACATTTTTATAAATTTTTTTGTATTAAAATTTTACTTTTAGTCTGTGATTAATAATACTAATTTTTTATTTAATGAATATTATAATTACAAAAAAACAAACGTTAATACATAACGATAAATAATAGATATTATTTTATTAAAAATCAATTACTTATACGAAATATTTCATAAAAAATATAAAATATTAATATAAAATGTAATATACAAAAATATATTTTTAATATGTATTTTAAAATAATAAAAGATATAAAAAATTTTATAAAAATAATTGTCATCTATAGACATACTACATATAAAAAATTTATATTTTCGATATACATTTTTATATTAAAAACAAAAGTGTTTATTAAATGTATTTACTGAATAGTAAAGTATTTTGTATATTATCTTTTTTTAATAATATTTTAAATTTAAAGATAAATAAAGCTATAATTAATAATTATGACAATATAATATTTTTAAATATAAAATAATAAAAAAAATTATATTATTAGTAAAATAGTAAAAAATTAAAAATAAATCTATATTAATTTTAGTTAATGTAATTAAATAAATAATAATGTTATACTGTGATTAATATTATATATTTTTTTATTTTTACTTATTATATACTTATATTAGTATATATTTGAAAATAATTTATTATTTTATTTGTAAAATTGTTGTTATATAATATTGATTGGTTATTTATGTTTTCATATTTATTTTAAATTATAACAAAAATTTTTATATTTAAAAAAATTTTTTAAAATAATAACTAGATTTATATTACTAATTAAAAAAATATATTGATGAATTATGATAATTACATAAAAATATATTATATTCTCATTCAAATAACTAAATATTCAAAAAAAAATAAAAATTATTTATTTAAAGTTTTATAACAATACTAATAAATATAATTCTAGTTCGTGCTGTTTTAATCAATCTTTTTATAGCTATTATCGAAAATATATCTATTATATTTATTTTTCCTTTAAATACTAAAAATAAAATTAAACTAAAGCATTAAAATAATAATTATATTATTATAAAATATTAATTCTGATTACAACTAAAAAATAATATAAATATATATACGTTGCTAACTTATTTTTATATGTTCATAGAACAAAATTATTTAGTTAAAAGTAATTATTATTAAATTTTAATAATTAAAAAATTGAATATAATTTAATATTTTTAATATTATATTATTTTAATTACAGCATTATTTTATTTATTTTTTATACTAGTTAATTAAACAATTAATATAACAATTTTAATAAAATATTAAAAAATATTTTTAAATAAATTTTTAATATTATTAAAATTATTTTATCAATAAATAATTTTTTTTGCATTTTATAATTATAAATAATTATAGTTATAATATTATTATTATATAATTTTGTTGTTCATTTAATAAAAAATTCACAATGTTTTATATTGTTATCGAATATTTAATTAATTTTTAAAAATTATAGATTTTAATATTATTGTTTAAATTTTATCAAAAATAATTATTAATGATTTAAAATATAATAAAAAACTATATATTAACAAATACAACTACATTTTACAAAATTGTATTGTTAATATATAAATGTAAAAACATTAGTATTTTTAAAAAAAATGAAAAATATTATTTTTTTATAAAAATTTTATTTTGTTTATAAACATATTTTAAAATATAACATGCTATTTTATATCATTGCTTATATTGAGAATAAAGTGTTTTTTTTTACCATGCTGATTTATATTAATAAACAATAACTGATAGATTTTAATTTATTTTAAATTTTTAAGTATTCATTACTATAATTTATATAGTAAATTATCTATATATTTTATTCTTTATCAATTTAAATGAATATTATTTTTTCTATATTTAAAATTATTACATAAATATATTTATTAATATTTAATCTTTTAAAAAAAAGAATACTATAAATTTTTATTAAATATAAAAAATCTATTTTATAAAATTTCTAATACAATTGTATTTTAAAACACATGGAAACCCCACGTAAGTAATTTTTTACTGGCTATTTCACGGCCTTTATTGGTATGACTACCTAATACAACACAAATTAAACGTGTTTTACCTTTAGTTGCTGAAGTGACTATATGATATCCCGAAGAGTTAGTATGACCAGTTTTTATGCCATCTACATTTAACTTTTTGTCCCATAATAAACTATTTCGATTTATTTGTCGAATGTTATTAAAAGTAAATACCTTTTCTTTATAAATTGAATATTCATTCGGGACATCATGAATTAATAATTGTGCAATACGAGCCATATCACGTGCTGAAGTATATTGTCCTGGTTGATCTAAACCATGTACTGTTTTAAAATAAGTATTGTGTAAATGAAATTTTTTAACATAATCATTCATAAGATTAACGAACACATTCTGACTTCCAGATATATATTCAGCCATTGCTACACAAGCGTCATTACCTGACTGTAAATTAATTCCGCGATTTAACATACTCACTGATACATAATCACCTGGTTTTATAAACATCAAAGAAGAACCTTTAAAGATTATATTACCTGTCGCCCAAGCATTATTACTAATCTTAACTACATCTTTTGATGTAATGTTATTTTTTTTTAATGCTTGACCAATAATGTAGCTTGTCATCATTTTAGTTAAACTTGCTGGATTATAACGTTTATCCGCATTCATTTCAGTTAGAACTTTACCAGAATGATAATCAATTAAAATATATGCCATTGCGTCAATTTTTGGAATACTTAAAAAGTTATTTTTTATAATAAAATTATTAATGTAAAAAGTTGAGATAGTAGCTCCAATACTAGTACTAAAATGAAAAAATATATAAAAAATTAAGAAAAAAAAAGTTATGTGTTTCATCATTAAAAATATCTTTGTTAATTAAGTTAAAACTCATGCTTATATACGATAATTTTGGTGAATAAAAACATCTTAAATATATCATATCACTTTAATTACATAAAAATATGTTATTGTGTGATAATGAGTTAATTTTTTAAAAATTTTTTAAGATAAAAATTTATTTAACAATATTAACTTTATATAATTTCATACAATTATTAAAAAATATTATTTATCTCACATATTTTATTTTTAAAATAATAATAGTATTAAAGTTAATCTTTTAACTTTTATTTTAAGAATTATGATTAATCAAAATTCAAAATTCTCAAAAAAAAGTGTTAGCTTGTTATTTTAATTATTATATAACATATTTTATTTTTACTGATGTATATGTAATTAAAACATTATATGCTATATATATTATAAATATCTTTTATTATATTAATTTTGTTTTATCTTACATATTTATATTTTTGTATTTATTTTCTTTTTTTTACTTAATAAAATATATTATTATTAAGTTTAATTATTATATTCATAAAAATACAAATATAAAATATATGTTTATTTAAAAGACATTGTTATATTTAGTAATTAATTGTTTTTATGTATAAATTTCATTCATAAAAAATAATGTTAAAAAATTATTTATTTACCATGTTTTATAATAAAAACATTTATTCAAAATTTTATAATTTCTATAAGATATATTTTTACAAACAATCTAAATATTAATAATATTAAAATTAAAAAATAATCGCTTTATAAATTAAATTAACTTTTATGTAAAATATATATTTATAATATAGAATATATTAATTTATTTATAATTTTTATAAAATTATTACTATAATTATTAAATTATTTTAGACATAAACGTTAACTTTAAAATATTAAATGTTTAAAATTGAATAACAAGATTTAATATTAAACTAATTTATAAGATTAAAAAATTTTTAAAAAAAATTAAAAGTTAAATCATATACTTTGATAAAATTTAACAAAAACATTTATATCATATTTTTATATGAAATATTATATAAAAATTTTTATAGATTTTTACGTTTAACCAATGTCAACATATAGTTAAAAATAAATATTTTTGTTAAATATATATATTATATATATTTTAAAACAAATTTATTTGAATATTTTTATTAAAAATACATATTTAATTGTAATTACAAAGTATTTATTTCATATAATGATAGATAATCATATAAAAAAGGGTTTATGAATATCATAAACCCTTTTTAAACAAATACTGTGTTTTTAATAAATTTTTAAAAAAAAATCAGTATTACTTTCATTGAAATTTTAAAGTTAACTAAAAGTTAATCCTCACAAATTAAAAGTTGTATACTAAACCTATAGCTAAAATATTATCTGTAGCAAGACCGACAGATCGAGTAAACGTATTATTATGTAAGAGATTAATTTTATAATCAAAATAAGTTAAAACATTTTTATCAAATTTATAAACACCACCAATAGAAATATATTTAATTAAATCTTCATGATTAGATGTATTCGCAAGCTTTATACCTATACCTTTAGAACGTAAGTATGATACTGATGGGCGTAAACCCCAATCAAATTGATATTGTGCAGTCAATTCTACGTTTTGTGTCTTTCCTGCTAAACCACCACAATTACCATTATTAGATTGACACTTAGAGCTAAAGTTGTTACCACCAAATGGTGTAATATTACGAGTTTCTGCATATGTACCTGCTAAATAAACGTTATCAGCATCATATTTTACACTAATAGCTCCGGTTTCAGCTCTTAAATTATCATTATTGAAATATTGTTTTTGTAATTTCGTATGATTAGAATATGTATATGCAGCACTAGCAGTTATGTTGTTGACGAAATTATATCTTGCAGATATACCCCAACCTTCACCATTTTGCTCTCTCATTTCTCTAAATTTCTCATTTTTACCTTGATATTGTAAAGAAAAATTTAAACCATGAACTAAATTAAAGAAATTGTTATTACGATAAGTAAGAATGTTGTTAGTACGAGTAGTCATAAAGTTATCAGAAAAGGAATAAGTATCACCACCGAATTGAGGTAATGTGTCTGTCCATTTTTCTACATTATAAAGTATTCCGTAATTACGTCCATAATCTAACGAACCATATTTACTTACTTTTACACCAACAAATCCAAGAAGAGTCCTTATACTTTGACTACTTTTCGATTCGATATGATTAATTTTAGAATCATACTCCCACTCACCATAACCAGTAATTTTGTTGTTAATTTTTGATTCGCCGTGCAAACCAGCTCGAAGATGTGAATGATCTCCGTAATCACTTTTTTCTTTAGTAAAAAAATGCATGGTATGCACTGTACCATATAAATGAAGATGATTATTGTCTTTATTATAAATTTCTACAGCATTTACTGAACTAGCAGCTAACATTACTGAAATCACCACTGCAAGAATATTACGTTTCATTATTACTCATTACCCTCATTGGTGAAATTTAGACATTTAATATTAATGTTATTGTTATATAACATAAAAATTATTCATAGTTATATAATATGCAAATGTTAGTGTCGTTTTAGATCTTAATGTAGTATTTTATTCTCTGATAAATTAACCTAGAGAAAAATAATATAAATGCCCTAATAAAGTTTTATAAAAAATTTTTATTAGATATTAAAAATATTAAGAAACTTTATTGTATAATACAATTATATTAACATTTATAGCAATACTAATTTATAGTAATACTATCATGCATAAAAACAAGAATTTAATTTTTAAGTTATAAAATATATAACATTTTTATAAACTCTAAAATAAAAGTTTTTAAAAAAAATTATTAAAATATTCATAATAATAAAAATAATTAAAATAATATGCCATAAAATATTATAATTATACAATATATTTTTTATTTTACAATAATGATTATGTTTCTTTTAATGATGCATCAATATTTAAAAATAATTAATTTTTTTATTAAAACAAAAAATTAATAGATTACTCTTTATAACTAGTACTTTACAACTAGTACTTTACATTGTATATTTTTACAAATCTATTAAAAAAAATATGTTTTATAAAATTATTATTAATGATGAAAATGAATATTATATTTATAATAATCTTAACATGATATGAAATATAAGAAATAAAATTATAATTTTTATAAAAATTATAATTATTGATTTTGATATCTTAAAATAATTATAAATTTTATTTTCATCATAAAATTTTATATTATATATCTAATAATTGATAATTGTTTATTAAATATTTTACAAAAATATATATAACATATTCTTTTATTTTTAATAAATAATGTATTGAGTAAATATCAATAAAAAAATATGAATATATAAAATAATGATTTAGTTAGTTTAGTCAAATATCATTATTAAAAATTAAATTAAATATAAAAATGACACTTTTATTAAAAACTAAAAAAATAGATTATACGAAATTTATATAAAAATATTTTATACTATACTAATTGTTAGTAATTTTTACTGTGTAAATAATTATTTATCAATGTATTGTTTATGGTAAACTAAACTAAATTAAGTATATAAAAACTATAACTTATATGAGTTTATCATTTTTAAAATTAAAAAATATGTTTATCAATATTTTAAATTTTGATCTTAGTAATAATTTTTTTCATGCCATATATTTATTCTAAACTATAATAGTTAAATATAAACAAATAATTCTAAATATAGTTTTTTTTAATTCAATCATGATATATGCGCTTAAAGCTTAAAAAAATATTTACTGAAAAGTGTTTTGAATATTAATAATAAACAATATAATCGTTTATTTAAAATAAAACTTGAAACTATAAATAATATCATATATTTTATTTTTTTGTTAAACTCGTTAATACAAAATTATTTAATTATATAAAAAATTAATGTTAAATTTATTAAAACTTAATAAAAGTATTATTAATATATGCATACATTATTAAAAATTAGCATTATTTGGAGTTCGAGGAAATGGGATCACATCTCGTATATTTTTAACTCCTGTGATATAACTAATAAGTCGTTCAAAACCTAATCCAAATCCAGCATGAGGAACCGTACCATAGCGACGTAAATCACGATACCATGTGTAATCTTCTTTATTCAGTTTCATTTCTAATAAGCGTTGATCTAATATATTCAAACGTTCTTCACGTTGAGATCCACCAATAATTTCACCGATACCTGGTAATAATATATCCATTGCCGCTACAGTTTTATTATCATCGTTTATTCTCGTATAAAAAGCTTTAATATTTTTTGGATAATTTTTTATTACAATAGAATTTTCAAAATATTTATCTGTTAAATAGCGTTCGTGTTCAGAAGATAAATCAATTCCAAAAAAAACTGGATGTTCAAATTTTTTACTAGCAGCAATTAATATTTTTATTGCTTCGATGTATTCTATTTCTATAAAATCAGAAGAAACAAAACACTCTAATCGATGTATTGCATGCTGGTCTATACATTGAGTTAAAAATTTCATGTCGTCTATTCGTTCGGTTAAAATAGTTTGACATATGTTTTTCAACATGTTTTGTGCTAAAATAACAATATCATTCAATGTAGAAAAAGCAATTTCTGTTTCAATCATCCAAAATTCTGATAAATGGCGACTAGTATTAGAATTTTCAGCACGAAATGTTGGACCAAAAGTATAAATTTTTGATAACGCACAGGCATAACTTTCAGCATTTAATTGACCAGAGACAGTAAGAAATGTTTCTTTTCCAAAAAAATCCTTACTAAAATTAACAACACCTTTATTAGTACGGGGTAAATTTTCTAAGTCTAATGTAGACACACGAAACATTTTACCAGCACCTTCTGTATCAGAAGTAGTAATTATTGGAGTAGATACCCAAAAAAAACCATTTTTATGATAATATTGATGAATAGCTTGTGCTAAAGTGTGCCTAATGCGTGCTATAACGCCAATCAAATTAGTTCGTGGTCTAAGATGAGTAGATTCCCGGAGATGTTCTACATTATGACGTTTAGCCGCCATAGGATATGTGTCTGGGTTATCTACCCATCCAATTACATTAATAGCATTAACTTTCAAATCATAAATTTGATTTTTTCCTAATGACATGACTACTATACCACTAACTTCTACTGAACAACCAGTAGTAAGATGTAATACTTCAGATTTATAATTTAGCAAAGAATGAGATACTATAGCTTGTAATGTTTTAAGACAAGAGCCATCATAAATCACTAAAAACGAAATGCCTAATTTAGAATCTCTTCGTGTACGCACCCAACCTCGTACGATGACTTCAGTATTAATATCAATACGTTTATAAAGTATATGCGCTATAGACACTGTTTTCATAATTTTCTCTTTCTTTAATTTTTACTTATGTTAAAATAAAACTAAAAAATTATAAAAAATATTTTTGATGATACGATGATACATAAAAAGATAAAATAAAAAAATTAAATAAAATATGAAAATAAAATATGAAATGATCATACATATATTTAATAATGTTTATCACAGATGCATATTATTGTTTATATTATCATTATAAAAATTAAATATTGTTGAATATTTTAATAGAATATGTTAATGAAAAATTACAATTTAATGTTTTTACTTATATTATATTGACACATTATTTAAAATTATTAATTTACAATATATTATAATATTTATAATATTGTTGAATAAATATATATTGTAATAATGTTTAGAGATACTCTTTAACATTTAAAGATGCTGTAAGATTAATTTTGAATATAATTTAATATAAATATATGATATATGATTAATATTTTTAGATAATTTTCGTATAAATTAATAAAAATTCATATTAAATATTTTTATAACGTTAAAATATAAAATAACCATATCTTTTATAACTAATTTTAAATTTTATAATTTTAAATTTTTTACATTCTAGTTAAAAACTAAAGTATCTATCAAATTATATTAATATAAAAAGTATTAAGATAAAAAGCTAAATTTTAATAATCTTATAATAACTAAACATTAAATATAAATGTAAAATAATACTATTTTTAATGAATAAATTAATTATAAGTCACAGTTATAAAAATTAAAATTTATAATAAATTTTTACAAAATTTTATAAAAATTTACATATACTACATATACTTTGTTAAGATAAAAATTTTTTTAAGATGAAAATTAAATGTTTGTGCATTATATTATTTATAAATTTAAAAGTAAATAAAAAAATAATCACTTAATTTTAACATGTAAATTAAATAGTTTATATTTTTTTACATTTTATGAATACTTATAAAGTAAGTAAACAATATTATTTTAAATATGCATAATTATTTTATGAATAGTCAATAATTAATAGATTGTTTATCAAACATATCTTGAAGTTAAGATATTAAAATTAAGATGTTAAATTTAACTGTATTTGATATAATTATTAAATAAAATTTAAAATTTTATTTTTATATAATAATACATATTTCATATTAAATCGAATTTGATAAAATTACTTATAGTTAAACTAAAAAACAATATTTAGTTTATAACTTTATAATACTTCTTTCAAGAACAATTTTAATTTATGCAATATTACTAAATGTATATAATAAAATTAACAAAAAAAAAGAACTACAATACATACTTTTATTAAATGTATTTATATTATAATTTTTATAAATTATTAAAATAAACATATTTACTTCTCAACTAGAAAATTCATAGAGTTATAAATTAATAAGGTTATAATAAAAATTAATAAAAAGTATTGCTTAATATTGTAATCGTAATTTTAGTCTTAAGTGATATAATAATTATTATAAATAAACGAAATGTTATATGTTTAAATTTATTTTAATCATAAATATTTTAAAATCAAGATAGTTAATAATCGATGTATTTAATATTAAATAGATTTTTTTATTATTTTCAATACTTGATTATTTTTTTTTAAAAGCATACAATTTATTCTTTAAACAATCATATTTAACAAGAATTTTTTAATAACATTAAAATAACATTTTAATAATATCATAAGTTTTTAAAACGAATTATACTATCATAATAGATAATAACATGTATTTTATTAAAATTTTGTTTTTATTATAAAAATAAATGTATTATAGAAATTTTGTTGTTATTAATCCAAAAAATTTTGATTAATGTTTTTATATGTAATAAAATTAATTTATTTAAAATAAATGAACATTTTATATTGTTATAAAAAACATATTTTTATCTTTACATTATTTTATACATTATTTTTATTAAAAATTTTATCTTTATTAAATAATGTATTAAAATAATTAAAAAAATTATTTATTTTTTTAATAATCAATTACCTTACCATCCTTATTATTAAAAAATATTTTTTTATAATTTGATAAAATTTTACTATATATTGTTAAAATAAGTATTTATTATTTATATATCATTGATTTTAATAAAATAAATAAATTATTAAAAAAATCAAAATTTAAAAATGTTATTATTTTTATTTCATTAAAAATAATGTTTTTATATTATTAATTACTAAATATTAGCATTATTTTAAATATGTGATATTCTTTAAACATATAACATTAATAAAAATATTCATACTAAATTAAGTCGTATTTATTTCTTAATTATGCATCTCTGTAGTTAAGATATTTATGTAAAAATATAGTATTATTTATATATTTATAAATAATTAATAAATATCAATTTTTATAAAATTGAGTATAAACTCTAAATTTGTAATAAAACATACATATTTAATTTTACTTGCATACTTTACCTTTAAATTTTAACATAAAGATACAGTAAAATACTTTTATTATATATATATTAGTGTTTTATTTTTTTATTTTTATTACTTCTATATAATATTATTTTTTATAGTGTCAACATAACATTATATACGATATCAATATATTTTTTTAAACGATGTGTTTATTATAAATGAAATACAATCTGTTATAAAAAATAAATTTAAGAAAACAAAAAATATTAATATTTATATGATAATAGTAATAATGTTTTTTAAAAAAATAACATATTTTTAAATTAAATGTATTAATAATATTCACTACTTATATAGTTAATTAGTTAATATATAATTAATTAGTTAATTTTATATCAACTTAAACTTTAATATTAAAAATATGTTTGACTTTCAAAATATTTTTCTTAATATAAAAATAACTTTATTTATTTTTTTTAAGAAAATATATAGATTTATGTCAAAATGTTAAAAATATTAAAAATATTAAAAATATTAAAAATATTAAAATATGAAACACAACATTTAGAACAATAACTAAAAATTTTATATGTATAGAAAATATATTTTTTAAAATTTATTAAAATTATATATTTATTATATTTGTTTTAATTTAAAAACTATCATATAAATATGTTTTTAAAAATAAAAATACAAAAATATTTTATTTTTTTTATAAAATTCTCTAATATTAAAAGTAATATCGATATTTGATACGTAAATTTAATACGTAATATATTAATATTTATTCATTTTCCTAAAAAATATTTAATAATGATAATAAAACTTAAAAAAATCTATTACATAATTTAGATATTACATCTAAATGTTGTATTATATATTTTTAGTTAAATAATTTTTAAAGATTAACTAAAATAAAAAACAAAAACAAATATGTATTATGATATAAATATTTTTTATTATATTTATAGTCAATAATACAATCGCATTATTATATTTTTTATTAAAAAAAATTCTTAAATTATTAAAAACTTATAACTAAAAATAAAATTTTTATAATTTATATTATAATTTGATAAAGATTGAAGTCTCATGGTTGAAAAAATTAATCTTAATGTTTTAAGTAGTCGTTTCCGTGGATTTTATCCTGTAGTGATAGATGTAGAAAGCGCTGGATTTAATGCAAAAACTGATGCGTTATTAGAAATTGCTGCTATTACATTACAAATGGATGATAATGGTTGGTTAGAAAGAGATGAAACACAACATTTTCATGTTAAACCTTTTCAAGGAGCCAATCTTCAACCAGAAGCGCTTATTTTTAATAAAATTGATCCTCATAATCCATTTCGTAATGCAGTAAGTGAATATGATGCATTGCAGGCCATCTTTGAAACTGTGCGCGCTGGAATTAAATATTGGGGCTGTAATCGTGCAATTATTGTTGCGCATAATGCTCATTTTGATCATAGTTTTCTAATGGCAGCTACTGAACGTTCTAATATAAAAAATACACCATTTCATCCTTTTGCTACTTTTGACACCGCCGCATTAAGTGGACTAGTGTTAGGACAGACAGTTTTAGCTAAAGCTTGTAATATTGCTGGTTTTAATTTTGACAGTACTCAAGCTCATTCAGCGTTATATGATACTCAGCAGACTGCTTTACTATTTTGTGAAATAGTTAATCGTTGGAAAAGACTAGGTGGTTGGCCGATAATAATTCCTGAGAAAAAAGTTAATGAAAATTAATGTATTGTAATATAGATTTTACAAAAATGGTTATTGTTATTTTAAATTATTAATTATTAAATAATTGTAGTCATGCTATAATAACTGTATTACATATATACATAAAAACAGTTATAACAGGAATTAAAAAAAACATATTGTAATATAAACATATAAGTAAAATCTTATAACGATACATTAAAACAATAAAATTTTATAATAATTATTAACTTATAAAATTATTAACTTATAAAATAAAAACAATTTATTTTTTTATAAATTTTATGCTATAAAATATTGTAATCATTTAATAAAATTTTTTAACTTTAATTTTAAGTAATGACTGCATATTTGACTATAAAATAAATAATTAACGAAATATTAATTGTTTATTTTAAATAAATATAAATAAAACATTATTAAAATTTTAATTAATATAATTAACATAACATAAATCTTTAAAAAATTAAATTTATAAAAATTTTTGATAGATTGTACTTAAAATAAACAAAAATTAATTTTTGTAATACTGTATTATTGTTTTTATTATTTTTTATAAATAATTGTAATATATAATCTTAATAATATATAATCTTAATATTTTAATATGAATTAAATTAATTATTATTTAAATTAATTATTATTAAAATAAAATTAATAATTACTTTGTTAAAATTGTTAAAATAATTATAATATAAACATAATTTATTTAATTAAGTTCATTTTTTATATTATTGTATTGTGAATATTTTTCATAAAATGCTATCTTAATTTCATTCATTTCTTAACGTATAATAATATTAAGATAATAATATTATCAATTCACAAAAAATAGTAATAGTTTTTATTTTTAACATAAAATCTTTATTTATGATTACATGGTATTGATAAATATTTATAAAAATTTTTATTAAAAAATAATAATATTAAAGTATATTTTATAGTAAAATGATACTATTATATTTCTAATACATATTTTGAGTGTTATAAAATATTCCTTGCTTATTTTATAAGAATTAAATAATTATTAATAGTTTCTTTATTAAAAATATTTTACATGTTTATATAAAATATAAAAATAAAAAAACAAAAAATTTATTAAATGATTTGTTTATTATATCATATAAATAAATTGTTAATTATTTTATATATTATAATATAATAATTTTATTATAAATATACATTTAAACAAAGTTCTTTAAAAATTAACAAAAAATATTCAGTATATAAAATTTTTAATCATATATTATATTTTATTTATAAGCATTACTAAAATAAAAATTTTTTATCTAATCTTTTAAAAAATATAAATATACTATTATGATCTTGTAAAAATTGTATTATTTTAAATATTTTTTATTAATAATAATAAATAAAAATATATTAAATTATAATATCATTCATTTATATGATTGTTTCATTACTTTATTAAATCACGATATTTTTAACATTTATTTCAAAAATAACATTATATTCATTTTTTGTTTAATGTAATTGTTTTAAGATTAATAAAATACATAACTATTAATTAAGTATTAATCATAACTATTAATTAAGTCTTAATATAGTATTCATAAGATTTTTATCTTTATATAGAGACATGAAATATAGTATTCATAAGATTTTTATCTTTATATAGAGACATGAAATAAAACAGATATAAATTTTATGAAAGTTATAAAAAATAAGATGAAAAATCTTAATTTATTAACATGATAAAATAAATTAATTTATAAAAGTAAAAAATATTAACCTAATATATTTTATTTTTGTATAATAATATTAAGAAAAAAAGATAAAATCATTCATATAATAGAGATTTTTATTGAACACAAAAAGAATTGTTTTACGTCATTTGGGATTACAATATTACAAAAAAACTTCTCAAGACATGCATATTTTTACTCATCAACGTACTGAACAAACATTAGATGAAATATGGTTAGTACAACATTATCCAGTATTTACGGAAGGAAAAAAAAGTAAAAAAGAAGATCTGTTAATACCAGGAAATATTCCTGTCATTCAAAGTGATCGTGGGGGACAAATAACATACCATGGACCAGGACAGCAAATAATGTACATTATGATTAATTTAAAACGAAAAAAAATAAATGTACGAAAATTAATTACAGTAATAGAAAATACAGTAATAAATACTCTTCTTTACTTTAATATTAATTCTTATTCTTGTCCAAATTCTCCTGGTATATATGTAAAACAAAAAAAAATATGTTCATTAGGATTACATTTTTATAAAGGTAATTCATCGTATGGTTTAGCTTTAAATGTAGCGATGGACTTAACTCCATTTCAATACATTAATCCCTGTGGTTACGTTGGCTTAAAAATGATACAAATGAGTATGATCATACCTAATGTTAACATTAAAAAAATACATAAAGTTTTAGTAAAAGAATTTGTTTCTTTAATGAATTATCAATGTATTAAAGTTCATAAATAAATTTTTTTTAATAATGAAATGTTAATTAAAAATAAATATCAATATTATATTCTATAATAAAATTCATTAATTATAATATATATTGTAACTATAAAAGAATAGTAAAATATTTTTAATTTAAATAAATCAGTATTTTATAAGTTTTTATTAATATTATTATGTATAAAATAAATAAAAATAAAAATTAATACCATACCACATGTTTTAATAACCACACGTTTTAATGACAACATTTATTTACAATAAAATATTTATTTAATAAATTTTATCATATTAAAATAATATTTTTTATTTTTTGTATTAATATCACTGTTTAATATATGAATATAATATATTTGACGTATAAATATTATATACTTTATAGTATTATTTTAATTTATTTAATAATACAATAATATGTATAAAAGGTAACAATTATATGTATAGTATATATATAGAAACTTGTATAATTTTTTTATAAAACATGTTTTTTAATGAATATTTTATAACAATAATAAAATTAACTAAAAAATTTTTATTTTAATAATATACACTTTATATTACTACAAGCTATAATATTAAATATATTATTTATATAATATATAAAATACATATTATATATAAATTATGTGATGACATTATATCATATACTAAACATTCATATATTATTTATATGAATCATTATTAAAAACTAATAAAAATAAAAACTATATAGAAATAATATATAATTCATTTAATAATTTAATACATCAATTTTTTTATTTATTTATATTAATTAATTTTTACAACATAACAATGAAATTTAAAATATAAATAAATACGAAATAATTCTTTTTATATAAAATCAAATTTTAATTTTATCAATAAAAAAATTGTTATTTATAATCTTTACTTATTTATAAAAATTATATTGATATATTGTACATAAATTTAATAATTTTAAAATAAAAATTTTAATATAAAAAATATCATCTTTAAACAAAAATTCAAAATAAATTTTATTTATAAAAAAAATCAAATAAAATAAATATTATTAAACAAAATGAAGATAAATAATTTGTATAAATATATAATCTATATTAACGTTTAAAATTTCAAAAATAAATATATTGATTTAAAATCTTGTACTTATATAAATTATTATTTATTTAATAATAATAAAAATATTTTTTTTAAATAAAGTATTTTAATAAATTTTATGTTCAGTTAAATAATATGAAAAAATTATAATATTTATACAATACATACTCTATTAATGTTATATTAATAATTAATACATTAAAAGATTTAAATAATTAATATGTGATTACATTGAATTTATTAATAATAAAAATATTCTTAAAAAATAATATTCATAATATTAATTAATATTTATAATAGTATGATATTTTAAAGTATTAAAATATATATTAATATACATTTTATTCAAAAGCTCATATTTATTATATAAATATTTATTTTAATTTGTTTACCATGTTTTAAAGTTTTAAATTTTTTTATAAAATATTGTTTTTTACTTTATTTTATCTCAAATTTTTTTATATTTATAGATATAATTTTAATTATAATATTATAAAAATTTTATTTAAAATAAGTATTAGTAGTAATGTTTATGAGAAGTCATCATAAAACTATATTGTTTTATTAGAATGATAAAAAAAATATAATTTACCATGAAAATGTTTTTAATAAATTTATCTATCTAGTTTAAGTAAGAAAATAACAATGTTGATAATTAATAAATCAATACATATAAAACTAACATTAATTTTGATACAATTCTTAACGTTTTAATATATCTTAATGTTTTAATATACATTAAGTTATTAAAATATTTTAATAATAAAAATAAATAATATAACTTAGTATTGACATAGTTTAAAACATTATATATGATAATTAGATGAATGTATTTCCTCTGTAGTTCAGTTGGTAGAACGGCGGACTGTTAATCCGTATGTCACTGGTTCGAATCCAGTCAGGGGAGTTTAAAATTTAAAAAAATATTTATTATTTAACTATTTATTTTTAATATCACACCTATATTTTTTTCATATGAATCTATTAAATGGTTATTAACTTAATAAAAATATTTTAAAATGAATTATATTTTTTTATATTAAAAATAATTGATTTTTTTAAAAAATTTTGGATAATCATTATATAAAATATATAATAATAAATTTTATAATATAACAATTAAAATACTATAATAAATATTATAAATATGTTATAAGTATTATAAAAATTTTATTTTTAATACTTGAATAATATTTTATTATATTAATTTTAATCATAATAAAATAACTTGTTTTTTTAAATATTATATTTAAGTTTGTTCTTATAATATTACAAGAAGTGATATTTTTATAAATTTTATAAATAGTAACTATTTTGTAATTATATTATAATTAAATAATATGTTATAATTAAATAAAATTAATAAATGTTGTAGATTTTATTAATTATAATGTTTAAAATTATATAATAAAAACAATATTAGTATAATATTTTTTTTATTTTTAATTTTTATTTTTTTTTGTTAAAAAGATTAAATTATTTAATGTTATCAATGTTAAATAAAATATATATTCTTTAATAAATATATATATTAAAGTAATAATTAAATTATATAATATTATGACAAGAATAAAATAAAAACTAAAATAATTAATTTTAAAGTAAAGTATAATCTTATTTTAACAAGAGTATAATATATTTAATACGAGTATAATATATAAAAAAGAGCATAATATATAAAAAAATATAATATTATTTTTTTATTAAATTAAAATATATTAATAAATATATTTGTTTACAATAAAAAAGATATAATAAATTTTAATTTAAAGTATTCATTTTAAATTTTTAAATAGAATTTAAAATTAAATATAGTAAGATAATAAATATAAACATCATTAATATAGTATAAAAGATTTATAGTAATAATATTTAAAATAAGAATCATATAAATAATATATAATAACAGTAAAAATACAAAAATAAAATTTTATTTTTATATAATTATTTTAAAAAAATAAAAAATATTATCTGAATTACAACATTATTATAATTTTACAGTATCATGTTAAATATATAAAATATGTTTATAATATTTAATTTTATATAAATGAATTACATTTTATAATAAAACTTTGTCTTTTCTACAATTTAGAACAAAAAATTTTATCATAAAAAATTAAAATAGAAATAATAAATGATATGAAAATTGTATTAAAGAATATGTAAATAAAATTCAACAATAATATAAAATTAATATAAAGCTTTAAAAATATAAATTTTATATCATTTAAAGAATTTTATATTTTGAATATATTATTAATATTATATTTTTGTATTTTAAAAAAATAACTAATATTTTAAAAATTTAAAATTAATTTAATTAACTTATAAAACAATATTTTAATATTTTATAAAAATGTTTTTACATTTTAAAATTTAGAAATTAAAAAATTTTTATAAATTTATGAATTTATTTATCTTCTATAATTTTAATTCTTTCTAAAATTACATAAGTAATTTATTTTTAATTGTTATAAAAATTTATTTATATTAAATAATATAAAAATAAACAATCTTATTAAAAAGATTTAATTAAAGTATTTGTAATAAAAAAGTAAAATAGAATTTTTTATTACAATGTTTTATGATAAAACAAGTAATATAGATTGTAAAACAAAATTAGTTATTAAATTAAACTATCATAAAAATTTTTTAAGTAATTAATTTTTTATATAGTAGTGTAAAAGTATTTTTTTATTATTATATCTTTGCCGAAGACCGGAATCGAACCGGTACGTATTTCTACGATTGATTTTGAATCAATTGCGTCTACCAATTTCGCCACTTCGGCACTAAATTATATATTAAGTTTTACTAGTACATATTTTTTTATATCACATTTTTTTAAAAAAATAAATATGTTTATAGTAATAAATTTAAATATTGTAGTTTAGTTAAAAAATAATATTATGAATTTAATGAACATTGTTTAACTATCATCTTAATAAATAAATTTTTATAATAATTTGTAACTAATTACAATGTTTTATGCTTTTATAATATCTAAAATATCATTTTCACAAATACTTAATGTAATATGTTAATATTCATTAACATTTAATTTTTATAAAAAAATTTATTGAAAATATTATTTTTTAATAAATTAAAATAATTATTTATTTATATTATTATATTATTTACTGTTAACTATATTTTAATAATAAAATTTTTATTAAAAAAATATCAATACAAAAATTTTACAAATGACTAACAATATATAAATATTTATTATAGTAAATTTAAAAAAAATATTACATGAATATTTATAATTTGTAAAAATAATTTTTAATAATTCATTCATAATATTATTTTTTATGTTCATATTATTTATTTTATATACTACTATGTATTCTAAACATGAATTATAGAAGTTTAAAGAACGCATAAAAAATTTTAAAAAATTTTTTTAAACTTTAAAATTAATTTATAAAATTTAGAGTGCTTAAACATGAATATTATACTTAATTATTTATTAAAATTCATTATAATTAGACTAATCTATATCTTAAAAGTTACATCACAATTTATTAATAATCAAGTCGACCATGACATTGTATAAATTTTTTACCAGAACCACATGGACAAAAATCATGTTGACTATATTGTTTTTTAGTTATAAAATATGAATTTATAAGATTAGGAGTAAATTTTTTATTTTGATAGTTAATTAAAAATTTTTCATTTATTAAATGTTGAGATTGTTTATATTTTTGTTGATTTAATATTTTAATATCATCTAATGTTTGAATATTTATTACGCTCAAAATACTAATTACTTCATATTTTATCGCTTCTAACATATGAGAAAACATATTAAAAGATTCTCTCTTATATTCTTGTTGAGGATCTTTTTGTGCGTAACCACGAAGATGAATACCTTCTCTTAAATAATCCATTGCTGTTAAATGCTCTTTCCATAAGGAATCCAAAGTTTGTAACATAATGTTTTTCTCAATATTACGCATTATCTTATCACTGACCACTAATTCTTTATTTAAATATTTTTTCTTTAGATGCTGCAGAATTCGAATATATAATTTTTCTTCATCAAAACAAGGTTCTTTCTTTAACCATTTAGTAATAGATATTTTTAAATTAAAATCTTTTTCTAAACATTCTTCTAATCCTATAATATTCCATCCTTCTTCCATCGATCGCGATATAATATATTTATTAATAATGCTTTTTATTACATCTTCACGAATATTCAAAATAGTTTTTCTTATATCTTGTGCATATAACAATTCATTACGTTGATTATAAATCGCCTGTCTTTGATCATTAGCAACATCATCATATTCGAGTAATTGCTTACGAATATCAAAATTTCGAGCTTCTACTTTACGTTGAGCGTTAGAAATTGCTTTTGTAACCCATGGATGCGTAATCGCTTCACCTTCTTTCATTCCTAATTTTCTCATCATTTTAGAAATACGATTTGATGTAAATATACGCATTAATGAGTCTTCCATTGAAAGATAAAAACAAGATGAACCTGGATCACCTTGCCGTCCAGCTCGACCACGTAATTGATTATCAATTCGACGTGACTCATGACGTTCAGTGCCAATTATATGTAAACCTCCTGATAACAATACTGCATTGTGTCGAGTTTTCCAATTGTTTTTTATAATTTTAATTTGTTCTTTAGTTGGTTTTTGTAATTGATTAACTTCAGTTTTCCAGTTACCACCTAAAACAATATCAGTGCCTCGACCTGCCATATTAGTTGCAATAGTTACCGAAGCGCATTGCCCAGCTTGCGCTATAATATCAGCTTCCATAGCATGAAATTTTGCATTTAATACTGTATGTTTAATATTTTCTTTAGTTAAAGCATGAGAGATTATTTCAGATTTTTCAATTGAAATAGTTCCTACTAATACCGGCTGACCATTAGAAATACGATTACGAATATCTTTAATAATCGCATTAATCTTTTCTTTTTCAGTCAAATAAACAAGATCTGGCATATTTTTTCGAATCATTGGACGATTTGTGGGTACTACAACAGTATCTAATTTATAGATAGCTCTAAACTCAAAAGATTCGGTTTTAGCAGTACCAGTCATACCTGCTAACTTTTCATATAATCGAAAATAATTTTGAAAAGTAATTGTAGCTAATGGTTGATTTTCTTTTTGAATAGTTACGTTTTCTTTAGCTTCTATTGCTTGATGTAATCCATCTGACCACCGACGTCCTTTCATAACTCGACCAGTATGTTCATCAACAATAAATATTTCTCCATCTTTAACAAGATAGTCAACATTACAATGAAATAACACATGAGCTTTTAGCGCAGCTGTAACATGATGCATTAATATAATATTATTTGAAGAGTATAGCGATTCTTCTTTTTTCATAATTTTAAATTCAACTAACATATTTTCGACAAAAACTAAACCACGTTCAGTTAAATGAACTTGACGTGTTTTTTCATCTATTGAAAAATGACCTTGACCTTGAAAAGATTCAGAATCTTCTTTATCTTGAGGTATTAATTTAGGAATAAGTCTATTAATTTTAACATAAAGTTCAGAGCTTTCTTCAGTAGAACCAGAAATTATTAAAGGAGTACGTGCTTCATCAATTAAAATAGAATCTACTTCATCTATTAAGGCATAATGTAATTTACGTTGAACTTTATCTTCTAGATGAAAAATCATGTTGTCACGCAAATAATCAAAACCATATTCATTATTAGTACCGTAAGTAATATCTGACAAATAAGCTTTACGTTTATCTTCTATTGACATACCAGGTAAATTAATTCCAACTTTTAAACCAAGAAACTCAAATAACGGACGATTATTTTCGGCATCACGTTTTGCCAGATAATCATTAACAGTAACGATGTGTACTCCATGACCACTAAGAGCATTTAAATAAGCTGGTAAAGTTGCAGTTAAAGTTTTTCCTTCACCTGTACGCATTTCAGCAATACAGCGAGAATTTAGTACAATACCACCTAATAGTTGAGCATCAAAATGACGCATATTAAATATACGTTTACTCGCTTCACGAACTACAGAAAAAGCTTCTGGAATTAGATATTCTAATGTTTTACCTTCTTTTAAATATGAGCGAAATTCGTTAGTTTTTTCTTTTAATTCATTATTAGATAATTTTTCTATATAAGGTTCCATTTGATTAATTTCATCAACTACTTGTTGTATACAATATAGTTTATAATCATTACGGCTACTAAAAATTTTAGTTAACAATTTTGTAAACATAGTATTTGATATCTCTTATTGTGTAAAAATCACAACTCATTTTATATATTGAATATTTGTATAATTAAATAAAAGAATTAAATAAAAAATATTAAGATGTTTATAATATTAATTATTTAAGATAAAATTATTTTATTACTTTATAAACAAGTGTAAAAACGTTAAATAACATTAATAATAAGTAATAATTGTTGATTACTATACTTTTTTATAAGAAGATGTTTAAAATATTTTTTCATTTTTACGCTAATTAGTTTTTTACTGTTATTATGTATATCTGTTAGCTAATATATAATCATGTCAGACATATTAATAATGTGAAATAAAATTAAAATATATAAAAACTATTTTTAAAGATAATAGATTAATTATAAATATTAGCTTATTTCGTAATTTTTTAAAAGAAAATACTTTATGATAAAAATCATTTAATTTAGCAAATTACATTAATATAATAAATATGCTATTAAAATATAGTTCTAATACAATTTTAAAAAAATAGATTCTTTATTTAAAACAACATTTTAAATGCTATATAATAAATTTGTAATTTATTGGAGTTATCATTATGAGAAAAAGTTATCCAAAATTATTAAATGTATTATTTGAAGAAGCTTTTGAATTAAATCAATCATCATTATTTACTATAAAAAAACACATACAGATGTTGCTTAAATTAAATCTTGTGTTAAAAAAAGTTTTACCTACAAAGATGCATCCTTGGTGTCGTATTGCAAATGTTCGAGATAATATTTTAATATTAGAAGTAGCAAATGCTAGTTGGATGATAAATTTAAGATATAAAGAATTTATATTGCTTTCAAATTTTAAAAAAAAAATTTTACCATCATTATTATCAATTAATATTAGAATTAATCCAAATTTGATCGAAAAGAAATAATAAAACATTAACATAGAATAAGGTTTTAACTTTTATTTTTAAGAAAAAAAACTAAAAATACTATAAAATTTATAAAATTACAGCCTAAAAAATTTACGTAACATTTTTAATCAGTTAGTTATATTATTTAAATGAAATATTAGTAAAATTGTAGTATTTATTTTAAGAATAAATTTTTTATATAAAATTATAAATAATATTAAGATTAAATTTTAAAATTTAATGGCATCTTTCTTTCGTTTTTAAAAGTAACATATTCCCATGCATTTTTTTTTAACACAGTTAATAAAAGCTTATTGTTTAATTCATGACCTGATTTATATGCAGTAAATGCACCAATAATATTATAGCCACACATAAATAAATCACCAATTGCATCTAAAATTTTATGACGTACAAATTCGTCTTTAAAACGCAAACCATCTTTATTTAAAATACGATTGTCATCAAGTACAATAGCACAATTGATATTTCCACCTAACGCTAATCCATGAGACTGGAGATATTTAACATCACGTATAAAACCAAAAGTTCGTGCAGAGCTAATTTGATATATAAATGAGTTAGAAGAAAAATTAAAGTAACAAGATTGTTTACTATGATGAATGACGGGATGATTAAATTTAATAGTAAAGTTTAAACAAAATCCATTATATGGTGCTAATTCTGCCCATTTATCATCAATTTGAACACGTACAATACGTTTTAATCGTAAAAATTTTTTCGAAGAATTAAGTTCTTTAATACCCGCGTTTAATAACAAAAATACAAATGGTTTAGAACTTCCATCCATTATAGGAATTTCAGGAGCATTAACTTCAATAATAATATTATCAATACCAAGTCCAGACAATGCTGCATTAAGATGTTCGACAGTAGAAATACGTTTATGACACTTACTTATAAGAGAAGTGCAAAGTATGGTGCTACCTACTGCTTTTGCATTAACAGGAAAAACAACTGGTGGATTTAAGTCAATACGACGATAAATAATTCCGGTGTTCATCGAAGAAGGATACATAATTAACGTTACTTTTTTTCCAGAATGTAATCCAATACCTTTCGTTTGAATCATTTTTTTTAAAGTTCTTTGTTTAATCATTCCTTTATCTCGTAACACTATATATATTTGAACTAAGTATATAAAAATACATAGAAAAATTTTATATGATACATGAAAAATTTTTTAATTATTTATGTCGATTTATTAATGTACATAAAATAAAATACTATTTTATAAGAGTTTTGTATTTTTATAAAATAATATAACTATTACTATATAAAATTTTTATTTTTTATTTATTAATAGCATCATCATGTAATATTTAAATAGAAAAAAATTATAACTAATTTATTGATTTTTTTATTATGATAATTTTCATGTTATATTTTATTTATTTTTATAATTAATTTTTAATAATGATGATAATGATTATGTTAAACAAATAAAGAACATCAATATATTTTATGGTTTTCCTTTAATCTAATTTATAATTTATATTTAGCTCTGTTATAAAATGAATAATTACAAATATAATATGGTTTTTAAATGATAAAAAATTAACATATATAAACTATATTAAAATAATTAATTTTATAATTTTTATTACTGTAATCTTTTATTGCATTTCAATATATTAAATATATTAAATAAAAATTTATAATTAAATACTTTTAATAATTTGTTTTATAAGAATAATAAAATATATATTTTAAATTGCCATAATATTATATTATCTATTATATAAAATATTTTTTTAAATATAAACAATTTAATATTTATCATTGTAGTAAAAAAATATAATTGCTTTTTAATTTTATTAAAATAAATCTGTAATTATATAAATATTTTTTTATTTTAAATATAAAAAACATATTGTTATCATTTAGTAGTATGATTATATTTATGTATTACATTAATATTATTTTTTTTATATTTTTATAAATGTTTGTATATATTTTTTTAATTAAAATAAATTTTAAAATTTATTTTTTATTGATAATAACTAAATATCTATACAATAGTTAAAGGTTAGTATTTTTAAAATCTTCATAAAAATATACTTTATCATATTGTCAATATTATAAAATTGTAACTGAATTCTTAATTTATAATTAAAACAATAGATATAAGTATATTTTATGATAGTATTTTCAATAAAAGATAACTTATTTGATAGCATTTTCTATTATATTAATTATTTTTATTCATTTAAAGTTTGAATAATAAATTTACTATTATTGTTATTCATGATTAGAATAATATATTTATAAAACTTTTTTACTCAATAAAATATTTTTATATGATATGTTTATTTCAAAAAATAATAAAAAATTAACATTAGTAATAATAATTAGTGAAAATTTTATATTTTAAATAATCATATTATATTTTTTATTAATATCATTTTTTTTACAATCATAATATTTTATATTAATTATCATTTATACTTTTATATAAAATCATACGAAAAAAATTTAATAAACATTCATTCTATATTGTATAATAAAAACAATATTATAAATATTTATTTTTTAATTTTCTATGTTTATTTCATAGTTTTTATATTATATTTTTGATAAGATAATTTTAAGAATTATAAATTCTTATCTAGCTACACTGAAAACGATAATTCTTTATTGCAATACTATTAACTTCTAAATGAAAATGCATTATAATATAGATATTTTAATGAAATACTTGATATAAAATATTCTTATATTTATACTATTCATTTAAAAATACACTGTAAGATATATAAAATAGATGTTTAATTTTTTATCTCTGTAACATAAAAATTATATCTTAAAAATTATTACAATAAAATTTGTTTAAGTATTTATGTTAATATTATATTAATATGTTTATAAACAATACAATAAAATATTCGTAAACAATATTCTCAACAATTGTAAAATTTATAATTTATATTTATTTAATTAAAATTTTTATTTTTATATTTTATTAAAAAATATTTAATATCATAAATTATTATAAAAATTTTTTATTTTTATGTTACTTTTGAAAAGTACGTTTTAAGAAAATAACATATAAATATCAAGTTTTTATTTAAGAAATAATGCATTTTATTTTTAAATAAAAGATATTATTTATATGTTTAAAATATTTTACAATAATTTTTATTTCTTAATTTTTATAAAATATACGTTTTTAATGTTCTTAAATTTTATGAATATAATTTATATGCGATTAATTTTTATCATAATATAGTTTATTTAAATATATTATATAATATTAAAAACATATTAATATCATTGTTTTTATTTTTTTATATTATTATAGTTTATTTAGAATATTATATTGCATAAAATAATTTATGTGTTTTAACAATGTATTATTTAACTTTAAATATAATAATAAACACTAGATACTATTTATAAATTATTATAGATTTTCTAAATCGTTAGTATATATAAATAATTGAAAATTCAACTGATTATATTAATAATAATTCTTATATGAATATATAGTATTATTTTAAACTATTTATATTAAGTGATTATCATTCATAAAATATTGTTATTTTAAATATTTTATAAATCACTTAATAATTGAATACAAATGAATAAAATTATTTAGCTAATAATAAAATTTTCATTACTAATTGTGAAAAAGTTAATCCAATTTGATTTGCTGCTATTGGTACTAAACTATGTTTAGTCATACCAGGCGAAGTATTTGCTTCAAGTAAATAAAAATTACCATTGTTTTGTATAAAATCTATTCGTCCACATCCACAACAATCTAACGCAAGATAAGCACGTAATGCTAACATTTTAATTTTATTCTCTTCTTTTTTGTTAAGAAGACTTGGACATAAATATTGAGTGTTCTTTAAAAGGTATTTAGCCGGATAATCATATAATTCTCTTGTAGTTTTAATATAAATTGATGGAAATATTTTATTTTCTAGTATTGTGACAGTGTATTCTTGGCCACTTAAAAATTTTTCTATCAATACATGATCATCATAAGAAAAAGCTTTATTTAACGCAACTTTAAGCGAATTTTTTTTATTTACGTAACTTATTCCAATGCTAGATCCTTGACGATTTGGTTTAACGATTAATGGAAAACCAAGAAAAGAAATTTTTTTTAATAATGTTATAAAATTTTCTTGAGTATATTTCTGTTGATTGATAATAATACAAGGTGCTACTGGTAATCCTATTGCTTTCCATATCATCTTGCTTCTCCATTTATCCATACTTAGAGATGAAGCCATAATACGACTACCAGTATAAGGTAATTTTAAAAACTCTAATAAACCTTGAATGCTTCCATCTTCACCACCTTGGCCATGTAATGCAATAAATACTTTAGTAAATTTTTGTTTTTTTAAATTAATAATTGAAACATAATTAGGATCAATACCATGAGCATTAATACCAGATGCTAGAAGTGAAGATAATACGGCGTTTCCTGACTCTAGTGAAATTTCTCGTTCATAAGAATTCCCACCTAATAATACAGCAACTTTATCAATCATTATATTCCTTAATGTTTTCTTATAACGTAAAATAAAATTTAATTAAATTTTTAGCAATATTACCTATATTTCCAGCTCCTTGTATTAATATAAGATCTTCATCTTGTAATAAATTTATTAAAATTTTAGGTAAATTGTTAATATTTAAAACTAAAATAGGATTTAATCTTCCAAGATTTCGAATGGTATTACATAGTGAATAACTATTAGCACCATTAATAGGTGTTTCACCTACACTATAAACGTCAAGCATTAAAAGCACATCTACTTGTGATAATACATTGACAAAATCATTATATAAATTGTAAGTTCGTGTATAACGATGAGGTTGAAAAATCATCACTAAACGTTTTTTTGGCCAGCTAATACGAGCTGTTTGTATTGTAGCATTAATTTCAGTAGGATGATGTCCATAATCATCAAATAATGTTACAGTACCTTTTTTCCCGTTAACTTTTAATAATGAAAATTCGCCAAAAAATTCAAAACGGCGACTTACACCTTTAAATGTTTTTAATGCATATAAAATATCTTTATCATCAATACCTTCTTCTGTTGCTACCGCTATTGCTGCTGCTGCATTTAGTGCATTATGATGGCCTGGGGCATTAAGTGACACTGTTATAAAAGGTTTGTTTTTTCTTTTTAACGTAAAATATCCTTTCATGTTTAATTGATGATAACTTTTTATTGATACATCAGCTTTTTTGTTGAATCCATAAGTAATTATTTTACGATTTATATGTAGTAATAACTTTTGTATTACTGGATCATCAATGCACATAACTGCATATCCATAAAACGGTAAATTATGTAAAAAATTTATAAAAATCTTCTTTAATTTATTAAAATCACCTTTATAAGTATCCATATGTTCAGCTTCAATATTAGTAATAATTGTTACCATTGGGTGTAAATATAACAATGATGCATCACTTTCATCAGCTTCTACAATAAAATAACGACTAGAACCTAACCGTGCATGAGTTTTAAATAATTTTACAAATCCACCACTAATAAATGTTGGATCTAAATTAGCCGTAGTATAAATACTTAATAACATTGCAGTAGTAGTAGTTTTACCATGTGTACCAGCGATAGCAATACCATAACTAAAACGCATTATTTCTGCTAACATTTCAGTACGACAAATAACTGGGATTCGTTGTTTGTGAGCAGAAACTATTTCTAAATTATCAATAGAAATAGCGCTAGATGCAACTACTACACTAGCATTTAGTACATTTTCTTCGCAATGGTTTAAGTAAACAGTGATTCCTAATTTATTTAATTTTTTTATTGCTAAGTTATAAATTAAATCAGATCCACTAACTTGATAGCCTTGATTCGCTAATATTTCAGCTATGCCTCTCATCCCAGCACCACCAATACCAACAAGATGAATATGTTGTTTACGGTTTATTCTAGGAGCTAGATTCCATAGTTTTTCTAATGGTTTCTTTTTCATGAATTTCTCTGAATTAGATTGAAATTATAAATTTTAAATGAACTTTAAAATTCATAAATAATGTATTATATTATTATCATATTTTATTTGGAAGTTTGTATTAATGCTGTTACCACACGCTCAGTAGCATCATTAATTACTATTGAACGAGCTTTATTTGCCATATCAAATAATATTGAACGATTCCAATTTAATAATATATCAGAGACTATCTTAGCATTAAATTCTTCTTGTTGAATAATTTTAGCTGCCCCAATGTTTTCTAACGGAACAGCATTCCAGTATTGTTGATTATCTTTATGCTTAAATGGCACAAAAATCGCTGGAAGACCTACTGCAGAAATCTCGCTTACTGTTAATGCGCCAGATCGACATATTACTACATCAGCCCAAGCATAAGCTATAGCTATATTATCAATAAATTGAGTTATCTTATATGGCATTTTTCCTAACTTTTTATAATTTTTAAATACAGAACTTAATGCTCCTTTTCCAACTTGATGCCATACTGTAATTTTATCTTTTAATCGTGTCAAAACTTCAGGTAAAATTTGATTAAAGATTTGCGCACCTTGACTCCCGCCCATAACTAATACACGAATACATCCTTTTCTCTGTCTTAAACGTTCATTAGGTTCGGATATCTTGATGATATTACGACGCAATGGATTTCCTACTACTTTAGCGTTTTTAAACGTGCCAGGATAAGCTTGCAATATAATATTAGAAAATCGTGATAACCAACGATTAGTTAATCCAGCAACACTATTTTGTTCATGCAAAACTATTGGGATACCGCAAAGCCAAGCTCCTAGTGCAGCAGGTCCAGATACGTAACCTCCCATACCTAATACAATATTTGGTTTAAATTGTTGTATAATTTTTTTTGCTTGTATTACTGCCTTACAAGCATACAACAGTACGCATATTTGATTTTTTAATTTTTTACCTCGTAAACTAGAAATAGAAATAAAATCAATTTCAATATCATGCTTTGGCACTAAATAAGATTCTATATGATCTGCAGTACCAAGCCAACGAACTTTCCATCCTAGTTCGATTAATTGATCTGCAATTACAAGTCCTGGAAATACATGACCAGCAGTTCCCCCTGCCATTATTATTATTCGCTTAAAATTTTTATTCATTTTTTCTCTATATTAATACTGTATTGTATTAAAAAATGTATTATCTAGTAAATATATAACAATACTACAATCAATGATAAAATAATTAATAAAAGTGAAATAAAAAAATAATGACTTATCTTCAATAAATAATATAATACATTTTAAATGTAGATATTATCTAATAGTTAAAAATAAATGTGTTAAAAAACTTCGGGAAAAATAAAATAGAAAAAAATAACTAAATTGTTATTAAATGATAAATACTATCGTTAATGTTAAACAAAAAGTATAAAAGAGTGCCATTAAAAATAAGTATTATATTTACATATTCTTTTTTACATTAATGAATATTAAAATAGTGTATATTTAAATATGTCTTTAAAAGTTTATATAAAATTTTTTAATGTTCTTTATGAATTTTATTACAATAATTTATTTATTATATTAATACAGGTTTTTAGATATTAGTAAATTACTTTTCATAAATTTATTTAAAATGTTTTTTATAAAAATTATACTGAACAAAAATATAATAATAAGTTTTATTATATTAATAACAAATACAAATATGGTGTTCAATAAGTAAATTTTATCTATTAATAAAAATAAATGTTATGCTAATAAAATAATTAATAAGATTAAGTTATGATTCTCGATAAGATTAAAAAAATTAATATTAATATTATTATAATAACAATTATTGTAAAAAAATTTTAATAATTTATTAAATCTGACAAAAAACAATTTCTGATTTTTTAAAAAAAATAAATATAATAAATAAAAATAAATGATATTAATCAGCTTATTTAGAAGTAATTAATTTAATAAAAAAATAACAACATATATTTGTGCTATTAAATTTTATTATAACTTGATACAACATTGATAAATATTTATTTAATTCTATAAATAATTTTAATATGCAATTATAATTTTTTAATTAATAAAAATAATTTAATGTTTGTATTATGAGGTTTTTTGTAAAATTAATCAGTAAATTATTACAAATATTAATTTGAATAATCATAATATGAATATATGTAACTAACATTAAAATTATTTTTAATTTAACAAATTTTTGTTTATTGTTTTTTATTTTTTAATTAACATTTAATACAGTATTGTTGAGTAAGATTTTTTGCTAATTGAGTAAAATTATTACCACGTTCTTCAAAATTTTTAAACTGATCAAGACTAGAACACGCTGGTGACAATAATACTATATCACCAGGTGTTACTCGACAAATAATAATACGCATTGCTTGTTCTAAAGTTTCTGATATAAAAGATGAATCTGGATTTAACTGTGATAATTTTATAGCATCTTTTCCAAAGCAGTATAAATATATGTTACTATGTTTTATATATTTTGTTAAAGAAGAAAAATCTGCAGATTTTCCATTACCCCCTAATAATAAATGTATTTTTTTTCTTGTTTTAAAAGTTTTAAGAGCTGCTTGAGTACTGTGTACATTAGTAGATTTAGAATCATTAATCCAGCATACATTATTATGCTCTAATACTTTTTGAAGACGATGAGGAAGACCTGTAAAGTTAGTTAATGTTTTTAAAGAAAAAATACGTGGAATATGAATTGCATCAGCTAATGCCAGTGCTGACAAAACATTAACATAGTTATGCAAACCAACTAGTTTTAGATCTTTAGTTTTTAATATACGCTCATTATAAATTTGAAGCCAATATTCACCATGATAATTATTTAAACAATAATCTCCAACATTTATACCTAAACTAATCCAAGATGAATTAGAATGATATGTTGGTATAGTGAATTTGTTATCAATATTTACTATACAAATATCTGCATATTCATATATACGTAATTTAATTTTTTTATATTGTTCAAAATCATATAGATAATGATCCATATGATCTTCAACAATATTTAAAATAGTTGCTGCTGCAGGTCTAAGAGTATATGTACTTTCTAATTGAAAACTAGAAAGTTCTAATATATATAATTGATACTCTTGATTTAATAAATTTAACGCAGGAAAACCAAGATTGCCGCCAATACCTACTAACCAACCAGCAGATTTTGCCATTTCGCCAACTAAAGAAGTAACAGTGCTTTTACCATTAGAACCAGTTATGGCTACAATAGGCGCTGTTGCTTCACGACAAAATAACTCAATATCTCCAATAATTTCAATACCAGTTTTTTTTGCAGATTGCAATTCTGGCATTGTTAGAGAAACACCTGGACTAACAACAATTAAATCAGCATTCATTAAACAATCCCGATTTAAACCACCTAAATAAGATTTTACACTATTAGGTAAATCTTCTAATGCTGGAGGTAAGAGACGAGTATCCATTACAATGGGTATTACTTTGCGAGATATAAAAAATTGAATGCAAGATAATCCAGTAATTCCTAATCCTATAATAACAATCTTTTTGTTATGATAATTTCTCATTACTATCTCGCTTTTAATGTTGCTAAACCAATAAAAAATAACATAATTGAAATAATCCAAGTACGTACAATTACTCTTGATTCAGGCCATCCTTTTAATTCATAATGATGATGTATAGGAGCCATACGAAAAATACGTTGTCCTAATATTTTAAAGAATCCTACTTGTAAGATAACTGATAAAGTTTCGATTACGAATATACCACCTATAATAAATAATAAAAATTCTTGACATAATAATATTGATATTACACCTAATATCCCCCCTAAAGCTAACGAACCTACATCACCCATAAATATTTGTGCTGGATAAGTGTTAAACCATAAAAAACCAAGACTAGCACCAATAATAGAACTACAAATAATTGTTAATTCGCTAGCATTATATAAATATGGAATATGTAAGTAATGAGCAATATCTACATTACTACTAGCTGCAGATACCAATGCTAAACTAATTGATACAAAAACTATTGGCATAATTGCTAAACCATCTAAACCATCAGTTAAATTTACTGCATTGCTAGTTCCAATAATTACAAAATAAAAAAATATTACATAGAATAATTCAATTTTAAATATAACATATTTAAAAAATGGTACTACTAATTCAGTAGCTACTGTATCTTTTTCTATAAAAAAAATAGAAAAACTTATTATGAATGCAGCTACTGATTGCCAAAAATATTTTAAGTATGGACGTAATCCCTTAGTGTTTTTTTTTAAAATTTTATTGTAGTCATCAATAAAACCAATAATACCATAACTTATTAATATGAATAACGGATACCAAATGTACAAATTTGTTAAACAACTCCATAATATTACTGATACTATAATAGAAGTTAGTATAATAATACCACCCATAGTGGGAGTATTACACTTTACAAAATGTGATTTAGGGCCATTTTTTCTTATTATTTGTTTAAAAGATATTGTTTGTAAGTATTTAATAAATCGAGATCCTATAAATAATGAGAGAAAGAATGAAGTAAGCAGACTAAAAAGAGTTCTAAAAGTTAAAGATAAAAATATATGAAATGATAAATAATATTTAATTAAATATTTAATTAGTAATATTAACACTGAATTTTATCCTGTAATGCACGTACTATTCGATCTATTTTAGAATTTCGAGATCCTTTTAATAATATAGTAATAATCGAATGCTCTGATAATAACTCTCTTGCACGTGTAATAAGAGTTAATTGATCCAGATAATGTTCACCTTTTCCAGAAGCTGTACTTAAAATTCGACTAAAATTTCCAATACTAATTACTTTATTAATTCCAGATAAACGTGCGATATTACCTATTTTATAATGATATTCTTTTGATGCTTCACCTAGCTCATCTATATCACCTACTATCATTACTTGATACCCTGGCATCTTTGATAATACTTGAATTGCTGCAACCATCGAGCCAAAATTAGCATTATAACTATCATCTAATAACAATTTATTTTTCATCAGCAAAATAGGAAATAAGCGTCCTGGCATAGCTTGTAGATTTTTTAAACCTTGATATACTCCTTCAAGAGTTGCACCAACTGACATTGCTAATGCAGTAGCAGCTAACGCATTACTAACATTATGTTTTCCTAATAATGGTAATACTATTTGAGTACATCCAAATGGACTATGAAGTTGAAAAAATATGTTTTTATTATTTATTTGTATTTTACTAGCAAAAAAATCAACATTCATTTTATTTTTTAATGAAAATCTCCAAATAGTTTGAGTACTTAGATTATTTTTCCATCGAAACCAATCATTGTTATCAGCATTAATAATCACTACTCCATTAGAAGGTAAATCATTAAAAATTTCGCTTTTTGCTTTTGAAATACCTTCTAAAGAACCAAATCCTTCTAAATGAGCTGGTGAAAGATTGTTAATTAATACACTTTGAGGCTTTGTTAGTGAAACACTATAAGCAATCTCACCAATATGATTAGCTCCTAATTCAAGCACTGCAAAATTATGTTGTTTTTTTAAACGCAGTAAAGTAATTGGCACTCCAATATCATTATTAAAGTTATTAGCAGTGTATAAAACATTACCAGATGTTTTAAGAATAGCAGCAGTCATTTCTTTTACTGACGTTTTTCCAGAAGAGCCAGTTAAAGCTACTATTTGAGTAGGTACTTGTTGACGGACCCAAGAAGCTAACTTTCCTAATGATAATTTTGTATCTTTTACTAATAACTGTGGCGTATTTACTAACAAACGTTTACTTACTAATAATGCTGTAGCATTAGTGGAAATAGTAATGAAATTATGCGAATCAAAATTCTTTCCTTTTAAAGCTACAAATAAACAATTAGGAGTTATTTTTCTGCTATCTATTATTACATCAATAATTTTTTTATCAGCACCAATTAATTCAGCATTTAATATTTTAGCTAATTTACGAAGAGAAATAGAAATCATAGTGACACACCAAGTAATCTAGCAACAATCAAACGATCGGAGTGATAAAAACTATGATTACCAATCAATTGGTAGTGTTCATGACCTTTTCCAGCAATTAACACTACGTCTTGTTTTTGAGCATTCATAATAGCATGAGTAATTGCTTTAAAACGATTATGAATTACTAATACTTTATTAAATTTTAACAATCCACTAAGAATATCACTAACAATTAATTTTGATTCTTCAGTGCGAGGATTATCATCGGTAATAATTATTTGATCAGCTAAATTTTCAGCAATAGCTGCCATTAATGGCCGTTTTTCTTTATCCCGATCTCCACTACAACCAAATACGCACCATAATCGTCCTTTATAATTCAAGCGAAGTGTTGTTAACGCTTTTTTTAATGCGTCTGGTGTATGAGCATAATCTACAATTACTGTTGGTTTTTGAGGAACACTAAATACTTCCATACGACCACAAATTGATTTTAAATATTTAGCAGTATTAATTAATTTTTTTAATGGATATCCTAAAACTAATAATGTTGCTAACGCTAATAATAAATTAATAACATTAAAAGAACCAATTAATCTACTTGTAATTTTACCATGACCCCAATTAGAATTAAAATATATGATAGTTTTTCTATTATAATAATAAATATTTGTAGTTTTTACCCATCGACCATGATAATTTTTTGGAAGATTATTTCTTATAGTAACTGCTACTACATCTGTTAAATTATTTAACCATCGATATCCAGTTTTATCGTCAATATTAATAATCATTTGATTTACATTATGATCAGAAAATAACATCCATTTTGCTGATTCGTAATTATTTATATTATGATGATAATCAAGATGATCATGAGTTAAATTAGTAAAAACTGCAGCAGAAAATTGTAATGAGTTTACACGATGTTGTATTAAGGCATGCGAAGAAACTTCCATGGCTATGCAAGTTGCTCCTTTATTAACTAATTGATGTAATAAATATTGCAATGTGATTGCAGAGCTAGTAGTATTTTTAGTAGGTTTAAGATGATTTAAAAAACCATTGCCGACACTTCCTATAACTGCACTAGTTTTATCAAGTAGTTGACTCCATTGTGCTATTAAGTGTGTAGTACTGGTTTTGCCATTAGTACCAGTTACTCCAATAAGTTTTATACGATTAGTAGGAGATTGATAAAATCGACCAGCAAGTGCAGACAAACGTTTGTTGAGTTGACTTAAATAAATAATTGGTATATTATCTATTTTTGAAATAACACCGTTTGTATAATGGTTACTAGCGTCAGCTATAATTGCAGCTACACCTTTATGAATAGCTTGACGAATATAATAACGTCCATCTGTTCGATGACCAGGAACTGCAATAAATAAATCTCCGCATTTAACATCAGAACTGTTTAAAGTCATTTCTCGCAATATACATTTAGGGGTTGTTGGAACCCATGGAAAAAGTAAATCATATAAATTACGATTTTCCATTTATATCCTCTTTAAATAATTATTTTTGTTATTAATAAAATTGCATATCGTTAATTTTTATACTTAAATAGCATAATGTTATTTTTATTTATCAAGAAAAAATAAAATATATTATGTAATATAATAGAATATTTTTTATAATTTTTAATAGATAACAATATATATATAATTTAGTTTATGAAAATTCAATAAATAGACTTATAAAAATTGTAAATATAAATAATTACAATATAATACATTTTATATCAAAAACAAAATTACATTTTAATTTTAAAAAAATAATCATTGTTAATATTATTAAAAATTTTTAATAAACTTATGTTAACAAATGCAATACACATTATTCATTTTTTTAAAAAATTGTTTTTTATATTTTTAAAGTGTAATATACATATATTATTCTATAAATTTAAAATTATTATTTAATATTAAAAATTAGTATAAATTAATAATGTGAATAATATTCATAACATTTACTTTTTTATTTATAAAAAATTTTAAAAACAGAGTTGTATATAGTTATTTATAATATTTTATTATTAAAGTAAAATTAAAAACATATTTTTTAGTGATATCTTAATAAAATAAAATTTTTAATTATTTTGTTTTTTTTATTTTAAAAACATTTTTATTTTAAAAATAAAAATAATATTATTTTATTTAATCATTTTATTTTTATTATACTAGTATTAATTAGTATGAATTATTTATTTTATTAATAAAGATGTTTTAAAACTATTTTATAAATAAAAATTAAATAATATTTTAATTTTTTTATTTTAATAGAAAATAATTTTATTTATTATTTATTTTAAATAACACATAATTAAGTGTTAAAATTTTGTTTTATTTTTTTAATTTAATTTCTCATTCATTTTATCTTTTTAAATATAAATAATTGTTTTAATTAATTAATCGTTACATGTTCTATATTTAAATTAAATGTTAATAAAGAACTTTAATGTTATAAATGTAAAATTTTTATGATATTTTCATATTAAAAAAATTATTTTGTACATTTTGTCATATAGTTATATATTTTTAAAATTAAAATATATGTTTGTAATTTTCTGTAAATATTATCTGTTTTGATTCATTTATAGATGTTAAACATTTTAATATATAATTAATATTTTAATTAATATATAAAAAATATTTTTATATTATTAAAAATAATATAAACTAAATATTTAATATTAATAATTTAAAGTAATATTTATTAAATCATTAAAATAAATAAATAGAAATTTTTATAAATAAATTTTAAATCTTCGTTACAAATAAAACACATAATTTAATTACTTACATTAATAAAGAACATATGTTATATTTTAAATTATATTTAATATTGATATTAAAAATATATTTTATTAATAAAATTTTTGTTAATTATCCATTTTTTATTTTAAAAAACTATTTTTTTTACAATTTTTTTTAATTATTAAATATATTATATTTCAATCTTAAAATATAATATTTTTTATAAAAAAATAAAAAGTTTTATATTTAATGATTATTAAAAAAAATAAAAATTATTAAAATTTTTTATTAATAAATTTAATTTAAAATAATATAATAATTATATATTTTCCAATTATTAATTATTATTTATAATGATATTTTTTTTGCAATATGTAACATTGCGCTACGAGCTCGTATATTTTTAATAATTTCAATTTTTGAAGGAAATATTTTATCTAATACTTTAAAAATATGAATATCCATACGATGGAGCTGTTTTTCAGTTAAAGGAATTTTTACTGGGACTTGAGCACTACAACTATGATAACGCATAAAATGCTTAACAAGACGATTTTCTAATGATTGAAAAGTAATAATTGATAAACGTCCTTCAGGAGCTAATATTTTTAATGTAGCACACAGTGCGCGCTTTATTTCTTCTAATTCGTTATTAGTATGAATACGAATTGCTTGAAAACTGCGTGTTGCTGGATGTTTTTTTTGATCTCGATGTGGATTAACAGATATAATAAGATTAGCTAATTCTTTAGTACGAGTTATTGGTTTTAAACAATTATGTTTTATAATAGCATGTGCAATTCTTCTTGAAAAACGTTCTTCTCCAAAACATTTTAATATTTTAGAAATTTCATCTACTTTCATTTTCATTAACCATGTAGAAGCAGGAATACCCATGGATGGATTCATTCGCATATCTAATGGGCCATCTTTTATAAAAGAAAATCCACGTTCAGCTTGATCTAATTGAAACGAAGAAACACCTAAATCAAATAGAATTCCATCAATTTTTCCTATTAATCCTCGTTCTTTTGTATAATGTAACAAATTAGAAAACAATCCATGTATAATACTAAAACGAGAATCATTAATAGATTGTGCATATTGAATTGCTTGAGGATCACGATCAATTGCTAATAAGCGTCCATTTTTACCTAATCGAGATAAAATTAAACAAGAATGACCACCATACCCAAAAGTGCTATCAATATATATACCATCACTACGAATATTTAAAGCATCAATTGCTTCATTTAATAAAACACTAGTATGTATGTGTTGTTTAGAAATATTGATAATATGAATCCTATAATAACGTAAATTAAATGTGTTTTTTAAAAATACTATAATAACGTTAAAAGAAATATTTATAATATTATATCATTTTTTTATAAATTTATTTTTATTTAATGAAGTATTAATTGTTTATAATAAGAGATAATGATCTTAAACATTTATCTTAATAATTAATTGTAAAATATTTTTTATTTTTTTTAAATAAACAATTCAATAAAATTAAAAAATTTTATAAATAAGTTTTACGTTATATTGCACTAAAAATGTTTTAAATAAAATAACATTAATCACAATATTTAATAAAGATATAATAATTGTTTAGTATAGTTTATTAATTATTTTTATTAATATTAAAATAATGATTTTAATTAATTTAAAATAAGAATAAAAAATAAATTATATAATATTACGTGTGTTATTTTATAATTTATTTTTAAAAAAAATATTATATTTAAATGTAATAAAATCTATTATGTATATGTTTAATAATTTAGTTTTTGAATAAAAATATAATTTTTTATTTAAGCATACAATATTTTTATAATTTAGTAAATATAATAAAATTATATTAAAAAGATAATAATGCATAATTTATAGTAATAATTATTTTATTATAATAATTTAAAAATATAATGTATATAAAATGATAATCTAAAATATAAAAAATATATTTTTTTAAAAAAAATATTATGTTATTTTTTTGTAAAATATTAAAATGAAAAATTATTTAATTGTTTAAATATTTTATATTAATAATAAATAAAATTCTTAAATACATTTGAATAAAATGTTAACTATGATATGTTTATAAATTAACTGAATTTTATACAAATATAACTATCAATACTATTATACTGATTTTTATAAAATTTTTTAATAAATATAATTTTAGAAGAAATAAGTATTAAATAAATTTAAATTATCATATTTATTATGATTTATAATTAAAACATAATTCATATTTTTAATATTTTAATTTTATAACTGTAAAAATTTTAATGCAATCATCTTTTTATAAAATTATTAGTATCTAAAATTAGATGTAATTATTTATAAATTTATATTATATTTTTTTATGTATATTAATATTAAAAATATTTTTTGTAATAATTTTAATAATAAATGATGCGATTTATTATTTTTTTAATATTTAAAAACTTATTTATATAGATCAATAGAAAAATATTTTAAAATATAGTAAATAATAAAAATATTATTATATATTTAATATTTAATAAATAAAAAAATACTTTAAATTAATTTTAAAAAAAAATAAATCAGAATTAATAGATTATAAATAGATTATAGTTTATATAAATTTGTTTTATTAAAAAAATATAATAAAAATATTTTATAGTTTATATTTAATTGATATAATTTTAAAAATATTTTTAATATGTTAAATAAATTACTTAATTTTAATAATATAATTTTTATATAATAAAATTACAATAACACAATTCAAATATTACGTTCTTATATAAATTATTTTTTTAATAAAAATATTTATAATATAAAAAATTTTATTTATAATATAACATTTATTATTAACATTATATAAAAATTATATTTATAAAATTATAATTATCAATCACATAAAAATTTTAAATATAAATTATGTCTAAAATATATAAATTATTGTTATTTTCAATTATTAAATATTTTTATATATATTATATATTAAATTTAAAAATAAATAAACAAAAGAATTATAATAATAAAAAAAATAATATTAAAGTTTAAACATAGTACTTATTTCTTATAAAATAAAATTTTAATGTATTTTTTTACATTATAGATATGTTAATTTTATATTATAAAATATTTATATTTAATTTAAATAATAAAATTACATACTATATTTTTATAATATAGTGTCAACAATTTCTGATTTAATCGCAACGAAATGTGATAAGATTTTTTATATATTTCACTAATGTGTGTAATTATATGATGTTAATATATATATGTTAAAAAATAACAAAGATACATAAATATATAAAATTAATAATTTTACTTAAAATAATAATACATCATGAATAAAGCATTTTATGTTTTTTAAAATCTGAAATAACATCAATTTTATACTAGTAATAGAAGTATAGTTAATTAAACAAAAAATGAACAAAATTTAACTTTAATAAAAATATAATAAAGTAACTTTTTTTACATGATATTAATAATATATCCATTAATATATTTTTAATTAAAGTTATAAAATAATTAAAAATGTAACTGATTTTAATTTTTGTTTTTTTTATTATAAAATTAATTTATAATTTTTTGTTATTTATAAAATAAAATGTTAAATATATTATATGTTTACAAATAAAAAATTAAAAATGAAATATGCTTTCGTGTATGTTATTAAATAATAAACATTATGTTAATATTTTTTTTGTCATTTTTAAATAATGAAAATATAAATTAATAAAATTAAGATAAAATCTATATAATATTATATAAACAATGATTTATTATACAATATTAATTATGTTTTTTCGATACAATATTTGCTTTTATTAAATAAATGACTATAATTTATACCTTTAAATCTTTTGATTTATGCACTTCTTATATATTTTAATAATAATAAAAATTTTAATGATGATAAAATTATTATCGTTGTTTATATATTGTTCTATTAAAAGATATTCTTTATTTGTAAATATATATTAAATAATTTATTACTATCTATTATTAATATTACATCTATAAATAATAATATCTTAATATTCTTTAATATTCAAAATAATTATAAATCATATATAAATTTATTAAAATTTTAATTCTGCATTTAATTATAATTTAAAACAATTGTTATTTTAAGTATTAAATTAAAAATTTTATAAAGAGGAAATTTTGTGAAACCTATTGCTCGACGACGAGCTAGAGAACGCACTGTTCAAGCGCTTTACTCTTGGAAGTTTTCTAAAAACGATATTTTTAATATTAAAAATCAATTTTTAAGTCAAGATGATATTAAAGATGTTGATATTCTTTATTTTTGTAAATTACTTTTAGGTGTTGCAATGAATGCAACTATCTTAGATTTAATTATGGCTCCTTATTTATCACGTCACATTAACAAACTAGATCAAATAGAGCATGGAATTTTACAAATTGCACTGTTTGAATTAAAAATGCATCAAGAAATCCCTTACAAAGTCGTTATTAACGAAGCAGTTGAATTAGCAAAAACTTTTGGCTCTGAAGATAGTTATAAATTTATCAATGCTGTTTTAGATAAAATAGTATCAACATTTATAAAAAATAGAAAATTATAAAAAAAAATAGAAAATAAATGTTAAAGCTAATGTTTTAAATTGTTGTTACTGGACTAATGATCATGACATATAAAGAATTTAATTTAATCACTCATTATTTTAAACGTTCTAAAAATTTAAATAAAAGCGTAATATTAGGTATTGGAGATGATTGTGCACTTCTTTCATTAAAAGAAAAACAACTATTAGCCATCAGCACTGATACTTTAGTTTCTGGCACTCATTTTTTTCCAAACATTGATCCAATGGATCTTAGTTATAAGGCTTTAGCAGTAAACATAAGTGATTTAGCGGCTATGGGAGCCAATCCAGCTTGGGTATTATTATCGCTTACTTTACCTAAAATAAACAAAAATTGGCTTAAAAGATTTAGTGATAGTTTTTATAAAAATCTTAATTTTTATAAAATAGAATTAATTGGTGGTGATATTACACGAGGTCCATTAAGCATAACACTCACTATTCATGGGTTAATTCCAATTGGAAAAGAACTAACACGAGGAGGCGCACAAATAGGAGATTGGATTTATGTTACCGGCACGCTAGGCGATAGCGCAGCTGGTTTAGCAATTATTGAAAATCGTTTGAAAATTAAAAATAAACAAGCTTGTAAATATTTAATTGATCGCCATTTACGACCAAAACCAAGAATACTACAAGGACAAGCAATACGTTCTTTAGCCACTTCAGCAATTGATATTTCTGATGGTTTAATAGTTGACCTAAAACATATTTTAAAGTCTAGTACATGCGGAGCATCTATTAATTTAAATAACATACCTCAATCTAAGATTTTAAAATCATCTGTAGACACTAAACAAGCATTATATTGGGGACTAACTGGTGGAGAAGATTATGAGCTTTGTTTTACAATTCCAGACACTAAACGTTATAAATTAATATCTGTTTTAAAAAATTATAATACAAGATATACTTGCATTGGGCAAATTATCAAAACATCTGAAGGTATTGTTTTTTATCACTATAATAAAAAAGTAGAGTTTTCTTATAAAGGTTTTGAACATTTTTGTTCTAATAAAAATAATATTAATAAACAATTATAAAAATTATTTAAAAATAAAAAACTTATCTTGTAAAAAATATTTTTACAAAAAATTTATTCTAAAATAAGTGATATACTTATTAATTTAGAAGCAATAGTAAATAAGTTTTATATAATCATATTTGATTTTTTAGATATATGATAATCTTTTAAAATTATTCGTTTATCTTTAATATAAAACTAAAACTACAGAATAAAATCTTTTAATTAAAATGCGTTTTTTATTAGATAAAATTTTAAGTTTTATTAATTATTTCTGTTAATATAAAATTTTTATATTAAAAAAAATATAAAATTTTATTTATAAAAAAATTTATGAAAATACCAATGATTATCTTTTAAAATAATTTTCTTAAAAACATTAATAATTTTATTTATATTAACCATTGTTTAATTTGATGTTGAATACCAGCAGCATTTAGCAATAAATCATTATGTATTTCTTCTTGAGTTCCTTGTGGAATAAAACTATCTGGAAGACCAATGTTTAAAACAGGAAGTAAAATTCGATTAGTTAATAATAATTCATTTACAGCACTACCAGCACCTCCTATAATAGTATTTTCTTCCAGTGTAATTAAGGCTTTATGACTAGTAGCAATACTTATCACTAATTGCTTATCTAATGGTTTAACAAATCGCATATCTACTAAAGTAGCGTTAAGAGATTCTGAAACTTTTTTAGCTTCTTTTAGTAAAGTTCCAAAATTAAGAATTGCAATATTTTTACCCATTCGTCGAATTATACCTTTACCAATTGGTAAAGTTTGAAGAAGCTCTAGTGTCACACCAGTCCCTATACCACGAGGATATCGTACTACACTTGGACTACTATCATAATTGTAACCAGTATATAACATTTTTCGACATTCATTTTCATCACTAGGAGTCATAATAACTATAGTTGGAATGCAACGCAAAAAAGATAGATCAAAAGCACCTTGATGAGTTGGACCATCATTGCCAACAATACCTCCTCGATCTATAGCAAACATTACTGGAAGTTTTTGAATTACCACATCATGAATTAACTGATCGTATGCACGTTGTAAAAAAGTAGAATAAATCGCAACTATTGGTTTATAACCACTAATTGCTAAACCAGCAGCAAATGTTATTGCATGTTGTTCAGCAATTGCTACGTCGAAATATTGTTTAGGATATTTACGTGAAAATTCTAACATACCAGAGCCTTCACACATTGCAGGAGTAATTGCTATTAATTTGCTATCTTTAGCTGCCATTTCACATAGCCAATCACCAAATATTTTAGAATAACTTGGATGGTTAGCAGTAACTTTTGGTAAGCAGCCGATCACTGGATTAAATTTTGGAACTGCATGAAAAGTAATTGGATCTTGTTCTGCTGGCGCATAACCTTGTCCTTTTTTTGTAATGATATGCAGTAACTGTGGACCTTTTAAATTACGCATATTACTTAATGTAATAATTAGATTCTGTATATCATGACCATCAATTGGACCAATATAATTAAAACCTAATGCTTCAAATAATGTACTAGGAAGTAATATGCTTTTTAAATTTTCTTCAGTACGCTTAATTAATCTTTGAATTCGTGGTAATCTAGACAATATTTTTTTACTATTTTTACGTAATGTACTATATGATGTACTAGATAGTAATCGTGCTAAGTGATTATTTAATGCTCCAACATTTTTTGAAATCGACATCTTATTATCATTTAATATAATTAGCATATCAAGATCAAGATCTCCTGCATGGTTCATTGCTTCAAATGCCATACCTGAAGTAATAGCTCCATCACCAATAATGCATACTATATGGCGATTTAATCCTTCGCGATTTGATGCTACTGCCATTCCAAGACCAGCACTAATTGAAGTTGATGAATGACCTACTGACAAGATATCATATTCGCTTTCATCACGACAAGGAAAAGAATGTAGTCCATTTTTTTGACGAATACTATTAATACGAGAACGTCGTCCTGTTAAAATTTTATGGGGATATGCTTGATGACCAATATCCCATATTAATCGATCAAATGGTGTATAATAAATATAATGTAATGCTACTGTTAACTCAACAACACCTAGTCCTGATGCAAAGTGACCACTAGAGTGACTAACGCTATATAATAAATATCTTCGTAATTCATCACATAGTTTTTGTAAACTTTCTTTTGGCAATAAACGAAGTTCAGTAGGTGTTTCTATTAATTTTAACATTGGAAATTTAGTACTATTAAAAGTCATTTAATACTCATCTTTAAACAGAATATATTTTATTTTTTAGTTAAAATAACGTTAATTGTATTTCAAATAATGAATATAACAAAGTTTTATACACGAGACATCTTTATATTTTTTTTAAAAAAAGTTAATAGTTTATTATAGTGAACGTTTATTTCTTAAAGTATTATTAAATATTATTCTAAAAAACAATTAAAAAGGATAATAAAAAATTTTTTAACTATAAAAATAAAAGCACTTTATTTAACTGAATATTATAAACATAATATTATAAATATGATATAATTATACAATAAAATTAGTTTTATGATATGAAATAAAACTACATTTAATATTTATAATTATTTCAAATGAGAAGTATTTTTTATTTTTAATAATATAATTTTTATATATTATATTACGTTTACATTTCATAAAAATTAATGTAATGATTCACATAAAATATTATCATGATTAATAAGTAATAAATTATTATATATTTAATTTAAAGACATCAAAGATAAATCTTTGTTATATTAATATATATAGATATAAAAATTAATTTTTTGATATTTTATATTTTTTAACAAATATAATTAAATATATTTATATTCTTAACATTATTTATACTATTTCAGTAAATTAGCGTTTCATATATTATTATTTTAATAAAACATATGAATATTTTATTAAATTATTAATTATTATTAATAATACATAATGAATTAATATAACATATTTAATTCTCTTAGAATATTATAAAATGTGAATAATTTTTTTGTTTATTATAAAAATATTAAAAAATTATATTTTGTTTATTGTTTATAACTTTATTTTTACAAAAAAATACATACAATTATGTTCTATTCATTTTTTTATGCTAAAAAAATTTTTTATTTTTTTAAAATTAAATGATTGTCTTTTTTATAAAATTTTATTTTATAAATAAAAAAATATATATGAACAATATGTATTAAAAGTTTACATGAATATTTATAAAATATAAAGTATTTCACACATTATTAAAACATTTCTATAAAAAATAGTATATTGTATTATTACATATTTTTGTTTATATAACATTTATATAGTCAATATATCTTCTATTTTTATTAAAAACTAATACAATTTATTAATATTATATTTGTAATTTTATTAATTAAAACATAATATTACGTTATAGTTATAGATTTAATATATTAAATGTTTTCACATAAAAAATTAAATGCTAAGTATCGCGTTCAACAACAAATTTAGATATTGCTTTTAATAAAGTAGTATCAAAAGATTTCTTTTCTAAACAATTTAATATATTTAATGTTTCTTGATATAAAGTTTGTACTCTAATTTTAGCATTATTTAATCCAAATAAATAAGGATAAGTACTTTCTTTTTGTTTTTTTTCTCTACTTGGAGATTTTTTATCAATTTTACTATTTCCAACGATATCTAAAATGTCATCCTGAATTTGAAATGCGAGTCCAATTAAAAAAGCATAAGAATTAAGTAATGGCAATAATGTTCGACCTCTATTACCAGCAGCTAAAGCGCCTAGATGAATTGCTGCACGAATTAAAGAACCAGTTTTATAAAAATAAATTTGTTCTATTTTTTTTAAATTCATTTTTTTACCTTTAGCTTCTAAATCCATTGACTGTCCACTACATATACCATGAATTCCAGTAGCACGAGCTAATTCAGATATCATTAATAATCGATCACTCAATACGACATCAGGCATTTCTTCGTCAGTTAAAATAGAAAATGCAAGCGCTTGTAAAGCATTACCAGCAAGAATTGCGTTTGCTTCATTAAATTTAATATGACAACTAGGAAGACCACGACGAAGATTATCATTATCCATAGATGGTAAATCATCATGAATTAATGAATAACGATGAATGCATTCAATTGCGGCAGCTGGTATATCTAAATTATTTTCTGTCACACCTAGCATCTGACCAATGATATAAACTAAAATAGGACGAAAACGTTTACCACCTAAAAAAACACTATAATGCATGGCTGATGCTAAATTTTCATTAACAAATTTAGGAGATACAATAAAATGTAATAACGTATCTTCAATTCTCTGGTGATAATTTAATAATTGAGTAGAAATTATAGTAGATTGAAAAAATTGAATCATAATATTTTCTCAGTATTTAAACTATAAACTAATAACAAATCATTTATATATTATTAAATAATTGCTCATTTGTTTTTATTATCATATAAAAAATAATTTTATATAAATCTTTTACAACAAATTTATATTTATATTTTTTATTATTAATTATATATAAATGTAAATATATTTATATATTAAAAATTTTTATTGATTATAAAAAAATAATTTTTATTACTTTATTTTAATTAATTGCTTTTATCTTTATAAAATTATATATTTTATTTTTTTTTAAAAACATAATGTTTAATATTCTATTTACTATTTATCATTTTTTTATAATTACAATTATACTATGTCTATAGTAAGAAAATACTCAACAATTTTATTTTTAATTTTAATTTAATAATTTAAAACAATTTATTTTTAAATAAAATTTATGAAATGTAAATTAATAAAAAATAACATAAATGTATATGTATATATAATATTTTATAAACGAAATGTTTTATTTAATATCTAATTTTATTGAAAGATTTATCGTATAATAATTTTTTAAAATCTATTTTTTTTTATTTTTTTTATAAGAATAAATATATTTTATAAAAAGTTAGTGAATACTTAAAAACTATGTTTTAATTCATAATAAATATTTTTATATAAAACTATTTGTTAATAATTAAATTTTTTATAATATCATTTTATATAAATATTTTAGTTAGTTTTATATTTTATATAATATTTATGATATTTAATAGATTATTAATTTTTTTAAATAATATCATATAGAACTTTATTATTTATTTTTGTAAAATAAATAATAATATAAATATTTATTATATTTTATTATATAAACATTAAAATATTAATTACTAAAAGTATTTTACAATATTATGAAATTTTTTAATATAAAATATTTATAATATAAATACTCTTGTTTTTAATATCAGACATTATATGAATTTTAATAAAAATAATGATAATATAAAAAATTTTTATGAAAGAGTAAAATAATATAAATTTTTATTATAAATAAAATTAATATGCAATACATTTAGTGCTAAAACACAATAATAAACAATATAATTTTGATTTAAAATATATAAAAAAATTTAATAAAATATTATATAATATAATTATACAAAGAATTTTATAAAAATTAAAATACTAATATAATTTATTAATTAATAATTTAACTTCTTGTAAAATATTTAAAATATTTTTATTAAAATTAATAACATGTTAAAATATCATGTTAATTATTTTATTAAATATTTAATTAAAATATAGAGCAATAAGAAAATTAGAACTAAATATATCTTTGTAAATAAAATGACTCATTATTATTTTATAAATATTAAATAAAAATACATAACGTAAATTATTTTTAAAATAATTCATTAATTTATATACTTAGTTTTTAGCTAATATAAAAAGTAATTAATTTTAAAATTTTTAAATGTAATCATAGAAATTAACTATAAAATATTAATTTTTACAAAATATAAAAATATTACGAAAGAAGTTTTTTAATATTGAAGGATTAAAATTTAACGTAATCTTAGAAGTTAGTTTATTAAATAATATGATTTTTATTTTACAATTTAAGCGATAAGTCATGAAGGAATATTGCTACTTATCTTTTAATAACTAAAAAGAACAATAATATGTACATTTATGTACATTGCTCTTTAAATATACTTTTATTAAAAATTAATGTAAAAAATTTTCTGATATTCTTTTTTATATAATACGCCGAAATTAATTAAAAAAATAATATTTTAATAAAAGTATATTTTAATAAAAGTAAAATAAAAAAGATAAAATTGATGAAATAGCACATGTTTACTTTTTAACAAAGAAGACAGTAATATATATTAAGATTATTAAAAAATCGTACTTAATATTTTATCTGTTATTACTGCTGATAAATCATTAATACCATGTAATATAGTTAATTTTTAGAACAAAATAACTTAAATAATCATCATTGTTTAATTTTAATTAATTGTTAGATTAATATCATTTTACATAAAAGATAGGTATAATAAGAATTTTTAACAGTATCATTTCATAAGAAATTTATTATTTATTTTAAATATTGTAAAGAAAAAATTAGCATTGTAGTAATAACTAATTATAGTAATAACTAAATAAATAATTTCTACAGTATTTTAAATTTATAATGTGTAACAATGATAAGAAACAATTTTTAACTTTATCGCATTATTTTTTTTATTTTTTAAAATGTTATAGTAATTTTATTGTTGATTTTAAATACTAAAAACAAAAAAAATAAAACATAAAAACACGTAATTTTAACTTAATCTTTAACTTTATGTTATTTCTAAAGATATTTTTTATAAATTATTTTACATATTTTATTATAAAGATTATTATAATATAAAATATTTGATAAAAAATTTTTTGATAGATTGTTTATAACTGCTTTTAAAAAAAATGATACTGTATTAAAATCTAATGAATTTTTAAAAACTTTAAATTTTTTCTTGTATTAATAATTTTAAAAAAACATAAAACGTTAAACTTATTATATAGTATTATATTTTATATAGTATTTTATCATAGTATTATATCAGAATTTTTAACATTTTATTTCATAATAAGCGTTATTTATATTAAAAAATAATATAAAACTTTTACTTTAATATGTTTTTTTAAAACAATTAATTAATTTAGTATGACTTTAAATTACAATAATTTTATTTTTTTTTAAATTATTAATATTTTATTATGATATTTTTAACTCTTAGTAACATTTTTTTTATGATATTTTTTTTAGAAAACATTTTTTATTTCGTATTAAATTAATACTTTTACTTATTGAATCAAAAATACTTTTTACAAAATTTATAAAATGCAACGTATAATCTGATTTTAGTTTTTTAATGTTTTATGTTATAAATCAATGTAAAAACTAATATAATATTTTTATTTTGTTTAAATTCAAACAATAATTAAACTACGTTGAAAACGCCTACTAATTCTTCTATGTATAAACACTTATGGTAAAAAAATTATTAAAAAATATAAAGATAGTAAGAACAATAATGAATTTTATCATAAGAATTTTTCTATAAAAACATTTAATTGTTAGTTATATTTCAGATTATTCTTGTATAATATATATTATATCTTGATAAATGATATAAAATTAAACATGATAATAAAAAACTATCTAAAAAGTCACTTTTTAATTTACATATACTATCATTAAAATTTTAATAAAAATTTAATAAAAATTATTGTTTTATTTCAGTCTGTCTTTTATCTTTGAGATAAAAGTATGATTTTTTTGTGTTTTATATTTTAATAAATTTAATACAATAATTTATGAAAAATGATCTTTTATTGTTGTTATAATTATTCAAAACGTGATGTTGTTAACATTTTATGAAAATATTATGTTATGTATTATTTTTATTTTAAGTATAATTTTATTCATTTAATTGATAACATTTATAACATTATTGTTATTTAAAGTGTATCATTTAAAAATTTTTAAAAATAAGTTTATTTTAAATAATATATTTATAATATAAATTATATACTTTTAAATATTTTTTTAATTATATATTTTACTTTATTGTAAAAATAATTATGTTTTAAATATTTTTTATTTATAAAAATTAAATTTACATCAATATTTTTATTTATTTCTTAAATTACGATAAATTTTAATTTTTTATTTATCTATATATTTATTATAAATACTATATTTTTTATTCATTTTTTGTATAAATTATTGCTTTAAAAAATGTATATTTTACAGTAATTTTTTTATATTTCGTTTAAATAATTTTTTATAAAAAAACTTAAGATTAAAAAAAACAATTTTATTAATTTTAAAATGAAAAAATAAATAATATTTTTATTTAACATTAGGAATATTATAAATTTTTATTATAAAATATAATAATTATTTATAATTTTATATAATATTAACATTTTGTTAAAGTAATTACTGAACAATTATTTTTTTATTTTATTTATTTTGATGTTTATTTTAAATAATTTTTTAAAAATATAAACTTAATTAAGATTTAATTTGCTTTGCGAAACATTTTACTAATTTTATGTTATATGATGTCAAATGAAATATATTCTTCACTTTAAAAGTGGTAGTAACATATTTTGTGAAAAAAAAATATATTTTGAAATTTTATTGTAAACTAGTTTATTAAAAAATAAAAAAATATTATGAATTTCTTTATAATTATTGATTTAAATACTTATAATTTACAATATTTCGTTGTTTATTAGCATAGAAAATCAAGCATAAAACATTATCTGTTTTTTTAAAAAGTATTTTTTATATTGAAAATTATTAATGTATTTTTAATAAATTTAAAATTTTAACATGAAAAAGATTTCAAAATAAAAATTAAAACATATCATTAATTTTAAATATAATGTCTTTAAATTGTTAATTTAAAAATTTGTTTATAAAATTATATATATTATATTTTAAATTATGCAATAAAATAATTCATAATTCACTATGATTTTTATATATTTTATATCAATAAATTTATTATGTACGTAAGTAAAAATGCTACTTGTAAATTAATAGATGAATTTAATTTTTATGAAAAATATTTAATTTACTATTCAATAACTTTCTATAAACCTTTCTTGAAAAGAATGTTTAATTAATTCTTATATGTTAGTTCGAAACAAGTTTTATTATAAAATAATTATATTTTACCATTATCTTGCGTATATACTCAAAGTTTAATATGCGTATAATAAGTAATTTCTATAAAACTAATATTAGTACGTTTTAAAAAACGATTATATTTTTCAAGATGTAAAAAAATAATGCTATTTGATAAATTTTAATATCATATACTTTTAAGTATACATATAGATTTACTGTTGCATAATTTTATCTAGAATAAAACAATTTATAATGTTAAACAATATGTTTTATCATGTTAAATAATGTAAATTTTTTGTATTTTATTGATTTTAGAGAGAATAAATTTTAATTTACAATAAGATTTTATTATATGCACGCATGCTTGATGATTATTATTTATTTTTAATATCATATACTTATTATTTTGTATTAATATAAATATTTTGTTAGTTTATCTTTTTAATTTTAAAAATAAAAATAATACAGTATTCTGTTTTTTATATTTATAAATTTTATAAATATTAAAATTATAAAATTAAAAATTTAATAGTAAAAATTTAAATTAAAATTGTAAGGTAATATTATTAATTTATGAAAATCAATTCTTCAGTGCTAATTATATAATTATTAATTAAGTTTAATAATAAAATTATATTTTAAATTATAACATTAATCAATGTAAAATTATTACATAATTTTTTATTTTTAAAAGCTACATGTTTTAAAATTTTATTTTCTGCTTTACTTATTGTAAAGACAAATACTTATTTATATCATTTATTTATATAAAGTAAGATTTTTTATTATTTTAAAAATATATTTAATATTAGTAATTATTTTAAATTATTTTATTTTATACCAATAATAATATATAATATTTTATTATAAAAATTATATTATATTTTATTACGAGAATTTATAGAAGAAAAAGCATTAAGTTTCTTATAAAAAAAATAAAAATTTTATTAACATACTTTATTAATATACTTATTAATAATATAATCATAACTTTTTATTATTATAATTGTTTTTTTATCTTTACTTTGCTATGATACTATAAAATATATAGTAATATAAAATATTAAAAAATTAAATATAAAGAAAATGTTTTATTAAAAATTAAATAACAAATAAAATTTTTAAATAAAAACAGATCGTATGTTTTTTTTGTATCATTATATAGTTTTTTTTATAAAAACTATATATCATACTATATTATATACTATAAAAATATAAAATTATTGATTATAAATTAATAAAAAAATTAATAAAATTTAGTTGATAAAAATATAATATTAAAATAAATTTTATGTAATGAAATAAAATAAAATTTTTTTTAATAAATAAAATTAATTAAATTGTTTAAACTATTTAAATAACTTGAGTTATAGACAATGTTTTGATTATTTATGCTGTCATTTTTTTCTTTTACCCATAAATTTAAATAAACTTTAGCATTAAGAAAAATCTCTATATTTTTTCGAGATATTATACCAATCATTTTTATTTTTTCTCCTTTATATCCAATAACTATTTTTTTTTGGTTTACGTTTTCTACAAATATTAAACCATATATATTGTAGTCACCATGATCGCTTAATATAATTTTTTCAACATTAACGATTAAAGAATATGGTAATTCTTTATTTAAAAAACGTATTAAACTTTCACGAATAATTTCTGATACCATAAAATTTTGAGAGCAATTAATAATATTATTTTTAGAAAAATAATGACTCGATTCTGGTAAATTTTTCTGTACTATATTATTAATAATATTAATGTTAATTTTTTCTTTAGCAGAAAAAGGCACTACTTCTAAAAAATTTATTTTTTTGCTAAGAAATGAAATATAAGGTAATAATTTAGATTTATCAGTAAGATTATCAATTTTATTAATTGCTAAAAGAATCGGACATGTTAGAACATTTAATTTATTGCATACTATTTGATCGTTAAGAGTCCAATTCAGGCTTTCTACTACAAATATTATTAATGTAGCATCTTTGATGGAACTATTTATCATACGGTTCATAAAATGATCAATAGTACGTTTTTTTTTAATTTGTAAACCAGGAGTGTCAATATAAATAGACTGATAAATATCTTTAGTATTAATGCCTATTATAGGATAACGCGTAGTTTGAGTTTTATGTGATGTAATAGAAATTTTTTTTCCTAACAATTGATTAATTAATGTAGATTTACCAACATTAGAACGTCCAAGTATTGTGATCAATCCACAGTATTTTTTTTTTTCAATCATATGCGTTCCAAATTATTACGTGTTTTTGTCTTTATGGTATTGAATGCAATTTTATATTAATAAATTAATATGAAATTAATTATTTTCATTGTTTTAAAAAAATTAGTAATTTATTATAGATGTATTTATTTATTACAAAATCACATTTTATTATTTTTATTAAAATTCTTATAAGTATTATCTTTTTTTCTTTTAAAATTTAATATTTCTCGTAATGTATTACATACTTTAAAATAAAACATATAACATTTTATATATTTATTTTTCAAAATCACAATAATTAAAAATAATTTTTTTATAATATTTTTTAAATAAAACGAATTATGACGTTTTATTGTATACTGTTTAGTTATAAATAATCTAAACAAAATCAAAAATAAATTAACATTTTTATTTTTGTATAAAAAGTATTTTTTTTTGACAATACAATTATTAAATTTTTGTTAACTTTAAAAAAATATTTAAAATATTATCTATAATTTTATATTATATTTATATTTTAACTAATAATTATTTATAATTATTTTATCAGTAAAAAATGAGTATATACTAATAATTTTTAAAATATATAAAATTATTTATATATTAATTTTAATTTTTTTAATTTAAAAATTTATATTTAATATAAAAAAATTTATAATTTTTTACTATTTTTTTATTTTTAAAAATAAATTTAACATTAATTTATTTATATTACGTTTTAAGATAAAATTACAATATAATTATGTTATTAGTTAATAAAATTTTTTGTAATAAATTTTAATATCATAGCATATTTCAATGAATGTTTTTATATTAATAATAATATAAACTGAATTTTTATATGAATAACTAATTATATTATATAAAATTTTATAAATAATATTATTTATAAATAATTTTACTTTTTATAAAAAAAATATTTTATTTTAAATTAATTTTAAAAACGTAGAATAAAATTAAAAAATTTTAAATATAAAAAAATAATAATTAATAAATTTAATTTATATTAAAGTTACATATCATATTTTATATAAAAAATTAAATAACATAACAAATTATAAATTATTTTATAATAAATAAAAATGAATATTTTTTAAAATCTTTTAATATAAAATACACTTATTATACATTTTTATTACAATATAACTAAAATATAAAAATGTATATAATGAATATCATAATATTTATATATAAAAAATAATTTAAAAAAATATTAAATATAGATTTTAATTTAAAAACTTATTTTTAAATTTTAATTTGATATAATTATTATTTTTTTTAATTATAATTATTATTGTTTTTAATAATGAATACTAATTTAAAATAAGTATAATTTTATCGAAATAAAATTATTTAAAATTTTAAACAACTTTAAAAAAAGTATTTATATATTACTATATAAATTTAATTATTAAATATATATCATAAAATATAGTATTATATTGTCTTAATAAAAAATATTAATTTTTTGCATTACTTTAGACACTTAATCCTATTAATTTTTATTAAAATATAAAAAACAATATTTAAAATATTTTTATTTTTTTATCGTTATACTATTAATATAGTATTTTATATGAATAATTAAGTTGATAATTTAAATATTATTATTAAAATTTTATTAATCATCATAAATTAATAACTTATAAAATTCATTAATGTTAACACATAGACAAGAAAAACTTTTATTTTATATTGATCTTCTATAAGAAAAAATAATAACATAAAATATAAAATAATATTTTATTATACAATATATAAATAAAATTTTTTATATATTTAATAATATTTTTGTTTATTTTACATAATATAAAATTAAATATAATTAATATAATAGTATTAATATCATTTTTAAAAAATAATTTTAATAAATTTTTATATCATTTTTTATAAAAAATAAAATATAGTGTTTTTATTTATTATTAGAAATTTTTTATATAACATATATCTTAATTTTATAAAATTAACTATAAATGTGATAATTTGTTTATTACATATATTGCGATATATAAAATTAATAAAATTATATACATGACATATTTTTTTAATTAAAATAAAATAAAAATTTTTAATATTTTATTTTTTATCTTAATGCAATACAATAAAATATGTTTTATAGTAAAATTATTACATATTAATTTAAAAAATACTATACATATAACAAGTCTATAATTTTTAAAATTAATTCATTATTATAAAATATGTTATAAACATATAATAACTTCTATTATAAATTTTTAATTTAAGAATAATTTTTAAAAAAATATTCTAAAAATTTAGTTCTATTATTCAATATAGATAACAGGTTTTAATCTTAAAAAAATATGATTTTAATAAGAAATATTTAAAATATAAAAATTTCTTTTCATAATTATTGTTAATTATTAAATGATCAAAAAATAACATTTTATTAGTGTTATTTTAATATAAATAGTAATTTTATTTTAAATGTCAATTATTTTAATTAAGAAAATATGCTTATGTTAAAAAATTTTATATGATAGCATCATTATATTTAGTTTGTTAATTTTTGAAAAATTTTTAATTTAATATATAAATATTATAATAATTCTATACAATCAAATAATTAATAAATGAATATACAATGTATGATTTTTATACTACAAATAAAACTTTTTATTAAAAAATACTATTTTAGTAAATGATGTCAATGCATATTATAAAAGTTAACTTATAATACATTTTTGTATAACATTTATATTCATATTATTATATATTATTCTATTTTATAGTAAAATATTTATTAAAATTCATATAATATATAATAAATTTTTATAATAAGTAAAAATAAAAATTTATTTTTATTATTTAATTATTTAACATTTTATTTTTACATATTTTTAATTAATTCTATTATTATATTATATAAAAATTTTGTTATTTTATAATATTAAAATATTTAATTTTAAAGTATCATTTTTAAAATTTTACAACAAAATAACATATTAAGATAATTCATATTTAAAGAAACCATATTTAATCATATAAAATTATAAATAATTTTATAGTATTATTAATTTAATGAAGGTATTAGTTTGTTAAATAAAATCAATAAGTGATATGATTATTCTTACGAACTACTAATGAATCAACAAATGTTATAAAATATGTTTTATATCTGTATGTAATATATCAAAATAATATATAGAAATACTTTTTCGATAAATTTTTATTATAATGTTTATAACATGCATCATATTATAAAATCGTAATCATTTTAATGAAAAATATATAAAATATGCTATTTTTTTATATATTTAATTATAATAAAATTATTTTGACCATACAATAATAAAATGTGTTAAACTTTATGAAAACATTGTTAAAATTTTACGTTCTTTCAAGATTAATAATAAAAATATTTTTTATTTTTAATAAAATATAAATAATTATTAAAACTTTTAAATGACTCAAAAATGAAAAAAAATCTTTCTGTATTTTTAATATTTCTTACACTACTGATCGTAACTAATGAAGTTAGTTTTGCAACTATATATCCTTTACCACCTAAAAATAGTGCTTTAATTGGTAAAAATATCATAATAACCATACCAGAAAACAATAAACTTCCATTAGAAAGTTTTGCTGCTAAATATAATGTCGGGATAAGTAATATGCTAGAAGCAAATCCAGGTATAGATTTATTTTTACCAAAATCAGGTAGCACACTTATCATTCCACAACAACTTATTTTACCGAATGCATCTCGAAAAGGTATTATTATTAATAGTGCTGAAATGCGTTTATACTTTTATCCAAAAGGTTCTCATACTGTAGTAGTTCTTCCTATTGGCATTGGGCAAGTAGGAAAAAATACTCCAATGAATTGGATCACTACTGTATTTCGTAAAACAATTAACCCTACATGGACACCTACTAATAAAATTCGAAAAGAATACAAAGCTCATGGAAAAATTTTACCTACAACATTTTTAGCTGGTCCAAATAACCCTATGGGAAAATATGCCTTATATGTTGGTCGTTTATATGCTATTCATGGAACTAATGTTAATTTTGGCATTGGTCTTCGAGTTAGTCATGGTTGTGTTCGGTTACGGAATAATGATATTAAATATCTGTTTGAAAACGTACCGGTTGGGATTCGTGTTCAATTTATTAATGAACCAGTAAAAGTAACTATTGAACCAGAAGGTTCATGTTATTTAGAAGTACATAATCCATTATCCAAGAATCAAAAAGAACTAAATTCTAATGATCCAGTTCCTTTAATTTTATCTAATAAAATTAAAAAAATTTTATTAGATAGTAAGTCTAAACAAAAAAATATAGATGAAATGATTATGGCACGATCTGGTATGCCAGTTAAAGTAAATTAAAAAAATTATAACTTATGTAATTTAAACATTACGCATTTAAAAATTAAAAAATAAAGATATAAAAATTAAATTCTTTATGTGTTATTTTTAATAAAATTAAATATATTTATATTTTTTAAGTTGTTGAGAAATTAATAAAAATTACACAATAAATTAAAATTTTTATTAATATTTTTAATTTATAATCATAGTAAAATATTATACTTACAAATATAATATATTGACATACGTCTTATATTATGATAAAACTTAAATAGTTTTCATTAAAAAAATAAAAATTTTAATGTATATTGTATTACATAAATATATAATGTAATATAAATAAAATAAAATAAATATAATATATGAAATAAAAATCATAAATATAATACTTTTTTTATAATATTATGACTCTTATTAAGATAAAAAAATATTTAAACAATTAAATAATTACCAAAAACAAGTATCAAAAACATACTCATTTTATTCAAAACGTTAAAAAAATAATAAAAAGTCCTTGCAAAAATGATATAAAAAGAGTATTAATATAACGCGGAGTGGAGCAGTCTGGTAGCTCGTCGGGCTCATAACCCGAAGGTCGTTGGTTCAAATCCGGCCTCCGCAACCCACTTTTATAAAAATTATTAATTATCTTTATGTTATTAATGTAAATATATAAATAACATACAATTTAATAAAAATATTACTAAATTAATATATTAATTTTTAATGTGTGTTAAGTTTTGTTTTAAAACAAGAATTAGATATTAAGAAATTAAAATTAAAAATAAATTATTTATATAACATAAAAATTTTAATATATAATATTGTATTTTTTATCATTTACTTTGTTAATAGTATGTGTGTCTGTGTTTGTGTAAAATTCAATTTATTAATACATATCTTTAATCATTTTATTAATACATATCTTTAATCATTAATACATCTCTAAAATTTTTATATTATTTAATATTTTTGTAATTATATGCACAATAATTATTAGTTTAGTTAACTAAGTTAATAGTTTAATTCACTAAGTTAACTAAGTTAACTAAAATTGTAATAGTTAGCTAAGATTTTAAATGTTTTTATATTTATTATCTTAAATATCATTTGTAACAATTCTTATATAAATTATAAATAAAATTATTAAAAATTTCAAAAAAAAATTAATAATAAATCAGTTAATATTAAAATTTATTAATTTTAAATAAACATTAATATTCAATTAAAATAAAAATTTAATTATTTCTTTCTAAAAATGTTAGTATGAAAAAAAATAAAAATGTTAAAGATTTTATGAATCTATAAAATGTTTGTTGAAATATTTTTAAAATAGAAAAATAATTTTAATTTCGTTTTTAATTCAAACAATTACTGATTATTATTTTGTAAAATTATATACCTTTGTTTTATTTTTAAAATGTTATATATTAAAAAATAAAAATATTAAAGAATTTTTATTTAATAAAAATATAAAATATTTATATAAAATTTTTATTTGTGTTGATTATAGATCTATAAAACATATTTTTTAATATTTCAAGTTTTATTTAAATATTCAGTTTTATTTAAATATATTAAAAAATAAATATTGTATGCATTAAATTTTTATATTGTCAAATAAAGCATAATTCATTGAAAAAAATTTTAACATTTTTTTTAAAAAAAATACTGTTAAAATATCATATTACTAATTTTAAGTTAAGTCAAAAATTTTACACTGATTAAAATATATAATTATATATAAAAATTTTTTATTATATATGGTATATGTAAATAAAATAAATATTAGTAAATAAAATAACTATTGTCATTGTTATTAAAAATTTTCTAATAATAATTAATATTAATTATTCTATTTTACAACAAAAAAAATAAAAAATAATGCTTAAATTAAGTCCTTCTAGTAAAAGTATATTGCGACATAGTCATATATTTATTAAACGCTATATTTTATTTGCTGGTGACTTGCAAGATTTCCTTCCGTCTCAATTCTTGTCAAAAGAAGTCCGTGTTCATACTCAAAAATATCATTATTGGCAACTATTAAAACGAAAAATGGATAAAAAAATAAAATTTAGTTTAATGATAGACTTAGAATTTATTCATAAATCTAATACTTTAATTTATTATTGGCCAAAAAGTAAACAAGAAGCTCAATTTCAATTATGTAATATTTTTACACAATTACCCAAAGGATCAAAGATTTTTATTGTTGGAGAAAATCGTTCTGGAGTACGTAGTTCTCAAAAAATTTTAGAAAAATATATTACTTTAACAAAAATTGATTGTTCTTTTCGATGTACTCTATATTATGGAAAATTAAATACCCAAGTAATTTTTAATTTGATTGAGTGGTGGAAAAGTTATTTAATAAACGATTTTGTAGTTAAAACTTTACCTGGAGTTTTTAGTCACAATGGTTTAGATAAAGGAAGTGCTCTACTTTTATCAACTTTTGAAAAATCTATTCAAGGGAAAGTACTTAACATAGGTTGTGGTTCGGGTGTATTATCAATGTTCATTACTAAATTTTCTCCAAATATTCAACTGACTTTAACTGATGTTCATGCAGCTGCATTATTTTCTAGTTGTGAAACATTAAAAGTTAATAACATTCAAGGAAGAGTAATAGCTAGTAATGTTTATTCAAACGTTAAAGGAAATTTTAACATGATTATTTCTAATCCACCGTTTCATAATTCTTTAAAAAAAAACTTAACTGTAGCAAAATTACTAATTCAAAACGCGTTAAAACATCTAAAAATTGGTGGACGTTTTCGTATTGTAGCTAATAGTTTTTTACCATATCAACAGATCTTAAATAATACATTTGGTAGTTATGAAGTGCTAACTCAAAATAATAAATTTAAAGTATATCAAGCAATTTATAATAAAAATAAAAATGTTAAAAATAAATAACAATATTTTATTCATATTAATATTATTATATATAAGTATTTAAGTATCTATTATTAGTTGAAATATATAAGATTATATAAAAATAACAGTAACAAATATATTAATATTTTTTAGTATTCAATATTTGGTTTTAAAAACTAAAAATTTAAATAATATATAAATTTATTCTATTAAAAAAAAGTGTATATATTATATATATACTTAAAATAAATATTTTTAAATTTAAAATACACAATATATTTTTAAAATAAACAATAAAATAATTTTTAACACTTCAATATTTATTATTTTAATAAAAAGTTAAAACTTTTTTAATATTTTACTGATTTTGAATCAATATGTTTTCATAGTATTTATTATATACTATTTTTAAATATTAAAATATTTATAAAATATTATTTTTATGTAAATGTTTCGTTTTAGTTATTTTTTTATTAATAATATTATATATATTATTAAACATCTATATAATCCACAGTATTAAAGTTAATTATTATTAAAAGATATTGTTTCTTTTTTAAGAAAAATACACTACATAACTATATTAATAAAAAAATTACACTCAATATATAATATTTAATAAATTATTACTTTTAATACTTTTATACTATTATGTACTAGTATATTATTATTTACTAGTATGTCTTAATACTAGTATGTCTTAATAAAGTTTATATTAATTTATTATTAATAAAACATTAATATTTCTTAACTTTAACTTAAATAAAATTTCTTAACTTTAACTTCAATAAAAAATATTATAATATTTCATAAATAAATAAATTTTTTATCTGTATTAATTGTAGTACTAAAATATTGATATAGAAATAATTTAAAACAATATTTATAAATTATAATAAATATAACTTACTTTAATGAAATATTAACGAAACATTAAAATAATTTTTTTTAATTTATTATAAAAAATTACTATATATAATAATAATTTAAAAACATACAAAATAATATAAAATTAATATCTTCATAAAAAATAGTTAAAGATAAAATTATTATAAAATATATAAATTAATATTAAAGATATTTTATTTTAGAATTAACATTCACATTATTCAAATATAAAATATTAATAATATTATTAATAATATATTAATAATTTTTAAAATATTTAATTAAATTATATAAAAATAAATATTAATTAATATTTATTATATTAATAATTTTTATAATATAAAATAAACATATTTTATTTAAAAATTAATAAAAATATGAAAATAAACACATATTTAACGTAACAATATATAAAATATTTTTATTTTAATGAATAATAAATGGTTATAAAAATATTTTTTATAATTTTTTATTAATTATATTATTATCATTAACTTTTGATAAATGTAATTATATTTTAACTGCATATAACATATTTTTTTTTAAAAAAAATATGTTATTTTTATTTTTAATATAATAATTATAAAAAAACTAAGTTTATAGTTATCATTGTAATATTAAAAAATTTTATTGTTTTTATTTAATAATTATATTATAATTTAACATAAAAAAGTTAAATAATAATCATTCAATATATTTTATTAAATTTTTAGTTAATTGATCAGTTTAACTAAAAAATTTTATTGTGAAAGTTTTTAATATATTACAATATTGTTATAATATTAGTAAGTATGATATAAAAACATAATACTGGATGATAAATTTTATTTAAATAATTATTTTTAAGTAATGCTAAATAAATCATATTCATATTATAATATTTTTCTTCAAAGAATTAATATTTATAATAAAATACATTTATTTTTATTTTAATTTTATATCAGAGGTTTTTTTATCATTAGTATTTATATTTTTTTGATTATATTTTATGCATATAAAAATTTATTATATATAAATAAAAATTTAATTTTACCTATATAATTATTTAAAATAAGCAATGTTTCTACTTTTATATTTTTTTTAAATATTTTTATATAATTAACAAATATTTATAAATACGCTTATTTGACTAATAACATTACGAATACATAGTTATAAGATAAATATAATAAAAATTAAAAATATATTTTATAATTTAATATAAAAACAATCATTAACAAAATGTTTATTTTTTTTATTTTTTTAAATAAAATTTTTATTATCTAGTGCTTTAATAAAAAAAGTTTTTGTTAAAGTAATAATTTTGACATGAAAATCAAATGAATCAAGTTAAAATTGTTACTAAATAAAAAAAGTTATAAAAATTTATTAATAAAAAACTTAATAATACTTATTGTAGTTATATCTTGAATTGTAATAATTCAAATAAAAATTAGTATAATAATAAATTTAATTTTTATTAATATATTTTTTATAACTTATAAGATTAAAAATAATAATTTTATTTATTCTTAATAATTTTTCAATATTTTAAGATAATTCTTTTATTTATTTATATCATTTCTTATAATTTTAATTAAATTAAAAGAAGCTATTTTTTTTTAAAACAAGAAATAAAAAATAATAAGAAAAAAAATATTTATATCATGTATACGCTATATAATTAAATGATAAAAAAGATTAATAATATAAATTTTATTAATGTTTTCATTTAAAAGAAGTATCATTTTTTGTTTTTAAAGTATGATTTTCAAATAAAAATTTAATCATTTCTTTTTCTAAAAATTTACGATCATTCACATTTTCCATAGTTAATTTTTTTTTATTAATCAATATAGTTTGTTTCTTTATCCATTGATTCCATGCGACTTTAGATATTTCATTAAAAATACGTTTGCCAATATTACCTGGATAAATTTGAAAATCTTGCTTTTCAGCATTACATTGAAGAAAAGTACAAAAAATTATACAATTCATGCTAACTCCTATTTTTATAAAAAAATTAAATCATATATTATAAAGATATTTATTTTATATTTTATATGTAACTTTAAATAAATGAACATTGATATATTTAACTATCTTAAATTAATAGAATGTAATTTAAAATTTTTATTAATTTTATAATGATTATTATCAAATATAAACATTTTTATTTAAAATTTATATTATTTGATAAAGTTTTTAATAATAAATTTATTCATTAAAAAATATTTATAATATTAAATAATTTATAAAATAAATATTAATTCAAAATATATTTTTAAAAAAAAATGTAAACAATACATATTTTATTTTTTTTTAAAAATAATCTTTTTATAATTTTTATTAAATTATTAATCGACATTATATTATTTTATACCGTAATTACATAAATTTTTTTTCATGAATTATTTTCATAAAAAATATAAAAATAGTCAAATAAAAAAAATATAATGTTTTTATTATAACTTATTTAAATAATTTAAATATAAGTACTATTTATAATATTTCAAAAAAAATTAAATATAAACCATCTTATATATTATATTTGAATAAAATTAGATTTTTCCATTAAACTATCTTATAATTATTACCGTGTTATTAAAAAATAAATAACTTTAATGATGTTGTTGTTTATTCGATTATATAAAACATTTTTTGTTTTTTTTAGAATATTTATAAATAAAAATTAAAAATTTACATAATAAATAGTGAGTTAATCATTTATTTTTTATTAACTAAATCATTAAAGATTTCATTAAAACATTTTTATAAAAAATAATACAATCATTTAAATGTTCGTAAATAATAATAAGTAAACGATTTTAAAATTTAAATAATGCAATATAAATTATTAAAAAATATTTTTTATAAAAAATATTAATCTCTATTTAAATATAAAAAAAATATTGTTTTTATAAAAATAATATAAGTATATTTTGTTTAAAAAAAAATACAGATAATTGTTATTAAGAATTAATCGATATATAATTCCTATAAATATTTAATAAATTTATAAATATTTAATAAATTATTAAATGATATTTAATATCTATTTTTTATATTTTTGTAATATAATTATATATATTTAATATATAAACGTTATTTTTAATATTTATTAAAAATATTTTAATTTAAAAACACGTGTAAATTATTCGATTAAAGTGTATAATATAACTAAAACTATAATTTTAATCTTATTACAAAAAATTTTTTAATAAAAAAAATACATAAAAATAAAATATTTTAAATATTTTTTTAATTGTACAAAAAATAAAACAAAAATTTATTAATAATCATCTAATATAAATGTTATACAATTTATTAATTTAAATTAATATAAAATTAATTCTAAAATAACAAATAAAAATTATATAAAAAAATGATATGTTAAGTTTAAAAATTGATTTTTAAAATTAAAAATATTATTTATACAGTTAATTCTGAAATATTATTATACATAAAAGATATAAAAATTACATAATTTAAAGTAAATAACAATATTTTAAATATTAATAATTTTATAATAAAAAAAATATGTTAGATAAAAATAAATATAATCTACTAATCAATAATTAATAACCATTATATATTCTATAATAATATCTAAAAGTTATATTTTAGATATAGACAGTGATTTTTTTAAATGACAATACTTGGATTAGGAATAGATATCGTTGAAATAACACGAATTATAAAACTAACAAAAAATAGTGGTGATCGTTTAGCACATAGAATATTAAGAAATAAAGAATGGAAATTTTATCAAGATAATCAAAAATCAGTTCGTTTTCTCGCTAAGTGTTTTTCAATTAAAGAAGCGGCTTCAAAAGCATTTGGAACTGGAATGCGTAATGGTTTAGCATTTAATCAATTTGAAGTTTATCATGACATGATGGGAAAACCAAATCTTTTTTTACATGATTATGCAATAAAATTGTCAGAAGAAATAGGAGTAACAAAAATTCATGTTTCATTATCTGATGAACGTTCTTATTCCTGTGCGATAGTCATTATTGAAAAATAAAAAATTTTTTATTTAAAGTATCTTTTTTTTAACTATATATACTGATTATAGTGATAAATTATTAAATGTAATTATATCGATAAACTTTAATAAATGAATTTTATTAACTTTTTAAAATATATACTGCAATAACTAGATTAAATATAAAAATTATAATTAATAATTGTTAAATTTATTACTAACAATTCTGATATCAAAGTTTTTTATTAATATATTCGATAACTATTTCAATAAAATGTCTTTTATAATAATTAAAAAAAGCATATAAAATACTAATTAAAGATAAAAAAATACTATATATTTTTTTAATTATTTAATATTGTTGTTTATTAATATATAGTTAAAAGTTGTAATCCTATTTAAAAAGATTATTAAACATAAAACTTATTAATATTTTTTTGTTTATTCTTATATATTTTTTATTATATTATATAATAAAAAATTTAATTAAAGTAAATAAATTTTTAATAAAAAATAAATTTTAAATACTAATAGTTGCATTGAATACTTACTATTAAAATTATATATTGAATGATATATTGGCTATATTTTATTTTTTTTACTAAATAAAAATTTTTATGTCTTCACTAAATATAATAATTAAATAATTTTTATGTCTAAATATTTATTAAAAAATCTTTAATAGTTTTATATTCTTATATAAAATAATAAAAAATTTTTAGTTTTATTTAACAGTATTAGTAATATATTATGAAGATAATTTTACTTTTTATAACATATTCTATTGATAATATAAATAATCTTATAAAAGATATTAGTAATAAATTGTAGTAAATACTCAATAAATTACAATTAATATTATAACGTACACTTAAAAAATTTTTGTAACAATATTACTACTTATTTTTTATATTACTTAAAGATAGTAAATATCACTTAAATTAAAACACATTTTTACTATTTTAATAATTGAATATGTTAGTATCAATAATATTACAATAGTTTATTATTTTGTTATAAAAAATAATATTATAAAAATATTTATTCTATTTTTTTTACTATAGAAATAATATTTTTTTATTTATCTTAGTTATTATAATATTATAGAATAATCATACATAAATAAATTATTATTTTATTAATATAAACTTTAATAAATTGTTATAAATCATATTAATCTAATTCTCTTAAAAAAATTAAAATAAAATATAACTAATTAACACAGAAATATACTATGATAGATTCATTAAATTATTAATGATATTAAAAGTAATATAATACAATAAAGTTATACTAAACAATCATATGTAATAACTTTTCATAATTATTTAAATAATATCATAAGACTTAATTAACATTTAGTTTTTATTTATTATCCAGTTAATTAATAACATAGACTAAAAAAGTTTATTATGCTTATAAAGTATTATAATTAAAATTATACTTCATATGTTATTAATATATTTGTTTATTACCTTTAACGTAGTATTACATTTCCTATAATTCACTAAAACTATATGACATTTAATTTCATTAATATAAAATTTAAAAAGAGCCATATATATTTATTATCTTGGCAACATTAAAATTCATAAAAACGTTTTAGGAATATACTGGATGGAAAAAATTAAAGAACTACTGCATGCATTATGGCAGCAAGATTTTAATATGCTAACAAATTCTTCGCTAGTATGGACCTTATATACTTTATTGTTTGTTATTCTTTTTTTAGAAAACGCTTTGTTACCAGCAGCTTTTTTACCAGGTGATAGCTTACTTATTCTTGTTGGCGTACTAATCTCTAAAGGAACTATGAACTTTTTAGTAACAATTTTTGTCCTAACTAGTGCTTCTTGTCTTGGATGTTGGTTGAGTTATGTACAAGGTAAGTGGCTTGGAAATACAAAAATTATGAAAAAATGGTTATCACATTTACCAAAATATTCTTACCAACGAGCTCATAAATTATTTCAATGCTATGGTTTATCTGCATTGTTAATTGGTCGATTTTTAGCCTTTATTCGTACTTTATTACCAACTATGGCTGGTCTTTCTGGTTTAAGTAGCACACGTTTTCAATTTTTTAACTGGACTAGTGGTTTTTTATGGGTTTTGGTTCTTACTTCGTTTGGATTTGCATTAGGTAAAACAAAAATATTTCATAAATATGAAAATAAATTAATGCTTTTTTTAATTATCTTACCAATTATATTTTTAGTTATTGGATTAATTGGTTCGATATTTATACTATGTCGAAAAAAATATAAATGATAAAAATATATAATTTGAAAAGTATTATAAGAAGTCATTATTATGATTAGTTTTATCAATTATAAAAAATTTATTTTATAATATATTTGTAAAGTAATATTTGACATAAAATTAGTAAAATATATTAAAATAATTATTTTGTTTTTTTAAAACATCTCATCTAAATAATAAAATGATATTTTAAATAAGATAATATTATATAAAATATAATAAATTAAAAAAATAATTTTTATAAAAATTATTTTTAAATATAGAAATATAGTATCATTTATTCTAAAATAATATAATGTAAATATAATATTTTTCTTTTTTTTTAATATTATCATATCAGTTTTTTTAATAAAAATTTTTAAATATAAGTAATATTTTCAGAACCGAATATATCAATTAGAAATATGATTTATTTTTAATAGAAAAGTATTACCACATAAAATAACTAGATTATTATGTAATATGTATAATATAAATATATATTTTTAAAATTTATAATAAATGTATAATGGGTTTTATTTATATATTTTAAAATTTGAATTTTTTTAATATAAATACATTACTAATTTAATAATTCGTAATTTTATATTTTTTTATTTATAGTTTATTTATGGTTGTTAATATGATTAAATTAATAGTAGGGTTAGGAAATCCGGGTATTAAATATAATAAAACACGGCATAATATTGGTGCTTATTGTGTTTTTTTACTAGCTAAAAAACAAAAACAAACATTAAAAGAAAAAAAAAATTTTTTGGATATACAAGCCAATGTAAATTTTTTAATAATGATGTACATTTGATGATCCCAACAACAGGTATGAATTTGAGTGGAAATGCAGTGATGGCTATAACTAACTTTTACAATATTAATCTAAAAGAAGTGTTAGTCGTACATGATGAACTTGATCTGCCAGCTGGTAAAGTAAAAATTAAATTTGGTGGGGGTAATGCTGGACATAATGGTCTTAAAAATATTCAAAAAAAATTTTCTAACAACTCAAATTTTTATCGTCTTCGTATTGGAATAGGCCATCCAGGAAAAAAATCAAAAATAATAAACTTTGTCTTAAATAAACCATCAAACATTGATCAAAAAATGATTGATCAAGTAATAGATAAATCATTAAATGTTATTGAAATAATTATACAAAATAAATTAGACATTGCTATGCATCAATTACATAGTTTTAAAACTAATAATTAAATTTTATGCCATTTGAAATTATTTTTTATCTTTTAACAATAAATTACATATGTCATTAAATAAAATTCATGTTGTTATTTAAATAAATTTATACAATTTTAATAGTTTTCATTTAAAAATTTTATTATTTTATAGTCAAATTCTTTCAAAATATTCATATAGTAAGTTATTTTAAATAAGGTATCTTTATATAACCATAAAATATTTTTAATAAACATATAATAATTTTTAGTATGAATTTTAATTTATTATACAATTAATTAAACATTTAATATTTTATTAATTTAAACGTAACAAATATAGTAACTCAAAAAACATACATATTAATTTAATATCATAATAAAATTAATTTAAATAATAAATATTTTATATTTAAAAATTTTAAACATATTTAAAATTTATAACATATAAGGAAGAGTTTTAATTTTTAGTTGACTTGTTATGTCTTTATATACTCGCAGTGTACTATTTACATCTATATTATTATTCATTACAGCTTGCACTAATAGTTTTCCATTAGAAAACATACTACTCGCAAGAACTGTTCCAGTACGTCTCCAGTCTTTATCTAATTTTATTTCTAAATTCTCTGAGACTAATGGTTCTCGTCTAGATTGACCTTCTAAAAAATACAACGAACGTTTATTAGCACCTCTGAATTGAGCTCGAGCTACCATTTCTTGCCCTATGTAACAACCTTTTTTAAAATTAATTCCTTGTAATAATTGTAAATTAATAGCTTGAGGAAAAAATTGAGTAATGTTAGGAATATCAATAATCGGATAACCAGCTTCAATATCCATCATTAACCATTGACGACTATTATACAATTGAGCTTGTTTATGTAACATAGCAAATAATTTATTAAAAATATTCAAAGTTGTTATAATTAAAAAACGTTCGTGTGGTTGAGTCCATTGTAATAAAGTTGTATTACCTTTTTGTAATACTGGAAAATTAGAATTAGGAACAACGTTAAAAATTCGTTTTAATGTAGAGCGTGCTAATACACCATCTATACCAAGTAATATAATATCGTTATGGATATTAATAGTAACATCAGAGCATAATATATATTTTTTCATTGCTTTGACTTGAATATCTAATACACTGCGACGTTGCAAATAAGAAAAACCATTCTCACGATGGAAAAGACAAAGATTACTCCATATTTTTCCATCTTCATTACAATGTCCACATATCATGTACTGATGACTTAGTAAGGATTCAATGTCATTTGTAATTTGACTTTGAAGATATTTTTTTGAATCTATTCCACTTAATGTTACTAATGCCCAATCTTCTAATAAAATTAAAGCTAATTCTACACTTGATAAATCAGAAAGGCAATGAGATGAGAATGGTACGTAAGACATAATGGCTAATTCCTAATATTGTTTAATTGTTTTTATTAAAATAGACTTTTAGAAAAATATATAGAGAAATATTAAAGTATTAAAATTAAATTTACATTACTTTTTTATGTTAAAATAATTTTATAAAAAATAATTTTTATAAATAAATATTATAATTAGTTTATGTTACAGTAATTGTTTATAAAAATTAAAATATAATATAGAATACTTTTTAATTTGTTAAAGTATCTTTATAAAAACATTGTGCGATCTATCGTAAAATATCATTTATACATGAAATAAAAAATTATATCAAAATTTTAAAAGTAAATAAAATTAATAATTTTGATTAAAACTAATTAAACAATAATTAAGTTTTAATAAAAAAATATTAGTTTTTATGAAAGTAATAAAAATCTTTTTTAAAAACTTATATAAAGTGTTTTATATAAGTTTTAAAGTTATTACTTTTTAAAAACAATGAATTATTTAAATAATCTCTTTTCACAATTAAAATAAAAATTATTATATTTGTTAAAAAATATACTTAATATGTTTATAGAATATTACGTTTTTATTCTTCAATATATTACCAATATACATCAATTTAAGAATAATATATGTAAATATAATAAACAAAAAAAATGCAACTTAAAAATATATCTTTATTAACGCATATAATATTGAGAATTAATCAACTCTGTATATAAGATATATAACTAATTTTATATTATAAAATATTAAAAATAATTTATATCTTTATAAAAATCATTATATTAATTTTATTGCATATTATATATAATATATGTTGTCTTAATTAAGAATAGTTTCTATTTTGGTGTTTATTTCAATTATTTTTTGAGTTCCATCTATTTTATGATATTGCATCTTATGTTTTTTTGATTCGTTAATATAATAATTAACTACTGGATTAGTAACATTTTTATATTCTATTAAACGCTGTAGTATAGCATTTCTATTATCGTCTTTCCGAATAACTAATGCTTCACCGGTTATATCGTCTTTTCCAGAAATTTTTTCTGGATTAAATTTAACATGATATATTCGTCCAGAAGACATATGCATACGACGTCCCATAATACGATCCATAATAATTTTATATGGAACACAAAATTCTAATATATAATCAATATTAATATTATTATTTTTGATAGATTTAGCTTGTTGAATAGTACGTGGAAAACCATCTAATAAAAAACCTTTTTGACAATCTTTATAAGTGATACGTTCTTTAACTAAATTAATTACTAATTGATCAGTGACTAATTTTCCAGAATTTATCATCTTTATTTCTTGTTTATCAAATCTATTATCTATTTCTAAATTAGAACGTAACATATCTCCAGTAGAAATTTGAGGAATACCATATTTTTTCGTAATAAATTGAGCCTGAGTCCCTTTACCAGACCCAGGAGCACCTAATAAAATAATACGCATGACATGAAAACCCTCTTGTCTTATTTGTTTTTTTATCTTTACATTGCTATTTATTTAAATAAATATTTTTTAAATAAAATTTAAAGTTAGTGAAGTTTATTAACTTAATTGTAATATATTTTTATAAATATTCATTTTTAATACATAATATAATTTTGTTCACTTTAGCAATAAATGATTTTTGACTGTGACAATTCATGTACAATAATATAATAAACGTATTATTTTTTTAAATAAAAAGCAATTTATTTATCCTTTGTACAAACTTGTTTGGATTTTCAAGTGTACCCTTTTCTATTAATAATGATTGATCTAACAAAATATTAATCCATTCAGAAAAGATTAAATCATCGCTAATATTAATAATATGTTTAATTAATTTATGATCAGGATTTAATTCAAAAATATATTTTATTTCTGGAGCTGTTTGTCCAGCTGAAGCAAATAGTTTAGCCATTTGAGTACTTATTTCATCTGAATCAGTTATAACTACTGCTGGAGTATCAATAAGACGATATGTTAAACGTACATCTTTTACACGTTGACCTAATAATGTTTTAACACGATTCAAAAATGGTTCTAATGTTTTTTCAATAGTTTTTTTTTCTTCAGTTTTATCTACCAGTTTATCTAATATTTTGTCAGCTTTACTAATTAATTGAAAAGGTTTGTTTTTAAACGACATAAGATGATTTATCATCCATTCATCAATACGATCTGACAATAATAATACTTCAATACCTTTTTTTAAAAATATTTCTAAATGTGGGCTACTTTTAGCAGACGTATAGCTATCAGCAGTAACATAATAAATTTTTTCTTGACCTTCAATCATACGGCTTATATAATCTTCGAGAGATTGATTCTGTAATTTGTTACTATTATCATAAGTAGAAGAAAAACGTAATAATTTAGCAATTTCTAATTGATTGCTGCTATCTTCAGCTGGACCTTCTTTTAAAACTAGTCCAAATTGTTTCCAAAAGTTTTGATACTTTTCAGGATTTTTTATTGCTAAACTATTTAACATTTGTAAAATACGTTTAGTAAGTGCACTACGTAAATTTTTAACGATATAATTATTTTGTAAAACTTCGCGAGAAACATTAAGCGGCAAATCACTAGAATCTATTAATCCACGTACAAAGCGCAAATATTTTGGCATAAACTGTTTTGTATCATCCATGATAAAAACTCGATGTACATAAAGTTTTAAACCATGCTTATAATCAGTATTCCACATATCTAACGGTGTATGAGATGGGATATAAAGCAAACTAATATATTCATGTTTACCTTCTACCTTATTATGACTCCAAATTAATGGTTCAGTAGCATCTTGAGTAAGATGTTTATAAAATTTTTTATATTCTTCATCTTTTATATCGATTTTATTTCTTGTCCATAAAGCCTGAGCTTCATTAATTTTTTCCCACGTAATAATGCCGTCTTTTTCATTTTTATTTTCAATTTTAACTGGCCATGAAATATGATCAGAGTATTTATTGACTATAGATCGTAAGCGCAATGTATCAAGATATTCATCTTCGCCTTCTCGTAAATTAAGAATAACCTCAGTACCATGAGTATTTTTATTAATTTTAGCTATAGTATAATCACCTTTTCCTGTAGATTCCCAAAATACGCCTTCTTCAGTTATAGAATCTATAGAACGAGTATGCACTGTTACTTTATTTGCAACAATAAACGAAGAATAAAAACCAACACCAAATTTACCAATTAATTGATTATCTTTTATTTTTGAAGCGTCAACCGATTCGAGAAAAGCTTTAGTTCCTGATTTCGCAATTGTACCAAGATTTTCAATAACTTCATTTTTATTCATTCCAATGCCGTTATCAGAGATAGTTAATAAACGTTTTTCTTTATTAACAGATAGATAAATACATAGTTCATTATTATCTAAATATAATTCAGGTTCAGATAATGCACGAAAACGTAATTTATTTATAGCATCTGAAGCATTTGAAATTAACTCTCGTAAGAAAATTTCTTTGTTAGAATATAATGAATGAATCATTAAATGAAGCAATTGTTTTACTTCAGATTGAAATCCACGAGTTTCTTTATTATGCATATATTATTTATTTACCTTAAAAATTAGTAATTATTGAGTGATATAACAATATGTACTAAATTGGGATTAAAACTTATTTTTCAATAAAAAATTTTATTGTTTATTTCAGATATATTATGTATAAAAACATTTATTAATAAACCATATGCTTCGAGAGAATAACATGTATAATATCATTTTCTTTTTGTTATAAAATACATCATGAATAACATTATGTGTTGTTTTTTTATAATATCATTACAATATAAAATTTTATTTAATTAATAAAAAAAGTAAATGTTAATATGATCATACCCCATTATATTTATTTTTTTTTGTTTAATATTAAATCTTATTTTTAAATTTTTATAAAATATAAAATAAATTTTATAAAAATATAGAACGAGATTCTTTTTATTAAAAATTAAATTTTAATTTTTAATTAGTAAAAACATATTATTTTATTATCAATTAGTTATATTAATAATAATAATTTTATCTATCTTTAAATATTAGTAATTTAAATTTTAAAAAAAAAAATAAAAAAATCTTAAAAATATGTATAGTATTAATAATATTTTACATTCATTAATATTTATTAAATAGCATAATTACATTGGCATATCATTACATTTATTTAAAATTATTTTTTATTTAAATAAATTTTATAAAATCTTATATGATTTATAAAATAAAAATTAAACTTTAAACTTAAATAAAAGAACAAATGATTTTATCTGCTTAAAATGTAATAATTACATGTAACTATTAATAACATAAAACTATTTTGAACTTTCAATATTACTTGTTAACGTTTATATTTATAACTAAATATATAACAATAATAAAATAATATTTTAAAATTAATTCATCTTTCATAATAAAGAAAAATTTATATGTGCAATTTTATAAAGAAGTATCTAAATTTTTTTCCTATAATTACTTTTTTTATTTTTTATAAATTGTATGATATTTATTGGGCTTCTGCTACAATAATAATAGCTACTATATTAGGATTAATATTTACATGGATCAAATATCAAGAAGTTAATAAAATATCTTTATTAAATTTTATAATGGTCTTTGGATGTAGTTCTTTAACTCTTATATTTCATAATGACATTTTTATAAAATGGAAAGTAACAGTCATTTATACTTTAATTTCATTTTCTTTAATAATCAGTCAATTTATATTTAAAAAACCGTTAATACGACATATACTTGGTAAGAAGATAATAATTCCAATAAAAATATTAAATAATATTAATATTTTTTGGGCAATATTTTTTTTAGGATGTTCGATAACAAATGTTTACATTGCTTTTTGGTTACCACAAAGCACATGGGTTAATTTCAAAGTGTTTTATCTTAACATTCTTACATTAATATTTAGTTTCATTACTAGCTTTTACGTTTATTTTTCATCTAAAAAAAGTAATCGTTTCATGTTTTTTTGATTATTCATATTGTTTTAAATGTTTATAGTTATAATGTATAATGATAATTAAAAATCATCATAAAAAATTAAAATAATTTACTAATTGTCTAATGAGCATAAGAATAATACATCTAAATAAAAATATAATTTTAGCATAATAATAAATTAAAAAATATAGATAAAACTTTAAGTCAAATGTGATGATAATATTATCTCAAAAGTTAACTGTTTCAACATAATTATTTTTTAATATTTATATTAACTTAATAAAATGCTTTATTTTAAAATTTAAAAAAAAATAAATGATACTTATATATTTTTTAAATTATATTTATAATTCAAGAAAAAGTTAAAATAAAATATTATTTTTGATATGTATGATATTAATTAAATATTTTATTCGATAATCTTGTTAAATATAATTTAATAATAATAAATTACTATAAAATAAAAAAATAACATATGAATATAATATGTAAAAGATATATTTTTAGTATATTACAATAATAAAAATTATTTTTTTGTGAGAATATTAAAATAAAAATTTATTATATTAATTTATTATATTAATAATAAAACTATAATATTATAGTCATCTATTTTCTTAAAAAATAAAAATAATGTTTCTAATTTTTTATTTAAATTTTTAATATAAATGTATATTTTAAAACATATTACAATCCATTATACAAAAAGATACAAAACATATTAATAACTAATGCAATAAATTTAACAATGTCTATTAAAAATAAAAAGTTATTAACATTATATAAAAAATTAATAAAACAGTCTATTTTAAATTTTTTATCTTTTATTAAAATTATTTTATAACATATAAATATAATTAAAATATATTATAATTTTACTATAGTATCATGGTTAACATTATTATAATTTTATTTTTATTAATTAATATAATTATCTTTTTGACATAATTTAAACATATTCTAATTTAAATTATACAAAATAATGTTTTACAATATTAATTAAAAAATTAAGTTTATATGTTAATGATTTTGTATAATAATTAGTTTATTTTTTTTGTTTTACGACATTGAATATTAAATACAATAATCACTACTTAATTCATATTAAAATTAAAAATATTATTGATGTTATAATGAAATATTAAAATATAAAAAATTCTGTTTTGTGACAAGAAATTAATTATTATTTTTAAATTTTATAATAACTAAATTTTATAATAACTAAATTATTAATAATAAATTGATAATTAATGTATATTAATCAAAATATATTTTTTATATTAATATGAGATCATTTAAAAAAAATATTAAAAATATTTTTGTACTAATCTTTATTATGACTATAAATAATTTTTATTTTAATTAATATATTTAACGGTAAAAAATTGAAAGAACTAAATTATTTTCTTTTTTATTTTATTAATGCAAATAAAGAATCTCCAATATGGCTAATTAATTTTGCAATTTTTTTAGCATGTAAGACAATTATTATAATACCATTATTACTTATATATTTATGGTTTTGTGGATCTAGAATTAAATTGATTGATCAACGTAAAACAGTCATAAAAACAATAATAGCAGTATTTTTCTCTATGTTTATTTCAATTTTTATTCGAAAAATTTTACCAAATAAGAGACCATTTGTCATCGGTATTGGCCATTTGTTTTTAATACATACACCAAATAGTTCTTTTCCTAGCAATCATGGTACTTTTATTTTTACTTTTGCTCTATCATTATTGTTTTGGTATCGTATTTGGCTAGGTAGTTTCTTAATGTTAATTGCTATAAGTATTGCTTGGTCACGCATTTATCTTGGTTTGCACTGGCCTATAGATATGGCTGGAGGACTAGTTCTTGGATTAATTAGTTGTTTGTTTTCTAAATTAATATGGAAATATATTTGGAATACATTATTAATAAAGCTGTGATAAATACAATATTTTAATATTTTTAAAAATTTAATTCATTTAATTTTTAAATTTAATTAAAAGTTTTAACTCAATTTTATTAATATAAAATAATGTTTTATTAATATATAGTTTATCTTTAAATAATAAAAATTTAATAATTTTTATATTTTATTTAGTGTTTCTAAAAATTAAAATCATTAAATATGTTAATGTATAAAATTATATAATATTATGTAACTATTAGATATAATTTTTATAATATTTAATTTATGATTCTTCTTTATAGTAGGTTAATAAAAAAAATATATTTTTAAATGTATTTATTTTATGAATATTATAACATCAATGTAATAAAAAAATTTATTAGTAATTTATAATTATTTTATTATTATTTGTACATATAAAAAATTTTATTCAATAAAAAAATAAATACTAAAAAATATAATATCATAAATATTATTTTATAAAATAAAAATTTTAAGCAGAATATAATAAAATATTATTATTTATGTTTTTATATTATAAGTTTATGTATTTATTATATTTCATTAAAAAATTTTATTTTTATTACTATTAATCAATAAAATATTTTAATTACTAAAACGTTATTTTTTTTGTTTTTATTATTAACATAAAAATTTTATAATAAACATTGTATTCTCGTTATGATTTTAAAATTACTTTATTATTTAACTAAACTAGCAACATAAGGTAATTATTTATCTATTTAACACTTTAAAAAAACATAATTGTAATTTTTAAATTAATTTATTTTAATTGAAATAATTTAAAAATATCTTTTTAATCATTAATACAATTATATTATTTTAAAAAATAAATTTTAATAATAAAGAACTACTAAAATTCTTATGTTAATTTTCATTTCTTCTTGAATAATAAAAAATTTTGATTTTCTTGATATACAAACAACTTATTATGTTTTAAAATAAAAAATAACATTATATAACATATTAAAAATGAATTTTATTCAATATATAAAACTTATTTATCATTATATTTGTATTTATAAAAAATAGTATTTTTAGTTTTTTTTATTACATATATGTAAAACAAAGAAATTTTTATTTTATAGGAAAAATTGTGATTGAAAATTTACGTAATATCGCTATTATCGCTCATGTCGACCATGGTAAAACTACTTTAGTTGATAAACTATTACAACAATCAGGAACGCTTGGGAATCGTATAGAAAACACTGAAAGAATTATGGATTCTAATGATTTAGAAAAAGAACGAGGTATTACTATACTAGCAAAAAATACTGCTATAAATTGGAAAAATTATCGAATTAATATTGTAGATACTCCAGGACATTCTGATTTTGGTGGTGAGGTAGAACGCGTAATGTCAATGGTTGATTCTGTATTATTAGTAGTAGATGCAGTAGATGGACCTATGCCTCAAACTCGTTTTGTTACTAAAAAAGCTTTTTCTAATAATTTAAATCCAATTGTAGTAATTAATAAGATTGATCGTTTTGGTTCTCGTCCTGACTGGGTTGTTGATCAAGTTTTTGATTTATTTGTTAATTTAGATGCAACAGATAAACAACTTGATTTTCCTATTATTTATTCATCTGCATTAATGGGAATCGCTGGTAACGATTATCGTCATATGGCAGAAGATATGGGTCCATTATATCAAGCAATTATTGACTATGTATTAGCACCTCAAGTTAAATTAGATGCGCCATTTCAAATGCAAATATCTTTACTAGATTATAATAATTATTTAGGTGTTATTGGTATTGGTCGTATAAAACGAGGTACTATTACACCAAATCAGCAAGTAACTATTATTGATCGTTACGGTAATACTCGGAATAGTAAAGTGGGAAAAATATTAGGTCATATGGGTCTTGATCGTATTGAATCTAATTTATTAAAAGCAGGAGACATTATTGCTATTACTGGTTTAGGTGAATTAAATGTTTCTGACACTATATGTGATGTCTCTGTAGTAGAAGCATTACCAGAAGTATCTGTAGATAAACCTACGGTAAGTATGTTTTTTAACGTTAATACCTCGCCGTTTTGTGGGAAAGAAGGAAAATTTATAACATCACGGCAAATTCTAAAACGTTTAAAAAAAGAATCTGTACATAATGTAGCATTAAGAGTAGAAGAGACTGAAGATGCTGATACATTTTGTGTATTTGGTAGAGGTGAATTACATCTTTCTGTTTTAATTGAAAATATGCGTCGTGAAGGTTTTGAGCTTAGTGTTTCAAGACCAAAAGTAATTATTCGTGAAATAAATGGTCATAAAAAAGAGCCATTTGAAAATACTACGCTAGATATTAATAAAAAAAATCAAGGTGCTATAATGCAAGCTATGGGCGAACGCAAAGCTTGTTTAAAAAATATTAATCCAGATAAAAATGATCGTGTACGTCTTGATTATATAATTGCAAGTCGTAGTTTAATTGGTTTTCGTAATGAATTTATGACTATGACTTCTGGAACTGGTTTACTATACTCTACTTTTAGTCATTATGATAATATATGTTCAAAAAATGTAAGTCAACGTCAAAATGGTGTATTAATATCTAATGGTCAAGGAAAAGCAGTAGCATTTGCATTATATCATTTACAAAACCGTGGAAAACTATTTATAGAACATGGTGAAAAAGTCTATGAAGGACAAATTATAGGTGTTCACTCACGATCAAATGACTTAACCGTTAACTGTTTAACTGGTAAAAAACTGACTAATATGCGTGCTTCTGGAACTGATGAAGCAACTACTCTAATACCAATTATGATTATGACTTTAGAACAAGCAATATCATTTATTAATGACGACGAATTAGTAGAGATAACTCCGATTTCAATTCGAATTCGTAAACGATATTTAAAAGAAAGTAATCGAAAGTATGCATTTCGTAACGCTTAATACGTTTTATCATTTAAAATTATTTTAGATAAGATATTTATATTTTATTTTTTTTCATTAGTTTTCTTAGTTTTTTTATTTATTTAAAATCTTTTATTTATTTTATAAAGATATTTTAATTATAAAAATATTTTTATATGAGTAATCTTATTTTTTATTTATCGTATTATAAAAATGATTTAAAAACTTGTAAAATAAAAACTATGTTTTTTAAACTACTATGTAAAACGAGACATTTAACTTGACTAATAAAGTATTATTATTAAATATAATGTTTTATATAATATAATTGTGTATTTTAATCATCAGGAAACTATTATGTCAATATTACATAATCGAATTTTTAACAAACAACTAAAAACACGTATGATAAGTGAAAAAAAAATACGCATAACAGTGTCTTTTTATCGATATTTTACTATTAATAATCCAAAAATTTTTCGCGATCATCTTTATATTCAATTAAATAATTTAAAAATATTTGGTCGTATTTATATAGCGAAAGAAGGTATTAACGGGCAGTTAAGTGTTTTAAAAGAAAACTTTTCTATATTTAAAAAAACGTTATTTTATTTTCATCCAAAATTATATAAAATACGTTTAAATGTTGCGTTAGAAGATAATGGTAAATCTTTTTGGGTATTACGCTTAAAAGTTCGTAATCAAATTTTATCTGACGGTATTAATGACATAAATTTTGATCCAAAAAATGTTGGTGAATATCTTCAAGCTAATGCTGTTAACCAAATAATAGATGATCCTAATACATTATTTGTTGATATGAGGAATCATTATGAATATGAAATAGGTCGATTTAAAAATGCCATTACAGCACATTCAGATACGTTTCGAGAACAATTGCCAAAAACAGTTAAAATGTTAAAACATAGTAAAGATAAAAATATTGTCATGTATTGTACTGGAGGCATTCGTTGCGAAAAGGCTACTGCATATATGCGACATTATGGATTTAAAAATATTTATCATATAGAAGGAGGAATTATTCAGTATGTACGAGAAGCAAAAAGACAAAATTTACCTTTAAAATTTATCGGAAAAAATTTTGTTTTTGATGAACGCATGGGAGAACGAGTTACTAATGATGTTATTGCATGCTGTCATCAATGCGGTATTTTATTTGATATTCATAGTAATTGCAGGAATCAAAATTGTCATGTATTATTTATTCAGTGTCAAAATTGTACTATTAAATTTACAGGTTGTTGTAGCAAAAAATGTCAAGAAGAACTAAAAATATTACATAAAAATAAAACAACAAAAACTAAATCTAGTAAAATAATTAAAAAATGTAATACAAGTAAAACATTGTTAAAAATAAAATATTCTTAGATAAATCTATTCATTTATAAAACTAAAAAACTAAGATAAGTATTTATTGTGATAAAAATATGATTATAAATTTTATAATGTTTTGATAATCATAAAATTATAATTTTTATTTTTTTTCATATATAAATTTTGTTATATTTTGTAATAATATACTATAAATTATCTTATTTAAATGTTAATTTATTAAATACAGTATTTTGTTTTCACATGTACGTCTTAATTTAAAATTATTTATTTTAAAAAAAATAAAACAAATAATTTTATGGCCTGTTTTAAATTAACTTATCTATCAAAATAGAATTTACTATGTGATAGTAACATTGTAATTTTTAATGATAATACAATATATTTTTAAAATGAATGTAAAGTATATAATGAAGCATAATTTTATTCTTCAACAATTATAATATAAAAATATATTTTTTTATAATAATATAAAAAAATATAAAAAAATTAATTGTTTATTAAATAAATAACAATATTATAAAAAATTATTTTTAAAAAAAATAATATTATATATTACTAAATAAATAATATAAATAGTAATTTCATTATATTATATCTCATTTATTAATAATTTATAATTTGACATTTGATATAAACATTTTATTTATAAAAATAATTTTATAATTTAAATATCATCTATTATATATAAATAACAAATTTTTATATTTATTTGAAATACTATGATATTTTTTATATTAATAAATCATCATTCAAATTGAATTTGCTATTATTTAAAAATGTAATATTTTATATACAACATTGCACATTTTTTAACACTTAAAAATCAATAATCATTTAAAACTAAATTACACTTTTATTCTTATGATTATAAATTAAAGTTTATTAATTATTTAGTAGTAAGTAAATGCTGTTTCTTTATATTTATTAAATTAAAACGTTTGTTAAATTGATCAATTCGACCACCAGTAGCAACGTCACGCTGTTTTCCAGTATAAAATGGATGGCATGCACCACAAACATCTAAATTTATATCATGTTTTATTGTGGAACAAATATTAATTACATTTCCACAAGAGCAAATAGCAGTAATTGCTTTATATTCTGGATGAATATTATATTTCATAAAAACCTCAATAAAAATTAAACTTTTTAACTAATTAAACATATTACATAATATATTATATTCTTTTTTAATAAAAAGTAAAATTATATAATATAAAATGAAACAATAAGTATGACGTATTTTTTTATGTGTTGTATATATAATACATAAGTTTTTTATTTTTTTGGAGTGCTTATGTTTATTGTGTGCGTTGCTTTACCTTTATACCTAACTCAAACTTTTGATTATTTATCATCTTCATTTTCATTGCCAATAGTAGGAACTCGCGTTTATGTTCCTTGGAAAAATAAACACTTAATAGGAATTATAGTTAACTATAAAAGAAATAGTATAATACCAATAAAAGATCTAAAAAAAATTGATAATATCTTGGATCACTCTTCATTATTCTCTCTTTCTTTGTGGCGTTTATTACATTGGGCAAGCAATTACTATTACTATCCAATCGGTAAAATTTTATTTAATGCACTACCTGTGTCTTTTCGAAAAGAAAAAAAGATCCAATTTATTTCTACAAAACAATGGTATATAACAAAAAATGGATATAGTACTTTTTTTAATGTAAAATCTGAACAAAAACAACAATATGTACTGACTTTGTTAAAAAATAGTCCGATATATTCTTATCAGACTAAAATATTTAAAATTTCAAAAAAAACTTTAAAAATATTACAATTTAAAAAATTAGTTGAATTAAATACTCGAGCAGTTTTACATAAACATTTTTCTTCTAAATTTAAAACAATAAGAAAGTGGTTATCATTAAATACTGAACAAATTTTTGCAGTAGAAACTATTTGTAAAAAAGATAACATATTCATAACCTGGCTTCTTTCTGGCGTTATTAATTCTGGAAAAACGGAAGTTTATTTAAGAGTAATAAAAAATGTTTTGAAACAAGATAAACAAATTCTTGTTTTAGTTCCAAATATCTCTATAGCTTTGAAAACTATTATGCAATTTCGAGAGCGTTTTAATGTATTAATAGATATCTTCTATTCTAAACTGACAGATAACGAAAAATTAGCAATATGGTTTCGAGCTAAAAATAATGAAGTATCTATTATTATAGGTACTAATTTAGCATTATTTAGTCCATTTAAAAAATTAGGAATTATTATTATTCATGAAGAACAAAATATTTCTTATAAGCAAAAAAAAGGATGTTTATATCATGTTCGAGATTTAGCTATATTACGTGCTAAAATAGAGAAAATTCCTATAATTCTTATCTCTTCTTTTCCGACATTAGAAACACTTTATAATGTAAAAATAAAAAAATATCATCAATTAAAACTAAGCAAATCTACTAATTCTAATACATTGATAAAAACACATTTAATTAATCTTAAAAATTTGCCTTTAAAAATAGGATTATCTCCATTTTTATTAAAAAGAATAAAGTTTCATCTTGATGAAAAAAATCACGTAATTCTTTATCTTAATAAGCGTGGTTATGCTTTAGCATTTTTATGTCGTCAATGTGGTTGGATTGCTAAATGTTTTTATTGTAATAAGCATTATACTTTTTATAAAAATTATCAACAGTTATATTGTTGTCTTTGTAATAAAAAAATATCAGTACCAAAAAAATGTCCATTGTCGTGTAGTTCTAAGAAACTAACATCGCTTGGTATTGGAACAGAACAATTAGAGGAAAAACTAAAATTAATTTTTCCAAATGTATCTATTACACGTATTGATCTTGATACAATTAATAAAAAAAAATCTTTGAAATATAATTTGTTAAATATTAACTGTAATAAATCACATATTTTCATTGGTACTAAAGCATTGTTAGAAAATTATTATTTTTCTAATATTACTTTAGTAGGTTTTTTAAATATTGATGATATGTTTTTTTCTAAAAATTTTCGATCTTCTGAGTATTTTTATCAATTGTATATGCAAGCTTTAGAACATGTAGTAAAATCAAATCAGCAAGGAGAAATAGTTATTCAAACAAATTATCCAGACCATTCTTTATTAAAACTTTTAGAAAAACAAGAATATAATGTATGTGTAGACCAAATGTTAAAAGAAAGAAAAAACACAAATTTACCTCCTTATACTAATCATGTCGCTATTCTTGCAGAAGATTATAACGATAAAAAAGTTGTATTATTCTTAACAGAACTACGAAATTTCATAGAAAAAAAATTATTTCAGAATAGTTTATTATGGATATTGGGACCATCTCCAGCCTTATGTAAAAAACGTAATAATTACTTTCGTTGGCAATTATTATTACAACATCCATCAAAAAAAGTATTATATCATTTAATGAAAATTTTATTACCATTTATGACAATTTTACAAAAATCTTATAAAGTTAAATGGATACTTGATGTTGATCCAATAAATAATTAAAAAAATACTAAATATTTTATTATAAATGTTTTTATTACTATATAAGAAATTTTTTTATTTTAATAAAATTTAAAATAGACATAATATTCAAAATTATTAATATATTTATATTAATATTTTAATTATAAATACTATAAATAAATACATGGTATATTAAAAATAAAAAATTTTTATTTTTTTATGTATTAAGTTAATTCTCATTGTATAAAATCAATAAAATGTTATAACAATAAAAAAATAAATTATTACATATTTAAAATATTTTTTAAATTTAATTTATAATTCATATTAAATATATAAAAAGTTGTTTTTTTAATATTTATTACAATAATAAATTATATAGATATAAAAAAGATAAATATTAATTTTATATAATTATAATTTTTAATCATATTTTATTTTAATAATAAAACTGTTTTTATTTAAAATCAAAGTTAGACTATTATAAAATAATATTTATTTTATTATATGTCTGAACAAAAAAATTTTAATAAAAATATTTTATAATGTATCGATAAAAAACTTATATATTATAAAATTTTTTTTAAAAAAAAATAAAATTGATTAAAATAAAAAAATAGTTATTCTAATAAATTTTTATTAAATGAATAAATTTAAAAATAAATGGTATTATAGAAAATAAAAGATATTAAAAATATAAATAAAAAATTAATTAACATAACAATTTTACTAATTTATTTAATTAAAAGATTATTTTATAAAATAGTAATTTTATTTTACAATAAAAATTATTTTATAACTTATTAAAAAATAAATATTGTATTTTTAAAAGTTAAAATTATTATTTTTATAATATCATAGAATATTTGTAAAATATTAATAAATAATTTTATACAACTTTATATTACTTATCATAAAAATATAAAATAACTATGTAGTCTTGTATTATAACATTAAAAATATTTTAATAGATAAAATCAATTTAATGAATACGTTATAGTATAAATATTTTAATAAAAATATATTAGATAATATTTTATTTTATGCGAATTGAAATATATCTAATTTTTTTTATGTAATAAAAATTAAAAAAATGAAAACGATTTATATTAATAATATTAATTTCTTATGTTACAACGAAATTTCTGTAACAGTTTTTTTAAAATATTTATTTTTATAAAAAATTTTTATATGTTAATAAAAAGTGTATTTTTATAAAATTGTTAAAGTATTGAAAATTTTATTTTTACATCAAATAATTTTCTTTACTTTTTATTTTAAATGTTATCTACTTTATTGTAAACTTAATTATATATTTAAAAATATTTTATAATTATATTTGTAAATATTGAAATAATTATTATTATTAATAATTATATTTTATAATTGATAAAATAATATATATAAAATAATAATTCGAAATAAAAAAATAAGTTGTTTATAAAATAAATATTATTTATTTGTATTTTTATTTAAAAATTTATTAATTAATTTATAATTATAAGAAAACTTTTTATTAATTAATTCTATATTTTTATAAAGTAAAAAATATTATTTAAAACAACTAAAAATTTTTATATTTATTTATTTAAGATACTGTTTTTTATTAAAAATGTTTTGTGAATGTTTTATTGTACAAAAATATTCGTATTACAATTGAATTATTAATTCAGATTTTAGTAAATGTAATATTAGTAAAATATTTTTTAATATTATATGATATTAAAAAAATAATTTAACAATTAAACATTTAAGTTTAAAATTAAACTATAAAAAAATATTATTATATTATATTAATATTTTTATAATCTTTACTAATGATTTAATAAATATAAAACTATGGATGATTATTTTTACAAATATATATTATAACGATTTTTTCTAGAAAATTAACGCATAATAAAAAATAATGCATACATAATAAAAAATTTAATTCATTTGAAACATATATTAAAACTTTTATAAGTTTATTAATATTTTATATTCTTAAAATAATTAAGTGTTATTTTATTATTCATATGACTTATTAACAATAAGTTTAATATTATTTATGACGAAACGCAATATTAAGTCATTATTAACTTTAGTATAATTAATTTTTATTATTATGTTTAATTTTAATAATTTTAAATTATTTTATATAAAATAATTTTATATAGTTTTCATAAGACATTATGAAATCATTAAAAATTTTATTAAATAATAAATATTTTAACAATTATAGTATGTTTATAATAAACAATTTAAATAATATTTTTATTTTTTTACTTTATAAAGAAAATAATTTTATTTTTTTATTTTTAAAAGATATACTTTATGAAGTTCAAATAATATCTTACAAAGTGTATAACTATTATATTAAATTAATTAAAATAAAAAAATAAACAAAATAAATATATATAACAAACACTTATCTTAAAGTATATATTATATATGTTTTTAATATTTTTTAAAATTTATTATTAAATTTATAATTTTTTATTATTACTATAAATACAATATTTTATGACTATATTACACTTAAATTAACTAAATTATACTTAAATTAATATATAAACTTTTTAAATGATTTTAATTTGTTAAAATTATTAAATAAATAAAAATTTATTAAATTTTATAAAAATATATTAAAATAAAATGATTAAAATAACAATTAATGAGCATGTATTTATATTGTAATATTTATAGTATCATACATGTGTTATATTATTATATAATATATCTCATAATATATATTGAAAGTATGTATTTTAATACAATTTTAAGTAAACATAATAATTTAAAGATTTACATTATAAAATTAATTAATTTCTTTTTAATTTTATATTTTATAATATGTTATTAACACATTAAATTAATATAAAATAACATCATTACACATATCTTAAAATAAGATGTTTATTATCATCTAATAAACAATGAATAAATATTTTACTTTTTTTTTGATATTTTTAAATCAATAATATAGAATTATATATAAAATATATTTATATTTTATATATTTTTATAAACATTAAATTTATTACAGTTTTGTTGAATATTTTCAATTAATAACATTTAATTATTTATTTTATCTAAAATCATCATATATTTATCTAAAATAATCATATGATTTTTTAAAATATTTTATTTAAATATAAAAACAAACCATATTATATTAATTAAATAATATTATAATAAAAGTATATAAAGTTAAATAAAGAAAAATATTAATTATTAATATAGTATGAATAAATCGCAACTATATTAATTTTAATATTGAAAAATATCATGTTATTTAATAATTTAAATATAATCTATGTCATTAAAATAGTATACTTTATGTCTTTTTTTTGAAATAAATGACAAAAATGAAATTTTATTTATTGAGACTAAAAACTAAAAAATCAATAAATTTACAAAAAATTCTTATGATTATTTCTAATTTATATAAAATTAAATTATTATAATAATTTATTTTTTATGATTTTATATATTAAAAATTATAAATTATATATTAATTTTTATAAAAATTTTTATTTAAAAATAAAATAATAAAAATTTATATTTAGTTAGTTTTTCATTTACGCGTAAAAAATTTTATATACTTTTATTATTTTTTATAATTGCTTTAATAAAAAAATTTATTTTTTTATTTATTAATATAGTACAATATTTTATTTTTTTAAACATCATTAAGAAATTATTTTATTTTAAATAAATAACAATAATATAAAATTATTATAAAAAAATAATATTTTTATTAACAAAAACTAATTTGTTAAAAATATTGTTAAAGATTAGAAGAAAATTATTGTGATATATATTGTTATATCAAATATATTTAATCATAAAAATATAAACATATAAATTGTTCTAATAACATACTTAATAATAAAAATGTTATTTCTTATTATATTTTTTAAAGATAAGCGAAAGTTTTTTTACAAAAGTATTAATTGAAATAGTTATAATTTTTTAAGATTGATTTAACATATCAAAAACAAATATATTTATATAAAATATAAAAATTTTATAAATTATTAAATAAACATTAAAAAATTATAATATTGTTAAAAAATTATTTTATCAACATAATAGCATGATGTAAAAAATTAAATAATCTATTAATTATTTCAATCTAATGTATTAGATAAAATATCGTAGAGAGTAATTATGAAGAAAAATAATAATAAAATTTTAAAATATATTAACATGTTATTAAAAAATAAAAGCAATATATTTTATTATTTTTATAAATGGATTAAAAAAAAATGTTTAAATTATTATGATACACTTATAAAAAATAAAAAATTAATAAATAGAAAAACAAAAATAATCTTTTACTATCTCAAGTATCAATGGATTAATTTAATTATAAAATTTATATTAATTATTTCGACATTTCTAATAGTTTATGGAATTTATTTAGATTCTCAAATACGTACTCGAATTAATAATAAAGTGTGGCACTTACCAGCAGAGATTTACAGTCGGATTGTTCATTTAGAACCAGGTATGTCATATTCTAAAAAAGAAATGATTAATCTTTTAAAAAGCATAAATTACCATCAAGTAAAGCAAATTAATTATCCTGGTGAATTTTTTGTTCAACATAATAATATTTATATCCTTAGACGATCATTTAATTTTCCTAATGGAAAAGAAGAAGAAATATATGTTTGTATGACTTTTAATAATAATACACTTGTTAAAATTAAAAATATGAAAAATCAAAAAAATTTTAAATTTTTTCGTCTTGATCCATATCTTATTACAATATTTCAATCACCTAACAATGAACAACGATTGTTTGTTCCTCTAAAAAAATTTCCAAATAGATTAATAAAAACATTAATTTCTATTGAAGATCGAAAATTTTATGTACATTATGGTGTAAATCCTTACTCTATCTGTCGTGCAGGACTTATTAATTTATCTTTTGGTCACATAGTGCAAGGTGGAAGTACTTTAACACAACAACTAGTTAAAAATTTATTTTTAACGAAAAAACGTTCATTTTGTCGTAAAATAAAAGAAGTTTATATGGCATTATTATTAAATTATCATTATAGTAAAAATTATATTCTTGAATTATATCTTAACGAAGTATATCTTGGACAAAATGGAAAAAATAAAATTCACGGATTTCCACTTGCTAGTTTATATTATTTTGGACGGCCAATAAATGAATTAAGTCTAGATCAACAAGCATTACTAGTTGGAATGGTAAAAGGAGCTTCATTTTATAATCCATATCGCCATTATGCTGCAGCATTAGAACGTCGCAATGTAGTATTACGTGTGTTACGAATTCAAGGTATTATTCATTCTAAACAATATAATCGACTTATCACGCGTCCACTAAATATTCAATTAAAAAAAAATATTATATCTCGACTTTTTATAAGTAAAATAGTAAAACAAGAATTAGAAGTAAAACTAAAAAGAAATACTAGTCAATTATCAGATATAAAAATCTTTACTACACTAGACTTAGTATCACAAAATGCTGCAGAGAAAGCTCTTAAAACGAATATTGTAAAGATGAATCCTCGTTATATAAAAGATTTAAAATTAATAATGATAGTTGTTGATCGGTTTAACGGGGAAGTTAGAGCTATAGTAAATAATGCTGATATGCAATTAACTTTCTTAAAGAAAACAGTAAAAAAACATCAATCATCTAACTCATTATCGCAATTAACTATTAAAAATACACTATATTATCCAGAAACATATTTATTGAATACTCAGATTCTTGATGTACCATTATCATTTAATAAGTTAAATAAAAAAGTTTTTTTAAAGATAAATTATTATAATAAAATATTAAATCATCAACTAATGTTAGTGCATAAATTTTCTAAATCATTATATACGCCAAAAAAAGATCTTGCATTATCATCAAAGTTAACAAACATTAATAATATGTCACATCATCTAGATATTACTCCTAATAAAAAAATAAATCTTGTGCCTTCTACATTACTTAAAATAATAAACTTAAAACCATTAGTAGAAAAAGCACAAGAATATCAAACAATTGCTAGTGGAGGTCAATACGCGCCAATATCCGTAATGCGTTCAGTTATGGATAATAATTCAAGATTAATATATGATAAGACTCCTCAATCAGAACGTGTAATATCAGAAAAAGCTGCATATCTTGCTTTATATGCTATGAAAAAAGAATTTATAAATCAATCTTCTTCACTATTTATAAAGTTTCCTAATTATAGTTTAATAGGAAAAAATAATAATGTTAAGAATCTATATAATACTTGGCTTACTGGTATCGATGGAAAAGAAGTAGTAATCACTTTCGTAGATTATCATAACAATAATTTTGATAAATTAATAAATATTAGTAGTGCATCAACTTTATATGATTATTATTTAAAGTATAAAACATCATTACCGTTAGTGCTTCGGAAACCTAAAACATGGATAAAATAGAAATAAATAAAAAAAACAGTTAATACGTTTGTATAAATAAAAAATTTCGTTTTTATTCATGTAAAATAAGAATTAAAAAATATATTAGTAGAATATTATTAATTTTAAAAATTAGATACAAGATATAATAATATAGAATATAATATTAAAATTATTAAATATATTAATAATATTAATTAAAAAATACTAATGAATTATAATATTAAAAATAAATATTATTTTAAAATTAAAATAAAATATTGTTCATCAACTATGTAAAAGAAATAATGCATTAATAATTATCAATTAGTTTTATGAAATAAAATTATTTATTTTTTATATATTTTATTGAATTTGTATTAAATAGTAAAATTATGTATCATTATATGTGTATTTTATTTATTATTAAAATTAATATTAATATATTTTATAAAATTTTTATATATTTATGAATTATATATTAATATAGAAAGATTTAATTTTACTATGAGATAAGTTATCACAGCATACCTTATTTATTTTATAAAAACATTTAATATATCAGTAATATTTTAAATAAATTGTAATATTTTTGATAAAACAATACAATAGTAATAATTTATTAAAATACATTATTATTTAATATTCATAATAAATATAAAATAAAAAATAATGAATTTATTTTTTATTTATAATAATATTTAAACTATTTTAAAAATTTTATTACAAATTTTTTAATAAATATCAATATCTTAATATAAACACTAAGATAATGTAATATATCTATTAGTTATTTTTTATTATTTATACAATTATTAATTATAATTATTTTTATACAAAAAATTTATATATTTATATATTAAAATGTATAAAAAATTTTAAAATATAAAATTAGTTTATATAATTACTCATTTTAATTTATATTGAAATATTTAAATAAATATTCGATCTTTATTTAAGTTTCCATATCGTTAAATTTATTTCAATCTTAAGAAATTAAAAATATTTTCTTTATACTAACAATCGATGGTGATCAATATTTTATATTTTTTTTGTAAAGAATAACTATATAGATACGATTAATATAACGCTAATTTAATTATTATAAACACAAAATAATCAAACATTCATAAATAAATATCACTATCAATTAACAAATTGATATATTATAATAATGGAGATATAATGCTTTGATTAATAAGAATTATAATTATTTTCTTACGTACTTTATTACAAGCGCGTATAACATTAATAATTTTCCAGAAGATAATGGTATTGAGATTGCATTTACTGGTTATTCTAATACTGGTAAATCTAGTGCATTAAATGTTTTAACTAATCAAAAACGTTTATCATACGTTAGTAAAAAGCCAGGTCGCACTCAATTAATAAATTTTTTTGAAGTGGAAAAAGGTCATCGTTTAGTAGATTTACCAGGTTACGGTTATGCTAATGCGCCAAAAAAAATAAAACAAAAATGGTGTAATCATTTAAACAAATACTTACAGACGCGTAATTGTTTAAAAGGATTAGTTATGTTAATTGACATTCGTTATCCTATAAAAACTCTTGATAATAAGATGATTACATGGATAATTAAAAACAAAATACCATTATTAATTCTTCTTAGTAAAGCTGACAAACTATCATTTAATCAGCGTAAATTGCAATTAAATATTATTCAAAAAAAAATGTTATTATTGATGAGTGATATTCAAGTTGAATGTTTTTCTTCATTAAAAAAAATTGGTGTCTTAAAGTTAAGTCAAAAATTAAATATCTGGTTTAATAGTATTTATAAAACATAAAGAAATGATATACTATTAATTCATATTTTACAATTAGAAATAAACAATTAAATAATTTATAACTTATCTTAAACAAGATTAATAAAAAATATTTTAAAGAAAATTTAAAGATAATACATAATTTAAAAACATATTAAACAATAAAATGTAATCTTAATCACTAAAGAGTATAAAAAAACATTTATTTTTTATATTAAGTATAATTTTTATACATTATTAAAAAATAATATTTTTATTTTAAATTTTTTAAATTTAACTTTATAATAATATATATAAAACAGTTTTATAATATATTATTATTTTATGTAAAAATAATTAATAAATTTTTTTTGTAAATATTTTTATATTTTTAATATGTTTTAATAAATAAAATAAAAAAATACTGTATAATCAGTTATTTTTTATCTTATCTATTTTCTATAACAGTTAAAATTAAAACTAATAAAGTAAACAATAATTTATAAAAATATTAATAATTCAATTCATATAAAAATATAAAATTTTTTATTTAAAATAATAAAATATACTTTAATTTATACTTTTATTTTATAATATATAATAGATATATTTCTACAAATAATGTAATAAAACAATTTTATAATTTTTTTATATAAATTTAAACTTGTATCATCTATATCATAAAGTTATATTTTTATTGCAAGATTAATTTTAAAATATAAGTGAATATAAAAAATAAAAATATTATATTGTAAAATTAGATAATATTTTAATATTTTTGTATTGATTTATTAAAAAGGCTATATTGTACGATTATATTTAATCTTAATTAATAGTTTTTTAAATAAAGCATTTATTAAAAAATAACACAATTTTAAAACATATTTATTTTATTTAAATAATGATTTTTTATATTTTTAACTATAGATATATAACATGATGCAATACAAGAAATGTAAAAAATTGTTTTTTACATTAAATTATAATATTTTATCGTAATATTTATTATAGATTTTATTATGACTAATAATACTATAGATTTTATAAAAAAATAGTATATTTATAAAAAATAAATATTGTTTGAATTTATAGACACAAGTTATTATATATATTATATTAAATATTCAAATATAATTTATAAAATATTAATATTGATATTAATATTTTATTAAAGAAAAATAAAAAATTCATATCATAAAATATTTTTTATAAAACATATTTATATAATATTTCGTTTTTTTAGTATATTTTTTTTATTATAATAATTATTGTAGTATTTTTAAAAATGTTTACAATTTTATTATATATGAATAAATATATTATTTATTAATATGATAATACTTTGTTATTATTAATCAATATTGTCTATATATTTTAACATTAAAATATATTATTCATATCGATATAAAATAATTTGTGAACAAAAGACATGTAATAATTATGAAAATTAACTAATTTAATAAGTTTTATTTTAATAAAATAAAAAAAATTAAAATTGATATATTTTAATAAAAAACATAATATTAATAATATAATAAAAAATAATATATATAAAGTTTTACTTGAAAAAATTAATATTATTACTCACGGGTATGATTTTTACTATAACACGGAATTTCAATTACTAAATCTTTATCAGCAATGCATATTTGACAGCTTAACCGACTTTTTAAGTCCAAACCCCAAACCTTATCTAATACATCATCTTCTGATTCATTACTAGGTTTTAAAGAGTTAAAACCTGTTTTTATAACACAATGACAAGTTCCACAAACACACGATCTTTCACACATATGTTCAATTTCAATTTTATTACGAAGAGCAACAGAAAGAATAGATTCACCTATTTTAGCTTTTACTATTGCTCCTTTTGGACACAAATCTTGGTGGGGTAAAAAAATAATTTTCGGCATAATATATATTCTCATTTTACGATAAATTTTTTCATATTTAATAAATAATCATCTGTATATAACTAATAAGATATTTCTTATTATTATAATTATAAAACATAACATTTAAAAATGTTATGTATATTATTAGTTATTTTTGTAAAGTATAATCGTTTATTTAAATATTGTAAGATAATTTTTTTAAATTATATATTTAAAATTTATTTTAGATATTATAGCACTATCATCTAATATTAATAATGATGAATCAATGTTTTATTTTGTAAATATTTTACTACCATTAATTTTAGAACATTCATATGATGGATTCACTTCTATTTCAGATTTAATTCCAATAGATTTTTCTATTGCAGTAACTTTTAATATACCATTAGCATCTACTTGAAAAGTAATATAAATATATACTTTACTAGCTGGTAAAGGAGGAAGTCCAGATAATGTAAAATGTGCTAATGAACGACAATATTTAACTTGTTTATTTTCCCCCTGTAATACGTGAATCATAATGCAATCTTGATTATCTTTAAAAGTAGTAAATTTTTGTGTACATATTGCTGGAATGGTAGTATTTCTTGGAATGATAGTTTCTACTAAACCACCCATTATTTCTAATCCTAATGACATTGGAATTACATCTAGCAATAGCATATTGTTATTTAATTTGTTACCTATTAAAATATCAGCTTGAATTGCAGCACCAATAGCAATTACCTTATCTGGATCAATAGAAATTAATGGAAGACGTTGAAAGAAATTAGCTACTTGTTCACGTACTAATGGTATACGTGTAGAACCGCCAACCATTATTACTTCTTGTATTTGTTTAACGTTAAGATTAGCATCTTTCATAACATGTCTACAAATTTTAAGAGTGCGATTTATCCATGATATAATAAGAAAATTAAATTGATTACGTGTTATATGGCCTCGCCAATTATCAATTTTAATATTCGTTTTATGAACATTGCTTAATATAATTTTTACATTAATAGCAATGTCTAAAAGACGACGCTGCATTTCATGATTACTGAGATCAAACAATCCAGCTTTATTACGAATCCAATCAACTAACAAATAATCAAAATCATCACCTCCTAATGAAGTATCTCCACCAATCGCTAAAACTTCACATATACCTTTATTAAAACGTAATATAGAAACATCAAAAGTACCGCCACCTAAATCATAGACAACAATTAAATTTTTTTTATCATAATTTAATCTGTAAGCAATCGCAGCAGCAGTTGGTTCATTTAATAAACGTAATAAATTCAAACCAGCTAGATTTGCAGCTTTTTTAGTGCTCTGTCTCTGTGCATCATCAAAATAAGCGGGTACAGTAATGACTACACCATCAAGATTACTTTTTAATACTGATTGAACACGAGTAGAAAGGACTTTCAAAATATCAGCTGAAACTTTTTCTGGACTTACTAAGCCAGTAGGAGTAACAATTATTGGTAAATCATAATTATTTTCGTAAAATTTATATGGTAAATATAAATTATTTTTTTTTATATCTGATAAAGAACGTCCTATTAAACGTTTAATTGAAATAATAGTATTAGCAGGTTGTTTAGAAGCTTGTCGAAGCGCCTTCCATCCAACAAGTTTTACATCTTTTTGGTAAAAAACTGCTGATGGCAACAAATGAAAACCATATTTATCAGGTACTGTTTCTGGACATTGATTTTTTATTGTAGCAACTAATGAATTAGTAGTTCCTAAATCAATACCAGCCGAAAAACGACGATGTAATTGTGTAATATTAGCGCTAGATTTGTTAATTTTTAATAAAGTCATATTAATGTTCCATATTTTATTAGGTATTACTAACAATTTAATAGCTTTTCTTCAATTTCTTCAACTTGTTTCTGAAGTTTATCAAAGAATTGCAATCTACATAGTGTTTTAGCAGCTTTCATCCATTGTTTTGTATTAAATTGTTTTATTATTAATATTTTATATTTTTTTATCTCTTTATTTAAATATTGATTAAATTTAGATAATAAAATGTTTGATTTGTGTTTATATTCAATAATATTGAGTTCTTCGCGTAATTCTAATTGTTTATTTAAAAAATTAGTATCACGCATAATATATTGTTCATCATGAAAATTATAATGATGTAAAAATAAAATATGCTCTGCACATTTTAATGGATCTTTAAGTGTCTGATAAGCTTTATTTATAATTGACGAATTATATAATGCTTTTTTTTGTTCAGATTTTTCATAATAAGCAAATAGATCAGGATGATATTGACGTTGTAATTTCTGGAAACGAGATATAAGTATCTTATTATTAATAGGATAAGTAACCGGTAATTGAAATAAAGAAAAATAATCCATAATATACTCTAAATTCTAATAAAAAAACTGTATTCATTAAAAGCATAAAAATTTTAATTAATTAAATACTAAAACTTTTTCCACAACCACATTCACTCAAAGAATTTGGATTATTAAATTTAAAACCTTCATTTAAACCTTCTTTAATAAAATCAATTTCAATTCCATTAATATAAAATAAAGTTTTTTTATTAATAATTAATTTAATTCCTTTCTTTTTAAAAATTAAATCATCTTCATGTATTATATTAACCAACTCTAAAACATATGTCATTCCATAACAACCAGAAGCATTAAGCCCTAATCGCAAACCAAGAACATTATTTTTTTTTTTAATGCATCTATGAATATGCGTTGCAGCATTATTACTTATTATAATGGGCATGATAACCTCATAAATTATAGTAAATTTATATTTAAAATTCAAAATTACTATAAAAACTATTTAATATTGTTCTTACTTTTATAATTAGAAATTGCTGCTTTAATTGCGTTTTCAGCTAAAACAGAACAATGAATTTTAACTGGAGGTAATGCTAATTCCTTTGCAATATGATCGTTTTTAATCATTTCTGCCTGATTAAGAGTTTTTCCTTTCATCCATTCAGTTGCTAATGAACTCGAAGCAATAGCAGAACCACAGCCATAAGTTTTAAAACAAGCGTCTTCAATGATTCCTGTATCATTCACTTTAATTTGTAATTTCATAACGTCACCACAAGCTGGTGCACCTACCATACCACTACCAATTGTTGGATCTTTATGATCAAAAGAACCAACATTACGTGGATTTTCATAATGGTCGATAACTTTTTCGCTATAAGGCATAACTGTCCTCCTAAATTTTAAAATTAATCATGTGTCCATTTAATACTATTAATATCTATACCTTGTTTAAACATTTCCCATAACGGAGATAAATGACGTAAACGATTGATTGATTTAAATACTAGTTGAATCGTGTAATCAATCTCTTCTTTCTTAGTAAAACGTCCTAAAGAAAAACGAATTGAACTATGAGCTAATTCATCATTAATTCCCATTGCACGTAGAACATATGAAGGTTCGAGACTTGATGAAGTACATGCAGAACCAGAAGAAATAGCAAGATTTTTTAATGCCATAATTAATGATTCGCCTTCAACATAGTTAAAACTAACATTAAGGATATTTGATATTCCATGTTGTAGATCACTATTTAAATGTAGTTCTTCTATATTTTTTAATCCATTCCATAAAAAATCGCGAAATGATTTTAGTCGTATCATATCTGTTTTCATTTCTATTTGAGCAATATGGCAAGCTTCTCCTAAACCAACAATCTGATGCACTGGTAAAGTCCCAGAACGCATACCACGTTCGTGACCTCCACCATGTATTTGAGCTATTATTCGAATACGTGGATGGCGAGAAACATATAAAGCACCAATTCCTTTTGGACCATAAATTTTATGACCAGAAAAAGACATTAAATCAACTTTTAATATATTTAAGTTTATAGGTAATTTACCTACACTTTGAGTTGCGTCTACATGGTATATAATACCACGTTCACGACAAATTTCACCAATACTTTTAATATCTTGAACTACACCAGTTTCATTATTAACATGCATAATAGAAATTAAAATAGTATCATTACATATAGCTGATTTAATTTTTTCTAAATCAATAATGCCATTTTTTTTTGGTGTTAAGTAAGTTACATTAAAACCTTCACTTTCAAGTTGTCGGCAAGTATCTAAAACTGATTTATGTTCAGTTTTACTAGTAATAATTTTATTACCTTTTTTTCGGTAAAACTGTGCTATACCTTTAATTGCTAAATTGTTAGATTCAGTAGCTCCTGAAGTAAATATAATTTCACGTGAATCAGCTCCTACTAATTCAGAAATTTGATTACGAGCAATATCGACTGCTTCTTCTGCTTGCCAACCAAATTTATGAGAGCGAGATGCCGAGTTACCAAAATTTCCATCTATAGTTAAAAACTTCATCATTTTTTCAGAAACTCGTATATCTACTGGTGTTGTTGCCGAATAATCTAGATAAATTGGTAATTTCATACTGTATTTCTCCAAAAACTACTTATTAATTTATAATATTACTAATAAATTTATTTTAAAGCAGATGTTAACTATTTTTTTTGTAGTTAATTATTTCTAATATGTTGATGTCTATGAACTTTTAATATTATAGTAATATTTTTTATTAAATAGCTATACAGTATACTTTAAAATATATAAATAACACAAAAAAATATATTTTTTTCAAAAGATATAATTTATACTATATTTTATAATCTATTTTTAATAATAGAAGTTTAGAAATCAGTTAAATTATGTAATTTAGTAAATTAAATAAAATAACATTAATAATAATTTAACTTTTTATATTATGCTCATATGTTTTATTAAAAAATTGAGAGGTATTAATGTATAAATTATGATGTATGTTTTAAATTGATATATGTTTTAAATTATTATTATTTATAAGCATGTATTTTAAAATATTAAAAATAATAAATATATTAATATAAGTCTGTTAATATATTTTAATTATTATATAATTTTTATGAGAAACAATATAAAATTATTAATATGTTATTTTTCTGTAACATCAATTTAAACATTAAAATAATTTAAAATTAATATTTTACACATATAATAATAATTATATGATAATATAATTATTCATATTAAAATATACTATTTAATATGTATTTTACATAAAATGTTATAAATTACAAAATTATTAATCAATTTGTAAAATACAACATTATCTACTTGACTTTTGTATTAAAGTTCAATATACAACAATCATAAAATACAATACTATATTTTTTATAACTATGTTTTATGAAAAATAAAAATAAATTTTCAATTTATCATATTTATATACATTTAGTATATTTATTTTTTTATTATAAAAAATTTAATTATTTTATAACAATTTACTATAAATATACAATATTTCATAAGAAATTAAAAAAAAATGGAATATTAAAAAATAAAAATTATTATATATATTTATAATATAACGAAGTATATATTATTTAATTATGATGAAGAATTTTAATTAAATTAATAGTTAAAAAATAATATAAGAATTAATTATATAATAATTGTTAAAAATTTTTAATTATTATTAACAATACTTTAATATAAGTAAGATTTATTTCATTTTAAATATATTCAAATGTACCATTTAATTTATTAACTGTATATTTTTTTATATTCGAATACGTAAATAAATAATAAAATTAATACTTAATTTAACTTAAATCTATTATTTAAATAAAAACAATGAACTATAATTTTTTTAATTGTTCAAAAATATTTAATATTTTTAATAAAAAAATAAAAATCATATTTTTATAAAAATTATCTATTTGTTTTAAAAAACACTATATCTATTTATAGGTTAAAATTTATATTTCTATTTTAAAGTGTAATAAAACAATAATTTAGATAAATGAAATAATGAAATAGTAATGATGATTTTAAATTTATTGTTAGTTCAGTCAAAATACGTTTTCTATTAAATATTAATGATATACATGTGTATTTTTTACTTTTTCTATCTAAATAATAGAATTCTTTTAAAGTTAATATAAGCTATATAGCATATACTACACTATATAAACATACGATTGGATCTAATTATTAGATTACAACTCTTAATAAGAGATATTATATCGTTAATAATTGTTGTATCATTAACTATATTGCTAGTTCTAATAAAAAACTTTTTTAAAAATTAAATTTAATTTACAAATTTATTAAATATTAATTAAATAAATCTATCGTATTTTTCTTGTAGTAATTTTTATATTATTTTAATAAAAAGTTTCTATTAAAATAATTTAAATATTATGAAATACATATACTATGTAACAATGAAAAACTTAAATAAAGACAATAAAGGAATATAAATACTTTTTGTTTCTGTTACAATATGTAATATTATTTTTTTATTTATTCAAAACTTATTGAAAGATGCCTATGAATCCAATACTTACTATTGCTATTCGTGCTGCACGAAAAGCAGGTAACTTCATTGCAAAAAATTATGAAATTCCTAGTTCTATTAGTATTAACCAAAAAAAAATCAATAATTTTATGGTTAATATTGATCATAACGCAGAATTTTTAATACATGAAGTTATTTATAAATCTTATCCGAAACATACTATTTTATCTAAAAAAAATATTGAATTAATTAATAAAGATCAGAATATACAATGGGTTATTGATTCATTAAGTGGCGCATCAAATTTTATTAGACGTTTTCCTTATTTTTCTGTTTCTATTGCAGTGCGAATTAAAAATCGTACTGAAGTAGCAGTGATATATGATCCCATACATAATGAACTTTTTACTGCAATTCGTGGTCAAGGTGCACAACTGAATGGTTATCGTTTACGAGGGTCTTATGCAAAAAATTTAAATAACGCTATTCTTGCAACAGGTTTTCCATCACAGTTAGAAGAATATATCACTCCATATACTACTATTATTCGTAAACTTTGTATGAAATGTGTAGATTTTAGACGCACCGGTTCAATTGCTTTAGATTTAGCTTATGTTGCTTCAGGACGTATGGATGGATTTTTAGAAATGGGTTTAAAGCCTTATAATTTTGTAGCAGGAGAGCTGATAATTCGTGAATCTAGTGGATTAGTAACTGATTTTATTGGCGGCCATAATTATTTTAATTTTAGAAATAATACAGTTGCAGGTAATCCATATATTGTCAAAATGATACTGTCTATTTTATGTGAAGACATAAAAATAACAACGAAATACTAAAATATATACTTTTTATTGTTCGATGAATTTATAATATAATATTATATCATAAGTTATGTAAAGATCATAGCTGTAAAATCATTTGTAAATATTTAAACATTTTTTATAAATTATTATATAAAATAACATTTTTAATATTAATTTTGTTAAATATATCTGATTTTAGTATAATAATAAAATTATATAATTAATTTAGATTATATGAATTATCAATGTTTATAAAATTTTATTTTTATTCTAACATCGTATTTTATTATTAAATATCACTATCTATTTAAATTTTTTATTTTACGATAATACGTAAAATAAAATTTTATATATGATATTTCGTATAAATTATTACTTGTTATTTTTTTAAGTTATATTCAATAAAAAGAATTATCTGCTATCGTATTATTATATTTCACGATTTTTTTTTTGATATATATATATCAAATTGATAATATTATTAATGTTTTCTATAATATTAATAATAATAAAAAATAACAATAACACATCATTAAAATTCTTTTTGTTTATTTATAATTAATATTATTAAATAATATAATTTCTTAATCTTATTAACTATAAGTTTTTTAAAATTTATTCTTTAAAAAGAAATATTTTAAAAAAATCTAAAAATTTACATAATAATAAATAAATTGAGTTTATAAAAAATTTTAATTTATTTATTATCATTTTGATGATAATAAATTGTTTAAGAAATTACCATATTATTCTTTTAAATAAAAAATTTAAAAAACTCCCCTATTAACGGAGAGCTTTAATTCATATGCTCTTACTTAATTTTTTTGTAATAAAAAATAATTTAAAGATTTTCCTTGTTCTTCGATGGCTCTTTTAATGACGGTTGGAGTACGACCTTGACCTGTCCAAGTTTTTAATTCGCCATTTTCATCTTTATATCGATATTTAGCTGGACGTATTGCACGCTTTGTTTTTTTTATTACCTTAGTGGTAGCCATACTTTTTAAAAGTTCATTTGGATCAATCCCATCAGCAATTAACATGTCGCGATATTGCTGTAATTTGAGAGTATGTTCTTTAATTTCTTCTTGAGCTTGACTGTTTTCTTTACGACGTTCGTTTACTACTACTTTCAATTTTTCGAAAATTTCTTCTAATGTTTCTAGACTGCATTCTCTTGCTTGAATACGTAGAATACGAATATTATTAAAAGTTTTTAATTCTTCACTCATATTATTAGTCTCAAATGTATATTAGATAGTATATAAAATAATAAGGATGCTTTTTTTGATACTAAAAAAGATTTTTTATATTAAAATTGCTATTATAAATAAAATTATTTTATTAAGTATATTCTTAATTTTTAGAAATAAAGAATATATCTAATTAATAAATTTTAGAAATAAACTGTTTTTTAAAATGATATAAATATATTTAAAATAATAAATTTATATTATTTTTATTTTACCATATATTAAAACTAATCTGCAAATCTATTTAATCACTTAATTTAAGAAAATATTTTTAACAAAATTTAAATTGTATTATTTAATAATTAATATATTTGTTTTTTTTAATAAAATATTAAAAAATAAAATTATTCTTTTTAACTTTCTTTTTTTAAATCAAAGTAAAAATTAATAATCTTCAAATATAATTGATATTGTTTTAATTGAAACAATGATGAGTAAAATATAGAAATAAATTTATTTTTATGTTTTATATTAATTTTAATTTATTTTTAAAAGAAGAGTTTTATAAGATTTTATGAAATATACATATATATTTTTTAAAATATAAAAATTTTTTTATTTTTAATCTTAAAATTTTTTATATTTATTTCATTAATAATATCTCTTGAAAAAATTTTTATTATAATATAAAAATTTAAAATTATTTATTATATTAATTTATAATATTAAAATTTAAATATTAACAAAGAAATACATTTTAATCAATAAATAAAAATGTTTGTGAATATAAAATTAAATTTTTATAATATTTCATCATATTATTTTATAAAATAAGTTGAAGTATTTTTTATGAATTCATTATAAAATTTCTAAAATAAAAAACATTTTAAGTAATGTTTTTATTGTTGTACATTATTTAATCAAACATTTATATAAAAAATAAATTTATATAATATTTTGAATATTAAAAAAATATTTCTTTAATAGAATACATAAATTTTTAATTTCAAATTAAATAACTTTAAAATATAAATTATGACAATTTCATCAACATGATTTATTTAAATTTTAAAAAAAATTTTATGTTATTTTATATAAAAATTAATAATATAGATTAAAACATTATAAGAAAGCACATTATTTGTTGAATAATTATATTTTATGCATTTATAAAAATTTTAACATATGTTATTTTATAGTTAAAATATAATATATGTAAAAAAAATATTAATTTTTATAAAATACTTTTATTTTAAAAACTTAAAATGTTTTATTAAATAATTTTAATCACATACTATTTAATTTATATTTATAAATTATCATGAGAAGAAAATAAAATGTAAAATTTTTAAAAATACAAAGAAAAACAATAGAAGTGAAAAAACACAGCATAAAAATTATTTTTATTAAATTCTTTTTATAAAATAAATAAAATAATTTTATGTTTATATGTTAAAATATTACTATATAAATAATATTTTACTTATAAAAAGTATTAATTTTTATTAATAAATTTATACTTACTATATTTTGTTTTTACTATGAACAACTTTAATGTAAGTCAAAAAATATTTAAACAATGTGAAAATATTTTTGTTTGTGAAATGTATATCATTATATTAATTAAAAAAATATTAATATATAGATAAATTATTTATAATAATAATTAATAAAATTAAAATATAATGTTTAAATAATAAACTTAATAAAATATTAATCATTTATATAACAATATGTTACTTTGTCATTAAAAAATTAAAATAATTATAAAATAAGAAATTATATTTTGTTTAAATTTTATAAAATTACTTAATATTAAATAAAATTTATTACAAATAATGAAAAAAATTTTATATGATTTAAGATAAACTTTTGATTTATAGTTTAAAACATTTATAGATATCTTTTATCTTTTAATCGAAAACGTAAATTTTGTTTGATATGTTATATATTCATATTTTTAAATTTTATATGAATTTTTATATGATATTTTTTATCACGTTAATTGATGAAACTGATATTATATTATTCTATAATAACTTATTAAATAAATTTATTATTAAAATAATTATGTATTCATATGTTATTTTTATAATTAATAATACATATTTAATTATATTTTAATTTTAATTATAAAATTTTTTATAACAATAAAAAATAATATTATTAAATTTACAATGATGTTAATATTAAAATATAATAAAATATTATTAATGATTTATTATCAATAGTAAAATTCTTAAAAATAAAATATTTATATAATTTATTGTAATACTTAACTTTTTTAAATAATTAATATTATATAAAATATTAATTATTAATATAACAATAATAAGAATATTATCTATAATATTATATAAATATTAATTATTTACTTATATTATTTTATAGTTTGTTTTTTTAAAATAATATTTTTTATAAGAATATTAAAAATATGAAAAAATATTTATTAATATTCGATCTTAATAAAATAAAAAAATAAAATAAAAAATTAAATAAAAATGATTATATTGTTATAATACAATACATTATAAAATATAAATAAACAATATAGTTTTAAAAAATGTTTTTATTTAATTATTGTATAATTATAAATAAAGTATGAATAAAATTAAATAATTTTTTCTAAAAAATATTAAATATCAAAAAACTATAATAATGAAATTATTAAATTATAACAAATATTATTATTTAGATTGAATAAAATTAATAAAAATAAAAAAATATTATACATAATATAATATTAATTTCTTATTGATATTTTATAATTAATTTAATATTAGATATTATTTAAAATATTTTAAATAAAAGAATAATATAATTCTTTTTAATAAATATTAATAAATTAAGAACATCATCTTGTTCTGTATTTTTTTTGACAAACTAGAAAATCATTTTAAATGAATTTTTATTTTTTTTTTAAAAAATACGCGATTGATAAAATTTTGTCATTTAAAAAAAACTGTAATATTAACAAAATAAAATTGATAATTTTTCTTTTTTTTAAACTGAACAAATTAAATAATTAACTAAATTATTTTTATCTTTGATAAATCAGTCTCAAGAAATGATTCATGTCACAATCATTAATATAGATATATAAAATCTAAGATACTAAATTAAGGATAAAACTCACAATAAAAAATAATATTTTTTCTATATTTTAGTTTTTTATTCATAATAATTTCTAATTTAATACTAACACAAGTAAATATTGGCATTAAAAAATTAGTAAAAATAACTTATTTTTGTTAAAAATATATTCTATAATTCTTTTAAAAATATATAAAAAACAATGTTTTAGATAGAAATTTAAAATATATTGCGATTATTATTGATTTAATTAAAACTAAAGTAATAATAGTGATAATTTTAACCAGATAAAAAATAAAATGCTGTTTCGATTAATATTTTTACTATTAATAAATTAAAAGTAAATGAAATAGTATCAATGACAATAAAATAATCTTCTCAAAAGATTTAGAAAATAAAAAATTACATAACTAATAATTTTTATTATATTAGTAATATCTATTATTACTTAAAAAATAAGAAGCTTAATTAATTTTAAATGAGTTTTAAAATTTATAAAGATCTTTTCAAAAATTATTAAATAATTTAAGATATAGTTAGATAATAAATTATTTATTTACATATTATAAAAAATAATATTTAGTGAATCATTCTATATAATTATAGTAAAAATTAACTTCACTAATTCACAATTATAAAACTAATAAAAAGATTTATACTAAAACATTCATACTAATAGCATCTTTAAAATAGATTACTTAAATGTAAAGATTAATTATTATTTTTTTAAAAATTTTTTTTAAATATGAATTTTATATGAATATCGTTTAAAAAAAATATGTTATATATTGTTTTCTTTATTTGTTAATTTTATAAAATAAATAAAGTCAAAGATTATTATTTTTTTATTAAATTTTATTATGATAAATAATATAGGTATTAATTTAAACATAAATTAATTAAAATTTATTTTTAGATAAATTTATTTTAATTTCATAATGATTTTATCATAATATTTTAATTGTCATTTTTTTTTAAAATTTTTTAAATAACGTAAAAAGAATAATGTTATTTAAAATTTTTATTTTTTTATTTTAATATTTTTTAATATTATTTTTTAATATTATAAAGTGTATTATATTTAAAACTTTACGTTTTTTTTATTATTTTAATATTTTAGTAATGTTTTAATATTATTATTTAATAAAAAAAACAGTTTTTATATAAGTTTTTTTTATTGTTTTTATATTTAAGTGTATAATGTTTTATAAATATTGATATTTTACTTTAATTTTTAATAATATTATTGTAAATTACATTATATTATTAATGTTAAATTACTTGAATATATTGTAACATAGCATTGTATATTATTAATATATTTATATAAAATATTAATATATTGTTATAATATACAGTTTTTTGTAAAAAAAATTTTATATAAAATAAAAACATTTAAATTTTAAATTATTTTTTATTTTATTTAAAATTAATAAAATTATAAATTTTATATCAGTAAATATTTTAACAATGTATGATATACTAATTTTAACATAAAAGTTATTACTGTTATTATAAAAAAAATAATAAATATATTTGATAAGATTAATGATAATATATAATAATTAATTAAACAATTAATTTTATAAATAAAAAATAAATTTTTATTAGTTTATATAAACAATCTAATTTTTTTTATTATCTAATATATATTTTATATTATTACATACAGATTTAATTTTAAAAATTGTTTTTATTTTAATTGTATTTAATTAATATTTTATTGATTATTTTTAAATTTTTAATTGTTAAATTATTATTAAGTATTATCATTAAAAGAAATAATGTATTAAAACTTTTTATGTTTTAATAATTATATTTTTTAAAAATATTTATTGACATATATAATCTTTTTAAAAAATAGTTTTAAACTAGTGACACAGTTAAAAAACTAAAATATTTTTTAATTTAAAAATATAAATAACATTATTGTAATACTTTAAAAATGTTTTTACATAAGTGAAGTTTATTTATTATGTTAAATAGAATTTATAAAAATAATAGCAACTGAAAAAAATAAAAACAATTCATAATTATATACTATATATTTTATTTTATTAAAATATTATAAAATATAAATAATTTATTTTTCATAAAATAATATTATTTAATGATTTTTTATAATTAAATATTGTTATTATTTTTAAATTTTATTTAAAAGAGCAATGAATAATACAAAAAAAATATACATTACGTAAAATAAAAATTATAATATTTATATATGTTATATTTTATAAATGAATTAGGCAACGAGATGTTATAAAACAATTTATTAAATTTTTAAATAAGACATTCTATTTTTAATAAAACAAACATTTAATTTTAATTTCTTACTTATTGTATAAAATAGTAAAAATTTATCATTAAATATTATATTAATTAATAATAATATTTATTAAAGATAATTGTAATAATATTTTTTAAAAAAATAATCAAATATTAAAAATAAAAATTAATATTATTAAATATCTATTATTTAAATATTATCACAAGTATTTATCTAATTGTATTATATTTTAAAGATATAAACAATTAGTTGTAATTTATTAAATGTTTAATTATTAACAAAATTTTTTATTATCGTTAATGATTTTTAAAAACTTTTATTTATTACATCTTTATAATATATTATTAATTTATTTATTTTTGTACACACTTTTATAGTTTTTTAGAAGTAATAAAAAAAATACAATTTAAAAAAACAAAAAAAATAATAAATAAAAATAAACGTTTTTACATTATATAAAAATTTAATGTTTTACAATTAATATTAAAATAATAAAATTAATATATTATAAATATGTTTTTCATATAAAATATCAAAATTATTTTACTTAAATACATCATATAAAATAATTTAATACTATTTAAATTTAACAACTGTTTACATAATAATATTTATAAATATATAATAATCTAAATTACTTAATAACAAAATTTTATATATTAAAGATAATATTAAAAAATTACTATAAATAATTTTATTTTTTAATAAATAAAACATTAGACATAATCATAAACTTGAATTTTATTATGATGTTGTTGCATAACTTTTATGTTTATATGAATTTATAATAATAACATTTATGTTGAAAACAATAAAAATAAAATAATATGATAAGATAAAATAACATTATAATACTTTGTTTTTTAAATTTTTTTATTTAAATAATAAAAAATAAATTTATACAGTTTATTTTTTTATTACAAGTTAATCGATAAGCCGGGTTCTGTCTAGGACAGTCATTCCTCTAGGCTAGAAATTGCTAACTAGCTCAAGCGGCTTACCCAGATCTAAGTACGGGCTATACTTTTTACAAATCTCTATTTAGCCTTGCTCCGAGTGGAGTTTACCATGCTGCAAACTATTACTAGTTGCACGGTGCGCTCTTACCGCACCCTTTCACCCTTACTGAAAAATAATATTTTACTCAAAATTATAATTATCAGCGGTTTACTTTCTGTTGCACTAGTCGTAGATTTTCATCTCCCAGGTGTTACCTGGCACTTTGCCCTATGGAGCCCGGACTTTCCTCTCCTAAATTTTTATTATAAACAAATAAAAACGTTAGCAGCGACTGTCTAATTAACTTTAAAAAATATTATAAATCACATCTATATTATAAGTCAAGCACTGAAATTAAATAATAATCTGAAGAATAATTTTTTAAATAATACTTATAAATTAACACAGATTGAACTGATTATATACATTATAAAAATTTTATAATTTTTCTTTAAAATTTAACCTTTTTGGTAATAAAAATTATTAGTTAATAACCTAACATAATAATTAAGTAAATAAATTATAGAGTTGTATTACTATTAACTTCATTATGATATTATAAATTTTTATGATATTGATTTTTATTTCTTAATTTTGTATATATTTTTTAAATCTTATTTATTATTCTTTAATAATAATTTATTATATAAATTATTATTTATTCTTTCAATATAATAATATAATAAAATGATTTTATTAATTTTTAAAATATATTTATAACTTTTAGTATTTTGTATTTTTATATAAAATAATAATATGTCATTGTATTAATCTATTCTTTATTAATATTACAATATTGATGTATGTTGTACAATTTTATTTTAAAAATTATTTTAATAATCAATTAATTTTATATGAATAATACTCTTGTATATTATGTATAATAATTAAAATTTTTATTGATTTCAAAATAAACATTTTATAAAAAAAATATAAATTATAAATATTTTGTTATATTATTTAAATAAATAACAATTTATAAAATTGATTTCATAAAATTTTATTATTAATATATTTATATATTTTATTAATATTTATATAAAATAAAAAATAATAATTAATAATTTTGATAAAATTATTTTTTATTTTTATATAAGTAATAGTTGTTTTTTTTATTATATTTTAAATTATTTCTTATAAATTAATAAAAAATAATATCGATACTGATAATAAAATAACGTGTTATACTAACATGTTTTTAAAAAAAAAGTTACTGTTTTTTTATAAGTTATTGTTTATTACATGTAATTTTTAATGTTTTTAAACAAATAAAATTTTTTATTCATTAAAGGGAAGATAAAGCATACTTATATAAGTCATTTTTTTTCACACCATGAATTTTTGATGATAAAATTACAGCCTGTTTTAGAGGCAGTTCTTTATGTAAAATTGAAAAAGTACGCAAGACTTGATATGATAATATATTTTTTTTAATTTTATAACCAGAAATTATTAATACTATTTCACCACGACTTCGCATATTATCTTGTTTAATCCAAGTTAATAAATTACTAATGGATGCACCATAGATAGATTCCCAAATCTTAGTTAATTCACGCGCTAATACTACATAACGTGTTGGTCCAAAAATTTCTATCATATCTGTTAAACTATCTAATAATCGATGGGTAGATTCATAAAAAATTAACGTACGAGATTCTTTTTTTAATGATAATAACTTATTTTTACGTTCTTTTTGTCTAGACGGTATAAATCCTTCATAACAAAAACGATCTGAAGAAATACCAGAAGCACATAACGCAGTAATTGCTGCACAAGCTCCTGGCAATGGAATTACACGAATTTTTTCTTTAAAACAACAGTGTACTAAATAGTATCCAGGATCGTTAATTAATGGTGTACCAGCGTTAGAAACTAGTGCAATGTTTTTTCCATTTTTTAATTGAATTAAAGCTTTACATGTTTGTTTTTTTTCATTGTAATTGTGAAAAGAAAACAATCTCGCATGAATAGAAAAATGATGTAATAATAAACTTGTATGGCGAGTATCTTCTGCTGCAATGAAATCAACTTCTTTTAATACTTCTAACGCACGATAAGTAATATCACCTAAATTACCAATTGGTGTAGGAACTATATACAATGTTGCTTTAAAAATTGTAGATTGTTGTTTACTCATTATTTTATTTTGATTATTAATTAAATAGAATTTATCTTAATAAAATTTTACAGGATATACTAAAAAAATATTTATTGAATAAAATTATATTTGTATTTTTAAAAATTAACTAAATGAAAAAAACAAGATTAAATTTTTACTAATTTAGTATAAGTGTTTAGACAATTTGTTTTATTAAAAATTATGTTGTGAGTAATGCAATATGTTATTATTACTATTATATAATGAATAAATATGTACATTTTCATGCAAATGATTGTATCATAATACATATTAATACAAATTATTGAGTATTTTTTCTAATCTTTTGTATTTTTAAAAATAATCTACAATATTAATATTTTGTTTACACTAGTTAAATATTTAGTTTTAATATTATTAATGTTTTATCAAATTTATAACAAGTGATTTAATTATTTTAATAATTTGATTATTATTATAAAAATAATTGACAAATTAAAATATATAAACGTTTTTATTATTTAGTGATTTTTATTTTAACAAAAAATATATGATATTTATATGTTTATAACGTATAACATATAATTAATAATTTTACGTTTTATTTTAATTATAAAACATCTTTTTTTTAAAATTTTTTATAATTGCTTATGTTAATTATTTAAAATATTTCTAATTGATTTTTTTATATTGTAAAAAGTATAAAAATTATAAAATAATTAATATATCATCTTTGATTTATTAAAATATATTTTCTAAATATATTTTATAACATATAAAACATCATATGTTGATTCGTTGATTGATATTGTTGTTATTTTTTTATTACGATTATTATAAATATTTTTTTAAAATAAAAAAATACATATTAATATTTTTATTAATATTTATTAATAATAAAAATATTTTAAATAATAAATTAAAAAATAACAATTTTAGAAAATTAATATCTTTTTTTATTGTTTTATCTTTTTAATAAAAAAAAATTTATTAATAAATTTTTTTTTATTTATTAATATATTTGTTTTATATTATGTGAAAATAAGAAAATATTAAATAGTATTCTATTTAATATAATCTTTTATGTAATATATATAATAAATTTTAAATAAATTTAATTTATAAAATTTTATATAAATAATTTTTTATTTTTTAAAATAAAAATGTATGTTTTATATTAATATTATATTTATATTCTATATAAATATAATAAATGAGTTATTTAATGTTAAGTTACTTTATTTAATTACAAAGATATTAAGATAAAAATATGTTATATTGAGTAAATAGATTTAATTATATAATATATTCTAATAAATTAAATAAAATTATAAATTATTACTTAATAAATTTTTTATTTGATTATTTTATATGAAAATAATAATTTTATAGTAATATAATTTTTATATATTTTCTTTAAAAAATACATAGTTTATCAATTGTAATAATATTACATAGATGTCTTACTATAAGATTATAAGTAAATGTTATAAATCATATTGCATAATATAAAATATATTTTTTTTTTAAAAAATAATAAAATAAATACTATTAATGAAGATCTTGCCAACGAGTAAAAAGATCTACTGGCAATGTAATATCAAATTGATTAATTACTTGATCAATTGTTTGATTAATAATATCGTCTACATTTTTTGGAAAGTTGTAAAATGTTGGAACTAATGGCATAATTATAACTCCCATATTTGTTGCTTTTAGCATTAAACGTAAATGACCTGCATGTAATGGTGTTTCTCGTACACATAAAACTAATTGTCGACGTTCTTTTAATATTACATCTGCGGCACGAATCAATAATTCATCATTATAACTGTTCACGATGCTAGATAGGGTTTTTATCGAACAAGGTAAAATCACCATGCCTAGAGTTTTAAAAGTGCCAAAAGAAATACTTTCAGAAATATCATGTACATCATGAACTACATTAGCTAATGCTTGTACTTCATCTACACTTAGCAAAGTTTCTAAAGTTAATACTTGTCTAGATGCATTACTTATTACTAAGTGAGTTTCTATTGCTGTCACTTCACGTAATGCTTGTAACAATCTTACGCCATAAATAACTCCACTAGTACCAGAAATACCAATTATGAGCCGTTTCATAAGAATAAAATCCCACTTTAAAATATAACTTTCTTTTAATTTTTTATATTGAATTATTAAAACAACAACTTTTTATTTATAAGAGATAAGAAAAATATGTTATTCTTTAATGTTTATAATAAATATATTAAATATTTTAATTTTTAAGATATAATAATAAAAAATTATTTATTTAATTTGAGTAATATCATATATATTTTAAAAAAATAAATATCATTAAAAATTAAAATGAATATATTATTCTGAAAACAATAAAATACTCTTTTATTAAAATATTTACCTTAATTAAAACTTAATTAAAGAATATTTTATTAAAATTATTAACTTTAATTTTTAGCTACTAAAAATGATTTTTTATAGAATAATTTTACAAAATAAGTAATGATGACATTTTAAAATTCTATAGTATTTAAAATACTTGAGCATATACTAAGAAAATACATCAAAAAAATATTTTTATATTTAAATAATATAATAATTTTATTTTTGTCTAATAATTTTATAAAATAGTAATTTTAAATAAATCAAACAATGAAATATATTTCTTTAAAAAACATGTAATGTTTAACATTACAATATATAACATAAATTATTTTTTTAAATACATAAATCTAATATCTTCAACAAAATTTAATTACAGAATATAATATATTATTTAAATATTTGATTTTAAAATTTCATTATTTAATTCAAAAAATTAATTAGTTATAATTGTTGTAATAACTGTTTAATAAATAATATTTTTATTTTATATAAAAAATTTTTTTAATATTCTCATGATACTCATTAACAATATAATTAATATTTTATGAAAAAAATAAATGTATTTTTTAAAAATTTAAAGGACCATGTAATTATATAACCAAAATGAGTAATAAATAATGATTTTTTCCAACTTGTACTTTGAGGTAAACTAGTGTAAGCATCTATAAAAAATAAAATCACAGAAACAATTAATATACCACGTAACATTCCAAAACATATTCCAAGTATTCGATCAGTACTTGATAATTTAGTGTTTTTTATTAAAGCGTTAATAACACAATTACTTATAGTTCCAAAAATTAATGTTGTGACAAATAAAATAATAATTGAAATGCTATTTCGTATTATTTCATCTTTAAAATAAGTTAAATACATTGAAAAACGTAAATATGCTCTACTAGTAATAAAAAAAGATCCTATCCACGTTAAAAGCGATAGAACTTCCTGAATAAATCCTCGAATGAAACTTACTAGCGCCGAACATGTAATCATTAGTATAATTGTATAATCAATCCAAACCATAATTATTCCAGTAAAAATTTTTTATTTTTTTTGTAAAGTATATACAGTACATATTAAATCAATTAAAAAAATAATTTTAAATTTATTACATACAATTACATACGATATAGTATACTATAAAATAACATAGCAAAAAAGTAAATATTTATATAAAATTCTTATTTTATGATATAAAGATAAAATATATTATAACAAATATAATTGTACTTTATAAAATTAAATTTAGATTTATATAAATTAATTTAGTTATTGTAAAAAATTTTATATCCATAATTTTTTTATAAAAATAATAAACATTATTAAAAATGATTTTTTTAGCTTATAATTTTTTAAAATTTATTTAATAAAATTATTTTTAATAATATTATAAAATTTATCAAACATGTAAAAACAAAAAACAATTTTATATATTATAATAAAACATTAAATTTTTAAATTTTATGATATCACATTTACTGTAATAATTAAAATATATTTTTTTTTATTCTAAAATTTATTTATGCTAAAAAATTTTTATAAAATATATTTATTTTTATAAATATATTAAATAATATTAATTTATTCAAATATTGTCTCATCACTTATAAAATATAACATATAAATTTTTATCAAAAATTTATTATTACTTTTTAAAAATATATAAAATTTTAAAAAATGCATAAAATAAACATGATTACGCTTATAATAATTTAACAAACAAAAAAATAATTTATTTATTAAAGAACATATTTTTATATGTTTATTTATATTATTTGTTATATAAAATAATATAAATGATTTATATAATAAATATTAAATAATATAATCAATATTAAATATTAATTTTTATATTTACTTTTATAAAAATAAATGTTTAAAATATCTATAAAAATACATTGATTATTTTTAGCTTTAATAAAATTTTAAAAATTATATTTTTTTAAAGAAATTTATTTATATATAAAATTTATTTAATATGATATTATTTATATAAATATAAAAAAATTAATATACAACATTATTTTTTATCAATTTTAATAAACTTCTTTGATAAAAATGTTATAACATTTAATATTATTTTATAATATATCTTTAATTTAAAAAAATAATTTTTTATAACTATAGATAATTTTAATTAAAATAATTAAAATATTTATATATAAATATAATTCTATAATAAATATATTAAAAATGTTATTAATGTTAAAAAAATTTTTTTACATTTTTTATTGATTAATATATACATATTTTATATTAATAATAAAATTTTTATTAAAATAATTAAAAGATGAATATTTAAAATTATAAATAAGATAATATCATAAATCTTATTTAAAAAAAACAAAAACTATACTATGTTATACAGTTATACATTTAAAAATAAAATATTTTCATAAAATTATTATAACATTAATAAAAAAATATATTTATTTATTAATGTTATTAACATAAAAAATTTTAAAATTTTTAGAATTATTTATTCAATATTTTGAATTTGCTCTCGCATTTGTTCAATTAATACTTTTAATTCAACAGCTAACGTTGTAATATCAATATTAATTGATTTACAAGCTAATGTATTTGCTTCACGGTTTAATTCTTGCATCATAAAATCAAGATGACGTCCAACTGCTGTTTTTTGTATTAAAAGATTATGTGTTTCATGCACGTGCCCTTCTATACGATCTAATTCTTCTTGAACGTCAATACGATGCGCTATTAAAACAATTTCTTGCTCAAGACGAGTATTTTCTAGTTGTATTTGAGCTTCTTCTAATTTATTAAGCAATCGATTTCGTTGCCATTTTAAAACATTTGGCATTTGTTTTCGTATTTTAACTACTACTTCGCTAACGTTACAAAGACGTTGATTAATTAAATTTTTTAACACAGTTCCTTCGCGTATTCGAGAAGCAATAAAATCATATAATACATGATCTAATGCTTTGAATAAATCTGTATTTATTAATTCAAAATTTTGCTGGGGGGAATACATAACACCTGGCCAATATAATATTTTAATTAAATCAATTGTTCCTTCCTTGCTTTGTGTTTTTATCCAATCAATAGCATTAAGTAATTTTTTAACTAAATTTTTATTTAAAACTAATGGTTTTTGTAAACTACTATTAATATTAACATGTAAACTACATTCAACTTTTCCGCGACTTAAACGATTTCGAATACATTGACGAACTTCTGATTCTAAACTTCGAAATTTATCTGGAAGTCGAATACTTATCTCTAAATAGCGTTGATTAATAGAGCGTATTTCCCATATTGCAACTCCCCATTCCTCTTTAACTTCATACTGCGCATAAGCTGTCATACTACGTATCATTATTATATCCAATAATTAAAAAAAGATATAACGATTATATATCTGACTTTACGTATATAATAGGTATTATTTTATTAAATTTGTATAATATAAAATAAATAATTATTTTTATTTGGAGAAAACAAATGCGATTTTTAGGAAGAACATCTCAAAGTATTCGACCATTACATTTAATTCGTAATTATACTAAGCATGCTCCTGGTTCAGTATTAGCTGAATTTGGCGATACGAAAGTTTTATGTACTGCTACTATAGATAAAGGTGTTCCTCGATTTTTAAAAGGTCAAAAAAAAGGGTGGATTACCGCCGAATACGGTATGCTTCCTGGTGCGACTCATAACCGTAATATACGCGAAGCGATCAAAGGTAAACAAAATGGCCGTACACTAGAAATTCAGCGTTTAATTTCTCGTTCATTACGTGCAGTAGTAGATTTAAAAAAATTAGGCGAATTTACTATTATTATTGACTGTGATGTATTACAAGCTGACGGTGGAACTCGTACTGCATCTATTTCAGGTGCCTGTGTAGCATTAATTGATGCAATAAAAACTTTAATGTCTAATAAGATGATCAAAGTTAATCCAATAAAAGGATTAGTGGCAGCAGTGTCTGTTGGAATTGTAAATGGTATAGCACTATGTGATTTAGAATATATTGAAGATTCAATAGCTGATACTGATATGAATGTAGTAATGGTAGAAGATGGTCGTATTGTTGAAGTGCAAGGAACTGCTGAAGGTAAACCATTTAGTAAAAATCAATTAATAACATTATTAGAAATAGCGCAAAAATCTATTTCCATAATTTTTAAAATACAAAAAGAAGTATTGTTAGATTAATTATTAATGTCAGATTAAAGATGATGTTATGATATAATAAATGCGTATTCAAAACTAATATTTTTTTATTTTTATAAGATATAAAATAATATACTATTATAACACCATAAATTATTAAAATATAAATTTTATATATAAGCATTAACAAAATTTATATTAAATATCATTTAACGTTAAAGTACATTTAGAGGTTATTTTTATAAACTAATTTAATTACTATGTTTTAAAATAAAATATTTTTTATAAAAATATGTTTTCATTTTACACAGTTTACACAGTTAATAAAAAATTAATAAATATAAAGTAACTTTTTTATAACATTCTCTATAATTTTTTTTTAAAAATTATATATAAAATTTTAAATTATTAATAATTTAGTAATGCAGAATATTATAATAAAATACTATGAAATATATTTTTTAGTTTATTTTTTTATTTATATTTAAAAAAAATCAATAACTATAAATATTATTTTATATACTATGTAGTAACTAAAATATTTTATATATGATGTAGTAATTAAAAATTAGTTATTTTAATAACAAATATAAAAATAAATTGTTAGTATTTCGAAATAATTTAAATATAATATTTATTAAATTAATAATTTTTAAAAAATTATTTTTTTTTAAATTATATAATTATCTTTTTTAAAAAGATAATTTTTATTATATTTAATAATATTAAAAAATAATTTGTAGTATTGTATTTTATTAAATAATAAGTTTCATCTTTTAATAAAAAAAATAAATTTATAAATTTTAATTAATAATTATTGTTATTTTACTTTTTATAACATATAAAAATTTTTGTAACATATAAAAAATAAATAAATTTTATAAAAATAAATATATTTATTATAGTCATAAAATTAAAGTTTCAAAATTAGTTAATAAAATTTGATAAAACAATAAAAATTAAATAAATAATATTAATGATCTATACAATAAATATTTATATTTAAAGTAAATATATAATATTGTTTATTTTAATGTATAAACGTTTAATAAATAATTATTGTAATAAAAATTTTATCTAAGTCGATTTAAAATGTTTTTTAATAAATAAAAGATATATAAAAATTATTGTAGTATATAAATTTTTTATAATGATATGATATTTTTAAAATATTGTTAATATATTTCATGAATATTTTTTTGTTAATATAATACAGCTATATGTTTATGTTCTTGTATTAAACTAATAAATATTTTTATAAGTGTTTATCATATTATTAATATAGATTTTTTATTTTTTTAAATAAATAATAAATTGTTTAGATTTTATAATATAACCATATAATAGTTATTTATTGTAAATTATGCATGATTAATATTAAATAATTTTTATGAATGTTCATGTAAAAACTAAAAATAATATTATTTGTTTATATAAAATTAATTTATTATTTATAAATATTTTTTATTTTTTATCTTTATTTTATTTTTTATGCTATGATTAATATTTATTCGATAAATATTATATATATAATATTTTAAAAAAAACAATAAATTATTTAATAAAGAATAAATGAGTCTAACAGTTAAAAAATGAGTGTAATAATCAAAAAAAAATTATAATTAATAATTATTATTTTAATTATTATATGTTACTATATATAAAATATATTTTATTATTATTAACTATGTAATTTTAGATATATTACCATAGTAATTTTAGGTATATCAATATATTTTTTTTCATAAAAATTTTATAAAAATTCATATTTTTCAATATTTTAAATAATATATAAAAATATATGTTTTTGTTTTATTCAACTTAGAGTTATTTTTTAATAAAGTTTATATGTAAAAAAATTTTTATCTATTTATTATGAATAATAAGTAAATAAATTTTTTAAGTATTTAATAAATCAGTAAATATTGTAACTTAAAAAAAATTTATTAACATTTTAATATTATTCTCTATAAATAATTAGTAATATTAAAAAACTAAAAATAGTTGAATGAATATTAAAATATTATTAATAAAATAATTTTATTTGTACGAACATTTCTTAAATATATAAATTAACTTTTCACATTATGTAAACAATTAAAATAAAAAAATAAATTATTTACTATATTTATTTAAAAAAATACTATTTTATATAGTAATTTATTAAAAGTATATTGTCATTTTTCATGATATAGTTATTTTATTGCCATGTTAAAAGATTTATTAACAACATATTTAGGATAAAAAATAAAATATCTTTATAAAATTTAAAAAAACATATAAAATTTTTTATAAAAAAATTACGTATACCTAAATATTTTTTATAATTAAAATAAATAAAAAATTAAATACTTGATATTTATATATCATATTAATTAATTTTAATATTATCGTCCAGTATATATAATTTAATAATGAGTTTAATATATAAATTACTTAAAATTCGAATGCAATATAAGATAAAAATAGATATCTTATCTAATAAAATGAAAATAATTTTTAAAAATAATGAATAAACAACGTTGTTAATAAAAAATTTATAAAATATCTAACAATGTTAATTTATATAAAAAATAATTTTATAGTGCTATTACAAAAAATGTTATATGTTTGTCCATCAAGATAAGAAATATATAAAAATTCGATATTTAAATTTTATAAAAATATACAGTTATTCATAAAATATTATTTAAATGAAATATTGAAATATTATTAAAAGCTTAATATTTTTTTATATATAGTAATTATTAATAGTTTTAAAGAAATATTTTTTAATTCCAATAAACAATCTTTGAATTAATAAAATAAATTATTTTAAAATGTATAAAAGATATCTTAATATCAGTAAAATAGTGACTAATAAATAAAATGTTTAAAATAAAATTAGTTTAATAGCTATATAAAAATAATAAATTTTTATAATAAAACTTATTCTATTACGATAATTTAAAAATAATTTTTTAATATTTTATAACTTTTTTAATAAAAAATATAAAATTTAATATTATTTAAAAATAAATTTCATAAACATTATAATTATATATCGTTCATATAAAGTGTAATTAGTGTTATAGTTGTTTTATTTAGTTTATATAATTATATATTACATAAATTAATAATATATTATAAATTATTTAACTTCATAACATATAAAAAAATAAAACATAATGTAATATGTTATGTTTTTTTTCAAATGTATTAATGTTGATAAAAACTATTAAGATTAATGTTTTAAATAAATGATTTGTAAAAATTAATAACGTATTATGTTTAAGAATAATACTATAATTAATTATAATAATTTATATTAATAATTACAAAGTAAAAATAATAAAAAAATAAAACAGAAAATATTGTGTTATATTTTATAATATAAAATAAATAATCTTTAAAAGATCATACTTATTTTAATATATGTTCTATTTTTAAATTAGAAAAGATATATAAATGTTTTATCTTTATTAAATATTTTTATTATTTCATAAATATTATTTAACGATTTTTTTATATTTATATTTCATAAAAAAATAATTTATTATGTTATAATAAATTATATAAAAAAACAATAACAAAATATTTAACGCTTAATGTTAAAATATCATCATGATGAAAACTTTATTGATAAATATTTTAATAAATGTGATAATACTTCTTATTAATATTAGATAACATTATTAATTAAAATTTTAAAAATTAAAATGTTTTTAACATATTGTTAAATATTAACTATTGTTATGAAGATAATATAGATAATATATTTAACTAATATAGTTATTAATAATATAAAAGAAATAAAAATATTAATTATTAAAAATATCAAAACATTACTATATTATAAAATAATTTTTTTAAAATTTTATTTTTCTATTTTTTTATAAAATTATATTTTATAAATGAAAATTTATAAAGTTATCAGTTTTATTTTAAGAAATCTTTCAAAAAAATATGAAATTTATACAAATTGTTATAATAGAGTATTACTTTTACGTCGAAATAACTTAACATTATACAATGATAATATTTTAATAAAATTGATATCTTTATATTATATTTAGTTTTTTATATAAAAAAATAATATTATATTTAAAAATAATTAATATTTAATTAATATATCAAAAATATAAGATATATTTTGTTTTCATATTATAATAAAAGTAGATAACAATTTTATAAAAAAATAATTTAGAGTTAATAAATTAATTAATTAAAAAAAATGATTATTGCTTATTTTTAATACTTTATTAAGAAGTTCTTATAAACTTTTTTATAATCATTAATTTATTATTTTTATCGTTAACTTATTATTTTTAAGAAAAACATTACAATGATGGTATTTCAATGAGCAATTTTATATTTTTATTCACAAATAAAAAAATTAGTTTATACAGTAACATTATAGTTATTTACGTTATTTCATATCTAATAAAATAACTTAATTTTTATATTTTAATCATTGTTAATATCATATAACTTTTATTTATTAGCTTTTAAAATTTATTTATCTTTTAAAATATTGAATAAAATATCAAAGAAAATTTCTAGATACTCAATCATTTTATGTTAAAGATGAATTTAAAATGTAAAATAAGAAATAAAAAGATATTTTTAAAGTTATGATAAATTAAATTAATTATTGATAAAAAAATGTCAAAAATATTTCTATAATTAATGCAATATATTTTTAACATGTAGATTTAAACTAAGTATTAATGTGTTTGCTTTCTTTTGTTTTTTATTTCTAGATAGCGCGCTAATTATTTAGTCAAAATAAATTACGTGTATATCATAATAAAAATTAAATTTTTAGGTTATCGTAATATATAAGTTAATTTTATATTTTAACATACTATTGATTTAATCAATACACTTTTCGTATATTAATTAATACAGAGAAATCAGTTTATTATTACTTACCTAAGAATTCAATTTTAGACAAGATAATTAATATATTATTTATATTGTTTAACAGACAATGTTAATTTAATATTGTCTAAATTATTTTTATAATTTTCTAGTATAGAAAATCGTTATTTTATTTTAATATAAAGTGACTTTTTTTTAAAGTATTATTATGCTAATATGATTAATTAACTTATCATTTTTAATTCAAATTATTTAATGTATTTTATAAAAACTATAAAATACGAAACATAGATCATATTTTAGATACGATTTATTGGAAAATTTTTTAAATAAACTTATTTTTTAATAACCTTACTTAGATAAAACTAGTATTACTATCAAAAAAAAAAGAAATAACTTGTACTAAAGATACAAAAGAATTTAGTGTAGTTTGTTCTATTTTTAGATATATAACTTAAAAAAACAGAAGTATTCTTATTAAGAATTTTTATATTATAATAAAAATTTAATTAATAAGAAATATATACTATTTCGTTAATCATTTTAATATTATAATTTTTATCTATCATCTTAATATTTTTTTTAAATCATTTTTTTATTAACGAATAAAGAGCTCGTATAGATAAAATTTTTAATTTTAACATTATCCATGATATTACTATTAACTTAATTAAATCATTGATAATTAATATTGATGTATTTTTTTTATTTTATTTTTTTTAAATCTTTAATAATTTTTATTTTTTAAAATTTTTTCTCAAAGTATTAAAAAATATAAATAAATTTTATTATGAAAATACTATATTCTATACACTATTTTTTACATTTTGTTAATTATATTAATTATTATGTCATATAATATAATGTTGGCACATCGTTCACATGGCTTATGATATATTTTCAATTTTTAGATCATTAGTTTTTTTTTGATACTACATTAATTTTTTATACTAACTAATAAACTTTTTTATGTTTTTTAGCAGTAACATAATTAAAATTCTTACTGTTTTATAATTGAAATTTTACTATTTTATAAAAAAACAAGCTTGATAGTTAGTTAATACATTATTAATATTTACATTTTATTTACTGATTTTAGAATAAAATAAATAATAATGTTTATTGTTTTGATTTATAATTTTTTAATTCGTTTTCATAAAATGTTAAACTAAAGAAGCTAAAAAAAATTAAGCATTTATTTTCTTTAGATATATGATTGAAGATATTTTTTATGTAATACACAACATTTTTAATGTTATAATATAGTAATACGTTAAATAATATATGCGCTGTTAATTAATTTAAAACAGTTTTAGTAATCTTTAACATTATTCAAAACAAAATTATAGTTGTCTTAATATATTAAATTATCAAAACAAAATATTAGTACTATATATTTTCTTACTATTACTATTTTAATGACAAAATAACAATGATAATATTTTAAAGCATATTGTTGAATAATGTTTAAAACATAAATATTATAATGTAAATAAAAATAAAATTATAAACATTAAAAATTAATAACTTTAATATTTTTTGAAATATTAAAGTTTTAAATAACACCTCAATTAATATCCCTTAAAAAGAAAGTTGTAGTTTTTATATGATGATAAAAATTTTTCAAAAATTGTATTGGTATATATTATTTTAAGTTTTTAAAATTAAAATAGCAATCTACTAGATTTTATTTAATTAATATTATTTATGTATATTTATTTATATGTATATACGCCATTTTATAGTTAATTTTATAGCTTAAGATTATTCTTTATTTTTATACATAATAGCATTTTAAAATATTTTTATCATATCATATTACTTAAGATAAAAACAAAATAAAAAAAAGAAGTATTTAATAAAAAGTTATTTAATTATTGAAGTAACACAATGACAAATTTAGAAAACGTTATCTATCACAATTTCCTAGAGATTAAAAACAATATATTTCAAAGTTTATTTTTTAACACGAAATCATATATTTTACTGTTTGATAAATTATTGTTTAAATAAGATATACAAGTTTGTAAAGAATTTTAATATTAATTACGAATATCATATAAAGAATTAAAATTTTAAAAGTATTTTATTACTAATAATTAAGAAAAAGTAATAAAAACAATTAATTAAATTATTATAATAAGTTAAGTTAATATTAAAGAAGTTAATTTTATACAATTTATTATAGATATTTTAATTAATTTCTTTCTATTAAAATTTATTATAAATATAAATTACTTTAACAGAAAAAAATTTAAAATTAAGTTTTATTATAGGTATTCATCAATAATGAATATTATCTTAATTCATACAATAAGGTAATATTAATATGTTTTTTATTAATAGGGTATAAAAATAGCAAGTTAAAATAAAAAAATATTATCTTCTATTAATATAAGTAAGTAATAAAAGGTAGTCTTACACAGTGACTTTACATAATTAACTATATAACGTTTTAAAGACTTTTAATCTTAGTTGATTAATTAAAAATTAAAAAAACTAGCACTTATCTGAGGTAATTTTTATTATGCTAAACATCTATATGCATATCTAAATAATAAAAATTAACTACTACAGTCTGTTTCTTTTAAAAATAGTAATCAAGAAGGTACTAACATTATTTTTTAATATTAAACAATTTAATAATATTATTCTTATTAAAGTTTATCTAAGATATTTTATGTAAATACAAACATCTTTAATTAAATTATATAACAAATATTTATACATTATAACATTTAAAGATAATAAATAATAAAACTATATAAAATAAATCACACGTATAATTAAAATATTGTTTTTATAAAATAATTTGTATAATAAAATTAACTTTTTACTTCTTACTCCTTACATTGTTAATTTTGATAAGGAGTATTGAACAATTATGATTATATAAACGTATAATATAAAAAATATATCATAAAAAAATTTTTACTATTTATATTCATATTAAAAAGATAAAATTATTTAATATATTTCATTGTTATTATAAACAATAGTAAAAATAAATAAGAAACATTATATTTTAAAAATCTTATAATTACAGATTTATTATGTTTAATCAATAATATAAAATACTTTTAATTCAATGAATTTTTTATAATTTTAAAAATGAAATTATCATTTTTAAAATATATTTACTCAAGTACATTATGTACTATATTAAATATTAAAAATAAACTAAAAATGTCTTAATCAGAACAAAAAAGATTTTTATAATATAAATTTATTTTTTAATACATTTAAAATGATATTTAATAAATTTTAAACATTATATAGTAATAATTGAATTAAATTATCAACATATTACTATGTTAGTATCAATTATAAATATAAATATAAATTTATTTTTAATAAATCATGAATAAAAAAAATAATACTTAACAAATTATTATAATATCACTATAAAATGGTATTTAAATATTATTTTTTTATATAATAATTTATTTTTTAAGACGCATAATTATACTTTTCCCAATGGTAACATTTCCAGACATTTTTATTAATTCTTTAAATTCATCAATATTAGAAATAACAACCGGAGTTATTATTGATTTAGCTTTTTTATTCAAAAATACTAAATCAAATTCAATAATAACATCACCTATATTGACAATTTTTCCTTCTTGAGCAATACGATTAAAACCTTTACCTTTTAAATTTACTGTATCAATACCAAAATGTACAAATAATTCAACACCATATTCAGACTTTATAGAAAAAGCATGATTAGTTTCAAAAATTTTACTAATTGTTCCGTTAACTGGAGAAACTATTTTATTACCGTAAGGTTTAATAGCAACACCATCACCAACAATTTTTTCAGAAAACACTGCATCTGGTACATCTTCTATATTAACAATTTCACCAGAAATAGGAGCAATAATGTCAAGTGTATCTACACCTTGTTTTTTATTAAAAATTAATTTTTTTAACTTGTTAAAAAATTCCATAATGCTCTCCTAAATGCTGCATAAAATAATTACTTACTATTTTAATGCGTTAAAAGTTAAGTAGTATATTTTTTTCTTTAATAAATTGATTAATGCAATTTATTACATCTTTTGAAGTTGGTTGAACTAAAGCTTGTTCTGCTAATATTTTTACATCTGAAAAATTAATATTTCGAATAATTTTTTTAATGCGTGGAATTGAAATAGCACTCATACTAAATTCATTTAACCCCATTCCTAATAATAATAATGTAGCACGTTCATCGCTAGCAAGTTCTCCACACATGCCAGTCCATTTACCTTCTACATGTGAAGCATTAATAACTTGTTTAATTAAACTAAGTATAGATGGAGATAAAGGATCATAAAGATGAGAAATCATTTTATTACTTCGATCAACTGCTAAAGTATATTGAGTAAGATCATTTGTTCCAATACTAAAAAAATCAACTTCTTTTGATAAATAGTGAGAGATACAAGCAGCAGCAGGTGTTTCTATCATTACTCCAACTTTAATATCTTCGGTAAAAATTTTATTTTCTTTACGCAACTGTGTTTTTAATATATTAATCTCATTTTTTAAATCGCGTACTTCTTCTACAGAAATAATCATTGGAAACATAATGTATAAGTTGCCAAATACCGATGCGCGTAAAATAGCTCGTAACTGAGTATGTAAGATTTCTTTACGATCCATTAAAATTCGAATAGCTCGCCAACCAAGAAATGGATTTTCTTCTTTTGGTAAATGCATATATGGTAGATCTTTATCTCCACCAATATCCATGGTTCGAATAATTACTGGTTGTAAACCCATCGCTTTTGCAATAGTTTTATATGCGTTAAATTGTTCATCTTCAGTTGGTAACGTATTACGATTCATGAATAAAAATTCAGTACGATATAATCCAATTCCTTCCGCACCATTGCGTTTAGCACTTTCAATGTCACGAATAGTTCCAATATTCGCGCATATGTTTACTTGATGTCCATCTAACGTAATAGCTGGTAAATCTTTTAATTGAAACAAACTATTTTTCTTATTACAATATTCATTTGTTACTATTTTTAATTTATTAATAATTTTTCTAGAAGGATTTACATAAATATGATTTTTTATTGCATCTAAAATTAAATAATCACCATTTTTTATTTTTTGAGTTGCATTACTAGTTCCTACAATAGCTGGTAATTCAAGAGATCGCGCCATAATAGAGGCATGTGAAGTTCGACTTCCTAAATCAGTAATCAACCCTAATACTACGTTTAAATTTAACTGTACAGTTTGAGATGGAGTTAAATCAACAGCAACTAAAATAATTTTATCTTGAATGTTATTTAGATCAACGATAGTTAATCCAAGAATATTCTTTAATAAACGTTTACCAATATCACGTACATCAGCTGCGCGTTCTTTTAAATACTCATCATCTAACTTTTCTAACTTATTCGCTTGATTTTCAATTACATTATAAACTGCTTCTTCTGCAGAAACATATTTATTTTTTATTAAAGATATAATTTCTTTTTCAAATTCTTCATCTTCTAATAACATGATATGACTTTCGAAAATTGCTTCTTTTTCTTTTCCAAAGGTTTCTCGTGCTTTAGTTTTAATCCTTATTAACTGTTTAGACGTTTTCACACGACCAGATAAAAAACGTAAAATTTCTTCTTCTATAAGATTCATAGAGATTTTTTTTCTTCTAATAATAATTTCTTCTTCTTTTAGTAACAATGCCTTACCAAAAGCGATACCTGGTGATACTAAAATACCTGAAATCATAAATCTACTTACTCCTGATTGACATGAACTAAAAAACATGCTAGTTATTAATCAAGTTTTTTCATTATTTCTATTAAATGTTTAACAGCTTTTTGTTCATCTTGACCAATAGCTTGGATGGTTATTACAGTGCCTTGAGTTAATCCTAGAGCTTGTAATTTAAATAAACTTTTTGCACTAGCAATTTTTCCGTTAGAACTGACAGTAATATCAGACATAAAACTTTTAGCTTCTTTTACAAGTTGAGCAGCAGGGCGGGTATGCAAACCATTCGGAGCAGTAATAGTAATTTCTTTCTGAAACATTGATAGTTCTCCAAATCAGTAGAAGTGATGTTTTTACACTACAATCTGATGTGATCATTAGTTTAATTTTTGTATTTACATTCGACTATAAACATATTAATACAATAAAAATATAGTAGATTATTTAATTAGAAATTTTAGTTTTTTATAATTTTTTTAATTTTCTTATTATATTTGTATTATTATTTTATTAACAAATAAATAAACTTTTTTATTAAATTTTAAAAAGAAAATTGTTACTTTTCATATTATAATAATATACTCAAAAAAATAAATACAGTATATAAAATTTGTATTAAAATAAAAGATAATATAATCTTTTCTATAAAAAAGCACCTGAAAAGGCGCTTTTTAATTTTTGTAATTTATCATCTTGTTTTTTGTATTAGTAGATATATTATTAAATAATAAAATACATTAAGATAGCACTCTCTAAAAGAAAGTAAAATAACTGTAATAATTTTATAAAAAATTAAATTTTTTTTAATTAATTTTTCTTCTGATGATACTTCTTTAACAGAGAAGATTCTAGAAAGAACATTTTTATTGATCGATTTTTTTATATTAATAATTTATTATTCACTTATTTAATATAAATTAACAATGCTAAATTTAAAGTACTACAGATAAATCTGGCATTGATGTTTTGTATTTTGATATAATCTTATTTTTAATTTTGTGCTATATAATATTTAAAAAATTAGATAGTTTTATCTTTAATTATAAGTATTTTTTATTAAATTTAATACAATAACTAACATCAATTATGATTCTGCCAGTTATTTATATTTATAAAAAATATATTAATAATGTTATTAATTAGTATCTTTTCAAATATTTAAGTTAGTTATTTTCAATGAATTTCTAGATGAGATAGGTTATAAAATTGTTAAAAATAACTATAATTATAAAAAATATTTTTAATTATGATGTTTCTCACACTTTCTTATTTAGTTAATATTAAAGTTTTACTAAATATTTTTAGTAGTTTTATCTCTAAAAAAATTATTGTTTTAACGAAATTTTATTTTAGTAACCCTCAATTTAGTAATCTTTAGTTGAAATTATAAAAATAAGTTTAATGGTAGTATTACTATTTAATTTTACTATTTTTTTAATCGTTAGAACACAACGATTTTCTACATCTAAAATGATCTATTATAGTAATATGATATTAATACTATTACTACTAAAATTTTATTATTCAATTTTAACTAAAGTACGACTATTCCTAATATGATTCAAATATATTAAATATAATGCAAATATGTATTAATAATAAAAATCGTTAAAAATTATCTATATATATGATTTATAAGTTCATTTTTTTAACTTTATAAAATTTGATTGAAACTGACAGTTACATACTCATAACTATATAAAAATATAAATAATTAATGCATATTTTATTATAAAAATTTTAATATATTATATAAGTAAAAATAACTTGAATTATAATATAACAGATTTAACTAAGTTGTTTAGCAAAATGCTTATATTATAGTTTTTTTATTTATATTTTTATTAGCATAAATTTTATAAAAATATTTATTTTATATAAACGTTTATGGATTAATTTCAATAGATCTTAACGTATTCAATTATATATTTTAGTTTGAAACATATTTTATTTTATACATTATTATCTGTACCTATGATGTTAAACTTTTTATAGTGTATTTTAAGTAATTTTATTTAAAAATTAAAAATATTATACAATTGAGATTTTTATTATTATTTAATTTATATATTTTTATTATTCTAAAATATTATATATAATATTATGAATAAAAATAAATTAAAAAAAAATATGATTTATTTTTAATATAGCGAAAATAAGTTTTAAATTTAAAAAATTATATTATCTATTTATTTTAACGAAATTTATCAAAAGAATACTTAAATAAAAAAAATTGTTAACTAAAAATTATGTAAAACAAATATTTAAAGAAAAAAATAATATATTTTATAATATATGATTAATTTTTTACTAATTAAAAACTTTTTATTTTTTTATTTAAAATTTAAAGTAATTATAGTTTCTAAAATAGAACATATTTTATATATTAATTTCAAATCGTAATTTTTTATTCTATAGTTTATAATTTAATAAAGATATTTTAAATTTTAAAAAAAAAGAAAGACAATATTTAATGCATAAATTTTATTATAAATAAAAAACAAAAATTTTTATAAAAAAAACAATAAATTTAATCATTTTTTCATTATTAAAAAAATAATATTTACTTAACAAGTATAACTTAGATATACGATAAAAATAATAAAAATTTATAAAACATTATTTTCAATATTTTATTTTATATTTTTAATTTTTACTATAATAAAATATTAACTAACATTTTTTATTCCTAATAAAACGAATAAGTATATAAAAAAATTTTACAATTAATTAATTTTAAAAAGCTAATTAATTTAAAAATAAAAGACAATAAGATATAAACTAAACAATAAAATATAATATACATATATTATATTAAATTTCAAATCATATAATATAACAACATCTATAATATCATAACATATAATTTTAATTTATCACCTGTTAAAAATTAATTACTATAAAATATTTTATATTTATTAATTGTCATATAGTAATTAGATTAGTTTGAATGTAGTGTATAATAAAAGAATAAAATTTTAATTGTATTTTTTTGATTGCATTTATTTTTATTTTTAAAAATTCTTACTTTTCAGACTAGATCAAGAGTATCAAGTGTTAATAATGAAAAAAAAATTCTTTAAAACACAATTATAAGATTACTATATTAAATACATTTGATATTATGTTTAGTTGTTATGGAGAAGATAATTGTAAAAGGTTAATCCTAAATTATATACAACTGGTTAGAAAGGTTGTTCAAAGAATATTTCTTCTTACATTACGTATGCGATATAACGTTGTTAATATTTTAGGCCCTACAAAATTATAAATTAATTTAATAAACTTTACATCGTAAGGTAAAATATTTTTGTTTATAATAATTACACTATTAATTTTATAGTTACACTTCTCGAAAGATAATTTTTTATAACCTAATAAAATAAAGAATACTAGTATCTATGTATCAAACTTTATTTACTTAAGGAAGAAATACGTTTTTAAATTACTAATTTCAATAAACATGTTTTACAATATCATATAAGTTTAAAATTTAATTTTAATGATTTTAGATATTAAAAGTTAGGTTAATACAATATTAAAAAATAATTTACTAGTAATAAATAACTGTAGTACAACAGTATCAGTTAAAAATTAAATATAATAAGTTAATAAACTAATAATTAAATTTGTAAAAATAAAAAAAAGAGCAGAAAAATAAAATTTTAAATATTTTTTTATATTATTTTAATAAGATAGTCTTCAGTATTTAGATTTATCCCCTACATGTTTATAGTCAAACGTTTACTTCACAATATAAGAATTTTTCTATTATTAGAAATAAAACAAATATTAGCCTTATATAATAAATGATTGATTATTGTCTTTAACTACAAAAACTATATTTTATAAATTAATCTTAAGAGTAACTATTTATAGAATTCAACATATCTGTTAGTTGAATAGAAAATTTAATATAAAAAAATTATTTAAATGTGCTATTAATGATAAATTATTATGAGGTATAGAAACACTGCTTCGTTATATATTAAATATTTTACTGTAAAAAATATACTTATAAAATATAATATCTTTAATGGTGTAATTTATTTATTTAAAATCATGAATAAAACATTAAATATAATAATATTATTTAATTTTTTATTTAAATTATACATACAAGAATATACTAAATATTAATATACTGAATGTTATTCTAAAAATATTATTTATATGAAAATAATAAATATAAAATTATAAAAAAATAAAAGTTTTATATGTATAAAAATATTAAGTTATTTATATAATAAAAATTAATATATTTTCTTACTATAAAAATTATTTTAATATAAAAATATTTAATAATAAAATTTTAGATCAAATATTATAAAATATAAAACTAATTAAATATTTTTTAAAAAATATTTATTACAATAAAAAAGTTTAATGAATAATATTTCACTAATATAAATTTATTTTATAACATTATAATAATATTATTTAATATATACTTATTTATAAAGATATTTATATATTTATAATAAGCAATATTTTTTTATATTTTTATAAATAAAGAATTGAAGTTATTTACTGTATTATTGTTAGATACAAATATAATACATAATAGTGCTTTATTTAAGACAATATATTAATTTTATGTCTTATATATAAACAAAATGAAAAAATAAATTATTCACAACTATTAAAAATAATTAGATAAAATACAAACACATTATTCATTACTTTGTTTAATAATTGAAATATATTTTTTATACTATACATTTAATATTTTTATTACTAAAAACTATTAAACAAAATACAAATACAATATATTTATAAATATAAGAAAATTTTTTATTAAATATTATTAATATTTTGATATAATATTTTATTATTTTATTAAATTAAACAATAAAAAAATATGAAATTAAATTGTAACCAAAAACAAGCTGTTGAATTTGTTACAGGACCTTGCTTAATTTTAGCAGGAGCAGGTTCTGGTAAAACACGTGTTATCATTGAAAAAATTTCTTATTTAATTAATCAACGCGGTTATCTACCTCAACACATTGCTGCAATTACTTTTACTAATAAAGCTGCACGAGAGATCAAAGAACGTGTGATGCAAACTACGCAGCAAAAAAAAATATCTAGATTAATCATCTCGACTTTTCATGCGCTTGGACTAGAGTTTATTAAACAAGAATATGAATCTTTAAAAATAAAACCTCATTTCTCATTATTAAATACTTACGATCAATTTTTTATTTTAAAAAAAATAACTACGAAGTATTTTAAAAACAATAACGTATTAGTAAAAAATCTTACATCTATGATCTCTCATTGGAAAAATAATTTAGTTAATCCTATTCAAGCCATGCAATTATCACAATCTCAACGTGATAAATTGTTCGCGCACTGTTATGATTTATATAACAAACATACACAAACTTTTAATATTTTAGATTTTGACGATTTAATTCTGTTGCCAACTTTACTACTTGACAAGAATAAAACAATACAAAAAAAATGGCAAGATTATATTCGTTATTTGCTTGTAGACGAATATCAAGACACAAATATTAGTCAGTATAAATTAATTAAATTATTAGTAGGAACACGAGCACATTTCACTGTTGTTGGTGATGATGATCAATCTATTTACTCTTGGCGTGGAGCACAACCTCAAAATTTAGTGTTATTAAAAAATGATTTTCCATCTTTGAAAGTAATTAAATTAGAGGAAAACTATCGTTCTAGCAAACGAATTTTAAAAGTAGCTAATATTCTTATATCAAATAATTCTCATATGTTTAAAAAAAAACTATTTTCTACACTAGAGTATGGTGAAGTATTAAAGGTAATTACTGCAATTGATGAAGATCAAGAAAGTGAGAGGGTGATTCAAGAATTAATTACTCATCGCTTAATTAAAAAAACTTCTTACAGTGATTATGCAATTCTCTATCGAGGTAACTATCAATCTAAAGCATTTGAAAAAGTACTTGTAAAATATAAAATTCCTTATAAAATTACTAATAATATTTCTTTTTTTTTACGTTCAGAAATTAGAAATTTACTTGCTTATATTCGAATTTTAACTAATCCAGATGACGATATTTCTTTTCTTCGTATTATTAATATACCTAAACGTGCAATTGGATTAACTACAATTAAAAAATTAGATATGTTTTCAAAAAATATTAATAAAAGTTTATATCATACTAGTCTTGATTTAAAATTGTATCAACATTTTAATAGTAAAGGAATGAGATCTTTACAAAATTTTATTTATTGGTTAAGTAATATAGTAAAGCTTGCAAAGCATAAACCAATTTTAGCAATACGTACTTTAATACAAGAAATACAATATGAAAAATGGATAGTTAAAACAGCTATTAATACTAATATAGCTACGATGCAAATAAACAATATTAATATTTTATTAAATTGGATTATAGATATGTTATTAGGTAATAAAGTCGATCAAGCTATAACGCTTGATCAAGTAGTAGAACGCATTACTTTACATAATGTAGTAGAAAATAGCAAAAGTACAGAAGAACAAGATCAGGTCCAACTTATGACATTACATGCTTCTAAAGGATTAGAATTTCCTCATGTTTTTCTTGTTGGAATGGAAGAAGGATTATTACCTCATCAAAATAGTATTAATAATAACAATATTGATGAAGAACGACGATTAGCGTACGTGGGAATTACTCGTGCAAAAAAAACATTAATTTTTAGTTTATGCCAACAGCGTCGACAATATGGACAATTCATAGAATCAGAGCCAAGTCGCTTTTTATTAGAGTTACCTCAAGATGATTTAATATGGAAAGCATTAATTCATTAATTAAAAAGGATAAACTAAAATAAATATAAACAATTTATTAAATAGTTGTTTCAAATTAATATTTTATAAAAATAAAAAAATAATTTGTATTAATATAAAAAACAATAAAATATCATGTAAAACATATCTTGAATTTTAAATATATTAATATTATTCACTAATGGTATTGATTACTTTAATTTTTAATTTTTTATATTAATTATGTTTTTTAAAAAACTAATATACTTTTTTTTGAAAGCATTATCTATAAAATTAGCGTAATTATTTAATTTTATATTCTAAAAATATTTTTATTAAAAATTTTCTCTGATTACTACAAGAGATTATGTCAAATGAATAAAATATTTTAAAATATGTTTCATTTATAATTTAATAACAATGATATATTTTAAAAAAACGATTAATATTAGTCTTATGTATTTTAAAAAAATAAATGACTATATTAAAAGTTCACAATAATTTATCAAATATAACTATTTATAAACTATAATATTAAAAATAAGTTTGATATTACATATATTAATAACACATACAAAATATGTAATATAAAATAAAAAATTTTTTATATTTATATTACAAAATAAAATTACAAAATAAAAATTTTAATTTAGTATAGTGTTATTTGTATGATTTGCAATATTTGTAAAAAAATAATAATATTTATTTATGAGAAAATAATGTTAATAAATTTAACTAAAGATAAATTTTTTTTTATCAAACAATATAAATTTTTATTAATTGAAAAATTAATTATAAATAATAAAAAATTTGATATTAATCGTTATATTAAAATCATTATAAAAAAAATGAAAATGTTTTATTTTTATACAGTTATGAACATATTTAATGTGTTCATAAAAACGATGTTGTAGTTGTTTTAACAATAAAACATAACATACTTATTTATCTAGATAGCATGAAAGTTATATTTTCTATATTTGTTACTTTTTTAAAATAATAATAAATAACAGTCAGTATAAACAACATAAAAAATTATATAAATGTATATTAATAATTGAGATTTTTTTAACATTATTATAATAAATCTTTTGTAAAAAAATAACTTAGATAATTAAAATAATAAAAATTAATAAGTTACAAATATGTGTTGATTATTCAAAATTATTTATATTAAATGATTAAATATATTTACTATTCTGAAATTTTTATTTATATAATTTTATTAAACAAAAGAATAGTAATATCATAACATATTTTATAATATTTATTATTAATAAAAATTTTGATGTATTATGAAAAATATTATTATTTTTTTAGTTATAAAATTATAATGTGTTAAAAATTATTTAATAAAATAATTATTATTATGAAAAATAATAAAATAAATATTATTTATTGTTTTATTATAAAAGAATATATTTTTAAATATTTTTTAAATAGATTTCATCTCTTAAAATTATATACAAATTTTTATTAAAAAACTTTTGTAATAAAACATAACTAATCATTCTTTATTTTACATTATTTATGATTAATTAAACATTATAAATAAATAAAAATATAATATAATTAATAAATATTTTTTTATTTATTAATTATTATATTTTTTAATTTATGCATCTAAAGTTAACTAAGTAATTCATTTAGAAGATTAAATCAAAATAAAATAGTTTACTTATAAAATAAAAAAAATGTTAAACATTATTATTTAATAAATATAAATTTTATATAATTGTTACGTAATTGTTTTGATTTTTTATTAAATTGTATTTTTAATAAAAAAATTAAGAAATATTTAAAAAATAAACATATTGTTATTAATTCTTTTTAGAATAAGTTATTAAAAAAATAAATTTATAGATAAACATTGTTATGATTTTATATACTATTGTTATGATGTTATATACTAAATAAAATAAAAATATAATGTTTTATAAATATTTTATATTTTTATTTACTAATGACTAAACTTGTATATATTATAAAATCAAATAAAGAAATATTAATTAATATTTCAGTTAAAAGTATTACAAATAATATTTAATAACATGTTATTTTAATGTATTATCTTTAATACTATATGTTATAATATGATTATATTTTATTTTTTATAATACGTGAACTTTTAAAAATAGAAGTACAATATTAATTTTAAAATAAAATAGTTTATCATGATTAAGATAATTATCTACACAATCCTAAAATTTTTATATGTTAATTATATTATACATTATATGTAATAAACATATAACAATTAATCAATTTGATTTGTAATATATTCATCCATATCAGTTTTTAAGTTATCAGATTTAGTACCAAATATTGCTTGAACACCAGATCCAGAAATAATTACACCAGCTGCACCTAACTTTTTTAAAGCAATTTGATCAACTTGAGTAATATCAATAACACTAACACGAAGACGAGTGATACAAGCATCTAAAGTTTTAATATTTTTTTTACCGCCAAAAGCTCGAACTAAAGCAGCAGACATTTCTAATTTATTTTTTAAATTGTCATCAAAGATATCATCTTCACGACCTAAAGTTTTCAAATTGAGTTTTATAATTAAGAAACGAAAGAGAAAATAATATAAAAAACCGTAAAAAATTCCAATAATAGGAAATAACCATATTTTACTACTATGAGCACTTAAGATAATAAAATCAATTAACCCATGTGAAAAGCTAATACCATTACGCATATTTAGTAAAATACAAAGTGGAAAAGCAAGGCCAGCTAAAATAATATGAACAACATATAAAATTGGCGCAATAAACATAAAAGAAAATTCAATTGGTTCAGTAATTCCTGTAAGAAATGATGTTAACGCAGAAGAAATTATAACTCCAGTTAATTTAGATCTATTTTTTAATTTAGCTGAATGGAAAATTCCTATAGCAGCAGCAGGTAAACCATACATTTTAAATAAAAAACCTCCTGATAATTTACCTGCTGTTATATCACCTGCGATATAACGCGGAATATCTCCGTGAAATACTTGACCTGTTGCATTAATAAATTCACCAATTTGCATTTGAAACGGCACATTCCAAATATGATGAAAACCAAATGGTAGTAATGCGCGTTCTATTATTCCATATAAAAAAAATGCTAATACTGGGTTTTGATACGCAGCCCATTTAGAAAACACTTGAACAGCAGTTCCTATGGGAGGCCAAATTATGGATAATATTATACCAAATATAATGGCTGCTAAACCAGACATTATAGGTACACATCGTTTACCTGAAAAAAACCCTAAATAGTCTGGTAATTTAATTCTAAAAAATCGATTAAACATATAAGCAGAAATAGAACCAGCTATAATACCACCTAAAACACCGGTATCAGATAAATGTTTATGAATAGTTTCTTCAGGCGTTAATTGCAAGACTAATGGTACAATAACCATTATAGTTTTGTTCATAATACCATAAGTAACAACTGATGCTAATGCAGAAACACCATCATTATTTGTAAAACCTAAAGCAATACCAATTGCAAAAATTAATGGTATATTTGAAAAAACAGATCCACCTGCTTCAGATATTATGTTAGAAATTATTGTGGGTATCCAGCTTAAATGAGCTGACCCAATACCTAGTAAAATACCTGCAATAGGAAGCACCGACACTGGAAGCATTAAAGATTTTCCTACTCTTTGCATATTTGAAAATATATTTTTTGACATAAAAGTACACTCATAAGTAACAATTATTATTGTTTTTTAAAATTCTGTAATTAAAATAAATGAAAAGTTAAATGATTTAGAATTTTTTTGTTAGATGTAATAAAAAAATAAATATTTTATGCATTAATTTATAATAAAATAACATTAAAACTTTTTAAAATAACAATATTTTTTTTATGATCTTAAAATATTTTATTTTTTTTTAAAATAGCATAAAATGTTTATAAATCTTATTACAATATTATATAGTGTAATTAATTTGTTATATATAAAAGTGTAATATTATTAATGATAATTAATACAGTTTCATTGAAAATTAAACCTTCATTTTAAATAAACGAAAAAAATTATTAGTAGTAATTTCAGAAAATTTTTCTAAACTCACACCTTTTAATTTTGCTATACATTGAGCTATATCTCGTACATAAGCAGGTTGATTTTCTTTTCCGCGATGAGGTATTGGTGATAAATACGGTGAATCAGTTTCAACTAAAATACAATCAAGCGGTAAATATCGAACGACTTCACGCAATTTTTCAGAATTTCGAAAAGTTATAATTCCAGAGAAAGAAATATAAAATCCAAAATTTAACAATACTGAAGCAGTCATACGATCTTCTGTAAAACAGTGTAAAATACCACCACAATTTTGTGCATTTTCTTCTCGTAAAATAGTTAGAGTGTCAGAACATGCATTACGCGTATGCACTATTAATGGTTTATTTAGAGAACAAGCAATACGAATATGTTTTCGAAATGACAATTTCTGCAAGTCAACATTATTTTTTGGATAAAAATAATCTAATCCAGTCTCTCCTAATGCTACAACTTTTTTTGATTTCGCTAAACTATTTAATTCACGATAATCGTCACTATTTTTTAAGTTTAAAGGATGTACGCCACAAGAAAAAATAACATCATCTCTTTTACCAATTAGCTGAGTCATAATTAAATAACGTGGTAAAGTAGTTTCAACTGCTAATACAAGTTTAACATCACATATTTTAGCTTTTTTCATAACATCATCTATATTTTTATGTAAAGAATAATAATCTAAACTATTAAGGTGGCAATGAGAATCAATTAATAACATAATAATTTTAAACCTTTTTTTAAGAAAAAAGAGAAACATTTTTAACAACATGAAGCTCTTTTTCTAAATTAAGTAATTGTTCAACTAACAACAATTCAACATTAATACCAACTATATTAAACACATGATAACGACAAATTAATAATTGTTTAGAAATATTTAGTAATTTGTTATTATTGAAATAAATATTTAGTTGTTGTAATAATTCTTGTTGATCTTGATTAAAGATATAAATTTTTGATATTTCTAAATTTAATTTTATTACATCTATAAATAATGTATATAGCCAGTATAAGCGATCACATACATTTTCATGATTTAAAAAAGGTAAAAGTGATAAAATGTTGTTTTGTGATAAAGAAACATTTAAAGCTACAAATAATTCACAACGCTGATTCCAATGTTTAGTTCGTAAAAACTTTTCAGCAGCAATTGGAGCGCCATTACATAAACGTAATGCAGTTAATTGTTGAATATGATTGCCAATAGCATTTTGATTTAACCATTGTATACTATACGTTTCGTCTGGATTACGTATATTCCAATATACACAACGACTACGTAATGTAGCTAATACTCGTAAAGGTTCTTGACAACTTAATAAAAAGTAAGTGTCGTTAGGCGGTTCTTCTAATATTTTTAATAAGGCATTGCAAGCTGAATCAGTTACTAATTCAGCGTTGAATAACAAAACAACTTTAGCACCTCCTTGTTGAGAACAAGAATACAGTTGTTCAATTGTTTGACGAATTAGTTCAATACCTAAATATTTTTTATTTTTTTCTGGTTTTAATACATAATAATCTGGATGATTTTTAGCTAACATTAATGCACAGCTATGACATCTTCCACAATACGTCTTTTCTTTACGTTTTTTGCAAAGTAACCAACAACTTAATAAATAAGATAACACATCGATTCCATTTCCTTCAAAACCGTGTAATAATAATGCATAATGTCTTTTATTAAAAGTATAAGATTGAATTATTTGACAATAAGATTTTTGTAACCATGGATACTGATTCATAACAAATTTTTCTGCTGTTTTATCCAATTTTTAACACAAACATAAATAGAAGTAGTAACTTTTTCTATTGAATCTGAAGCATTAATAATAATAATTGATTTATTTAATTTTGCTAATTCAAGGTAACGTTCGCGTATACGTATAAAAAATGACAATGTTTCCTTTTTTTCAATACGGTCTAAATGACTACGATTTTTAATACGATCTAATCCGATTAAAGGAGGAATATCTAAATAAAGAGTTAGATCAGGATAAAAATTATTTAATATAATATTACGTAATGAGATAATTAATTTTGGATCCATGCAATGTCCTCCCCCTTGATATGCATGTGAAGATAAATCATGACGATCACCAATGACCCAAGTACCACGCTTTAACGCTGGTTGAATAACCGTTTCTACTAATTGTGTGCGAGCAGCATATAACATTAAAAGTTCTGTCTTTATAGTAGGAAATTCTCCATTAATACCTTCTTTAAAAAGATAACGAAGTTTTTCAGCTATAGGAGTTCCACCAGGTTCTCGAGTAAAAATAATATCTTGAATACCATGCGATTGTAATGCTTTAGATACAACGTTACAACCCGTAGTTTTTCCTGCTCCTTCTAGTCCTTCAAGAACAATAAATTTACTGTTCATTCTTTTCCTTAAATAAAAAAAAGAAAAATAATTATATTATGTTTTTATAAAACAATAATATAAAATTTTTATGTAAAATAATAATTTTATTTGTGTTTATAGTATATAATGTTATTAGATTAATAATGTAATATAAAAATATTATTTTATTAATAAATTAAATTAATTGTATGTTTTTTTTCTGTATATTTTTAATAATTTAAAAATATAATTGTAATTTATATTAAAAAATAGTATTGTTTTTAACATGTTTTTATTTTTTTCAATAAACACAAAACTTATTACGTAATATTTTTTGAATATTTTTTTATATATTAATAGTATATTTATTTGTATTTTAATATAATTAATTTTTAAGTTAAGTACTTAACTATTATTGATAAAAATGTTGTATTTGATATAATATTATAATTTTTTATACATTTTATTAAAAATATTATAAAAATTATTAAATATAATGTTTAAAAATTAAGTTTTGTAAAAAATTTTAATGAAAAAGTATATAATATTTTATATTTATTTATTAAGTCAAAAATGAACATTTTTAAAATTGTATGTATTGAAGATATATTAATATTTAAATAATAATGTTTATTATTATTTAAAGATGTGTTTTATATTTTATTTTATCTTTCTATATTTTTAAAATAATGTATATTACTAATATAGTTTTATGTATAATTAAAATATTTAATTTTATAAAAATTAAATTAATTAATATAATAAAATAATTAAAATTTTTTAATAAGATTTCTTTATGAATATTATTAATAAAATTATATTTTTAACTTTCATGCACTAAAAAAAGAATGTCATTTTTTTTAAAACTTTATATATGAAAATATAAAAATAAAAATTATTATTAAACTTTAATTAATTATTAATATAAATAAAAATATTTACAAACATATTTAATACTGAAATTATAAAGTTATTCAATATTATTGTTATTTTTTTAAATATATTATTAAAATAACTTTTAAATATTATTATAAAATTTATACTGTTTTATATAAAATAGTATTATTATAATAATATTAAACATTTTATCAAAATAGATATATTTTATTTCAAAATATAAAAAATATTTTTATATTATAATCATTAGTTAATTCATTATAAATAATTAATATTTATATTATTATTTTAAAATTAATGCTCAAAAAGATAAATATAAATTTTATTAATATGTACATATTTAGTTTTAAACAAAAAAATTTTATTACTTAATACTAGTATATAATTAAAATTTAATTTAAAAAGTAAATTTTTACAATTATATCTAAAAATACTTTAATTGAAATAATAAAATAAATATTAAAATTGAATTTTTTAATAACACGATAATGTTTTTATACGTAAACAAAAAAAATAAATTAATACTTAATAAAAAAATAAGTTTAACTTTCTATTGAAGTAATTTCGATTATTTTTAAATTTTACATAATTTATTACACTAAACTTTTTTCATTTAATAAATATTGTAAATTTTTTTTATTCTTATTTTAATAGAGAAAGCAAAAAAAGAATAGCTGCATCATTACCTAATGATTTTGGTGCTTGATGAAATGCCATGACATCAGGATGTTGAACTAACCATACTGGTATTTGTTGTTTTAAAATTTCTTTTCCATGACCATGTATAACACAAGCACAATATATATTTTCATATTTACAGCTGACAATTAACATTCCTAATTCTTTTTTGGCTTCTTTTTGATTTAAACCATGTAAATCTAAAAATACTTCTGGAAAATATCTTCCAGAACGTAATTTTTTTAATTCATTTAAATCATAACCAGGACGAATATAACGAGTTGGACCTTTTTTTTTTATAAACGATTGGTATTCTTTTGAAAAATAATGACTAGCATTTATTTGTTCTTGTTCTAAACGAAATTGTATTTTTTGTTTTAATTTTATTTTAGGAAAATAATTATTAATAGTATCTTGTTGTATTTTCTTCGCATCAGAAACGGATTCTCTAAAAAGTTTTTTTTGTTTTTGACTTAATATAAATTGTTGTTTTGTTCTCATTATGTATCATTAATTAAAAATTTATTTGTTTTCTTAGTGTACCTTTATAAAATCAGACTGTCGATATAAAATAAAAATTAAAATAAAAATAAAAAATTAATGTCATTTATTTAAAATTTATAACAAACTAAATTTATTTATTAAATAACTTCATTTATTATAAAGAGGAAAAATTGAATAAAATTTTTATTAATAAAATATTGAACGAACTGTATACTATTCAAGATATATTACGTTGGACAATTAGTTATTTTAGTACTTCTAATCTTTATTATGGGCATGGAACTAACAATCCGTTAGATGAAGCAATACAATTGGTATTACTTAGTCTTTTTTTACCAATAAATATCTCACAAAGTATGTATTCAGCTCGTTTAACTCGTAGTGAGCGCTATCATGTTATAAATCGTGTAATACGTCGTGTTCATGAACGAATTCCAATTGCTTATTTAACTAATAAATCTTGGTTTTCTGGTATAGAGCTTTATATAGATAGACGAGTTCTCATTCCTCGTTCACCTATTAGTGAATTGATTAGTAATCGTTTTCATACTTTACTGCCATGTGATCCGAAACGTATCCTTGATATGTGTACTGGAAGTGGATGCATTGCTATTGCTTGTAGTAATATTTTTCCTGATGCAGAAATAGACGCAGTAGATATTTCTCTCGAAGCATTATCAGTCATGGAGATTAACATTCAATCTTATCATCTTGAAAATCAAATAATTCCTATTTGCTCAGATTTATTTAATAATATTCCTAAAGTTCAATATGATTTAATTGTTACAAATCCACCATATGTTAATGAACAAGATATGTTAAATTTGCCAAAAGAATTTCATTTTGAACCAAAAATTGGATTAGCTGCTGGAGATGGATTAAAATTTATACATCAAATCTTAGCTAGTGCGTCAAATTATTTAAACGATCATGGAATATTAATTTGTGAAGTAGGTAATAGTATTGTAAATTTAATTCAATGTTATCCAAATGTTTTATTTAAATGGTTAAAATTTAAACATGGCGGAGAACATGTTTTTATGCTTACAAAAAAAGAACTAATTGAAAACAAAAAAAAATTTATGATTTACTGTAATAAAATAAATATTTATAACAATTATATTAAAAATTAAATTAAGGAGTATGTATGGCGGGAAATACTATTGGTCAAATTTTTCGTGTAACAACATTTGGAGAGTCTCATGGAGTAGCATTAGGATGTATTGTGGATGGTGCACCACCTGGAATACCTTTAACTGCAACAGATTTACAGTATGATTTAAATCGTCGACGTCCCGGTACTTCTCGATATACTACTCAACGACGAGAAGCAGATCAAGTTCATATTTTATCTGGTGTTTTTAAAGGTATGACAACTGGTACTAGTATTGGACTTACTATTAAAAATACTAACCAACGCTCTCAAGATTATAATGCTATTAAAAATCTATTTCGTCCAGGACATGCTGATTATACTTATGAAAAAAAATATGGTCTACGTGATTATCGAGGTGGAGGGCGTTCTTCAGCACGTGAAACTGCTATGCGAGTAGCAGCAGGAGTGATTGCAAAACAGTATTTGAGACAAAAATATTCTATTCAAGTTCATGGATGTTTATCTCAACTAGGAAATATAATTTGTGAACTAAAAGATTGGGATCAAGTTGAAAAAAATCCTTTTTTTTGTCCTGATATAAATAAGTTAGAAGCATTAGATAAATTAATGCGTGTTTTACAAAAAGAAGGCGATTCAATTGGTGCGAAAATTAGTGTAATTGCTAAAAATGTCCCAGTTGGACTAGGTGAACCAGTCTTTGATCGTCTTGATGCTGATTTAGCGCATGCATTAATGAGTATTAATGCAGTGAAAGGTGTAGAAATCGGTGATGGATTTTCTGTTATAACTAAACGTGGTAGTGAAAATCGTGATGAAATAACTTCAAAAGGTTTTTTAAGCAATCATGCCGGAGGAATTCTTGGTGGTATTAGTAGCGGTCAAATAATAATAGCACATTTAGCATTAAAACCAACTTCTAGTATTATGAAATCAGGACGTACTATTAATCGACAAGGAGAAGAAGTAGAAGTAATTACACGTGGTCGTCATGATCCTTGTGTAGGAATTCGTGCAGTACCTATTGCTGAAGCCATGATGGCTATCATACTCATGGATCATTTATTGAGGCAACGTGCACAAAATGGATAAATATTAATTAAAATTTTATACTATAAGAATAATTACAAATTATTAAAGAACAATTTTTTATTATTAAGGTATATTAAAATATTAATTTTTTATAAAACATTTTATCAATGTTATATATACTAGTTATATATATACTGTATATAAAAATTTTTTACTATCTTTAACTAAAAGAATGCAAGATAATAAAATGATTATATTGTATAATCATATAATCAAAAGATAATATTTTATATATAATAAATTATATAAGTTCTATCAATTCTAAAAAATCATATAAATAAGAAGTTGTTTAACTGTATTTCTTAAACTATAAAAATATTTTTTAAACATTAAAATAATTAATACATTAATTATTTTTTTTAAAAGAGTAATGTTATATATATTTATTTTTATGATTAATAAAAATAAAAGTATTATTTAAAATAATAAATATTATTATTAATTTGTAGTTGTTCAATTTATGGATCTTTACAACAATAAAATAAACAACATATTAAAATTTATATTTATTAATTCATGATAAAAGTTTTTTAAATTAAGACTTTTATATATTATAATAAAAACTTTTAACATTATATGAAGAAATTTAAAATAAATCATTAAATTTTATAAAATTATGTAAAATATGAGATAATTATTTTATCTTATTTGTAATAAACATAATGCATTATTAATATTTATAACAAAAGAATATAATATGTGTTTTAATATTAATAATTTAATATAAAAAAATATCGCTTTTAAAATATTATACAATAACAAAATTTATATTTTTTAAAAATTATTATATATTTACTTATTTTTAGGAAAAATAATATGAATATTTATATTATTTTTATCTGTATATTAAAATTTATTTTTAAAGTAAAACAGAAAAATTATAAACAATTTTTAAAACATATATTTAAAAATAAAAAATTAATTTGTTTACTTTAGTATTTAAAACACTAATAATTAATTACTATAAAATTTATTAATAATTGAGTCAAACATACTATGTTTTATATAAACATACTTTTAATAATAAATTATTATAAGATAATTAATATTTAACAACTACTTAAATCTATATATCAATTATATTTAATTTACTATTTTTTATAAACAATAACAAAATACTAGATAAAATTTTAATAAATAAAATTATCAACATATTAACTACTACAAGGATAAAATATTTATTATAAAATAAAACGAAAGAGAAATTTAACCAAAAAATTTAATAAGTGAGAAACATTAATGTTACATTCTTATAACGCTTCAAGTATCAAAATATTAAAAGGATTAGATGCAGTTAGAAAACGTCCAGGTATGTATATTGGCGATACTGATGATGGTACTGGTCTTCACCATATGGTATTTGAACTTGTTGATAATTCTATTGATGAAGCGCTTGCTGGCTATTGTAGTGAAATTCAAGTAATAATACATTCTGATCACTCAGTTTCAGTTCAGGATAATGGACGAGGCATTCCAATTGATATACATGAAGAAGAAAATATTTCTGCTGCTGAAGTTATTATGACTATATTGCATGCTGGAGGTAAATTTGACGATAATGCTTATAAAGTATCTGGTGGCTTACATGGGGTAGGCGTGTCAGTAGTCAACGCTCTTTCTGAAAAATTAGAATTAACAATACAACGTGAAGGAAAAATATATAAACAGACTTATAATCATGGACAACCACAAGCACCATTAAAAATAACAGGAAAAACAAAGCAATCTGGCACTATAGTACGTTTTTGGCCAAGTTATGAAACTTTTACAAATCTTATTAAATTTGAATATGATATTCTTGCTAAACGATTAAGAGAACTTTCTTTTCTTAACTCTGGTATATCTATATATTTAAAAGATACACAAACTAATCAAAAAGATCATTTTCATTATACAGGTGGAATAAAAACATTTGTTGAATATTTAAATAAAAATAAAATTCCAATTCATCCAAATATATTTTATTTTTCTACTATACAAAATACTATAAATGTAGAAATAGCTTTACAATGGAATAATGGGTTTCAGGAAAACATTTATTGTTTTACAAATAATATTCCTCAACGTGATGGAGGAAGTCATCTTATAGGTTTTCGCACTGCCATGACTCGTGCGATAAAAAAATATATAGAAAAAGAAGGATACAATAAGAAAGATAAGATTAGTGCTATTGGTGATGATGCTCGAGAAGGATTGATTGCTATAGTTTCTATAAAAGTAGCAGATCCAAAATTTTCTTCTCAAACTAAAGATAAACTAGTTTCTATCGAAGTAAAAACAGCAGTTGAAATCTTAATGTATGAACAGTTAGTAGATTACTTGATGGAAAAACCAACAGATGCAAAAATAATTATTGAAAAAATTATTGATGCAGCACGCGCTCGTGAAGCGGCACGTAAAGCTCGTGAAATTACTCGTCGTAAAAGTACCTTAGATTTAGGAGGTCTTCCAGGAAAATTAGCTGATTGCCAAGAACGTAATCCAGAATTATCTGAGTTATATTTAGTAGAAGGAGATTCTGCAGGTGGTTCAGCAAAACAAGGACGAAATAGAAAAAACCAAGCAATTTTGCCACTTAAGGGAAAAATTCTTAATGTTGAAAAAGCGCGTTTTGATAAAATGCTTTCTTCTCAAGAAGTAGCCACATTGATTACTGCATTAGGTTGCGGGATTGGTCGAGATGAATATAATCCAGATAAACTACGTTATCATAGTGTTATTATTATGACTGATGCTGATGTTGATGGTTTACATATAAGAACTTTACTATTAACTTTTTTTTATCGACAGATGCCAGAAATTATTCATCGTGGACATGTATTTATCGCTCAACCGCCATTGTACAAAATAAAAAAAGGAAAAAAAGAACAATATATTAAAAATGATGAAGAACTGACTAAATATTTACTATCTGTTGCTTTAGATGGAGCATCTTTATATATTAATGATAATAATCCAGCTTTGAGTATTAAAGAATTAGAGTCATTAGTTTCAGAATATTACCATGTACAAAAAATGTTTAATTACATAGAACGTCGCTATCCACACTATCCACGTTATCTTCTTAATCAGCTAATTTATCAACCAATATTAAACATAAATAATCTAAGTAATTTAAAAGTTGTAAAAACATGGATTGATTCATTAACGAAATTATTAAATAATAATAAAGAATATAGTAGTAAATACCAATATACAATAATTAAAAATCTAAAACAACAAACGTTTGAGCCAATATTACATACTTGTATTCATGGTATTAATATGCATTATCCATTAAATATGGATTTTATCCAGAGTATAGAATATCGAAATATTTGTCAACTAGGTAAAAAACTGCAAGGTTTAATTCAAGAAAATTCTTTTATTAAACGAGGAAGTCATCGACATTTTATCGATAGTTTTGAAAAAGGACTAGAATGGTTAATAAAAGAATCACGTCGAGGCCTCTCATTTCAACGTTATAAAGGACTAGGTGAAATGAATCCAAATCAGTTATGGGAAACTACTATGAATCCAGATAGTCGTAGTATGCTTCGTGTAACAGTAAAAGATGCTATTACAGCTGATCAATTGTTTACAACACTCATGGGAGATGCAGTTGAACCACGACGAATTTTTATTGAAAATAACGCTTTAAAAGCAAAAAATATTGACATCTAAAATTTATATTAAAATAACAACATTTATTAAAAATTTAGTTTTATATAAAAAATATAAGACTATATATAACATATAGTAGTAATTTTAAGATATATATGTAGATAAAATTAAACAAAAATTTTATAAGTTTTTTCTTTAAAGAACGTTTATTAAAAATACTAATAAAGAGTTATTAACTCGTATATTAAGCATGATTATATAAATAAAACAATTAATATATAATATTAGTAATAATTAACTAATAATTTTAAAAATGTAATGTCATACTTTTTAATTTTTAAATATAATGTAATATACTATTTTAAAAAAAAATAAACTTGTACGTTAAAACAATTAAAATAACAAGTTTATATTTAATAAAAACTAAGTATTATTTTTTAAAACTATTTTTTAAAAAACAACGTTGATAAATATAAACATATTTTATATAAAATACTTGTGAAATACATATGACAATATTTTTGTATCAAAATATTTATATATATTTTTTTTAAAATCTTTAGTTATTAATTTTAAATGAAAATTTAGCATAAAAATTAAGAATAATTTTTTTAAACTTTATCAAAATAATAAAAATAAAATATTATATAAATATTTAATATTAATAAGTTGTATCAATTTAAATATTAATATAAAAAATAATTTTTATCAACATAAAATATTAAAAATATTATTTTATTCTGTATAAATTATAGCATTTAGTGTTTTTATTTATAAATAAATATCTTTATAAAAACATTTATAAAAATATAAAAACAATATAAATATATTTTAATTGTTTATTTATATTTAAATTATAAATATTTTTAAAATATCAAACATATATTAACATAAAATGTATATTTATATAAATAACAGTAAATATAGTTTTTATATAGAATTTTCACTTTATTTTTTGAATACATTAAAGTTACAATAAAATATTAATTTTATCAAATGTTAAAAAAATATTTGATATCATCTAAAAAAATAATAAGATTTATATTACATAATTATAAATTATTTAATTTTCTATAAAAATAATATACATGGTTTAATATGTAATTTTATAATTTTAAAGAATAATTAAATATTTTATTAATTAAATGTTATCACCTATTTTAATATTTTTTTACTATTAGATGTCTGAAATATTTAACATTAATGGATTTACTATAAATTTTATTTGTTTTTATTATTATAACTTGTAGAAATTTCTCATGAAAAAAACTAAAATCGTTTGTACTATTGGTCCAAAGAGTGAATCAGAAGAAATTTTAACTAAATTGTTGCATGCTGGTATGAATGTTGTTCGATTAAATTTTTCGCACGGAAATTATAAAGATCACAGTCAACGTATTCGTAATATTCGTACTGTAATGATGAACACTGGATTAAATGCGGGTATATTATTAGATACAAAAGGTCCAGAAATCAGAACTATGAGGCTAGAAGAAAAAAAAGAAGTTCGTCTTCTTTCAGGTCAAATTTTTACTTTTACGACTAATCAAAATATTATTGGTAATAATAAACGTGTTGCAGTAACTTACAAAGGGTTTTCAACAGACTTAAAAATTGGAAATACTATTCTAGTTGATGACGGTTTAATTGCTATGAAAGTAATTCATGTTACAAAAGAAGAAGTAACTTGTAGAGTCTTAAATACTGGAAGTTTACTTGAAAATAAAGGAGTAAATTTACCTGGTGTTACTATTCAATTGCCTGCATTAGCACAACAAGATAAACGTGATCTTGTTTTTGGTTGCGAACAAGGGGTCGATTTTATTGCTGCTTCTTTCATTCGTAAAAAATCTGATGTACTTAAAATACGCGAATATTTAAATACGCATGGTGGTACAAATATTCAAATTATTTCTAAAATTGAAAACCAACAAGGTTTAAATAATTTTGATGAAATCCTTGAACTATCTGATGGAATAATGGTAGCTCGTGGTGATCTTGGAGTTGAAATTCCAGTAGAAGAAGTAATTTTTGCTCAGAAAATGATTATTAAAAAATGTAATTATGCATGTAAAGCAGTAATTACTGCTACTCAAATGTTAGATTCTATGATAAAAAACCCGCGACCTACACGTGCTGAAGCAGGTGATGTAGCTAATGCTATTTTAGATGGAACTGATGCTGTTATGCTTTCAGGCGAAAGCGCTAAAGGAAAATATCCTTTAGAAGCAGTTAATATTATGGCAACTATTTGTGAACGCACTGATCGTGTAATGCGTACTCGTCTTGATCATTTCAAACAGAAACAAAAACTTTGTTTAACTGAAGCTGTGTGTAGAGGAGCAGTTGAAACATCAGAAAAATTAGAATCTCCGCTAATTGTTGTTTCTACTAATAGTGGAAGATCTGCTAAATCAATACGTAAATATTTTCCAAATTCTTTAATTTTAGCATTAACTACTAATAATAGTACTGCTAATCAGTTACTTTTAATTAAAGGCGTCATCCCTATAAAAATTAAAAAAATTTCTTCAACTGATGATTTTTATTACATTGGAAAGAAAGCAGCTATGTCTAGTAAATTAGCAAAAAACGGTGATATAATTGTAATGGTTTTTGGTGCTTTAGTAGAAAGCGGTACTATTAATACTATTTCAGTGCATATATTATGATATATAACATAACAATATTTTAACAAAAATATTATTATCACTATATTATAGAAATTAAAATTTCTTTATAAAATTAAATAACACAAAGTATTATTGTGTTAATAAAAACTCAAGTTTACTTTTTATAGAAAATAATTATATTTGGTTATTTTGTATTTTTTTTTAAACATGTATTAAAATAAAACGATTAATTCAAATATTCTTTTTCATAAAAAGTTTATGTCATGCTTGTAATATTACATCAATGTTAACTTAATATAAAGGTGATATCATGAATTGTACTAAATTAGTATTAAGAACAGTAATTTTAACGTCTGTTCTATTAACAGGATGTTCAACTAATAATAAACTTGAACAATTATCTTCTGATGTTAAAAATTTAAACACTAAAGCTGATAAAATAAGTTCTGACGTAACTGTAATTCGCTCTGATGTACAATACGCTAAAGAAAACTCTATTCGAGCAAATCAACGAATAGATAATCAAGTTCATGATTATAAAAAATAAGAGTATTTTAGTTACAAAAATAGCGTACTTTGTACGCTATTTTTTTTATTTCTATAATTAATAACAACATTGATAGTTTTTTTGTTAAAAATAATTAGTAGAAATTATTAACAATATATTAAATTACAATTTGTTTTTTTTTGTTAAAATGTAAAAATTTTTTAATGATATCACTTTTATAAAATTTTTTATTTGTAAGAAATTATATATTTTATTTTTTTATAACTGTCTTAGAAAATTTTTTGTACGATATTTGATAATAAAAATTTAAAAATGAACATTGCTTGTATAAGCATTAGAACAATAATAATATTACAATAAGTATTATTTATTAAAATTATATTTATTAAATATGAATATATAATATTCTTTTATAAAATTATTATTAAAAGAACTAATTATTTTAAAAAATAAAATAATTTTTATGTATATAATCATAGAGTTAGTCAACTACAATTTTATCTATATAACTTATGTTAATTTGACTACTTAATTTTATTCATCGAGACTTATTAATATAAATATATTTAATATGTAACAATCAAAATATGCATATGTTTTTTTATTTTACAATATTTTTATTAATCAATTAAGATATGTTTATTAATTACATAAAAATACATTTATTAAAATTAGAAACATATAGTGTATTTGATTTTTTTTAAATAGATAAAAATATTTTATTTTTTATTACAATATGCTATAGTTAATTAAAAAAAGAATTGGTACTGTATTTACAATTATTAAAGTATGTATATTTAAACATATAAACAAAGATTTCATTACGTAAAATGACCACTATACTTTACGAATTTTCAAATTATAACGATATTTAAACCAATTCAATATATGAGGTTTTAACTTTTAGTTTCACTACTAACTACTAGTTCTCAGTTAAATTTTAATTTATTATCATAATTAAAATATATACTTTATATTAATGCGCATTAACCATTAACATAGTATTCATTTTTATTTAAAAGATACTTTTTTGAATAAACAAAATAATAAAATAATATCAAAACATTAATTGTTATAAAGATAACATATATTTTTTAATTTATTTTATTAAATAAAATATATCAAAATCTAATAATAGTTATTTTTTATTTTATAATTTAATTAAATAATAACTTCTATTTCTAAATAGATCTTTTTGAAAGAACATGAATTAATTATTGATTATAAAACGTATTAATTTATTATAAAATATAATACTTATAATTTTTATATATTAATAATAAAAAATTTTTTTAAAATATTTTAATTTACTTAGATATTTTTAATATTTTTAATAAAATATTTAAATATTTTATTATTAAATTTCAAAATTTATATTATTATAAAAATTTTTTAAAACAATGAATTATTTCTAATAAAATTAATATAAAATAAAATTATTATTAAAATTATTTAATTGAAATAATAATTTAGTTTCAATTATATATTTGTTTTTATATTTGATATATAATATATATTGCTAATACAGTTTATTGATTTAATATTTTTAAATTATTTTTAAATTTTTTTTAACAAAAATAGTAATTTTTTTATTATTTATAAAAATAATTTTAAATAAATAATTTATAAATATATAATTATTATATAAAATAATATTTAAATTATATTAACTGTATTTTATAATGTATATTAAACTTTTAAAAATTCATTTATTTTTAAAAAATATTTTATCTAATTTTTACTAATAAAAATTAAAGATATGTACCTCATGTTTGTTGCTAACTAACATTATAATTTTTATTTGAATTAACTATGTGTAATAAAATCTATTTTATTTTTAATAAAAATGTTTTATGTTATATTATTTATCAATGTATAAAATTAATTTACTATTATCTCTAAATATTAATTATCTTATATTTATACTAATACTTATTTAAAAAATCTAGTGTTATCATTTTTATTATATCAAGAAATGAATTTTTCATTTAAAATTATATTATAATAATCATTATATAAAAATATTTATTTACAAATAACAATTCAATTAACTTAATTTAAGTAATTTTACATATTTTATATTATTAATTATTAGTAGAAAACTAACTTATAAAAAATTATTTTTTGATTTGTAAAAACTTTAAAAATTTTTATTAATAGTTATAAACTATGATAATTATTTAAAATATTTTTTACTTTAAATATCATTTATTATATTAAATAAATTAGAAATTATTAATTGGTAATTTATTATATAAATAAATTTATTATTTCATGTAAATAACAATATATAAATTTTATCTTTTTATATAAATCATAATATATAAATAAAATACATTATATGTATTATTTTATTTTTTTTTAAAATATTTAATAATATTTAACAATTTAATATCATACTATAAAATATTTTAAAATTAATGTTTTCATTATATATAAAATCATATATTTAGAAATACAAAAACATTAGAAATTCATCGATTTAAATTTAGTTACTAATTTAATTTAATTGAATCATTATAAACATAAAACATAAAATATTTATAATATTATTAATATTTTAAAATAAAAAACTGAATACTTCAAATTGTTATATTTTAATTTTATGTAATTAAATACATTTAAAAATATTTAAAATTATACTAAACTTCAGTATAAAAACATGAAAAATAGTTCATCATATTAAAATATATCTTTATTCAAGTTATTAACATTGCTTATTAACATGTTCTTATTTTAATCATTAAGTTAATAATATTGTTGTAGATAAAATTTTATCACGTGTAAAAATTTAAAAAATAACATAAAGATTTATGTTCTAATTTATTAATATTTTAAAAAAATAAAAATATTGAAAATTTAATAGACGATATCTTTTATATACATCTAATATATGTTATTATAAAAATTAAATTAAATATTATAAAAAACAATATGAAAAAATTTTGTAATACATAAAAGTAATTTTATATAATATACTACATACTACATACTACTTTACTTTTTTAAAAATTGTTTTTTTATTATTTGATATGTTAAATAAAATTTAATTTATATATTTCAAAATTATTTAAATATAATAATATTTAATTAAATTAAATATTACTTAATTAAATTAATAGCTTAATTTTACATTATTATATATTCAAAAAAATACTTTAATCATTATTAAATAAATTATCTTAAATTTATATAAATTTTAATTTTTAATATAAATAAATATCGTATATATTATGTATTTATAAAAAAATTTTCATGTATTTTTTATAAGATGGTTACTATTATATTTTTTTATAATACTGATGCTATTAAAATAATTTTTAATGTTTTTATTAATTTTTAATGTATAAAAATGTTTTCTATAGCATTTTATTTTTTGATATGAAAACAAATATTTTTAAGTTATATTATATGATAATATAACCATAAAAAACATTGTATATAATAAAGATACTAATTTGTAGTAACAAAAAAAAGTTAAATTTTATACTATTAAAATTTTATAAAAACATTCATAATATTATACAAAAATTTACTAAAATAAAAATAATAATATAATATTGATTTAAAAAAATATTGACAATTCTATAAAAATATTACATTTTAGGAAAATAAAATGAGTAATAAAATTATTTGCTTAACTGATGACAACTTTGATGTTAATGTCATAAATGCTAAAGGATTAATTCTTGTAGATTTTTGGGCAGAATGGTGTAGACCATGTAAAATTATTGCACCAATTATAGATGATATTGCGAAAAAATTTTTTGAGAAAATAACTATTACTAAATTAAACATTGAATACAATCCAAAAACACCTCTTAAATATGGAATTCGCAGTATTCCTACAATATTGTTATTTGATAATGGAAAAGTTAAAGCAAGTCAAATTGGTACATTTTCTAAAAAACAATTACAAAATTTTATAAATGAAAATATTTCATCATAAAATAAAAATTTTTTCTTTATACGTATTAGATTATAAATAAGATATTTATTTTATAAAATAAATAAAAAAATATCTTTCAATATTATTTTTTTTTAAAATTTACTATACTTTTAAAATTTATTAAAATAACTTAATAACTTCTTTAATAATTAAAAAAAACTTAAATTCTTTATCATTCTAAAAGTACATTAAATTTTTTATCAATTAACGTTAGAACAAACGATATATTAAATGTCATAAAATTATTTTTATTCATACATATTAGTGTGTTAGTATAACATATAATCGGTTATAACAAAAATATAATAGATAATAATAAGATATAAAAACGTACTTGTTAATAAAAGTTATTGTTATCTAAATAACATTTTATAAAAAATTATAAAACTTTAAATATTTTTTAATATAGAGAAGTGCAATTAAGAAACTAAAAAAATAAAAATATTAATAAAATTTGTTCTTTTTAAAACAATTCCTTAGTATAATGTTCTTTTATCAAAAGATACATACTATAAGTATATAAAATAAGTATGTAAAATTAAATTACATATAATGATTTATAAAACATTTTATATCTAAAAATATAAAACATAAATTTGTTTTTATGCAATATTATCTAATATCAGAGAATAATATATTTATATAAATTTTTAGTAAAAACTATTTTGAAATTAACTTTCAATTATTCTTGTTTTACAAAATTAATATAATATATATAAAAAATATAAAATTATTTCTTGTCATAATAATATCAGTTTATATGTTAAAATACAGTAAATAGATACCTATGATGTTTCCATATTATTCACGATATAATTTCGTGACATACCTTAAGTCTAAGAATCCACCATTATGAATCTTACCACATTAAAAAATACACCAGTTTCTGATTTAATTACTCTTGGAGAAAATATAGGATTAGAAAATCTTGCACGTGTTCGAAAACAAGATATTATTTTCTCTATCTTAAAACAACATGCAAAAAGTGGAGAAGACATCTTCGGCGATGGTGTATTAGAAATCTTACAAGATGGATTTGGTTTTCTTCGTTCTAGTGATAGCTCTTACCTTGCTGGACCTGATGATATTTATGTATCTCCTAGTCAAATTCGTCGTTTTAATTTACGTACCGGCGATACTATTTCTGGTAAAATTAGACCACCAAAAGAAGGAGAACGTTATTTTGCTTTATTAAAAGTTAACAAAGTTAATTATGATAGACCAGAAAACGCACGAAATAAAATACTTTTTGAGAATTTAACTCCACTTCATGCTAACTCTCGACTTCGTATGGAACGAGGTAATGGATCCACTGAAGATTTAACAGCACGCGTTTTAGATTTGGCTTCACCTATTGGACGGGGACAACGTGGTTTAATTGTTGCACCACCAAAAGCTGGTAAAACTATGCTATTGCAGAATATTGCACAAAGTATTGCTTATAATCATTCAGATTGCGTTCTTATGGTGTTATTAATTGATGAGCGTCCCGAAGAAGTTACTGAAATGCAACGACTTGTAAAAGGAGAAGTAATTGCCTCTACTTTTGACGAACCTGCATCTAGACATGTGCAAGTGGCAGAAATGGTTATTGAAAAAGCTAAGCGTTTAGTAGAACATAAAAAAGATGTTATTATCTTACTTGATTCTATCACTCGTTTAGCTCGCGCTTATAATACAGTAGTACCAGCGTCAGGAAAAATTTTAACTGGTGGAGTAGATGCTAATGCTCTTCATCGACCAAAGCGATTTTTTGGTGCAGCACGAAACGTTGAAGAAGGTGGAAGTTTAACTATTATTGCTACTGCGCTTATTGATACTGGATCAAAAATGGATGAAGTTATTTATGAAGAGTTTAAAGGTACTGGTAACATGGAATTACATTTAGCACGTAAAATTGCTGAAAAACGTGTATTTCCAGCAATAGATTATAATCGATCTGGTACACGTAAAGAAGAATTGTTGACATTTTCTGATGAATTACAAAAAATGTGGATATTACGAAAAATTATTCATCCAATGAGTGAAATTAATGCAATGGAATTTTTAATTAATAAATTAGCAATGACAAAAACTAATGATGAATTTTTTGATATGATGAAACGATCATAATTAAATAATTACTAATAAATTATGATTATAATAAAATTTAATATACAGCATAAAGTGAATATTTTAAGATAACAATACATCTACAATATAGTTAAATTTTTTAATGATGAGTTATCAATCTGAATTTTGTAATTAGTATTTTTATTTATTATATTTTTAATTTAAAAAATTATTATTTCTTTAAATATTATTATTAAAAAACTCAGTATTGGAAATGACATTAAAATTTTCTACTATGCATGTTAATTTATAAAAATTATTAATGTTTAGGATAAAATGATAGTTTTATAAAACGTTTTATTAATTATTGTGCTAGTTAAAATATATAAATAAAATAACAATACATTTATTTTATATTTACATTACATATTTAATAAAATAATATAAAAAATAAACAAAAATATTTTTATTAAAAAAAGTTAAATTTTAAAAACAATATTTATACTTAAATATAAATTAAATATATATATTATTTTTATATTGATAAATAAGATCTAATAAACATATAAAACTAAAATATTAAATGTTAACAAAATTTAGTTTATTACATGTATGAAATAGATTAAAATAATTATTTTATATTTATGAAATATGATATTTTATTATTATAAATAAACAAAATATAAACATATTGTATCTTTTATTACTTTTATTTTATCAAAAAATATACTTAATTAATTTAATTAATATATATATTGTATAAAAATAGTAATTGTTTTTTTCATGGTAAAATGTTAAATTAAAATACTTTTAAATAGTTTTTTAATAAATGTTAAAACATTTATTAAAATGTTAAAAATATAAATGTATATAACATATAAAAATTTATTTTTTTATTTTTTTTTTGTAAAATTTAATATATATAATTATCTTTAAATAAAAAATTTTTATGTATCTAGATTAAAAATAATATTATATTATTATAAGAATATATATTTTAAATTTTTAAAAAATACAATATCGTGTTAAAGAATAACAAATAAATATTTATTTTTTTTAAAACATTAGAATTACGTTTTTTAAGAAATAAAATATAATTAATAAAATATTTTTTATTTTTATAGATTTTATATGATGTTTAATAAAATATATTACATATCTTTAATAAGTTTATTATTTTAAAAAAAATAAATTAATTATTTCTTTATAAGAAATAATTATTATAAAGAAAATAAACATTTAAAAATTTATTTTTTAGTATAAAACGTTTAATATATTTTTAAATTAATAGTTATTTTTATTATAGTAAAATGATTTAATAATATTACGTAATAAAATATGATTAAATCTATTATTAAATCAAGTTAATGGTATTATTCAAAAAAAAAAATAATTATATTTATATTAATAAAATAATCAACTTATTAAAATATTAAAACATTATGTTAATATTTAAAGATAATTATAATGAAATGAAATATTTTAATTTTGTAAAATAAATATTAATAACAGATTTTTATTCTTTGTAAAAATTAGTAATATAAATTTTAATGCTTATTTAAAGAATATAATATGAAATCAATATTATTTAAACTAAAATACTTTTAATCTTATATCCATTCGATATAATTAAAAAAATATAAAATATTATACTTGATGATAATCATTAAATGTTAAAATAAATATTAATAACAGAACAAATATAGAAAAATTAATGTTTTATTAAATAAAAAATTATTAATTTTTCATAGAAATTATACTTATACAAATAAGTATAATTAATGTTTAAATTATCAATTTTATTTATCTTTATTTTAGTGTATTCTTATTATAATAAAATTAATAAAATAGAACTAATAAAATACAATTTGTATTAAAGAACAAAAAATAAAACTATTTTTATAAAATAAAAAATAAAAAATAATATATATAATTAAAATTAAAATAAAGAATTAATAATAACAATTTTTATTGTAAAATAAGGTTAAAATTTATTTAAAATAGCATAGTATACAGTAAATTATAATGAGATTTTAATAAAAACTACATTATAAATAATATTATTTTAATAATATTTTATTTATGTTATAAAAACAATATGATAATATCATGCCTTAATTACTTATACATTCTAATTACTAATAAATTACAAAAACTTTTATTTAATCAGACTATTTTTTTATTATATATTAAAAAATATATTTTATAATATAAAAATATATTGTATATTAATTTTAAATAAAAATTTTAATTTTTAATTATAAATTTTTAATGTATGATTTTTTAATTTAATAATAATTATTTTTTATTAAAAAATATTATAAATTTTTTATTTATTAAAATGAAAATACTTATAATTAAATTTTTAAAGATATCTTTCTAATATTATTAAGAAAAAAATTAAAAATATTTCAATTTTTTTATTTTACATAAACAAAACAAATTTTTATAAAGTATAAAATTTATAATAACTTGAATATAAAAAATTATTGCTTTATTTTATTATTTAATTTCATTAAAAACATTTAATTATAAAATAAATGCTTATTTTATTATTATCATTGCATTTAATCATATTTTTTAAAAAAAAAATCAATAAAACATTTTATATATCTATATAAAAATTTAATGAATGATTTCAATGTTAAACAAATATTATTTTATTGCTTAATATATTTTTTATAAAAATTACAATATGTTTTTGTATATATATCTTATTCTTACAAATAATCTTAATTTTAAAATAAAAATTTATTGTTTTTTAAAATTTTTGTGTTGTATTATCTTTTATTTTAAAAAAAATTATTTTTATAAAAAAATGATAAAAAAATTTTAATCATTATATTAAATAACTATAATTGAATATATGAATTAATATTTTATTAAATAAAACTATATTTTACGAAAAATTTTTTTGTAAAATATTTTATATTAAAAAATTTTAAAAATATAATAATATAACATGAATTAATTTTAGTATAACTTTTTTAAAACATTATTTAAAATTTTATTGTATGTTAATAATAATTTTAATTTTTTATTTTAAAATAAAATATATTGAAAGTTATTTTTAATGAATAAAATTTAAAATTTTAATATCTTTAAAACATTTAAAAAACAAATATAATATATTAAAACATTTTAAAATAATATTAATAAATTTTTATTTATTTTTATATATAAAAATATTTTAAAAAATTTTGAAAACAACATTAATATTTCATTATAATTATCTTTACATTAACATATAACTAAAAAAATAATTTTTTGTTACAATCTTTAATTTATCATGTTATCGTAATAAATCAATTACCAAAAATTTAATTATATTTTAAAAACTAATTAGTATATATTAGAATTAATTCATATTAATTTAGATTAAATTATACAATTGTATATTATAATTAAAAAATTTTTTAAGAATTTATTATCAGATTATCATGAAAAATTTTATTAATATGAAAAATCTTATTTAAAATAAAAATCTAAATATATTTTTTATATTATATTTTTCTATTTTTAAAAAAATTCGTAACATTATCTTTTAAATAAAAAAAGATAATTATTTAATTGATTATTTTAAATAAATTTTTATTATATTTAAAATAATATTAATAATATTGTATAGTTATCATTTAAATAATTATACTAAAGAGTTAATAATTGAATTTTCATACATTATATCTAACTTAATACATAAATAATAGTATGATAAAATTATTTTTTTAAAAATATTAATATATGTTTTATTTAATAAATAGTAATTAGTATATAATAAAATTTTAAATAAAATTTAATTTACTTAAAATACTTTTTAATTTTTTTTTAAAAATGTTTTGTATAAAAAAATTTACGAGATAAATTAATAGTTTTTTAATATGTTAAAATATAACATTTAGTATTTCATATAAAATAGTTTTATTTAGTTTATGTAAATATTAAATTTTAAAAATAGATACTTTATGAGTATAAAATAAGAAATATTCTATCAAATGAAACATATAAGAAACTTTTCTATCATTGCTCACGTTGATCATGGAAAATCAACATTATCTGATCGTATTATTCAAATTTGTAACGGTCTAACTGAACAGCAAATCGGTAATCAAATATTAGATTCAATGGATCTAGAGCGTGAACGAGGTATTACTATTAAAGCACGAAGTGTGACTTTAAATTATAAGTCATCACATGGAAAAATTTATCAACTCAATTTTATTGATACTCCTGGACACGTTGATTTTTCATATGAAGTTTCACGCTCACTTGCAGCTTGTGAAGGCGCATTACTGCTAGTAGATGCAAGCCAAGGTGTAGAAGCGCAAACATTAGCAAATTGTCATACAGCATTAAATATGTCTCTTGAAGTAGTACCAATATTAAACAAGATTGATCTAAAAATTGCTAATCCTGATCGTGTTTCGAAAGAAATTAAAAATATCATCGGTCTTAATACCAGAGATATAGTGCATTGCTCGTCAAAAACAGGCATAGGTGTAATTTCAGTGCTAGAACGATTAATACATAATATTCCACCACCAAAAGGAGATTCAAAAGCACCTTTACAAGCATTAATTATTGATTCCTGGTTTGATACTTATTTAGGTGTAGTGTCTTTAGTACGTATTAAAAATGGAACTATACGAAAAAATGACAAAATTAAAATAATGAGTACTAATAAAATTTATACTGTTGATCGTCTAGGAATATTTACGCCAAAACGGCTTAATCGTAATGTTTTAAATTGCGGAGAAGTCGGTTGGTTAATTTGCACAATTAAAGACATTTTTGGTGCTCCAGTAGGAGATACTTTAACCTTAGCGTCTAATCCTGCAAAAGATATATTACCTGGTTTTTTAAAAGTACAACCAAAAGTTTATGCAGGTTTATTTCCTATTGTATCAAACGACTACGAAGCTTTTCGAATTGCGCTAGGAAAATTAAGTTTAAATGATGCATCATTATTTTATGAACCAGACAATTCAATTGCACTAGGATTTGGTTTTCGATGCGGTTTTCTTGGTTTATTACATATGGAAATTATTACAGCACGATTAGAACGCGAATATTTTTTAGAGCTGATTATTACCGCACCAACAGTTGTATACCAAATAGAAACTATTAAAAAAGAAGTTTTTTATATTGATAATCCTTCAAAATTATTATCAACATATAATATTCATAAAGTACGTGAACCAATAGCTGAATGTCATATATTAATGCCTAAAAAATTTTTAGGTAATGTAATGACTCTATGTATCGAAAAACGTGGAGTTCAAATTGATATAATATATTATGACAATCAAGTGACATTAATATGTGAAATTCCTATGTCAGAAGTTGTACTAAATTTTTTTGATTGTTTGCAATCGATTACACACGGCTATGCATCGTTAAATTATAATTTTAAATGTTTTCGAGTGTCTGATATGCTTCGTGTTGATATATTAATTAATCATGAACGTATTGACGCATTAACAATAATAACGCATCGAAATAATGCACAATACCGAGGTAGAGCATTAATAGATAAGATAAAAAATCTCATTCCACGTCAACAATTTAATATTATTGTTCAAGCAGTAATCGGAAATCATATTATCGCACGTTCTACTATAAAACAATTACGTAAAAATGTCTTAGCAAAATGCTATGGTGGTGATGTGACTCGTAAAAAAAAATTATTACAAAAACAAAAAGATGGCAAAAAGCGCATGAAACAAATAGGAAATATTCAAGTACCTAAAGAAATATTTTTATCTATTTTACACGTTGGTAAAAATAGCAGATAAGAGTGATATATAAAAATAATGAGGCAATTTTAATGGAGAACGTATTTACTCTAATTTTAGCAGGAATAACATTAATTACAGGAATAATCTGGTTGATTAAACATTTTAAATTAGAGAAAAATCGCCGAATAAAAAATACAACATTACTAGCACAGACTATAAATGATTTAAATAATCATGATCAAACAAAAATTATGAAAAAACTAACAAACTGGATAGAAGTTGGTTCTTCGATTTTTCCAACATTACTATTAGTTTTTTTCATCCGATCATTTATTTATGAACCATTTCAAATTCCATCTAGTTCAATGATGCCAACATTGCTTGTTGGCGATTTTATTTTAGTCAAGAAATATGCTTATAGTATTAAAAATCCTATAACTAAAAAGACATTATTTAATATTTCAAATCCAAAACGAGGTGATATTATAGTATTTAAATATCCAATAATACCAAAAATTAATTATATAAAACGAATCATTGGTTTACCAGGTGATCGTGTTACTTATGATTTAATTAATAAACACATTACTATAGAATATTCTTCTAAAGATTATCAACATTTTAATAAAAAAATCAATATTACTTATAATAATATACAATCAAATGATATTGTACAATTATTTAATTATGATCGTTTTAATAAAGTTCATAATTATTTTTATCACATTCCATTAAAAAACAATATACCAAAACACGGAATTCGCTTATATAAAAATAAAGAAACACTCAATAATCTATCTCATGATATTTTAATCATACCAGGAAAACAAGATACCATCCTTGATTATTATCAAGAATTTGATCAACCATTAGGCACATGGGTAGTTCCGAAAGGAAATTATTTTGTCATGGGAGATAATCGAGATAACAGTGCTGATAGTCGTTATTGGGGTTTTGTTTCAGAAAAAAACATAATAGGTAAAGCTACTATTGTTTGGATGAGTTTTGAAAAACAAGAAGGAGAATGGCCTATTGGTATTAGATTCCATCATATTGGTATTATTCATTAATTTCTAATTTATATGTTCTTTGATTAACAGAAATAATACTCACATAGTATTATTTTATATATGCTTCAAATGTGTATTTTTAAAAACTAAAAATAAATTTATTATTGAAAGAATTATAAATAAAATATTTTGGATTAGATTTCTTTAAATCAGGTATATTTTCCTATTCCATAAATTTTAATGCATTCTTGATATTAACTGGTAAAGCATGAATCTTACATCAATAAAAGTACTACAAAAAAAATTAGGTTATTATTTTCAACAGCAAGAATTACTATTTCTTGCTTTAACTCATCGAAGTGCTAGCAGTAAACATAATGAACGCCTTGAGTTTTTAGGTGATTCTATTCTTAGTGCTGCTATAGCTAATGCTCTTTATCATCGCTTTCCTTCTATAAATGAAGGAGATATGAGTCGTATGCGTTCTACATTAGTTTGTGGTTATACATTGGCAACTATAGCACGTGAATTTTCTTTAGGAAATTATTTACGTCTTGGACCAGGTGAATTAAAAAGTGGTGGATTTCGACGAGAATCAATTTTAGCAGATACAATGGAAGCATTAATTGGTAGTGTATTTCTCGATAGTAATATGCAATGTATTGAATACCTTATTTTAAATTGGTATCATACTCGATTAGAAAAAATTAGTCCTGGTGATGTTCAAAAAGATCCAAAAACTCGATTGCAAGAATTTTCTCAAGGAAATCATCTTCCATTACCTTCTTATTTAGTTGTCGAAATTCGAGGAGAAGCGCATGATCAAGAATTTACTATACATTGTTACATTAGTGCATTAAAAGAACCGATTATGGGTACTGGTTCAAGTCGCCGAAAAGCTGAACAGGCAGCAGCAGAACATACTTTAAAAAAACTAAAAATTGAATAAAAAATTAGTAAATTATTAATAATAACAAAAATTACAATATAAAAATATTAATACTTTTATATAACAAGCTATTTGTAAAAATATTTTTATCTTATCTAATAATTCAAATTATGATTTTTTCATTAGGTAAATAACAGTTATTTTAATTATAATTACAATCCATAAAATCATCTATATTTTCAAAATAAAATAGGTATGTATAAAATTAATGTTATGTTATTACATGAAATATATATAAAATCTATATAATTTTTATATTAAAATCTTTAATATTATTACAGATAATACTAATTATAAAACATATGAAAGTATATAAAGATAAAATGTAATATATTGTTATAATATATAAGCATTAATTCATAAAACTATAACATATTGTAATCATTTTAATAAGTATTTAAAATAAAGAAGAATGCTTTATAAAAAAATTATATACTTTGCGCATTATAGTGTTTATTATATAAGTTTATTGATTAAATTTAAAATGACTTTAAAATAATTACGATAACGAAAATTATAAATTTTATGATAGATAAAATTTATCATAATAATTAAAAAAAAATAAAAAAAATTATAACATGTAGTATATGATCTTAACATTAAAAATAACTATTAAAATATAATACTTTTATTCTATTAAATTTCTTACAAACTCTTTTAGTATACAATACACTATGTGTTTTTTATAATTTGTTATTTCATTTATAAAATGTTATACTCAATTGTATTTAATTTATTTAAAAAACATCATATGAAACAAAAAATAATTAATGTTGGTAAAATTAAAATAGCAAATCATCTTCCATTTGTTTTATTTGGTGGTATGAATGTTTTAGAATCTTGTGATTTAGCAAAGGTTGTTTGTTCACATTATGTTAAGATAACTAAAAAATTAGGTATTCCTTATATTTTTAAAGCTTCTTTTGATAAAGCTAATCGTTCTTCTATCAATTCATATCGAGGGCCTGGATTAAAAGAAGGAATTAAAATTCTTAAAGAAATAAAAAAGACATTTTTCGTAAAAATTATTACTGACGTACATGAAATCTCGCATATTAAACCAGTTTATGAAGTAGCAGATGTAATTCAATTACCTGCTTTTTTAGCACGGCAAACAGATTTAATAAATGCTTTATCTAAAACTGGTGCAGTTATTAATGTAAAAAAACCGCAATTTCTCAGTCCTAGTCAAATGAGTAATGTTGTTGACAAATTTAAAAAAAGTGGTAATGATAAAGTTATTTTGTGTGATCGAGGCAGTAATTTTGGTTATGATAACTTAATAGTTGATATGTTAGGCATTCAAGTTATGAAAAATGTTACTGGAGGACACCCAGTAATTTTTGATGTAACTCATTCACTTCAAACTCGAAATTCATTAGATGCAACTTCTGGTGGTCGTCGCGAAGAAATAACTGCATTAGCACGTGCTGGCATGGCAGTTGGTCTTGCTGGTCTCTTTATTGAAGCACATCCACAACCTAATATCGCTAAATGCGATGGTCCATCTGCATTACCATTAGAAAAACTAGAAGAATTTTTAATTCAAATGAAAAGTATTGATACTCTAGTAAAAAGTTTTTCTAAAATTAATACTAGCAATTAATTTTTTTATAATTATCAATTGTATTTTATTAAAATTAATATAATGATTGAACGATATTTCAAAATAACAAAAAACAAATGTATCAATATAATTATAAGATATTTATTATAACGTCTGATTCCAACTATATAAAATTGTTATACTATATTAATCATTTATAAACGTTAAAAAATATTTTATTGTACATTTTTTATTTTTTATTATTTTTAAAACAATATTTTTTATTTTATATTAAATTAGATTAATAATTTATGCTATACATATAATTACATTTATATAATTTTTATTTTTTTTATAAATAAACAATTGTTTAAATATAGCACTAAATTCTTTTTTTAGACTGTATGATAATATTATTAAAATAATGCATTTTATTTAAAAAAATATATTAATATAAGATGTTATGATTATATGTGTATATTGTTAAAATATTAAAAAATTTTATACTATAACAAAATACAATAATTTAAAAATAGCATATTCAATATATTTATTTCATAAAAATAGATTCAAAGGTATAAAATATAATTTGTAAAATTTAAAATAATTAATGAAAATAAAAAAATATTATGAATTAGTATATCTTTTACTTAATTTTTTCTGAATATAAAAATCATAAAAATAGCATGATTAACTAATTTTCTTTAAAAATTTGTTTCTAAGATTTAATTAATTAAAAGTTTGATAAGTTAATTTTGTTTTTAAAATTAATTAATATTTTATGATAAAATTTATTATTACATTATATTTAAATAATTTTTATTTTTATATTTCTTTAACATAAAATTCATTTAGTTTTATTTATATTAAATCAATCTTTTTTTATTTATTTTAATACATTTTTTGAAAATACTAACATATAATTCGGTATATTATGATATATATTATTAAAAAAAATGAATATTAAAATAATTTGACTTATCTTTTATATTCATGATATTTATCAAAATATTTTTATTAAATTTACTTTCTGTTTTTTTTATGATCTCTTATAAATAACATAATTAATTTTACTAATTTATTTAGTAAATTTTAAGTAATAAACTACAATATAAATTAAAAAAACAATATGTTTACATGAAAGTGTTACTTAAAATTATATTATATATTATTAAAATAAATTAACGAAATAAATCATATCAAAGTTAAAATAAAAGAATATTCTAATGCAACATCTTGATAACTTTTAAAACGTCCAGAATTTCCACTATGACCAGAATTCATATGAGTATATAATAATAATTGGTTATTATCTGTTTTCATATCACGAAGTTTTGCAACCCATTTTACTGGTTCCCAGTATTGCACTTGAGAATCATATAATCCAGTTATAACTAACATATTTGGATAATCCTTCGCTTTTACTTGATCATAAGGACTATAATCAAAAATATAATTATAATAAATTAACTGATTTGGATTTCCCCATTCATGATATTCTCCAGTAGTTAAAGGAATAGATGCATCTAACATAGTTGTTAATACATCAACAAACGGAACTTTTGCTATTACTCCATGAAATAATTTTGGATCTTGATTAATGATAGCTCCTATTAGTAAACCTCCTGCGCTAGCACCTATGGCAAAAATTTTTTTAGTATGTCCATAACCTTTTATAATTAATGATTTTGTTACATCAATAAAATCGTTAAAAGTATTTTTCTTATTTAGTAGTTTACCATTTTCGTGCCAATCTTCACCTAGTTCTCCTCCACCTCGAACATGTGGAATTGCAAAGACAAAACCACGATCTAATAAACATAATAGATTAGCATTAAAACTTATATCTACGCTGTGACCATATGATCCATATCCATAGAGTATTAATGGATTTTTACCATAGTTAAAAGAATCCCGACGATAAACTAATGAAACAGGTACTTGAACTCCATCTCGTACTGTAATCCATAATCGTTTACTGTTATAATTTTTTGAAATAAAATTTTTCACTTTTTGTTGCTTTAAGATAACTTGTTTATTATTATTTAGATTTAACTCATATATAGTATGTGGAGTAATCATTGATGAATAACCATAACGTAATAATACAGTTTCTGAATCTGGATTATATGCCAACCATGCTGTATAAACAGTATCATTAAAGATGATGTATTTTTCTTTTTTAGTTTTCCAATCAATTTGACGAAACAAAACGAGACCTTTAGTACGTTCTGACACTATAATCCAATTTTTTAATAAAATAAAATTTTCTAAAATTGTTGTAGAATGTGGAGAAATGATAGTATGCCATTGAGTTTTATTAGATTCTAAACTTTGATATAAACCAAAATTTTTTCCTTTTTTATTAGAAAGAATATAAAAAAATCCTTGATAGTGATCAACAATATATTTATGATTTTTTCGACGTTTTAAAAATACTGTTATTTTATTATTTTTATCATCTGCATTTAATAATAATACTTCAGAAGAAGTACTACTACTAATGTAAATTAAGATAAATTGTTTTGAAGTTGTTTTTAATAAATTTATATAAAAAGTATTGTCTATTTCTTCATAAATCAATTGATCTTGAATTGAATTCGTTCCTATTTGATGTCGATATACCTGATAAGGTAACAATGTTTTATCATGTTTTTTTATATAATATATACTCGAAGAATTATTATTCCATTCAAAACTATCAGATGTATTTTTTAATATTTCTTGATTATTCCAATTATTACTAGTTAAATTTTTAAAACGAATTTCACATTTTCGACGTGATAAAAAATCTTCTGCTACTCCAAGTGTTAAATTATCAGGACTAACTTTGAGGCTTTCTAAGGAATAAAACTTATTATTCTTAGCGCGTTGATTACCATCTAGTAATACATTCCAATTACTATTTTCTTTTACTGATTGCCTCATGTAAATAGGATATTCATTATTTTCTTCATAACGAGTTTGATAACGATAATTATTTTTAATGTAAGGAACTGAATAATCTTTTAAAGGAATACGAGAAATCATTTCTTCATATAATGTTTTACGTATTTTATTTTTCGATTTTAATACCATTTCAGTATAAAAGTTTTCTTCTTGTAAATAATTAATAATTTCTTCATTTATATGTAAATCATTACGTAACCAATAATAATTATCTATGCGAGTATGACCATGCATTGTAATAGAATAAGGCTTTTTTTTAGCTTTAGGAGGTATTATCATTATTTTATCATCTAATTTAAAAAAACAAATATAAGAGCGACATAATTTATGTTAATTATTAAGTTATTTAAATAATAATTGTTTCATAAAAAAATGAATATTTAATATTGTTAATATTTTATTTTTTAAGTGTGTATTATTGATATTAACACATAATATATATGAAATTTATCATGTATTAAACATATCTCTAAAAATATTAATTGTATTATAATTATTTTCAAAGTGTAATTGATTATTATTTTTTTACAATCATTACCATAAAAATAGTAAATTATAATATTTTATTTAAATTAAAAACAGTAAAACTAATATAAATTAATCATAGAATAACATTTTTATTATATAATAAAGAGAAATTTTTAATTGGTTAATTATAACTATTATAATAGTTATAATAAAAAACTTAAAATGATTGTTATATTAAAAAAATATAGTTTATTATAACTTGTTTATTACATTTCTAAAAATTTTTTATCTTAATAAGGTTATGAAATAAGATCATTTAAGTGTTTAAAAAGATGAATAATATTTAATATATAGTGTGATTTTATTGTTTTGTTTTACCTATAATATTTAATTGTTAAATAACTTACGACAATTTTAGAAAGAATAATATTTTTTTTATTATATAATTATTACTATCTATTTTGGAAATGATTATGCATGTTTTTTGTCATAATATAAATGTCATTAACATGGATGTTTATACTATTTTTATATATTGATTTAAATTACTAATCAGTCACATGTATTTTAATCACCAATAATTTTGTTTTTATTATTAATTGTTTTTTTATGAGTTTTTTAACATACATACAATTTTTAAAATGATTTAAAAAAAATAATTTTATTAGTATAATCTATCTTATGTTTTATGATTTGATTAATAATATTGATCATTCATATTTCATTTTTGTTATTTTAGTTTTAAAACAGTTTATGAATAAGAGTTTATCAATAAAATTATATGTATTTTTAAATAAAAAATTTTTAATAAAAATAATAGCTAGTTTTTATGCATTAAATATTATTTTTTAATAAAATTTAATAATATTTTATAAAAATTATATAAAATTATATAGTTTAAATATTTTTTTAAATTAATTTAATATTATATTTCATAATTATTTTTTTTAAATATTATTAAATTTTATAAATTAATCTAAATATTAATTATTTTATATAAGTAAAAAATATTTATATTATTTAATATAATAAATTACACTTATTTATATAATATTATATTAATAATATTAACATGTTTTTATTACTATGATTCTTTTATAAAAATTGTTATTTTATTATTAATAAATAATAACATATATTTATAAAAGTTATCATTTTATAAAAAATATTAATATATAAAAAATATATCTTTTATTAAAAATTAATATATTATTGCCATTAAAATATAAAATATAAAAAAATATTATCTTTATTTATGAAATTATTAAAATAATAAAATTTAAAAATATTATACAAAGTTAACTTAGAAGAAAAATTATTCATATTAATTATTAACTATCATATAAAAAGTATTATAATATAATTCACTTTAATAAAATAAAAATTTTTTATTTAAAGTGTATAAACTAAACACTTAATATTAATATTTTTAATATTTGTATATTAATAATTGTTTATAAATAATACTTCATTTAAAAAAATTAAATTTATGTATTTAATAATACTAATTATATAATTATAAATTTTATATATGATTAATATTAATTAATTTTTATGTCTTAAATAAACTAATATAAAATTTTGATAATATTTGAGTAATTTTATGTTTTTATAGTATTTCAAATGTTTTATTTAAAGAAATAAATGATAAAGTTATATTATCATCAATATTCATGTTAATTTTTATTATAAAATATATTTATCATTGTTTACATAAAAAAAATTTTATAAAGTTCTTACTAATAAAGTTTTTACTAAAAGAATATATAATGAATTATTAATAGTAATATTATAAATATAACGTGATATAATAATTAATATTTCAAGTAACGTCAACTTTATTATAATAAAGGTATATTAATGTTATAAAAAATATTATTATAAAATAAAAAATAAACATATTTTTATTTTTTAAATATTAATTATTAAATATATAATATATTAATGTAACAAATTTTTACAAAATTTTTTTATTAAAGAAAATATTAAAAAACTGTTAATCTTTTGTATTTCTTTTGAAATTTCAATATGTACTACTAATTAAAAAATTTTATCGATTTATTTTGAAATACAAAAAAATAAATTAAATAACTTTAAATACAACATTACGTTGTTATTAAGTATGTTGTAAAAATACTTAAATATATAATATTTTTATTTACATGTGTTAATTATTTATTAAATATAGTTATAATGAAATAGTTCTTTTAATAATTGTTAAAAAATCAATAAAAAATATTTTCAATAAACTCTGTGTCTGTATTTTTTAAACATTTTATGATTTTAATATATAAATTTCTATCTTTATATATAAAGATGATTAATAAAAATTTTATTGATAAACTAATTGAAAATATTATATTTTTATTTTTAAATAAATTTTACTACATAGTTAATAATTAAACTAATAATGGTACTATTATATACATACTAACAGTATTCTATAAATTAAAATTTTTTCATTTCATGTATTACTTGATAAGCTAAATTATTTAAGGTAATAATATTTTACTTTTATTATATTGACTGAATATTTTATTAAAATATAATAGTTGTTAATAACAACTTATTTAAGTTTACAATAATTAGACTGATAATCAAAATATAAACCTAAAAAATTATTTTACAGTTATTTATATTAGCGTTTTATTTATATGAGGTATATAAAGAATATTTTTTTATTTTTATTTTAATCAAAAAATTTTTTAATCAAATATAAAATTAATAAAAAGTTTAATCATTAAAATCATTATTAATTTATTTTTATAATTTTTATTCAATAAAAAATTTATAACCATTTAAATTATGTTCTGTGTTTTATAATTGATAAAATAATGTTATATATTAATATTTTAATAATTAATTATAACTAAATGAAAAATAAATGTTATTAAAAATAAAATGTTTAATTAAGTTATCTTTAATTTTTTTATTAATATTAGTTGATAAAATCGATTTTTATTAAGTAAATTATTATAATAATTGAATATTTATTTTGTACATTTGATATAAAAATTATTAATTCATATCATGTTTAAAGTATTTTCAGTTAACAATTTTTTATTATTATTTTAGCATATAAGAAAATATAACTTAAAATAATGTTTTTATATAATATGTAATTTTTTACGTTATATGTTATATATTTATTCTTTTAATTAAATTTTTAATCATGAAAAAATATTTAAATTTACAAAAAAATTAAAATTATATTTTTCTTATATTATTATTTGTTTACTATAATAAGAATTATCTTTTTATATAATTTTTATTAAATGTTAAAATTCTAAGTATCATACTTATCACTTTATTATACTGACTTTTTAATATGAAATTTTAACACTAATCTCTTAGTAAATATGAAGTTTAAAATAAAACGTCATCTGTTAACGCTAAAAAATATTGCTAATTTTAATATTTCAAGTATTATCTCTTAATAAATTTAATAGTAATATTTATTAATTATTTACTAATAAATTATTTTAAATTACTAAAATAAATATTATGATTTAATATTAAATATTCATAACAAAAAATATAAATATATAAAAATTTATTATATTTTACATTAAAATTTTAAGATTTTATGCTCTTATTTTTTAAAATATAAATACACAATTAAAATTAATATCATTTATATTTATTCCAAGAACGACCATCACGAGTCATCATTGCTACTGAAGCTAATGGTCCCCAAGTTCCAGCTTCATATTGTTCAGGCAATATATTACTTGATTTCCATGCATCAATAATAGAATCTACCCATTTCCATGATTCTTCTATTTCATCACGACGTACAAACAATGATTGAACACTTCTCATACTTTCTAATAATAGACGTTCATAAGCATCTACTATGTGTGTTTGATGAAAGATTTTTGAAAAACTAACATCTAAATTAATAACTTGTAATTGATGATTATAATCTAATCCTGGTATTTTATTTAAAATTTGAATTTCAATACCTTCATTTGGTTGAAGACGAATTATGAGTTTATTATGTGGTAGTTTTTTAGAAGAATTGCTAAATAAATTAATTGGTAATTTTTTAAAATAAACCACAATTTCTGAACACTTAGTTGGTAATCGTTTTCCAGTTCTCAAATAAAATGGAACTCCAATCCATTGCCAATTATCAATGTTTACTCGAATTGAAACAAAAGTTTCAGTTCGACTATTTTCATGAGCTCCTTCTTCTTCAAGATATCCCGGTACTTTTTCCCCTTGAATAAACCCAGTAGTATATTGACCGCGTACAGTAGTTTTATGAACATTAGTATGATCAATGCAACGTAAAGATTGTAATACTTTTACTTTTTCATCTCGAATACGGTCAGCTGATAAATCCATGGGAGGAGACATAGCAATTATAGTCAAAATTTGCAATAAATGATTTTGAATCATATCTCGCATTTGACCAACTTGATCAAAATAGCTCCAACGTCCTTCAATTCCAATTTCTTCAGCTACAGTAATTTGAATAGAATCAATAGTACGATTATCCCAATTAAATGCAATTAATGAATTAGAAAAACGTAAAGCTAACAAATTTAATATAGTTTCTTTTCCTAAATAATGATCAATACGATAAATTTGTGATTCATGAAAGCATTGTGCTACTTGATTATTAATAATACGACAAGATACAAGATCTGTTCCTAATGGTTTTTCTATTAATACACGAGCTGGTTTATAATGCAATTTAGCACGATTTAGTCCTTGACAAATTATTCCGAAAGTGTGTGGTGGCATAGCGAAGTAATTAATCGTAATTCTTTTTTTTTGATCTAACATTTTACCTAATGTAATAAAATTTTTACTATCATTTACATCAAGATTACAAAAATTTAATCGAGCACTAAATACATTCCAAATTTTGTCATTTATTCTTTCATTCATAAAAGTTAACAAGGCTTCCTTAACTACCTTAATATAAGTTTTCTTATTCCAATCAGCGCGACCAACACCAATAATCTGTGTGTTTTCGTGAATATAGCCTTCTTTTTCTAATTGATATAAAGAAGGAAACAACTTACGGCGAGCTAAATCACCTTTAGTTCCAAAAATTACTAAATCACAGGCTTTAGGTGTTAAAGTTACTATCATATCTATTTCCTTATTTTATGACACTGTAAATTCTTGATGTTATTACTCGCTGTATTTAGTTGTTAAATACAAGAAGATTATAGATATACAGGAATAGCATAACTTAAAAAACAGACATCTTTTCAATATAATGCACCTATGATTTTAATTAATAACATTTATAATCTATCCTTTCTTATATTTTTAAATATAAAAAAAATAACAGTTTGGTTAAAATAATAAAATGCAGTTTTATAAATACATTTTCATTATAATTTTTGTCAAAAAATTTTAATACTAACTATAATAATAATTATAAATAATCATAAATATATTTTTAAAAACAAAATGTTAATTTTTATTTTATAAATATAAAATTTTGTTATTTATATTTTTTTAAAAAAGTGACTGTTTATAATAAATTTAATAAAAATATCATATCAATATTAATTTTTATTAATTTCATACAACGTTGTTAATTATGCTAATAACAAAAAAATATTTTATATATAGTACATAGTTTAACATATGTGTTTATTTTGAATAAATATTTTTATTATGAAAATAAAGCAAGTCCAACAAATAAAAAATTATTTATATATATATTTATAAAAATAACTAATACAAATCTTTCTGTATAGAAAATTAAATAAATGTTGTAACATTAAAGATATGTAAATATTAATAAAGATTATTTTTAATAAATATTATATAAAATATTTTATATAAATATAAATTATGATATTATTATTTATAAATAAAGACATAAATTATTAATACTTATATAAAGACATATTTTTATTATTTATAAAGTAAAAAAAATTATTATAGAAAATATATTAAAATGTAGATATAGATAAAATATAAACAACTTATGTTAATCTGATATAATGTAATTAAAACGAATTTTTTAATATTTATTGTTTTTAAATAATAAAATATTTTTCTTTAATAAAATATTAATAAGAAATTAATTTTAATAAATAAATTATTTGTTTTAAATTGTATTTATTATAATATCTTATTATATTTTATTTTTTATATAAAATAATTTAATAATATTATAATAACGTATAATTTACTATTAGCAATATAAAAAATAATTAAAATGTAAAAAATTTTATAAATTATTAAATAAAAAAGTATTTTAAAAAATTTTTATTAATATTTTTAATTATATAATACATTATATAAATTATATTTTTATTACACTACATATTATAATTATTATAAACATTTAAAACTTTATTTCTTAAATTTTAATAAAATTTACTCACTGAAAAAACATGTTTTTATTTAATATTTATATATATAAAATGTTAAATTTTCACTACTTATTTTTTATGTTAATCTTAATTAAGATATTTATTGATAATTAAATAATAAGTATGATTAATTTTATTATTTAAAAATTTTACACAAAATAAAGATATTTATGTTTTTATATCTATAATAAAATAATATCAAATAATATTCTTTTAAAATATAAAATAATATTAATATATAATTATAACATATTTTTATAAAATTATTGTTATAATACTTTTTAAAAATTGTTTGATATTATTTAGTAAATAATATAATTAATATAAAATATTATTAATTTTTTTAATACTTAATATTTAATTTTTAATATATGTTTTCATATGATGAAATTAAATAACAAAAACTAAAGAATATCAGAATATTTGTAATTATATTTAATATTAACTATACTAAAATAAAAATAATATTATAACATAAGTATTTTTTAGTTTATAATGCATATAAAAATTTTTTATAAAAAAACAATAAAATATTTTTTAAAAAATAATATTTTAATAAAATATAAAAATTTTAAAATGTACTATTAAAATAAATAATTTTTATTTAAAGATAAAATAATAAAAATAAAAAAATATTTAATTATATATTATTAAATAAAATTAATTAATAAAAGTAAAAATTATTATTAACAAATAATCGATACATCTTTAGAAATTAATCATTTAATCAGAATATATTAATTCATAATAAAAATAATAGTTAATATATTTCGATCATTAAAATTAAAATACATTTAAATTTGTGTGTATTGTAATAGAGTACATGTTTAAAATTAATTAATATTTTTAATAAATGTGATTTTACATTTTTTAAAATAAAATCTCCTAAACTTTTTTAAATATTTTTCAACACTAAAATAGATAATATCAGAAATAAACTCATGATTAGAATAAACAGCATAAAATTATTTAAAAGTATATAAATTTTATAGTCTAAATAAATTATAAAGAACATAAAACGTAATTATTTTAATAATTTTTTATTGTTTATACAAAGACGTTTAAAAAATAATTAAATGATTGTCTAGTTATACTTAAACTTACATTATAGTGAAAAACTTTATATGATTTTATAGTAAAATACTTTATATAATTTATTTTATAATTCAAATTATTTAATAAACATATGTTTATTAAATAATTTACATAATAAGTATTAAACGCATAATCTTAATAATTTTAGATCTTAATTTTATATATTTTAGATATTTTAGATATAATGTATGTAAAATACTACATTGTTTAGTGCATTATAGTCAAAAATACACTCAATACATTAATGCATAATGTATGATTACATTTCATAAGATAAAATAGTTTCTTACAATCAATAAACTTCTTATTTTTAATATTTTATCTACATTATTTATTTCTAATCAGAGAACTTTTTATGACAAAAGAAATACAAACTTTATCTGTAATATCTGAAAGTAGTTTTAAACCTTATATTCAAACAGCTAATTCGCATCCAATGCTTACAGCTGAAGAAGAACGAGTACTTGCTGAACGACTTTATTATCAAGGTGATTTAGAAGCTGCTAAGCGACTTATTTTGTCACATCTCCGTTTTGTAACATACATTGCCAAAAATTATTCAGGTTATGGATTGCCTCAATCGGATTTAATTCAAGAAGGTAACATAGGATTAATGAAAGCAGTACGTCGATTTAATCCAGAAATTGGTGTACGTTTAGTATCTTTTGCAGTTCATTGGATTAAAGCAGAAATTCATGAATATGTATTACGTAATTGGCGTATTGTAAAAATCGCTACCACTAAAGCACAACGTAAGTTATTTTTTAATTTACGTAAAACAAAACAACGATTAGGATGGTTTAATCAAAACGAAATAGAACTTGTAGCTCGTGAATTAGGTGTAACAAGTAAAGACGTGCGAGAGATGGAATTTCGAATGACAGCACAAGATATGACATTTGATCTAGTTTCAGATGACGAAACGCGTGATGGATCTTTAGTCGCACCTGTGATTTATCTTCAAGATAAAAGTTCCGATTTTGCAGAAAACATTGAAGAAGATAATTGGGAAAGTAAAGCAGCAGATAAACTTATTTATGCTTTAAAAATTTTAGATAAACGTAGTCAACATATTATTCGTGCACGATGGTTAGATAATGATAAAAAATCTACTTTGCAAACATTAGCGACACTATATAATGTCTCTGCAGAGCGTGTTCGGCAATTAGAAAAAAATGCTATGAAAAAATTAAAAATAGCAATTGAAAATTAATGCATTTTATAATAAAATTATTAAGACATATTATATTAATTATACAACAAAAATTTTAAAAATATGTTAAAATTATTAATATATTATTTAATAATTATTGCTCATTAATTTTTTTTAAAATTATATATTTATACATAAATTACTTATTGCTTTTTTCATTTTAAAATTTTAATATAAAATTATACATTAAATAGCATTCATAAGAAAAACTATTTTTTGATTTATTAAATTATATAATAATTAATAAAATTGTTTACCATTTTAAATGACAGTTTTTATATAATCAATATCTATAAATAAAAATTTACAATACATCTTAACTATAACTTGGTTATTTTTATTATGTTACAATACAGTAAAAAATTTAATTAATAGTATTAAATCTAATATATGTAATATCAATTTTTAATTGAAATTATATAATAATACGTTTAAACTAATAAAAAACAATATACAATAGTCATCATTGTATAACATACTATAAAAGTATTAATAGAAATTCTAATTATTAACAACAAATTACTAATCAATCATTTATATGTTTTATAACATTTTTTATTAAAAAATAAAAAATAATATTATTTAAAGTTAATATATTAATTATTAATATTATTAAAATATAATTATTCATAATTAGCATGTAATATTATGTAATAAAGTATATTTCTTTAAAAAATATATTATATATTTTTATTAAACTTTAATATTATAAGTACTAAAAATTTTAAATTGTAAGTATGAAAGGGTAATAGTGTCAATATATCTGACATTAAAAAATTTTATACGTATAGTAAAATTTCTTTTTTATTGCCTTTTAAAATAAAAATATTTTCAATATAGTTAATATTAAAATCATAAAAAAATCAAGAAATTTATTTCTATTTTAAATATAATATAATAGTTTAAACATGTATATATAAATATGAAACCCTAAAATTATAACTAATACTAATATATTTAATTGATGTTCAATTTCATTACTTAAAAAAATTTTATATATATTATATTTATGTCTAATAAGCATTTTTATTATAAAGATATATTTTATAAATTTTTTATAATTATTTATTATTTTAAATATCATTAAAAAAATTAAAATGTTTTAATATAAAAAATAAAAATTTATTTTAATAAAATTGTATAAAAAAACAATATCGTCAATGAAAAAAATAAATAATAAATTATTTAATTAAAATTAAATAACTAAATCACATTAATTTTTTTTCGATAATAACTGATTTATAAACAAAAATATAACATATCATATTATATTATAATTAATAAAATAATTATACTTGTCATGTAATATTGTTTAATTATTTCGATATTTATAAATAAAAATTTAAAATATTTTTGTTTTTGTTCTTTCTATAATTTTTAATTTAGTAATGCAGATAAATAATATAGTAATGAAGATAGATAATAAAATACATTAATGAAAATTAAATTAAAATTAAATATTATTACATTTTACTGAATTACATCAGTTAAATTATTAATAACATTTATATAATATAAATACTTATTAGAATACAATATTATCAATTTTTATTACCATTTATTTATTAAAATTTATAAAAAAAATCGTTATTTTTAAAATACAAATAAAACATATAACTTTTCATAACATTAATTAAATAATTGATATAATTAATTAAACAATTGATATAATTTAAAATGTTAACAGTATTTCATATAAAATTAAAATTATTATTTTAAAAATTCAAAATTATTTAATAAAATAATTTATATTAGTTAAATAGTTAAATGTTATATAAAAAATAATAATATTTTTACATTTGATAAATTAATTAAATATAAAAAATTAATTTTTTACTTAATATTTCATACATATAAAAACATATAACTAAATCACATCAAGAAAATATTAATGCTTTTCTTAAATAAAAAATCACATGAAATTAACTGCATTAAGAGAGATAAAATATAAAGAATTATAATATTTTTTTAAAAATTGATAATATAATATACTAAATAATAAAATTAATAATATTTTTATTTTATTATTGTATAAGAAATATTAGATATTATGAATTATTTAATTATTTTAACAGATTAAATAGATAAAAAATTATTATTTTTTTAAGAAAAATAGTTATTACATAAATTAATTTATGAAATTACGAATAGTTAAATAAGTTACAATTTAATCAAATCGAACAAAAAATTTTAAAAACATAAAGATAACATAAAATTTTTAAAATATTAAATAAAATATTTATATATAAAGAATAATTTTAAAGCTATTTATGTAATAATACATAATATTTTTATTAAAATACATAAATTTTAAATAAAAAGAAGTTAGTATAATATAAATCTTTAAAGAATAATATATTATTTATAAAATATTACACAAATATATCTAAATATTTTAATTCAAATCTTAGAGAATATTTTTTATTATATAATAATTAATAATAAACAATATTTCATAATAAAAAAATTATAGATGTATATTTATCTAATAAAATTATTTAAAAATTTATTGAATTTAAATAAAATATATATTAAAAGTATACTATGTTGTTTTTTTTTTTTGATAAATAACATTTGATTGCTATAGTAATCAACAGCATGTATTAGTATGCATCAATTAAAAATAGTATGCATCAATTAAAAAAAAATTTATTAATAATAAAAAAATTATTTTATAATCACAATGTTAATTATTAACTTTTTATAAAAAAATTATAAATTATATATATGGTATTAATATAAAATAGACATTATTACAAATACGTAAATTATATAAAATCAGTAAAATGTGTAAAATATAATATAATACTACACAATAAAAAAGTTAATTTATCAATGTATTTTCATTAAAAGATTTTTTAAAGTAACTACATAACATGATATTTATCATATATAAATATCATTATGTTAGTATTTTATTAAATACAATCAAAAAAAATATTATAATATCAACATTATGTTATTTTTAATAAAAAAATGATAGTTTAATTATAGTGCTGTCTTTATAATAAGACTATTGTTTTATAATTTTATTAAATATTTTTTTTAAGATATGATAAAAACAAAAAATATAAATAAAAAATTACTGTTATTTTATATTTTTTTATCATATTCGTAGTAATGTTTAAAAACAATTATTACATTTTTTAAAAAATACATTTATATTACTTGAGATAAATATCTCATATTTTCCATTATAATAATTACTATACAATTGTTATTTATTATTGCAGATTGAGTATAAGATAATGTTTAAAAAATTAACTGATCGATTATCATGCACAATAAAAAATATTAAAAACCGTGGAAGATTGACTGAAAATAATATTCAAGAAACTCTATGCGAAGTACGAACAGCACTTTTAGAATCAGATGTTGCCCTATCTGTTGTCCGTAATTTTATTTATCAAGTAAAAAAAAGAGCGATTGGCCATAAAATTAATACTAGTTTACAACCAGGACAAATGTTTATTAAAATTGTAAAAAATGAATTAATTCATGCTATGGGTTCAGTAAATACTAAATTATGTTTAAGAACTCAACCACCAGCAGTAATCTTGCTAGTAGGTCTTCAAGGAGTAGGTAAAACTACTACTGTTGCTAAACTTGGTAAATTTTTAAAAGAAAAAAACAAAAAGAAAGTTTTAGTAGTATCTACAGATATTTATCGTCCTGCAGCAATTACTCAATTAAACAAAATTACTAAAGATATTAGTATTGACTCTTTTCCTGCTGATATTCAAGAAAAACCAATTGACATTCTTAATCACGCATTAAAATATGCACAACTAAAATTTTATGATGTTGTAATTGTTGATACAGCTGGCCGATTACATGTTAATACATCAATGATGAAAGAAATTAAAGAAATACATACTACTGCTAAACCAATAGAAACTTTATTTATTGTTGATGCTATGACTGGTCAAGACGCTGCTAATACAATAAAAATATTTAATACAGTATTACCTTTAACTGGCGCAATACTTACAAAAGCTGATAGCGATTCAAATGGTGGAGCTGCTTTATCTATTCGCCATATTACTGGTATACCAATTAAATTTATTGGTGTAGGAGAAAAGACTGATGATTTAGAAGCTTTTTATCCAGATCGAATGGCATCACGAATTCTAGGAATGGGTGATATGTTATCATTCATAGAAGAAGTAGAAAAAAAAGTAGATTATAAAGAAACAGAAAAATTACGAAAAAAATTTAATAATAATCAAAATTTTGATCTTACTGATTTTTTATCTCAACTTAAGCAAATACGTAATATAGGTAATATAGAAAATCTATTAAGCAAACTACCAAATTTAAATCAAATACCAAATAGTTTAAAATTAAATATGAATGACCACAAAGTGATAAAAATGGAAGCAATTATACATTCAATGACTCCTAAAGAAAGAGAGCATCCAGAAATAATTAAAGTTTCTCGTAAATGTCGTATTGCCAATGGTTCTGGAACAAAAATTCAAGAAGTGAATCATTTGCTTAAACAATTTCATGAAATGCAGAATATAATAAAGCAAATAAAATATAATGGTATTACTAAGGTCATGCGTAGCATGAAAAATATAATTAAACCAAGTTTTATAAATCGATAATATTAGATTTTTATTAACATTATTAAAAATATTTTGTTATGTTAAATTAGTTTTTATTAAAATTAAAATTTTTATATATTATAGCTAAATTCATAGTCTTAAGAAATTATCTATTATTAATTAGAGAGAGAGTATTATGGTAAAAATTCGTTTGTCACGTAATGGTTCGAAAAAACGTCCATTCTATCAAGTTGTTGTAACAGATAGTCGTAATTCACGTGATGGTCGTTTTATTGAACGTATAGGTTTTTTTAATCCATTTGCTTCTGGTCAAACTCAAGCACTATACTTAAAACTTAATCGTATTATATATTGGATAAGCGTAGGCGCGCATATTTCTAATCGTGTTCAAACTTTAATAAAAAAAAATCAAAAAGATACTTAATTTTATAGAAAATTTGTAGATTATGGATATGCTACCTACATTAAAAACACCTATAAATCCAATTATTATTGGTAAAATAAGATCTACTTATGGTATCTATGGTTGGCTTAAAATTTTTTCATACACTGAAATAAAAAAAAATATTTTTAATTATCAACCTTGGATTATTTGTATAGAAGGAACGTGGAAATCTATATACTTGGAAACTTGGAAATACCATAAAAAAAATCTTGTTATCAAAATTCAAAACATTCAAAATCGCAATAAAGCACATTTACTAACTCAGTGTAAAATTGTTATCACTTCTAAACAATTACCTCACTTGACAAAAGATTTTTATTGGACAGATTTAATACATTGCAAAGTAATTACAATAAAAGGAATTTTTCTAGGTAAAGTAATCAATATGATAGAAACTGGTTCTAATGATGTTATGATTGTAAGATCACATATGCAGAATAAAAATTCTATAAAAGAATATTTAGTTCCTTTTCTTGATAAAAAAGTAATAAAAAAAATTAATCTTATTACTCAAATTATTTTAGTAGATTGGAATGTTAATTTTTAAACTGTTTAACTTCACATCAACATATAAATAAACTCATTCAGTATGGAGATTTATTTATGCTAATTTCTATTATAAGTTTATTTCCAAAAATATTTCATGCAATTACTAATTATGGAATAACTAGTCAAGCAGTTAAAAATGGATTACTTAAATTAAAATATTGGAATCCACGTGATTTTACATATGATCAACATCATACTGTAGATGCTCGTCCTTATGGTGGTGGACCTGGTATGTTACTAATGGCAGAACCTTTACGAGAAGCTATTCACGCTGCAAAGAATATGTTAGGAGAAAGAAAAAAAATTATTTATCTTTCTCCGCAAGGAAAAAAACTGGATCAAAATAGTGTTTATGATTTATCTAATAATCAAAATATCATTCTTGTATGTGGTCGATACGAAGGTATTGATAATCGAATTATTGAAACAGAAATCGATGAAGAATACTCAATAGGTGATTATATACTTAGTAATGGAGAATTACCTGCAATGGTTCTTATTGATGCAATTGCACGAATTACGCCAGGTGTACTAAATAATATTAAATCAACGAAAGAAGAATCATTTACTAATGGATTATTAGATTTTCCGAATTATACTCGACCAAAAATTTTATCAGGACTTCAAGTTCCTCCAGTTCTTTTATCTGGAAATCATGATAAAATAAGAAAGTGGAGACTTAAACAATCATTAGGATATACTTGGCTTAAACGACCTGATCTTTTAGAAAATTTAATATTAACAGAAGAACAAATAACTTTATTAAATCAATTTAAAAAAGAACATTAAAATAAAAAAGAAAGTTAAAAAATCTATAATATCAAAAATAACATATTAAACAATATAAGGAAGATATATTATGAATAATATTATCAAAGAAATTGAGAAAGAACAAATGAAAAAAACATTTCCTATATTTCGATCAGGTGATTTAATAGAAGTAAAAGTATGGGTTGTTGAAGGTAACAAAAAAAGATTACAAGCATTTGAGGGATTAGTAATTGCTATACGTAATCGTGGCTTAAATTCTGCATTTACTGTTCGTAAGATATCAAATAATGAAGGAGTAGAACGAGTATTTCAAACTTATTCGCCAATCATTCATAGTCTTACAATTAAACGTTATGGTTGTGTTCGTAAAGCAAAATTATATTATTTACGTAATCGAACTGGTAAAGCAGCACGCATTAAAGAACGTCTTAAATAAGAATGTTTATGATAATCATTTAAAAATAATTTTATTTATCTTTTATTGTTTTTTTAATGAAAATTAAAACACTTGAATATTTTTGAATTATATAGAGTGTTTAAAAATATTTAATAAAAATTTATTTTTTTATTAAAGTTAAGTATTTAAAAAAAATAAGTTAAAATTTTATTACTCATTTAGTTTTTTATGTTAAATTATATTAATTTTAATACAATATTCATTGTATAATTTTTTATATAAATAAAAAATTAAATATATATTCTTATTATTAAATAGCGTTTTTTTATTTTTAATATTCATTAATTTTAGTATTTATTTAAGTAATTAAATTATTATCACTTACTAAATTAACAAAAATTTTTTAATAACATTTAACTTTATAAAAAAAATTTTATTAAAATATATTAGTATGTAATAAACTTATTATACTCTTGTAGTAGCAATGTTTTATTTAAAAATAATTTAAAACGAAAACATTAAAATATTTATATTTTCTATAACTAAAGAAAGTTATATTTTTACATACGTACTTACAGAAATTGTATATCATTTCTTCATTTTAATTAAAACAATTTTATTTTGACTTTATATATGAAAATGTATTAAATATATAAAAAATACATATTATATTAAGAGCATAAAATTTTATATTAAGAGCATAAAATTAAAAATTAATTTTATATATTTAAAATATAATATTAATAATATTCTGAACTTAAGAGATAACATCTTAAAATATTTTATATTTTATATAAATATTTATATGTCAAATTAAACATTAAACATGTAAAAATAATATATATTATTTTATTAAAAAGTTTTTTATTATTGATAAAATAAAATTTTAAAAAAAAGCAATAAAAATTTTTAAATTAACACAATAAAAAAACATATGTAGTTATATTATATTTAAAATTAAAATAACATTTATCTATAATTTTATAAATATTAGTCATTATTTAAATGGTTTTTATTTTTAATTTTTTGATGTAAATCTTTAATAAAAAAATTTTATAAAAATTTTTATTTTTTATTAGAATTAAATTCTAATTTTGCAGTTTGAAAAACAGATAAAATTTTTAAACGAGATTTTTGGTGATTAACTATTGGTAATGGATACTTTAGAAGAATTTTTTTATTTATTTTTTTTTTGTAAGGTTCATGAATTTCATCATTTGACAAATGCTCTAATTCAGGTAACCATTTTCGAATAAAAATTCCTAATGGATCAAAAAATTTACTTTGAGTAGTTGGATTAAAAATTCGAAAATAAGGAACAGAATCAGTACCAGTAGAAGCAATCCATTGCCAACCACCATTATTAGCTGCTAGATCTCCATCTAATAGTTTAGACATAAAATAACGTTCACCAATACGCCAATCAATTAATAGATCTTTTACTAAAAAACTTGCACTAATCATCCGTAGTCTATTATTTATCCAGCCTGTATGTATAAGTTGACGCATAGCTGCATCAACAATTGGATAACCAGTTTTCCCCACTTTCCATGCATGAAGCATTTTTGTATTATTATTCCAAGAAATGATATTAGTCCATTTGATAAATGGTTGATGTTTACATAATTCAGGATAAACTATTATTAAATTACGATAAAATTCACGCCAAATTAATTGATTAAGCCAATAAAAAGTATTATGATTATCTTTTTTTAACATTAAAGGGTATGCAATACATAATTGATTGAAACATTGACGAGGAGATAACACGCCTATAGCTAGATACGGAGAAAGTTTACTAGTACTATCTATTGCTGGAAAATTACGTTGAGAAAAATATTTTTTTTCTTTTGTAAAACAAAAATTTTTTAATCGTTGTAATGCTTCTTTTTCTCCAGCTGGAAACATGTTATCTATTAATGAAGATGGATATTTAAACATTGGAGGTATATTTAATATTGATAACATATTACCACGTACTCTTGGTTCAGGAAAACAATCAATATTAGAATTCATCAAACGACGAATAAAAACATTTCGGAATGGTGTATACACTTTATACATATTTCCAGTGGTATTGGTTATGCTTTTTGGTGGGAATAATAAACTATCATTAAAACCATAACAATGTACTTTTCCACTTAGTCGACGTTCTAATATTTGATCGCGATTCCATTCATTTAATTCATACTGTAAATTATAAAATAGTGCTGTTATTTTTTTTTTCATGCAAAAAGATATTAACCAATTAATTGAATCAAAAAAGTCATTACATTGATAATAATAAAGAGGAATACTTTTTTTTGCTAATTCTTTCTGTAACTTGATTAAATTGTCATAAATGAATTTTGCTTGACAGGGTGCCATACTATGTTTTAACCATTGTTTTGGAGTAGCAATAAATACTGCTAATACATAAATATTAGGTGTAAGGCAAGCAGTATAAAGCGCTGTGTTATCATTTATTCTTAAATCATTACGAAACCAAACTAAATGTGTACTCATAAAACTCCTTGAAAAACATTAGTTGCACTTCGTTGATTATTTATAAAAAATATTAAAATAACTTTTAATGTTTAAATCAACAGATTTTATTTGAATCTATAATGTTAAATATATTAAATGTTTATGTTTTATTTAAAATTAATATGCTATATAAATTAATTGAATTATAAAATGATATTATGTTACAAAAAATAAATATAAAAATATTTTCATTTTTATAAATCATGCAGTATTTATTTTAATATTATTAATAATATATGTTTTATCTATATTTATATATACATCAAAAAAAATAATATTTAGCATTAAGCTGTACAACTTAAAATACTAATATAATCTAATATAGATTTCTATGATATTTTTTAAAAAAAATTTATACAATAATAATGTAAATAAAATTTAAAAAAATAATATTTACTTTCTTAAAACATATAATATTATTAATATAATTAATAATAATTCACAAAAAAAGTATACGATTTTAATAGAACATTAAGAAAGTAGTAAAAATTTTAATATTTACAATATCATATATAACACGTAAAAAAACAATAACATATATCAAATAATTAAAAAAAGAAATTTGCTATTTTTTAAATTTTATCATTTATCATGTTATAATTTATTATAATTTCATATAAATGTTTTTAGCTTCTATTTTTTTACAAAATAAATTTTATTTTAAGATATCATTAAATTTTAAAATAAACGTTATTATTTTCATGAACATTATTAAATTGCGTATTATTCTAATTTTTAGGAAAAGTATGAACATAAGTACTAGTGAGATTCGTAAAATTTTTATTGATTTTTTTCATACTAAAAATCATCAAGTTATAACAAGTAGTTCTTTAATTCCAGAGAATGATTTAACATTACTATTTACAAATGCTGGAATGAATCAATTTAAAAACGCATTTCTGTATCCAGATGAATACATATATTCTAGAGTTACTACTGTGCAACGATGCATTCGCGCAGGAGGTAAACATAATGATCTTGATCATGTTGGTTATACTACGCGTCATCATACTTTTTTTGAAATGTTAGGAAACTTTAGCTTTGGTAATTATTTTAAATATGAAGCAATTAATTATGCATGGGAATTACTTACTTCAAAAAATTATTTTAATTTATCAAAAGACAAATTATTAGTTACTGTTTATCAAAATGATGATGAAACCTTTAACATCTGGAATAAAAATATTGGAATACCAATTAAACGTATTATTCGTATTGGTAATAATAAAAAAGGCAATTTTAACTCAGATAATTTTTGGAACATGGGTAATATTGGACCTTGTGGTCCATGTACAGAAATTTTTTATGATTATGGAGATCAAATTGTTAACATTCCTGATCACGGTCATAAAATAAATAATAATCGATATATTGAAATATGGAACATTGTTTTTATGCAATTTAATCGTCAATCTAATGGTTGCATGCTACCACTACCTAAACCTTCTGTAGATACTGGAATGGGTCTAGAACGTATTGCTTCAGTATTACAAAATGTATATTCTAATTATGATATTGATATATTTCGAATGTTAATTAGTGCTACTGCACAAATTACTCATACTTTAGATCTTAACAATAAATCTTTATGTGTCATTGCTGATCATATACGTTCTTGCGCTTTCTTAATTTCAGATGGTATAATTCCTTCGAATGAAGGACGAGGATATGTATTACGACGAATTATTCGCCGTGCCATTCGTCATGGAAATATGCTAGGAGTAAAAAAAGCTTTTTTTTATAAATTAGTTTCACCACTAATTCAGATCATGGGTATAATTTCAAATAAATTACAATCTAACCAATCTTTAATAGAAAAAGTTTTAAAAATAGAAGAAGAGCAATTTATCAATACATTAGATCGTGGTTTGCGATTATTGTATCATGAATTAAAAAATGTAAAAAATAAGACTTTAGATGGAAATACTATTTTTCGATTATATGATACATATGGTTTTCCATTTGACCTTACTCGCGATATCTGTCGGGAAAAAGAAATAAAAATTGATGAATTTAGTTTTAATCAAGCAATGCAAATACAAAAAAAACGTACACGTAAATTTAGTTGTTTTAAAAGAAAAAGTTATGAAGACATAATAAGTATAAATACTAAAAGTTATTTTACTGGTTACGATCATAAAGAAGAGAAATCAACAGTAATAGCTCTTTTTCGTAATAATAAAGAAGTCTATCAGATTCACGCTGGTGAAGAAGCAGTAGTTATATTAGACAAAACACCATTCTATCCTGAATCAGGTGGTCAAGTAGGCGACAAAGGTTTTTTAAAAACTATAAGAACAAAATTTTTAGTAAATAATACAAAAAAATATGGAAAAGCTATCTTTCATCATGGAAAAGTATTAAAAGGTACACTAAAAATAAAAGATTACATTCATGCAAAAATTAATGTTCAACATCGAAATTATATTTGTTTAAATCATTCAGCTACTCATCTTTTACATGCTGCTCTTCGAAAAATACTAGGAAATCAAGTAACTCAAAAAGGCTCTTTAATTAATGAAAAATATTTACGTTTTGATTTTTTATATTTTAAAGTAGTTACATCAGAACACATTCAAAAAATAGAAAATCTAATAAACCAACAAATACGTTATAATTTTTTAATAAAAACTAATTTAATGACATTAAATGATGCTATAAAAAAAGGAGCAATGGCATTATTCCATAAAAAATATGACAAGAATGTACGCGTATTAACTATAGGAAATTTCTCTACTGAATTATGTGTAGGTACTCATGCTAAGTGTACTGGTGATATTGGTTTATTTCATATTTTAAGTGAACATAGTACTGCAGCAGGCATTCGTCGTATTGAAGCAGTTACTGGAACGAGTGCTATCCGCATTTTAAATGAAAAAAGTAATCTTTTAAAAAGAATTTCATCGTTAATGCATACTAATTATGATAATTTAATTGATAATGTTCGTAAAACTTTAAATCGTGTTCGTATATTAGAAAAAAAATTTCAACAAGAACAAAATCAACAAGCAATTAAAGCAAGTTCATATTTATCTAGTCAAGTAAAAATAGTAAGTGGTATAAATCTTTTAGTTAGTAACCTAACTAATATCGAATCAAAAATGTTAAGAATTATGGTTGACAATCTAAAAAATAAGTTAGGATCATCAATTATTATACTTTCTAGTATCATTGATAATAAAATTAATTTAATTGCTAGTGTAACTCAAGATCTTACAGATCGAATACAAGCTAAAGAACTAATTCATGTTATTTCTAAAAAAATAGCCGGAAAAGGAGGGGGGTCTTCAGAAATAGCACAAGCAGGTGGAACAGATATTATCGCTTTGCCTTCTGCTTTAAATAGTATAGAATCTTGGATTATTTTAAAATTGTCGATATAAAATATTGTATTTCGATAACCTTATTTTAATTTTTTATGATAAATATAACTTGATTAGTAAATTTAATTATATGAAAAATAATTATCTTATGTTTAATATTTTAAGTAAAAAATATTTTTTAAAACTAAATTTTAACTTAATAAAAATAAATTCATTAGGATTTAAATACTAATTTTTATTTTTTTTTATTTTATATTAAATTTTTAAATTTAATAAACTACTAAAATTCTTATTAGTAATGTTGTTTAAAATTATAATTTTATTTTTAACTGTAAAAAGGTATTTTTTTTAAAATTATTTTAAAAAATTAATGTATGATAATATATTTATATAACTTTGTTATTATAAAATTATTTAATGTTTTTATATTTCTTAAATTTATTATTGTTTCAATTTTAAACAATATTTAAAAAATTTTAAACGCTATTTACAAATCATAATTAAAATTAAAAAAAATATTTATAAATAAATTTTCATATTAATAGTAGTTTATTAATATAATAAAAAAATAAAGTTTATTTGATATTTTTAATTAAAATCTTCAGTAATATAATATAAAATTAATACAAATATTTTTTAAAAATTTTTGATTATGTTTATTATAAGATGAAAAATTTATATATACTTCATTTTTTTATATGATATTTTAATATAAATAATATGTAAATATTCTTTAAAATAATTGTTATAACTAATTAATATTTACATATTTTAATTTATAGAATTCTTAAAAAAGAGAGCGGGTAAAGGGAATTGAACCCTTGTATATAGCTTGGGAAGCTATCATTTTACCACTAAATTACACCCGCATACATATAAAATGTTTTAAAATCGAGACATTATATAATAATTTTTATCAAAACGTATAAGACTATAACAAATTTTTTTAATATTTAAAATTAATGTATATTATTTTATTTTGAATTAAATATTTTTATGTATTAAATATAATACTCTTTTATCACATAATTTCATTTATATAAAATTTTACTAAAATTATAATTAATATATTTATACTTTTATCAAATAATATCTAATATCTTTAATAAAAAATATGTTTAATATATAAATAATAATAAAATTATACTTTTTAGTTATAATAATTTTTTAAAGTAATATTACTTTTATAAAAATATTGGCATAGTATTCTATTAATATTATTAAATATTGTCATAATTATAATATAAAAAATTTTTTATATTTAAATCATTATTGTGATTACTTGAATCTTTTATATATTAAAAATATTAAAATTAAAAATTTAATTTTAACTATCTATAAATAAAAAATACTTTTTTTATTTATTTTAATGTCTTATAATGCATTAAATAAATAAAAAAATTCATAATAATATTTTATACAATATTAATTCATATATCAATAATATATTATTTAATCATTAAATATTTAAAATAATATAAAATTGTTTAATAGCTATCAATAAAAGTTTTTTATAAAATATAATATATTTACATAGTTATTTTTTATAAACATTTTATAAAATATTATATCAATTTACAATATTATATTAAAATGATTTTTAATAATTACTAGCATTATTATTAAATTATATTTAGAATATTATCTATATAAAATTTCTTAATTGTTTTATATAAATATTTAAAATAATATATTGATGTTTTAATAAATAATATTTTTTTATAATAACTATTATATCAATAATTATAAAAACTATAAATTATTATAACAACATTTTTTTTAAAAACTATTTTTTTGTTTAATTATAATAAATGTTATTTATTTTTATTAAAATTAATTATCATTTAAAATTAATAACTAAAACAACATAATATGTTTATTATGTATTTTAATATAATAAAATTATAAAATTAAAAAAATAAATTATTAAAAATAATCAAAAATACAATGTTAAAAACTATTAGTTTAATATAATTTTTATATTTAAAATAACGATATTTGTTTCATAAATAAAACATATTTATGATGGTTTTAATAAGATAATATAATAAAATATATTTATTAAAATATCTAACGATATAAATTTTATTTTTTAAGTTAAAATATTTTTTAAAAAAAATTATCTCATATTATATTTAATAATTATTTTAAATAACACGATGTTTGTTTCATTTTATATCAAAAATAATAAAAATAAAATCATATAAAAACTTTGTAAACTTTATTTTTATAAAATTTGTTATATACATATAATAACTAATTAAAATTACTTAAAAATGAATTAAATTATTTTTATAAAATTCAATTTAATATTTATAATATTATCAACTAAATATTTATAAGTATTTATAAAATAAAAATTATTATATAATAAATATTATAAACTATAATAGAAAAAATTTTATTTATTCAAAAGAATTTTTTGTAGAGAAAATTTATGCTTTCTTCTTTTACTTGGCATCACTTTTTTAATCAAGAAAAAAAAAATCTTACTTTATTAACTTAATCAATTTTATTATTTCTGAACGTAAAATTGGAAAAATTATATATCCACCACAAAAAGATATATTTAATGCTTTTAAATTTACTAGCTTAGAAAATGTTAAAGTAGTTATTCTTGGACAAGATCCTTACTTTGATTTCAATCAAGCTAATGGTTTAGCTTTTTCAACATATCCTAATGTTTCTATTTTACCTCCATCTCTTATTAATATATATAAAGAATTAGAAATTGATATTCCTCAATTTAAACGACAAAAACATGGAAATTTAAAAAGTTGGGCTAAACAAGGTATACTATTACTTAATACAGTGCTTACTGTAGAGCATGGTTGTGCACATTCGCATACTAAATTAGGATGGGAAATTTTTACTGATGAAGTAATCAAAATACTTAATAGAAATTCTAATCCAATAGTATTTTTATTATGGGGGGCATGTGCACAAAAAAAAGCTTCTTTTATCAATGATAATTATCACTATGTTTTAAAGACATCACATCCATCACCACTTTCTGCTTATCGAGGTTTTTTTGGTTGTAAACATTTTTCAAAAACTAATCAATTAATAAAAAGCATAGGATTAAAACCAATTAACTGGTTATTACCAAATTTCTAAAAAATCCGAAAATAGTGTTTATTTCCGGATTTTACATATTTTTACATAATTTTTACATTTCTAAAATAGAAATAACATATTTACAATATATATTTTTTATATTAATATTAAGTTATTCTTTTAATTTAGAAACTGTTACCATTGCCGGACGTAATAATCGTCCATTTAACATATAACCTTTCTGCATTACTGATATGACATAATTTGGTTTTTGATCAATAGATTCAATAAGACTCATGGCTTGATGTATATCTGGATTAAACGGTACATTTATATCAGAAATAGTTTTAATTTTATACTTATATAATAAATCTTGTAAAGATTTTAACGTTAATTCAATACCTTGAATTGTTGATTTCAATTCATAATTATTTTTATCTATTAGTTCTAGTGCGCGTTCTAAACTATCAACTACAAATAATAAATCGCTAGAAAACCTTTCTAATGCAAACTTATGAGCTTTTTCTATATCTAGTTCAGTTCGTCGTCTTATATTTTCTATTTCTGCTTTTGCTCGAAGAAAAGCGTCATGTTTATTTCGTTCATTTTTTTGACTTTCAAGCAATTGAATTTCTAATTCAGAAATGCGAGCATCACGTAAATCAACATTTTTTTCAGGTTCTTTTAGTATTTCATGAGATTGAACTACTTGTAGTTCTTCTACTTTATCTAATGTTTTTTTATTTAATATTTCATTTTCTTTGCTAATCATGAAATTTCTCCGTATCTTAGTAAAGATTTCCTAACTTGGCTTATAATGGGGATGAAGATTATTCTTTCAAGCTAATTAAGTCATAATATGGCATATTAAATTCCTTCTAGAAAGGAACATTTTAAAAATGAATAAAAAATTTACTTCTATTGGTATTATAGGTCATTTTTATAATTCTTTAATATTAAAAACATATAAAACATTGTATTGCTGGCTTCTTACGCATGGTTACTATGTAATTATTGAAAATAAAATAGCTCAAACTTTAAAAATAAAAAAAGCTATTATTGGTGATGTAAATTATATTGGTCAAGAAGCTGATTTAGCAATAGTTGTAGGTGGTGATGGAAATATGCTTGGTGCTGCAAGAATATTAGCATATTATGATATTAAAGTAATTGGAATTAATCGTGGAAATTTAGGTTTTCTTACTGATCTTGGTCCTGATAATACATTACAATACTTAAAAAGTATATTACAAGGTGAATATATCGATGAACAACGTTTTTTACTAGAAAGTATTATATATAAAGGGAAAAAGTCATATTGTATTGGAACTGCTATCAATGAAGTTGTATTGCATTCTAGAAAAGTAGCACATATGATTGAGTTTGAAGTATATATTAATGACTGTTTTGCTTTTTCTCAACGATCTGATGGTTTAATTATTACGACTCCAACTGGTTCTACAGCTTATTCACTTTCTGCTGGTGGACCTATACTTAGTCCATCTTTAGATGCTATTGCATTAGTTCCTATGTTTTCACATACTTTATCTGATCGTCCACTAGTAATAAATAGCAATAGTATTATTCAATTAAAGTTTTTAAAAAACAATATTGACCTTAAGATTAGTTGCGATAGTCAAACCAGTATGTCTATTCAAGGAGATGAAAAAATACTCATACGACGTAGTGACTTTTATTTAAATCTCATTCATCCTAAACATTATGATTATTTTAAGACATTAAGTTTAAAACTTGGTTGGTCAAAAAAATTATTTTAAAATTATTTTTTAATTATGATAATTAATATAAAAAAATTTTAAGTATATTAAATATTATGAAATACTAATATTTAATTATATTATGATTGTATCATATATCATCTATAAAATATTTTTTTATGTTTCATAATTAGCATTTTATCATGTATGTATTAATTTTATCTATTAATAATAATTGTGTGTGTTTTTTTTAATATTCAACTGAAATATATTTATTATTAATTTTTATTTTTTTAATTCTTTAATTAATTTTATACTTTTTAGATTTATATAAATTTTATTTTGATCTAAAAAATTTTATAAAACGAAAATAATTTTAATGACACTAATTTTATAGTGAATTTTGAACGTTTTTTGTTAGAATAATCTATAGCGATTTATTTTAATATTTATTTATAAATTAATATCATGTTTATGTATAAATGTCAAAAAATTTAATGTTTTAACGAAAAATTATTACAGTAATTTTGTAATTTATAGACTTATATAAATTCTGCTATTTTAAAGTTTGTAAAAAATAATAATATATTTAATGTTAAATATTACTTTTTACTATAAAAATTATTTTGTATACGTTTTAAATCTTCAACATGGTCAACACTAATCAGTTCTATATTTTTGGAAATAGTAACGTAAATGTTTTCTCCGTACCAAAGTGCTCTCAACTGTTCTAGTAATTCAATCTTTTCTAACGGACTTGGTTTCAAACGAACATAATAGCGAATAAATCCAGCGTAATAAGCATATATACCAATATGACGCAAGTATAGAGTGTTCATCATATATTTTTGAATTTTTAAATTTTGATTGTGGTAAGGAATTACAGAGCGAGAAAAGTAAAGAGCATAACCTTTAGAATCTACAACTACTTTAACTACATTAATATTTTTAGCTTCTGAGTCACTATTAATTGGCACAGCTAACGTAGCCATTTTAGTATGGTTTTTATAAAGATTATCTACTACTTTTTTAATAATAAATGGAGGCATCATTGGCTCATCGCCTTGTAAATTAACAATAATTTGATTATCAAAAAATTTATGTTTTTCTATTACTTCTGCTATTCGTTCAGTACCAGAATTATGATCTGAACTAGTCATACAAATTTCACCTCCTGCTTCTTTTACAACTTTTGCAACTTCTGGATGATCAACAGCAACAATTACACGACTAGCGCCAGATTTTAAAGCGCACATCATAACTTTTACTACCATTGGCTTTCCATTAATATTAGCTAATGGCTTAGCTGGAAATCGAGTTGAAGCATGTCTAGCAGGAATAATGACAATAAAATTCATAGAAATCTTACGTTTATTATAAGGAAATATAGGCTTTTTTTTTAAAAAAATAGTTGTTATAAATAAATCAATAAAAATCTTTACTAAAGAGTTCATATTTCTTTATAAGAATATATTTTTTATTTTTAATTATAATAAAATTTATTTAAAAAAAATTAACTCGTATTTTTATAAAAAAATATATTTTTATATTTTTTATAATACACACTTTAATAAAAAAATTATATTTAAATTTATTTATTTTTATGTTTTATGTTTTAAACATATAATCATTTTATAAATTAATTGTTATTATTTAAAATGATAAATAAATTTTAATAATATTTTATAATTTTTCTAAAATTGATTAAATTATTTACAATTTTTAAATATATTTTTATGCATAAATGTATTGATATTTGTTCTGAATTTTTATTTTTATTAGTTAATTTAATCAATCAGAATTTAAACTTAACGCAATAAAAACATTTTTAATAAAAATATACTTTTATATTAATTAGTAGTTTTATCTATTATGTTTAACACAAATAGCATAAATAATACAAAATAGTATTTTTTAAAATTTTGTATTATTTTATCACATTTAATAAATTTTATTGCATAATATTAAAATAATTATTCTATTTTAATATAACATATTCTGTAAAATATGCTATATATTTTATAAAAATATTTTAAAAATAAAAAAACTAATTAAATATTTATACAATATATAATATATTTTATATTTTATTTTTTTATTTTAAATATAGACTTAAAATTATATAAAATATAAATATATAAAAATAATGGTAAATTAAAATTCACAATTATACGATTACATTTATTAAATACGACAAGTTACTTAAAACAAAATTTTTTAGAGAAAATATTTTATAATTATAATAATATTTATAGTGAAAAAATAATTTGTTTATTATTTTATACTTTGTTATTTTATACATTATATAACTTCATGTAATTAATGTTAATTTTATAGTTTTATTCAAGGATTTACTCTATAAACTGTTTTTAGTTATGTTTAAAAGTAAGAAATATATTTCAATATATAAAAATATTATTTTAAATGATATATTACATAATCAAACATTATCGTTATAGATTAAAAATTAGAAATTAATATCCATTTGTAAAATTTATAATAAATACTAACATTGTATGATTTATATTTATCTGATAAAAAAAAATATGATATTATTGATATTTGTTTTATTTTATTTAAATTAAGAAATAAGTGATCAAAATATAAGATTTAATGTATAAATATTATGTAATAACAATAAATATTTTATTAAAGTATAATACAAAACTTAAAATTCGTTTCTTATAAAAAACAATTTTATTTTTGATATTTTTTTATCTTAAAAATAACATGTTTGTTTAAATTTTTAAATAATATCATGCAATTTATAAAAATATATTATTGTAAATATGATTCATAAAAAATATTCATATTTTATATTGTATATGAGAATACTGATTTAGTATATAATATTATAAATTATAAACAATATTTTATAATTATTATAGTTTTATGTTTTAATAACAAAATTTATAATATTCATTAAAAGTGTATCTTTATTAAAAAACGAAAATATAATTTATTTTTTTAAACAAACTAATTTATTAAACATAAATCATATTTACATTATTAATATAAATATGATTTTATTAAATCAATATTAAAATTAATAAATTATTTTTAATTAAAATAGCTAAATACTTGAAAAGTATATTAACGATTTTATTAAAAAAAATTATACGATTATAACATCATAATAAAATAGTTATTTTATTATTTAAATTTACATGTTATATAAAGGCAAATATGGAAAAAGTTCTTGTAATAGTTGAGTCTCCGGCAAAAGCTAAAACTATCAATCAATATTTAGGAGAAAATTTTATAGTTAAATCTAGTATTGGTCATATTCGTGATTTGTCGCCTAAACGATCAACTAATAAAAAAAAAACTAACTTAGTTCAATCTAAGAAAAATATAAGTAAAGACAATCAACATCAAAAAATGTTAGTAAAACGTATAGGAATTGATCCTTATCATGGATGGAAAGCCAATTATGAAATTCTTCCAGGTAAAGAAAAAATAGTCTCTGAATTAAAATCTTTAGCAAAACAAGTTGAACATATTTATCTTGCAACTGATCTTGATCGTGAAGGAGAAGCTATTGCTTGGCATTTAAAAGAAGTAATTGGTGAAAAAGATGAAAAATTTAGTCGTGTAGTTTTCAATGAAATTACTAAAAAATCTATTCAGAAAGCGTTCAAGAATCCAGGAAAATTAAACATTTCTCGAATTCATGCACAACAAGCACGGCGATTTATGGATCGTATAGTAGGTTATATGATTTCTCCATTACTTTGGAAAAAAATCGCACGGGGTTTATCTGCAGGACGCGTTCAATCTGTAGCTCTTAGATTATTAGTTGATCGAGAACGTGATATTAAAAAATTTATTCCCAAAGAATATTTTTCAATACATGCTGATTTATTTATAGAACATAATATAATCTTACGAATGAAAGTATCACATATTTATAATAAATCCTTAAAATTAATAAATCATCAAGATACTCAAAGTGCTATTAAATTATTAGAAAAAGCACGTTACACTGTTTTAAGTCGTCAAGATAAACTTGTCAGTCGTAAAGCCAATTCACCGTTTATTACCTCTACTTTACAGCAAGCTGCTAGTACACATTTACATTTTAATGTAAAAAAAACCATGGCTTTATCTCAAGCATTATATGAAGCTGGATATATTACATATATGCGTACTGATTCTACTAGTTTAAATAAAGATGCTCTTAATGTGGTTCGTGATTATATTAAAAATCAATTTGGTTCTAATTATTTACCACAATTACCAAATCAATATAGTAATAAAAAAAATTTATTAGAAGCACATGAAGCTATTCGTCCTTCAAATGTCACTATACTTTCTAATCAGTTAAAAGACATGAAACTAGACGCAAAAAAATTGTATTCTTTAATCTGGCGTCAATTTGTAGCATGTCAAATGTTACCAGCGCAGTATGATGTTAGTATATTATTAGTTCAAGCTGATAATTATTATTTACGTTCTAAAAGTTATCAACTTCGTTTTGATGGTTGGACGAAAATAATACCTTCACAACTTCAAGGATATAAAACATGCATATTACCATGTATTAAAGTTAATAGTGAGCTAAATTTAAAAAAATTGCTATCAACTCAACATTTTACCAAACCTCCATCACGTTACAGTGATGCTTCTTTAGTAAAAGAACTAGAAAAACGGGGCATTGGTCGCCCGTCAACCTATGCTTCAATTATTTCAACTATTCAAGATCGAGGATATGTTCGAGTAGAAAATCAGCGTTTTTACGCAGAGAAAATAGGTGAGATTGTGACTGATCGCTTAATAGAAAATTTTAATGATCTTATGAGTTATAATTTTACAGCTTGTATGGAAGACAGGTTAGATCAAATTTCAAAAAATGATACTGAGTGGAAAACTATGTTAAATGAATTTTTTATTCATTTTAATAAACAATTGAAAATAGCAGAAAAAAATTCAGAAGAAGGAGGCATGCGCCAAAACACAGTAGTTATAACAAGTATCAATTGTTTAAATTGTGGCCGAAAAATGGGTATACGAACTGCTAGTACTGGAGTTTTTCTTGGATGTTCTGGATATACATTATCATCAAAAGAACGCTGTAAAATTACTATTAATTTAATACCAGAAATAGAATTACTTAATATATTAGAAGGAGATGAAGCTGAAACAAATGCATTACTTGCTCGAAAGCGTTGTCAAAAGTGCGGCACAGCAATGGATAGTTATTTCATTAATAACTTATCTAAATTACATATATGCGGTAATAATCCAACGTGTAATGGTTATACAATTGAAGAAGGAAAATTTTGTTTAAAAAGACATCATAAACTAATAGTTCAATGCGACAAATGTTCTTCTACAATGAATTTGAAAATAGGCCGTTTTGGTAAATATATGAGTTGCACTAACGAGAATTGTAAAAAAACTAGAAAAATATTATCTAACGGTAAAATTGAACCATCAAGAGAAGATGCTGTTCCATTACCAGAGTTATTGTGTCATAAATCTGATGCTTACTTTGTTTTGAGAGATGGTAAATCTGGTTTGTTTTTATCAGCTAATACATTTCCGAAATCTCGAGAAACTCGTGCTCCACTAGTAAAAGAATTAATATACTTTAAAAATCGTTTACCAAAAAAATTTCATTATCTAACAGATGCTCCTTTAATAGATAATGTAGGTAATGAGACATTAGTACGATTTAGTCATAAAAAAAATCAACAATATATTACTTCAGAAAAAGATGGAAAATCTACTGGTTGGTTTTCTTTTTACGTAAAAGGAAAATGGATCGAAGATAAAAAGTAAATCTATAAGTAACATTATAAAAAAGTTAATAATATACTATTAATTAAATAAAAAAATAATATCACATTTGAAATGATAGATAATATATATTTAACTTTAATAAAAAATTTTAATATTGTTTTTATGCATAATACATTTATCTTACAATAATTAAAATTTATTGAAAAAATTTTAATTTTATATATTAATTTTTTAGTAAAGTGTTCATTCATGAAGATATTCTTCGTATTAAATGAAGATATATAAATCTATTTTTATAATTGATAATTAAGATTTTTATAATTGATTATATTAATATTATTATTTAATTTAAAATTATTAAATTTTATAAAATTTCGTTCTATTTTAATTAAGTACTATTTGTTAAGTATTATAATTATAAATATATATAAAAAAATATAAATAATAATATAAAATGTAAATTCACTAGCATTAAATACATACATTTAATATTACATTTTCAGTATTAATTATATTTTATATTAACTATTATATTATCTATTATCTTTATAATTAATTTATAAATGTATTAAATTATCTTAATATATTAAAATAATATTTTTTCTTGATTCATAAATAAAATAAGATATTAAAAATGTGTATTGAATATTTTTATATACTTTAAAAAGTAGTAAAATATTCATTTTATATATTTAAATGAATCTTTTTTATTAATTTTATATTTTTAAAATCATTTTACAAAACTAATAAAAATATTTTAAAAATGATAAATTTTTATATAATAATATGTTCGTAACAATTTTCATTAAGTAATAAATACTATTTAAATTTATACAAAGAATTATAATATCTAAAAAATTTTAAAAATATGCTGTTCTTTACAGGTATAAAATATTGAACATTTTTTCTACTAATAACACTTCTTTAAAATATAATAATACTTTTTTACTTCCAGTTCGTACTGCACATTTTGTTATTGCAGATACAATTGATTTAATGCTAACAGTTTGGAAGGAAATTCAAAAATATAAAATGCCATTATTAGTATTAGGTGAAGGTAGTAATGTGCTATTTCTTGAAAATTTTATTGGTACAATCATGATTAATAAATTACAAGGTCTTGACATTGTAGAGAAAAAACATACATGGCACCTTCATATAAAATCAGGAGAAAATTGGCATAATTTAGTTTGTTATACACTAAAAATTGGTATTGCTGGATTAGAAAATTTAGCACTTATTCCAGGTTTAGCAGGATCTACTCCAATTCAGAATATTGGAGCTTATGGAATTGAATTAAAAAATGTTTGCGAATATGTTGATCTTTTAAATTTATTTACTGGTAATATCATGCGTATTCCGAACAAAAATTGTTATTTTAGTTATCGTGATAGCATATTTAAATATCAATTTCAAATTGGATATATTATTGTTGGAATCGGTCTATGTTTACAAAAAAAATGGAAACCAATATTAACACATCAAGATTTAATAAAATTAGATATAAAGACTGTAACACCAAGTCAAATATTTAATTTTATTTGTGCCATTCGTCGTAGTAAATTACCTGATTTTCGAAAAATTGGAAATGCAGGTAGTTTTTTTAAAAACCCATTTGTTAAAAAAGATATTTTTAAATCACTAATTAAACAATATCCAAATATGCCATATTATCCACAAATAACAAAAGAAATTAAATTATCTGCAGCTTGGATGATTGAACAATGTAAACTAAAAGGATTTCAAATAGGTGGAGCTTCTATATCTAATCATCAAGCGTTAATTATAACAAATAAAAATAACGCCACTAGCCAAGATATTGTTAATTTAGCTCGATATGTGCGTAATACTGTAGGAAAAAAATTTAATTTATGGTTAGAACCTGAGGTACGCTTCATTGGTGCAACTGGTGTATTAGACGCACTGAAAATATTATCATGAAAAATATAAAAATAAAAATGAAATTAATTACACTTTTATCTAATGGTGATTTTCATTTTTCTAAAACATTAATTAAAATGTTAAATATTGATCAAAAAACTCTTGATCAGTACATTCAGAGCATTCTAACATGGGGTGTTAATGTACTTATTATACCTAATAAAGGATATATTCTTTTAAATTCAATACAATGTTTAAAAATTAATCACATCCTTAATTTTTTAGAAGATAAGCGTATTATTGTGATACCAATAGTAAATTCAACTAATCAATATTTACTAGATCATATCTGTTCTCTTAAATCAGGAGATGTTTGTATATCTGAATATCAAAAGCATGGACGAGGTCGTTATGGACGGAAGTGGATATCACCATTTGGAATGAATATTTGTTTGTCAATATTTTGGTGTTTTAAAAAAGAATTAATAACAGTTATTGGACTTAGTTTAATCATCGGAATAATTGTAGCTGAAGTATTACAAGGTTTTGGTGCAACAGATGTTAGAGTAAAGTGGCCTAATGATATATATCTTAATAATCGAAAATTGGCAGGTATTTTAATTGAGTGTGTAAAAAAAAACAATTTCAATTATCTTGTTATTGGAATTGGTATTAATATTGCTATGCAAGATACTTTTAAGAATATTATTAATAAAAAATGGATTAATTTACAAGAAGCAGGTATTTACATTGATCGGAATAAACTTACTGCTATTCTGATTAATGAAATAAGATATTCTTTAAAGAAATTTGAATGCAGTGGAATGATCCCATTTTTAGACCGTTGGCGACGATTAGATAACTTTATTAATCAATCTGTTAAATTATTAATTAATAAACATTATATCTTTGGTATTTGTAGAGGAATTGATCAACATGGAGCTTTATTACTAGATCAAGAAGGTATCGTTAAATCTTTTTTTAATGGAGAAATATCTCTTCGAACTATAGAATAAATAAATATAATATATAGTTTTATTAATTTAATCAATTAAATAACAACTTATTTTTTAATCAATGTTATATTATTTTAATTAAAATTAAAAGAAAATATTAAAATTAATTTAACAATTATTTTTTTAAAAAATGTTTTATTTTTATAATAATAAACTGTTTATTTTAAATAAATCAAATACTAATAATTTATTATATATGTTATTAAATATTTTTTATATGAAATGTTTTTATAAAAAAATAAAAAATTATTTATATATTTCATATAAAATATTTTATGTAATATACTTTTTAATTTTTTAAATTAATTAATGAATATATTAAACTATTTATATAATAAAAAATTCACTTTTAATAAATTATTTTTATTTTTATTGTGCTTAATAAATAATAATATTTTATTTAAAATTACAATTATCGATGATAATATTTTAGTTTTATACTCGTATTTTTAAATAAAAATATTGATTTGTCACATAATTCAGAAATATAAAATTTTATTTAAAATATTAAAGTATAATGATAATTTAAATAAATTTTATTTTTAAATATATCTAAAGTGAGTTACAAAGTAAAAATTATTATAACTAATAATCATTATCTTGTTTTACATAAAAAATGAGATAATTATTTTAACTATGGTTAATCATTAATATATCAATACATAAATATTTATATTTTTTAAATAAACATTTAACATGAGTGGCTACGACAGGATTTGAACCTATGACCCCATCATTATGAGTGATGTGCTCTAACCAACTGAGCTACGTAGCCAAAATATAATTTATATGTAATATTCTTTATGGCTGGGGTACCTGGATTCGAACCAGGGAATGCCGGTATCAAAAACCGGTGCCTTACCACTTGGCTATACCCCATGACTTCTATCGCAAATTATAAAAAAATTATCAATAGAAATAATACAAAAGATAAGAGTTAAAATAGTTAAAATTACAAATTGTATTCTATAAAATATAAATATATATTTTTATAAAATTGATTATGTTGAAAGTATGACAATTATAGTAAAGTTTTATTATAATAATTTTAAAAGAATATAATAAATTATGCCTATATAATTTATTTAAAGCAACTAGTTTTTTTGAAATAAATTTAATTTTTATACAATCATTATTTAAATAGATAAATTATATAAATACTCATATCTATATAAATCTTAAAAAATATACTCATCTTTTATGAGATGTTTTATAATTCTATTATAGCAAACATAAGAATTATTTTATCAATATATAAAATATGTACTTACGTTTATCGAAAATTTGTTTTATTTAAAAACATATATTTATTATAAAAAGTTAAAAATAATTAAGAATTATATTATTGAGCATGAATCTGAAAAATATTAAAAATTTTAGATAAGTGAACTAAAGCTATAAATAAAATAATCTTTTATACTGTATGTTTGTGTATGATACAGCTTAGTTAAATATGATTATTTTTAATAATAAAAATATTTTATTATAAAAATTGTAAAATTAACAATATAATAGATAATTATAATTAAAAAAAAACAAACAAAAATATAAAATAATAATATTTATTTTTATAAATAGTATAATATTAAATTTACTTAAAAATAAAAATTATATTTATATATAATAAATATTTTTATCTTAAACATAATAAAATTTTTATATTTTGTTTTTAATAAATTTTATATCAATTTCATATAATAATATTTAATATAGACATATTATAAATAAGAATTAAAATTTATTTAATACATTACATAATTTGTATTTTATTTTTAATATTATAAGTTTAGTAAAAATTTTATTAACTTTATAAATAATAAACTTTTTTAATTATTATAATATATTTCTTTATATAAAATAATTTTATATATTAACATTTTTTCATAAAATTTTTTATCATTTTTATAAAATCATTAATCACAATGTTTTTATTTTATTTTAATGTTTTTTAAAAATTTTTTTATCTTTTATTGAAAAAATAAATATTCTTGTTATGTTATCTCATAACATAAAATTAATTAACTGTAGATTACAATAACTTTAAATTACAACATAAAAAAATATTTAATCAATTAAAAATAGTAATAAATAATAAAATATAAAATAATTGATAGATTTTCATATTTTTTAAAAAAACAATATTAACTTATAGACTTATAACTAATAATAGTAAATCATAATTAGTATTAAAAATTGTTTCAGTGATAAAAATATTTTACAAAATCATCATTTATTATTTATAATAAAATTAAAAATATAAAAACATAGAAGAATAAATATTTAAAAATAAAAATATCAATTTTTATTAGATGATCATAACAAAACAATGTTTTTATTCTTTCTTTAAATAAGAAGTTTTATTTTTAAATTGGATTACTTGTTTTACGCTAGTTTTTTTCAATATTATTATGTATCTATGTTAATATAATTATATTTTAAAATTTTTATTTTTATAGATAAAAATTAAGATTTGACTATTATATATTAAACCTCAATAATTAATATTTTTATGTATGTTTATTATCGATTATATATAATTGTTTTTTTAATTATGTAATATTCTGTTGTTAATATTATACTGTTGTTGACATTATATATAAAACAAAACAATACACAACAATAAAATATCTTAATAATATTAATATTTAATTTTAAAATAATATAAAACATTATTTAATTTAATATGATAAAATATTTTTTTATTTAATTAAAACATCTAATCTATAAGTAATCGTTTTTAATTTATTATATATAATATTTTGTTATATTTAATATGTAAAAAAACTTTATGATTTTTTGTAGTAAAATTTTTAAAATAAAATTAACATTTTTATATTTATTTAGTTTGAATAGTATTGACATGGTTATTATAGACAATGTTCATTACTACTAAGTATAATAATAAAACTTTTAAAAATAACATTTTCTTTGATCTTGATATTAGAAATAATGAACAAAATTAATCATCTTACAAAAATTAACAATGACATACTGAATTAATATTTTTTTAACTAATTCATAATATTTTAAGATTTATCATGATTTTTAAAAAGATAAAAAACTTATATAAATTTTTAAATAGTATAATAGATGTTTTTTTAATTAATTATTATATTGATTTTTTGTGAAAAATGTACTAAAAACGAACATTTTCAAAACATCAATAAGTTTATAATATTTACGAATAACACTATATATAATACTACTAATAATAATTACACTACTAATAATACAGTAAAATAAAAATTTGAGCGATTTTTAAAAGTTATATTAAAAAATAAACATTTTAAAAAATTCATTTTTTAAAAATATATTGTTTCACTTTATTAAGTTTAATATACTTTATTTTAGCTCTCATTAATACTGTTATTACATTATAATACTAAAATTAATATTAATTCTAAATAAGAAACATATCTTAAAAATAGAATAAAAAAACGTAATTTACTACTTTTATTGTTAATAATAATTTTGATAAATTAATGCTAAAAGTATAATAATAGAAAAATATATAATTTAATACTACTTCATAATACATTTTCATAAAAATGAATAAAACATAAAACATTAAAAAAATATTATTACTATATTAAATATTTTTTCATGTTAATATTAAATATTCATTTTAAAAATTAACAACGAAAATTCTTACTTTTTATTAAAAAATAATATTATATTAATAATAAATATAAAAATGTTACATCTAATTTAAAAAAAATTTAGATTTTACACATATTTATTTTTTTTAATTTTTAAAATAACAATAATATTATTAAATAAATATTATAATATATAAACTAATGCCAAATTAATATATAATGCATACTGTTGCTTTAACTAAAAAAACATACTGATAAAAGTAATTAGTTTTCTTATAAAGATCTTTTTTATTTTTATATTAATATATTATATAAAAATTAATTATTATAAAATATATATAATTTTATGCGTTTTTATCTATTAGTTCATTTTTAAACTTAAAATTAACGTCATTAAATATATAATAACAATTAAGATAACTAGTCATAGCATGTTATTTTTAATATTAAAAATAATTGTTATTACAATAATAATTGTAATTTATTTTAGTTATTTTTAATATTAATACTTATTAATAAAATTTTTATTATTTATATTTTAATTTAAATTTTATAATTAATTATATAATATTATGATTACTTTATTTTAAAATAATAGAAAACGTTTTATAGAATCTTTATATAAATAAAAAATATTAAAAATAAAATATTTTGATTTAATAATTTAATGTTATTGTTTATAGTTAATTTTAAAAGTTTAACAACTTAAAATGTTATTTTTATCATTAGATATGAATGTTTAAAACAATTTTATGTATAATATGATATGTTATATTAAAAATACTTTATAAATTTTTAGATATTGAATTTTAATATACGATTACTGTTTATATAATGCAATTGTATCATCTAATTAATAATTTTTATATAAACTTTTATTTTAATATTTTTAATAGATAACAATTTATATTCTTAAAATTTTTTTATTTAAAACAATACCTTTAGATTAAACATTTTACTTTAAACACAATATATTTATTTTTTTAAACGTAATAAATGTTAAACTTTTACATAAAAAAATCGTTACATTGTAACAAATAAACTTTTAATTAAAAATTATTGTATTAATTTTATTTTTAATACATTAATTAGCATTTTAAAATTTTAATAAAAATATTATAAGATAAAAATTAAAATTTAATATAAACTATAACTTTATAGTTTATTTTAAAAATTATTACTATTTTATTAAAATAGATAATAAAAAATTATTTTTAATTATTAATTTATGATTAATATCAAATCATAATAAATAGCAGAAATAAAGTATAAATAAACAATTTTTAATAATAAATTAAAGTAATTTTTTTTGTTAAAATAAAAAAATATAAATAATCAAAAACCTATGATTGTTATAATTACATTATCAATACAATATTAATATAAAATATATCTAAATAAATTAATTTTAAATTAATATAATAAACATAATAAACAAAGTATAGTATAAATAATAAATAATAACTATTATATATTATTTTTAAAAGACAATCATTATCTTGTTTATTATAAAATAATAAAATATATAAAAAATTTAAAAAAAACATAATTATTAATATTTTATAACAATAAATAATATATATTAAATTATAATAAAATATTAGTGCCATCATAAATATAAAGAAAATCATCAATAATAGAAAATCATCAATAATAATTGTATATTTAGTATTGTTTTATTAACATTAAATTTTATTTAATTAGTAATTAAATTTTTATTTTATTATAATTTTTATTAATTTTAAAATATTTAAACTATAATATTATTTTTAAATATATTTTTTATCTTATTGTTTATTATTATAAATTTCTTAATAGAATTACGATTCTATAAAATGTTTTATATTAACATTTTATTAACGATCATATTATAAATTAAAATTTTTTTCGCATTTTATTATGTATGATATTTTTTTAAATATTAATTATTCATATATGTACTAAAATAAATACTACTTTGATAATAAAAGTGTTTTACTTAACATAATTTTATTTTATATTATTACAGTATAAAATTATAAAAAATCATTGCTTCTATTTTCTTTTTTAATATTTTAATATAACTCTTTAAAGACTAATATTATAAATATCTTAATAATTGTTTAATGAATTTCTATAGTTTTTATACTACAGAATTTTATTAAATTATTAAAAACAATGTAATCACTATTAATAAATTTTATTTATATAATATATAAAGTTATTTGAAAATTTAAAAAATAGATCAATGTATTAAATATTTTAAATTAAAAAATTTAATAATCAACTAATAATATTTTGATATCAATTGTATTTATATTTTATATAAATAAAACATAAAAATGTGACAATAATTTTTTATTAAACATCTATATAGATCTAATAAAAGAAATAAAATATTATACTATATATTTTTATATTAACGCTTTTACTACTTAAATCAGTATTATGTATAAAATTAATAAAACTACATGTTTTATTAATAAATATCAAGTTGTTTTAAATTGTTAAATTAAATAAAAAGTTTAATTTATTACTAATTTAAATAACAACATTAAAAAATATAATTTATATTTTTATTTGAAAGAATTTTTATAATAAAGCTAATAAAACTTTATTCTTTTTTATAATATATAAATATATTAATTATATAATATATAAAAATTTTTTAAATGTATAGGATGAATATGCTAGATCCAAATCTTCTACGCAATCATTTAGATATAGTTGCTACTAAATTAGCTCGACGAGGTTTTATTCTTGATTCAGAATCAATAAGAAAAAGAGAAAATCGTCGTAAATATTTACAAATAAAAACTGAAAAATTGCAAGAACAGAGAAACATACAATCAAAATTAATTGGAATAATGAAAATACGTGGAGAGAGTATAGAAATACTATCTAAAAAAATAAATATACTTTTAACGAAGTTATCTATTTCTAAAAATGAATTACATGCTTTAAAAGAAGATATTTGGAATTATGCCCTTATATTACCTAATATACCTGATGATTCTGTTCCGACTGGCACATTAAAAACTCAAAATAAAGAAGTAAGTCGTTGGGGTATGCCTCGTCAATACGATTTTTCTATACGTAATCATGTTGATTTAGGAGAAATGGTTCAAGGTATAGATTTTTCTGCAGCAACTAAAATCACAGGTTCACGTTTTGTAGTAATGAAAGGACAAATTGCATGCATGCACAGAGCATTATCACAATTTATGTTAGATCTTCATACTGAACAGCATGGTTATATAGAAACTTATGTTCCATATCTCGTCAATCATGCTACGTTGTATGGTACTGGTCAATTGCCAAAATTTAGTACAGATCTATTTCATACTAAACCTTTAAAAGACATGGATAATGCTAGTAAATATGCTTTAATTCCAACTGCAGAAGTACCGTTAATTAATATAATTCGAGATACAACTGTAGAAGAAGATGTTTTACCATTAAAAATGACTGCACATACACCATGTTTTCGTGCTGAAGCTGGCTCTTATGGTCAAGATACACGTGGATTAATCCGTACACATCAATTTGATAAAGTTGAAATAGTACAAATTGTTTCTCCAGAAAAATCAACAGAAACTCTAGAAATATTAACAGGTCATGCTGAAAAAGTTCTTCAACTATTGAAGTTACCCTATCGTAAAATTTTACTATGCGCTGGAGATATGGCTTTCGGTGCATGTAAAACATATGATTTAGAAGTATGGCTACCTTCAAGAAATTCTTATTGTGAAATTTCATCTTGTTCTAATATGGGAGATTTTCAAGCACGTCGTATAAATGCACGTTATCGCAATAAAATTAAGAAAAAAAAATGTCTTCTTCACACACTTAATGGTTCTGGTTTAGCAGTTGGCCGTACACTAGTTGCAGTCTTAGAAAATTATCAACAAATAAATGGCCTGATTGAAGTTCCTGAAGTATTACAATATTATATGAAAGGAATAAAATTTATTGGATAAAGTATTTATGAAATATTTTCATTTTAATTTTTTAATTACTATATGAAAAAGTTATTATTTTATTTAACAAAATATAAAAATTATACATTGTTTTTTATTATTGTTAATAAATTTTATACTAAATATATTATTAAAATAATATATTTAAACTTAATATCTTATAATGCACTGTATGAACAAGTTGAATGATTATACTAATTTTAATAACAAGTAAATTATTTAACATATTTAATATTTAATATATGCTAATATAATTAACGATAATTATATTTAAATGATTTTTAAAAATACATTAAATTTTATAATTTATATTTTTTAATTTATAATAAATTATTTTGTTTTAAATAAAATATATATAAAATTTAAATGTTTCTATGTTTATAATTTATTAAATACACTATTTAACTTTTAATATTATATTATATATAAATACTTTATAAGTGTTAACTAAAATAACATTTATATTTTTTACAAATATATATATTTAATAAAATTAATAATTTTACATGATATAAAATATTAAATATAAATATTATTATTATAATTGAAAGCAGTATGTTTTCGTAAAAACTTAAAAATTTTTATTTAGTTTTTTTAAACACTACATATAAAATTATAATTCTAAAAAATAATACATATTAAAATGTATACATAAATTTATTATTTAATAAAAATTATATACTTTAATATAATTAGTATTTTTTTAACAAAATTAAACATGGTTTATTTATACTAAATTTATTATTAATATAATATTATATGTCATTTTTTATCTTTAATAATTAACAAAAAATTAATGTTTTACATAAACATTATAATGAATAACATCTTTAGTTTTAGTTAATTTTTTATGTTTAGTCACACTATTCTTATTTAAAATAAATATTGATTCATAATATTTATATTGATATTAATTTTTTATTTTTTTATAAATATACATGATCATTGTCATTAAAATAAAAAAGTTTTTTTATTATTAAAATTACTACTAATTTTATACATCAAAATCTTTTGAAATCATATATTTATTTTTCTTATTAATACTCTATATAAAATATACAATCATATTAAAACATATATGATAATTTGTATAAATTTTTTTATAAATCAATATATAAAAACTCATTTTAAAAATTTAATTAATACATACATTAAGTATTTTTATGACAACATCACATTTTTTACATATATATCTAATATTAAGTAGTTATCATATAAAAATATTTCTTAATTATATGTGTAAAATTTTACAAATTATTATGTTGTGTATTAATGTTTTAATTTTTTCATCATGATTACTGATAATATTTTATTGAGTGATTACTGCATAATCAATAAAAAAGATCTATTTTTATTAAAGAAGTTAAACATAACAATGTTAATATTTAAAACATGCAGAGACATCTTAATGAATAAACAAAAAAGATTAATAATACTTACTCGATTACAAAATAAATATACACATCCAACTACTGAACTAATATATACTACTCCATTTGAATTTCTCATTTCAGTTTTACTTTCTTCAAAAACCACTGACGTTAGCGTAAATAAAGTAACAGAAAAACTATATAAGGTTGCTAATACACCTCATTCTATATTAGCATTAGGTATTAATAATTTAAAAATGTATCTTCATACTATTGGATTATTTAATCGTAAAGCAGAATACATAATAAAGATTTGTCATATACTTATAACGTTATATAATGGAGAAGTTCCAAACAATAAAATTGCATTAGAATCATTGCCAGGTGTAGGAAAAAAAACAACTAACGTCATACTTAATACTATTTTTAAATGGCCAACTATTGCTGTAGATACACATGTATTTCGTGTTTGCAATCGAACACGTTTCGCTTTTGGAACAAATGTAAATTTAGTAGAAAAAAAATTATTAACATTAGTTCCTAAAAAATTTAAATTTTACTGTCATAATTGGTTTATTTTTCTTGGACGTTATACTTGTATTGCACGAAAACCACATTGTAATTTTTGTATTATTTACGATGTATGTGAATTTAAAAAAAAACATTATAAATTAATTAAATAATATTATTTATAAATATATTATTTAATTATATATGTATTTTATATACGTTAAAATTATATATTACATTAATTTTAATTAACATGTTTATAATGATAAGATATAATATATTTCGTGTTATTACATTTCAATTCTTTTATTAACATATAAAAATAATGTTATTATCTTTTTTAATATTTGTTAAATAACTAAAGAGAACCATTTGCTTTGCAATACAACTATTTTTTAAAATATAATATAAAAATTTAAAAATATTTTTAATATTTTAATACTATATTATTTAGTAGTAAAAATTTTGTTAAATAAAATATTTTTGTAACATTTAATGCTTTAAAAAATTGTTACTATGATTAGAATTATAAAAATTATTTATATTTATTTTTTTAAAACAATAAATTTTTATTTATTTTTTTTATGTTAAAAAAAAAAATAAAACATTATTTTAATATAAAATATCATTTGTAATATTTTTATTTTATTAAAAAATAATTTTGTTTATATTAATAACACTGATTGTTTTATATTACTTTATTTTAATACTACAATCAGTTATTTATAATGTTGTATTATATTCTATGATTAAAAATAAAAAGTTTTTATATAAAAATTACTATCTGAACATAAAATGACAAAATATATTGATTTATAACAGTAAAAATAATTTTTTTAGTAAAAGTAAAAAGTAATATAAAATATTTTAATATTATTGAAAATGAACATTTCTTTGTTTATCCTAACAGTAATTAAAGTTTATATTATTGTTTAAGAGTACTTTTAAAATTAATATTTTTTAAAAAAATATTATATTTATATAATAAAATGTTACAATATAGCTAAAATTATTAATTTTTACAATGAATGTTTTTTATTTTAATAAAAAATAAAAATTTATACTGTAATATGTATATAATTAATGTTAAATAGAATGATATAATTAATTTTTTTTATAAAATGAAAAATTTTATATTTTTTAAACATTTTTAAAAATCTATTAAATAATTAATTTAATTAAAAAAAATAAAACGATTTATATAGTAGTATATTTAATTTAAACTTTACTAATATTTTTTATAAAAAATAGAGTAAATAATGTAGTTAATGTTATAATATTTATAAAATAATTCTTAACTAAAACTTACATTACTGTTATTTTTAATAACTATGTTTATTTACAAACGTATTTTATAAAAATTTTGAATTTGAGTAGTTGACAGTTTATATTTGTTTTATTATTCTATAAGTGTAATTAAAGAGTTGCTATTAAAACTCAGTCATAAGTTAATGAATATGGCCTGTAGTACAGACCTATTTATGCACGACATTTTGAGTAAAGTAGTTCAAATTTCAAGCGTTATCCTCTAGATAGCTCTTCTATGACGAATTTCCTTTCTAGTGCCTCCATAAGTAACTGATAACTGGCTATAATATACCCATGGTGGGGACATTTATTATTAAAGGAAATTTTAGTATGCCTAACATGATCAAAGGTCAAGTAAAGTGGTTTAACGAGTCTAAAGGTTTTGGTTTTATCACTCCAGAAGACGGTAGTAAAGATGTATTCGTGCATTTTTCTGCAATTCAAGATCAAGGTTTTAAAACTTTAACAGAAGGTCAAAACGTGCAGTTCTCTATTGAAAATGGAGCTAAAGGTCCATCAGCTGCTAATGTTACTGCTATTTAATTAGTCAAACTGATCAAAAAGTTAACTTAATGTTAATAATTTTAATAAATCGGTCAGAACAATGAAATATCCCAATTTTTTAATAAATAATTAAGTGTGTGGCTTTTCCATTTACTTTAAAATTAGCAGAGAATGTTATGAAACGTTCTCTGCTAACCTTTTAGATTAGACTGTAAATGTAACATTTTACATACATTTTTTTTGATATATATATAAACATTATAAAAATGTTAAAATATTACTAAAAATAAACTTTTATTACTTATATAGTGTTTTTTATTAATACTAGTAATGAATTTATATTTTATTCTATTACGATGTACTATGATTAAGATATCAAATAAAAATTGTTATAACAAATTCATAATGTACATATGTTTTATTAATAAATGTAAAATAGCATAATTTATTAATTATTATTAATATTATTAAAATAACTTTTATAAAACAAAAATATTTTTTATTTTTTTTTAATTAAAAATATTCCAGTATTTATATTAAGTATTAACTAATTATATGCTAACTTATAGCAACAGTTACAATGTGTAGTATAATTTTATTTTATTACTTAACAACGTTTATTATTTAATAATAGTTGACAAATAAATAGTATTTTTAATCTCACATAATGTTTTATGTTAAAAAATTATTAATGTATTCAAATGTCTAATAAACTTTATTAATTATTTAAAATTTTAATTTCTATATCTTAAGAAGAAATTTTTGTTAATTGCGTTATAAACATACAATAATATATATTAGATACAAATAAAATTAAATAATAAAAATATCATGTTTTTATAAAATTAGTATATTCAATTTAATTATACAAACAAAGTAAAAATATTATTTTTAATATTCTATTAAAACATTTATGAATGACATATAACGTTTAATGAATTTTTTATAAAACGTACTTTATTTGTGTTATTTATTATTTTTAATTTATTAAAATTTTTATGCATTTTAATAAATTAAATTGTTATTAATAATATATTTTTTAATTCTATATTTCATAACATATTATAATTTTTTATGTTATAGTAACTTCTTATGTAAAAATTATTTTTAATAGTATATAACAAAGATAGTTACTTTTTAATAAATTATTTTAAAAAGTATTTTATTTTCTAATAGCAATAATTTTATAACATAGTTTATTTTATTAAAAATTATTTAATTTTTTAAATTTATTATATTATACAAAATAACAAATATATAAAAATATTTTATACTTTATTACAAATAATTATATTAATGTAATATTTTATTTTTAAAATAATTAACTATGCTATTTTACTAATTAATAAAATATGATAATAATTCGAATATTATTTTTTAATATTAATATTTAACATTAAATTTGATAATATTAAATATTTTTCAAAGAAAAATCATGCATATTAATTATTAGTAATATTATTTAAATACAATAATAATTTTTAAATAGATATAAAAAAATAATTTACTAAAATTTAAATTTATTAATATAAAATTGTATATTTATATTAATTCAATATATTAATAAAAATATAATTTAAAATTATATATATAACATCGATTATATAAATGTTTTTTGAAAAATATACTATGTAAAAAATTAATAAATGTTAAAATATATATTTTATTTAACATGGTATTAAATATTTTTAATAAAATAATATCTTTACAATACTATAACATTAAAATTTAAAGATATTACTTACATATTTAATAATAAAAAATTTTTATAATATACAAAAAATATTAGCTAATTATGCTTAATATTTATTAATCGAATTAGTTCTACTTCATCTATTACAGTAATCCCTAGATTTTTTGCTTTTACTAACTTAAACCCAGTAAATTTCCCAGTAATAACAAAATCAGTTTTTTTTGATACAGTATTACTAATTTTTGCTCCTAATGATTTTAAAATTTTCATAATATTATTACGTGAAAATTGCTCTAACGTGCCAGTTAGAACAATAATTTTTTTATAAAATGGACTGAAACATTTTTCTTTTTCTAAAATATTTACTCTTTTCCAATGAATATTTATATCAGGACCAATTAATTTAGAAATAATATTTTTATTATATGTTTTATTAAAAAAATTAAGTATGTGATGCGCTGTTATTTCTCCAATATCTGGTATATTTTTTAAATCTATAATATTAGCATTATATAATTGTTCTAAAGAAAAAAAATACTCTTCTAACTTAGTAGCAATTGTTATGCCAACTTCACGAATACCTAAAGAATATAAAAATCGAGAAAAAGTTGTATATTTCGATTGTTCTATTGAATGAATTAATTTTTTAGCTAATGTAATACCTATACGATTAACTTCTAACAAATCATTTATAGATAATAAAAATAAATCAACTGGATTTTTAACATGTCCTATTTTTACTAATTTTTCAATAATTTTATCACCCATCCCTTTTATATTCATAGCTTGTCGTGATGAAAAATGTTTAATTGATTCTTTACGTTGTGCGCTACAAATTAAACCACCTGTACAACGTACTGTTACTGAATTTATTAAATAATGAACATCGGCACCGCATATTGGACAAAATTTCGGAAAGATAATTGGTCGTATATTTTTTTGTCGTTTATTTTTCAATACAGATACAATTTGAGGAATTACATCTCCAGCTCGACGAACAATAACTGTATCGTTTATACATATATTTAAACGTTTCATTTCATTAGCATTATGTAATGTAGCATTACTAATAGTGACACCACCTATTGATACTGGATCTAATCGTGCCACTGGAGTAATGACACCAGTTCGACCTACTTGAAATTTAACATCTCGTACTACAGTCATTTTTTCTTGTGCTGGAAATTTAAACGCTATAGCCCATCGGGGTGCCCGAGATATGAAGCCTAATTTTTTTTGAAAATTAATATTATCAACTTTAATTACTATTCCATCAATATCAAAACCTAATAATGTACGCGCCTGTTTTATCTGTTGATAAAAAGTTAGAACTTCATTAATTCCAGTACAAAGTTGGATGTTATTATTAATTGGTAATCCCCAACTTTTAAATGTCATCAATTGTTTAAAATGACTTAATGGTAAAACATTACAATTATCTAATAAGCCTAAACCATAACAAAAAAAGTTTAACTTACGACTAGCAGTAATGCGCGGATTAAGCTGACGAATAGAACCAGCGGCAGTATTTCTAGGATTAGAAAAAATTTTTTCTCCTTTACGACGAGCTTCTTCGTTTATTTTTTTAAAATTATTCCGTGATATAAAAATTTCACCGCGTATTTCTAATCGGGATGGAATGTTAATTCCATTTAAACGTAATGGAATATCATGGATAGTACGAACGTTAGTTGTAACATCTTCACCGATGATCCCATTACCTCTTGTAGCAGCACGAATGAGTATGCGATCTTTATACAATAAACTAATTGCTAATCCATCTAATTTTAGCTCACAACAAAAAATTAATGGATCTGTAATTTTTAACTGATTTTGTATGCGATTATAAAATATAACAAAATCTTCTTTATTAAAAATATTGTCTAGCGATAACATTACATTATCATGTTGAATTTTATTAAAGATAAATAATGGTTTAGCACCAATTCGTTGGGTTGGTGAATCAGAAGTAATTAATTGTGGATGTTTATTTTCTAAACAATACAATTGAGCCATTAGACTGTCATAATCTTCGTCAGGAACTTCTGGTGTGTCTAAAACATGATATTGATATTCATGATAACGTAATAGAATTTTTAGTTTATTTAACTTTTTGATGATTTTTTTCATAATGAATTTACGAAACAAAAATTTTACTAAATTTTAAAATTAATATGAAGAATAGAATTAGAAAATATTTTAATCTTTAAAAGATGTTATCTTTAGATTTATATTTTATATTATTATGTTTAATTTGATTATTAAAGTAATTATTATACATAATTTTATAACATATTATGTCATATTTTATAGAATTTTATGAAAAAAATTATAATATTTTAATATGATGATAGATAACTAATAAATTAATATTTTAATAAAATCAAAGTAAATTTTTAAATATAAAATGATTTTTTAAACAGTTTTTATAAAATATTTACGCATATTTTAATCAAAAATAGAAAAGAATTATAACTTACTATTTTTTTTAAAAATTGACTTATTTCCAAGAATAATTTACATTAAAACACCATAAACAATCTTTATATTACTTATATAAAATAATATAGTAATAAAATAACATAGTAACAATTAAATGTATTAATACAACATATAGTGTAATTATTTATTCCATAATTTTTATAAAATGAAAATGTTCAACAATTAATAGATAAAAATAATTTTTAATAATTTAATCAAATTAAACATATCTTTTTTATAAAGAAAACATATATGATATACTTTGTTATAAAAATTTTTATTTAAATTTTGACATGTTTAAAAAAATATTTGTTATTACTTTATGTTATGAAATAATTTTCAGTAAGTTATTATAAAAAATTAATATAAACTGTTAATTTTCTAATACTATAAATAATATATAAACTTATAAATAATTATTTAATTTTAATAAAAATTTTTTATTTCTATTATATTACATCAATTCATTTATTTTATTTGATGAACGATTTAATAAGTTTTAAAAATTTTTATTTTTTATATTTAATTTATATTAAATTTATATTCTATGATTATTTAAATGTATTAATTTCAATTATACATTACTACACTAAATGCAATCATAAAGCTATGTTCGTCAATTATGCTTATTTAACAAAATTATATTGTTTGTTGTTATAATATATTCATATAACAAAATTATTTAATACGTTATGTTATTTTTAGAATTTCAAAATATTGTGTTTTTAATTCATGTATTTTATAACTTTGAAAATATTTATAATATAGATATTTAAAAAAACAACTTTATTTTAAGAGTTTTAAACTTTATTACATAATTTAAAAGTTGATAAAATTTTACTTTTTAAAGATAATATATATTAAAATTATAAAGTAATAAAAATTAAACATTTTATAAGAAATTAGTAATCAATATTTTAAATTAATCATTAAATAACATTTTATAAAAAATTAACAATTAATATAAAATGTTAGAATAAAAGAGAATTTATTGTTTTATAAAAATTTATTTTTGAATTTTATTACTATATATTTAATAGTATATAAAAATTATATGTTAATCTTAAGTTTTGTAATTAAAATTATATAAAATAAAAGTTGATATATGATATTAAGATATTTAATTAAAAATAAATAAAAACAATAATATTTCATGAAATTATTTTTTATATCTAAGAAATAAATCGTATTTTTTAATCTTTAATAATCAATAGGCACAGATGCAATGATTATAAAATTGTACTGTTTAATATTAATTGTATAAGTTGTAAAAACATTAATCTATTAAATACTAACATATAATTAAAATAAAATTATTGTGTATTACAATATTATTCTTAATTTTAAAATTAAAATTTTTTCACATAAAATATAATATATTAATTATTTCATACAATAAAAAGGATAAACATTATGTTTACTTATAAAAAACAATTATTTCAACTAATTGTGATTATTAGTCTATTATTACCTGCTTGTACCATTACTAAACCAATTGATTTTACTACTAGAGCTTTTAGAACAAATAAAATTATTTCAACGCAATGGTTACATCATAAAAAAAGAATACAAAGTATTATTCAATATAAAATTAGTGGATCATTCGCTTGCATATCTAATAAAAAACGTATATATGCACATTTCTTTTTAGAACAATTCTCAAAACAACATTATCATTTACTATTTACTGATTTATTTGGTTTTACTCAATTAGATATAAGCGTATTACCAAAAATAATAGAATGGACGAATTCTAAAGGGAAACATTACTATGGGCATAATCCTGAAAAAATTATTAAAAAATTAAGTGGTATGGATATACCATTATATAATTTAAATGAATGGATACTTGGATTAGCAGGTAATGCTCAAAAATTCATATTAAATCATAATCATTATCTAAATCAATTAATTTATAAAAGTAACAATGTAACTTGGACGATAAATTATTTAGATTATCACTACGTTAATAAATTTCTTTTGCCAAGAACAATAGAATTAAAACAAGGTAATAATATTATTAAATTAAAAATCAATCATTGGGCATTTAACTAATGTATCAATTCCTTTCTCCTGCTAAACTTAATTTATTTTTATACATTACAGGTCAACGAAAGGATGGTTATCATTTATTACAAACATGGTATCAATTCCTTAATTACAGTGACATTTTAATTTTAATTCCACGAAAAGATAATAAAATTCAATTGTTAACACCATTAGAGAACATATCAAATAAAAATAATTTAATTATACGAGCAGCTCTTTTATTAGAAAAATTTTGTAATAAAAAAAAAATCATAAATGCACCATATGGTATGGATATTAAAATTAACAAGCGTTTACCGACAGGTAGTGGTTTAGGAGGTGGTTCTTCTAATGCTGCTACTATACTTGTTGCATTAAATGAATTATGGAATTGCAACTTAAATAATAATCAACTAATTCAATTAGGTATTCAACTTGGTGCTGATATACCCTTTTTTATATGTGGACATACTGCGTTTGCTGAAGGTATAGGAGAAAAATTAACATTCATTAATGCACCAGAAAAATGGTATTTGGTAGCTTACCCTAACATTAATATTTCTACTAAAACAATTTTTAATGATAAAGAACTAACGCGAAATACTCCAATTCGGAAATTTAACGAATTGTTATCAATTCCTTATAAAAATGATTGTGAATTAATTGTACGAAAGCGTTTTTACAAAGTTGAACAACTTATTTTCTGGTTATTACGATATGCTCCATCACGTTTAACTGGCACAGGTTCTTGTGTATTCTCAGAATTTGATAGTCAAGAAGCTGCTTATAAAGTATTACATCAATTTCCAGTTTCGATACACGGTTTTATTTCACAAGGTGTTAATATTTCTCCATTATACCAATGTAAATTTTAGATGGTTAAATGCATAAAATAAGATTTTTTATTTAATAATTTTATAACATTTTATTACGTTATTTTTAAATAAATGAACTAAAACGAGTAATTACTCTTCGCAGAATGATTATTCTATAATATCTTTTTACAATAGTAAAATTGAGGTTTTTGTGTCTGATATGAAGCTTTTTTCTGGCAATGCTACTCCAGACCTAGCACGACGCATCGCGAGTCGTTTATATACTAATCTTGGTAAAGCTACTGTTAGTCGTTTTAGTGATGGTGAAGTAAGTGTAAAAATCAATGAAAATGTACGTGGTAGTGATGTTTTCATTATTCAATCTACTTGCGCTCCAACTAATGATAATCTGATGGAACTAGTAGTTATGGTTGATGCTTTACGCCGTGCTTCAGCAGGACGAATTACTGCTGTAATTCCATATTTTGGATATGCTCGTCAAGATCGCCGTGTTCGTTCTGCACGTGTTCCAATTACTGCTAGAGTAGTTGCTGATTTTCTCTCTAGTGTCGGAGTTGATCGTGTACTGACTGTAGATCTTCATACTGAACAAATTCAAGGATTTTTTGATGTTCCAGTTGACAATGTTTTTGGAAGTCCTATTTTCTTAGAAGATATGTTAACTCAAAACCTAGAGAATCCTATTATAGTTTCTCCAGACATTGGTGGAGTAGTACGTGCTCGAGCAATTGCTAAATTATTAAATGATAGTGATATGGCTATTATTGACAAACGGCGTCCACATGCAAATGTTTCTCAAGTCATGAATATTATCGGTGATGTTGCAGATCGAGATTGCGTACTAGTTGATGATATGATTGATACTGGCGAAACTTTATGTAAGGCAGCAGAAGCTTTAAAAAAATGTAAATCTAGACGTGTATTTGCTTATGCAATTCATCCAATTTTTTCCGGAAACGCTTTACATAATATTAAAAACTCAGTTATTAATAAAGTAATTGTTTGTGATACTATTCCATTATCGCTAGAAATCAACAAATTAAAAAATGTTCGAACTTTAACACTTTCTAATATGTTAGCTGAAGCTATTCGACGTATTAGCAATGAAGAATCAATTTCTGAGATGTTTAAATATTAATGTATTTAGATTTTTTAAGAAAAAAAGTTTACATACTATTTTTATATTATATATTTAATAATGAATAATTTTTTATTAACATAGCATATTATTATAATAATTTTATTCTAAAAGATTATATTGTATATTACACATATTATCTCATATTAATTAATATAACATACAAGATGTTTTTGATGTCATATGTTAAAAAAAAATAGTAAAAATATTATACATTGTATCAATGTACATTATCTATTTTTATAATTTAATACATTGTTATCATTAATCATCATAATTTAAAAAAGTGATTATTTTTAAGAAAAATATAATCTTTATATTAAAAAAAATCTTATAAATATGTAGAATATTTAATTTTATTTAAAAATTATTATTTTTTTTAAAAATATGATAATACTTATTATAAAAAATTTTTATATTGTTAATATTTAATAACTTAACTATTTTAAAAAAAGATATTATTTTATGTTTGCAATGAATATATAAAAATATTGTATATTAAAAATTATGTTGTTTTTAATGTTATATATTAAATGTTAAACAAAAATTTAATTATATCACCATCTTTAACAATATAATTTTTTCCTTCTAATCTTATTTTTCCTGCTTCTTTCACACCTGATTCACCATTATATTGTATAAAATCTTCGTATGAAATAGTTTGAGCACGAATAAAACCTTTTTTAAAATCAGTATGAATCTTTCCTGCAGCGTGAAAAGCTGTACTATATGCTGGAATAGTCCAAGCACGCACTTCTTTAATACCGACGGTAAAATAAGTTAATAAGTTAAGTAAATTGTAACCAGCACGAATTACCTGATTTAAACCTGTTTCTTTTAAACCTAATTCTTTAATAAATTCATCTCGTTCTTCATCTTTTAATGAAGTAATATCAGATTCAAGAATAGCGCATACAGGTACTACTATAGAATTTTCAATGTTTGCTATTTTATATACTTCATCTAGATAAGGATTATTATAAAAACCACTTTCATTAACATTAGCAATATACATAATAGATTTTAATGTTAAAAAATTTAAGTAATGAATAATTAATTGGTCTTTTTTGCTTAAATTAAGAGATCGTAACATACCTAAATTTTCTAGATGTAAGAAACATTTTTTTAAAATAATAATTTCAGCTTCAGCATCTTTGTTTCCACATTTAACCTTTTTTTTTGTTCGATAAATCGCGCGTTCACATGTATGAAGATCAGATAAAGCAAGTTCAGTGTTAATTATTTCAATATCTTTAGTTGGATGGACTTTGTTATTAACATGAATAATATTATTGTTTTCAAAACAACGTACTACATGTCCAATTGCATCAGCTTTACCTATACTAGTTAAAAACTGATTTCCCATTCCTTCTCCTTTAGAAGCTCCTTTTACTAAACCAGCAATATCAATGAATTCTATAGTAGTTGGAACAATATGTTGTGGTTTTACAATTTCTGCTAATTTTGTTAAACGTATATCAGGTATAGAAACTATACCAATATTTGGTGTAATAGTACAAAATGGAAAATTAGAAGCATTAATATTTGATTTAGTACACGCATTAAATAGAGTAGATTTACCTACATTAGGCAATCCAATAATACCACATGTAAATCCCATTTTTAATTACCTATAGTATTCTAATTATTAACATTTTATATGTTTTTATTTATATTATATTTTTTAGACTAAAAGCTATCATATTTTAGTATGAAAAAACTAATGATTTTTTAATTATATTACATGAAATTGATTAATAAATAATATTTTGTTATTTAAGTAATAGTTAAAATAGTAATTATAATTAAACAATTTGTAATATATATAATTTTATTATTTATAGTATTTTATTAATTTATAGTATATTGATATAATTTTTAAAAAATTTTTAATTTTTATGTTAATAAATAATAATATATCATCATTATTGCGATTATTCTATTAATAAATATTTAAAATTTTTTTATTTCATGTTAATGTTATTGATCAGTAATAACGTATTTATGTTTCTGTATAAAACGTGATATTTACTTTTTAATGAAAATATATTAAACATTTTATTAATTTATTATTTTATATAAATTAAAATTAATTGACTATAATTTATAAAAATAATATTTTTATGCTATTCATCGTAATATTTTATAGTTAATATGTTTTGAAATGTTAGATTATTTATTTATATTATTATAAAATATATATCATTATAAAGAAATATAAATTACAATAAATAAAATAATCAATAAATTCTATAGTATATATTTAAAAATATAGCTTTTTTAAAAAACTAAATAATTACTACAAAATATTAAATATTAAAAAATATTATACATGTAAAACATAACTCATTACATTATGTATAGAAAATTTAAAAAATTATAATCAAATTAAAATTTATATAATTTTTAATCTCTTCATTATATTAAATGTATAATAGAAAATAATGAACATTTTTTAAAAATTAAGAATTATTTTTTTATTAATGTTAACATATTATATGTTGTCTAAATAAATAATTTAAAACATGTTAAAATAAATATATTATATAATAATATATAAAATTTAAAAAACTATATGTTTTATAAAGTATAATAATATTAAATGATAATGTATATTTTTTAATCATTAAATTATATTATTATAAATATTTAATAATATTTATTAAGATAGTTATTATAATAATAACATATCATGTATATTATAAATATTAGGATATTAAATGTTTTATATCATTATATCATTAATATAGTAATATACATTTTATAAATTTAAATGTTAATTATGTTAATATAAAAAAGTTATGTTAATATAAAATAAATAATATTTATTAAGATATATTATAAATAAAAAACTTTTTATTAAAAATAAAATAATGATTTTTAATATATTTTTTATTATAAAATTTTTACAAAATATAAAAAAATTTATCATATTATTATTAATAATAAAATATAAAAATATTATAATAATAACGCATTGAATATTAATAACATTTTTATGTTTATTACTATTTTATAGTATAAAATAATAAATTATTATTGTAAATAATTATAAAATATTATTTAAAATAAAAAATGTATTTTTAACAAATATATTATATTATTAAGTCTATTAATTTATTTTTAATAAGTAGCAATCTTATTATATGTAATTCACTTTTAACTTAAAAAACCTTTAATAGATATAAAAAATAACTAATTTTAAGTCATACACTAATTTTAATGCTAAATGTAAAATTAAAATTCTTTTTTTATTTAAATTTTTAATTATTTAGGTAATATTGTAGCTCATTCATGAAAAATTAGAGAAAGATATTAAAATAATAATAATTATACTTTCAATACTTGATAATAAAGAAAATTTTTTAATTATTATTATAGTCATAAATTTATTAAACATTATATTAAATACTATAATTTTTTTAACTTATGGTAATTCATGATTAGGAACAATTTTAATATAATAAAATCAATAAAAGAAATAACTAAAAAAAGATGTTTAAATTTAAATTTAAAATAGTGTTACATACACTATTAATCAAAGTAAACATAAACTTAACTACCGTTGTAATAATAATTGTCGTTATTTTAAACTTTATTAAACATATTTACTTTACATTTTTAAAATTTTTATTGTTATATTTATAATAAAGATCTATATTTCTGTTATAAGTAAGATTATAAAGATTAACTAAAAATAATATAACAAAAAAAATAAAAATATTTAAAATAAAATATAACAACATAAACGTTTCATTTTAAATCATTATTTTAAAGCATTAACAATTTTTAAAACATTAACAATAGATATAGATGAAGTAAGTATTGTATTTTTTATTATTGTATACATTTTATTTTCTAAAATTTTACTTAACAAAATATTATTATATAATAAAATATTTATATTCTTTCAGAAATAAAAAGTTAATTTTGTTAAAATATTATAATTTTCCTATACTATTTTAGTTTTATCAAATAGCAGTAATTATCTAAAGAAAAAGAAAAATTTTTTCATATATTATAAAATAATAACAAACAAAAAAAATAAACATAATAGAACATAATATTAAGAAAAAATATTAAATTTTCTACTTATATTTCTAAATAAAAAATAACTTCTTTCTTTATAAGATTTAATGAATTTATAAAATATTTAAAAAAATATTTTTATGAATTGTAACGTTAGTCTTAAGAAAAAAATAAGACATTCATATTTATATAATATAACAAATTTTTATAATCCTTTTATATCAATCATCTTAAAATTATTACTATTAGTAATATAAGACACAATGCATAATAGAAAATATTTTTCTTATAATTTGAATATATTTTATTTAAAATATAATATAATATTAATACAAGAAATTACATATTTTTTAATAATATTTTTTTAATAAATTAATTTATATTTTATTTTTAAATAAATTTTTAAAAAAAATATATTAACATTAATTTAAAACAATATTTTTGTATTAAGTATTTAAGATAATCATAACATATTATTTATCGATTATTTTTTATAATTTTAAAAAATATTATAAATGATATACTTATTACTTTTCTTAGTTAATTTAAAAAAAATAATTTATATATTTAAATATTATGACTATTTTAATATTGAACAATAATTTAATTTAATAATTAATTTTTAATTAACATATATTTTTTTATTTTAATATAGTATAATAAATTTTTTTGTTTTTATAATGTAATAAAATTACTATTAAGTTATTTAAATATTTAAAATTGTAAATACATTAACATATGAAAATATTTTTATTAAAATTATTACTTTAAACACTTAAAAATAAAAAACTTTTTGATTCACATATTAATAAATATAAGAAAAAATTTTTATAATCTATTACAATAAATATTATAAAATATTAGATAATTTATAACATGGATTATTTAATAATTTTTAACATAAAAAATTTTATTGTATGATAAAATCAATACTATAAAAACATAAAATTTTGTTAAAAATCAACATAATTTTCATATAAATAAAATATAATGTTTCATTAAAGTTTTAATAATATTAATCATATAATAATATATTTTATTATATTTAAAAATCATAAAGAAGATAAAATAAGGTAGATGTGAATTATGTTTTTATGTGTAAAAATTTATTTTTTTATTGAATGATAAAATTCTAACGTTTATAAAACTTTTATATTTAAATGTCTAAAAAATATTTTGTAATTCAAAATCCTTATCGAATTCAATTAAAAATAATAAAATAAATAATTTATATTTTAATATATAGTTAATTATTAAATAAATTAGTTTAATTGTTTTTAAAAGATGTGTTTATTATAGTAATAATAAATAAATTTTTTAAAAAAATGTTATAATATTTCATTAATTAAAATAAACCGACATAAAGTCGGTTTATTCTTGAAAAAATTAAACGTTATAAAGTCGTAGCATATTTACTCAAATATTTAATAACACCTTCTGAAGAAGGATGCATACCTACTTTACCTTTTCTCCATTGTGCAGGACATACTTCACCATATTGCTCATGAAATTGTAATGCATCGACAAGACGTATCATTTCATCAATGTTGCGACCAATTGATAGATCTTGAACTATCTGAGAGCGGACAATGCCAATTTTATCAATTAAAAAAGATCCACGTAATGCAACACCTTCTTCAGGATGTTCAATGCCATACGCTGTTTGAATTTTACGTTTAATATCAGAAACCATGACAAACTTTACTTCACCTATTCCTCCATTTTTAATTAATGTTTTTCTCCATGCATCATGAACAAATACTGAATCAAACGAAACGCCTATTACTTCAACACCTCTTTTATGAAATTCTTCATAACGACGATCAAAAGCAATCAATTCAGACGGGCATACAAAAGTAAAATCCATTGGCCAAAAAAATAAAATAGCTGGTTTATTATTTAAGTATTGTTTTAAATTAAAATTATTAATAATATTTCCATTGCCTAATACAGCAGGAGCGGTAAAATCAGGGGCTTGACGAGCTACTAAAATCATAATTATTCCTATAAAATTTTTTAATAAATTAGAATTATGGATAATAACTAGTTATAAAAATATTAAAATTTCAAATATAAAATATTTTTAGTAAGATTTTTTATATGGCGACATTGTGTTTTTATTTGTGTAAAAGTGAAAATAATTTTTTTATAAAAAGTATAATTTATAAATTATTTAAATTATAAAATATTTAAATAATTTTCAATAAAATCAATGATAAACAAAAATAATTATTATAAAATAACTTAAAATAAAAAATAATTATAATTATAAATAACAAAATTAATTATATTATAGCTTTAATTTTTAAATTATTATACTACTAATTATACTGTTATGAATAAATTAATTTTTCATTATTATATTAAATAATTTATATAATCAACATTTTTGATATAAATAGCTGTATAAAACATGAAGTGATATATAAAAAATAAATGTAAGTACATATTAGAAAATTAAGTTATTGCATAATAATGCTATAATGGAGTGTTAAATAAAATAGTAATATTAAATAAAATATTAATGTTATAATATTAAAGAAATAATATTTTTTTGATAAAAAAATTCATAAAAATAAAAATATTAATAAATAAAAGAACAATAAAATTATCATATAATAAAAAAATATGTATAGAGTATGTATTAAAAAGTATAAATTAAATTAGTAAAATTTTAAAAACGTGCATTAATTTATAAAATATAAAATAAAAATATATTTTTTTATTTATAATAATGTAAAATTTATATTACTATATTGTTATAAATATAAAATTAAAATTTTTATACTTTGTGAAAACAACGACAATTTTATTAAATATTAATATATAATGTTTATCTAAAAAAAACTTATTAAAACAATATATTTAATGCTCTATTAATTTATATTGAATATTAAGTATATTAAAACTCCAATTAACTAATAAATTTTGTTTAAATTAATAAAATATAAAGATAAAAATTACGTTTATTATAGTATAAATATTTTTACACTCTATAAATTAGTAAATAATTTAATGTAGTAAATATATAATAATCTATTATTAAAATAGTATAAATTATTAACATGATCATTTTTAAAATATATTTTATTAGATAATGTTTTAAATATTTAAATCTATAATTATAATATTAATTATATTCACAACCATTTTTTATAAAACAAATATAACAAAAAATAACAATAATTTCATTATATCGTATATCATATTTAAATTTAAGAGCATTTTATGAAAAATATTAATCCAATTAAAACTACTGCTTGGAAAGATTTGAAAAAACATTTTATACAGATAAAAGATATTCACATTTCTGATTTTTTTAAAAAAGATCACGAACGTTTTTCTAAATTTTCAATCGTTTTTAATGATCAAATATTAGTAGACTATTCTAAAAATCATATCACTAGTAAAACATTAGAAAAATTGCAAATGTTAGCAAAAGAAGCAGATTTAAAAAATGCAATTATATCAATGTTTTCTGGAAAAAAAATTAATTATACTGAAAATCGTGCAGTATTACATATTGCTCTTCGAAATCGAAAAAATAATCCAATTATACTCGATGGAAAAGATATAATGAAAGAAGTTAATATTGTATTATCTGTGATGAAAGAATTTTGTCATAAAATAATTAATGGAATTTGGAAAGGTTATACTGGAAAATCAATCACTGACATAGTAAACATTGGTATTGGAGGCTCAGATCTTGGTCCTTATATGGTAACTGAAGCACTTAAACCTTATAAAAATCATTTAAATATGCACTTTATCTCTAATGTTGATAGTACTCATTTTGTCGAAACAGTAAAATTACTAAATCCAGAAACCACCCTTTTTTTAATTGCATCTAAAACGTTTAAAACTAAAGAAACTATGACTAATGCTTATAGTGCTCGTGATTGGTTCTTAAACAAAGCGCATTATCATCAGTATATAAACAAACATTTTATAGCATTGTCTAGTAATATTCAAGAAGTAAATAAATTTGGTATACATGTTAATAATATGTTTAAATTATGGAACTGGGTAGGTGGGCGTTATTCACTATGGTCAGCAATTGGTTTATCTATTGCACTATCTATAGGATATGAAAATTTTAAACAATTATTGTCTGGTGCACATACAATGGATCAACATTTTTTGAACACTCCATTAGAAAAAAACTTACCTGTAATATTAGCACTCATAGGAATTTGGTATAATAATTTCTTTCATGCTGAAACTGAAGCCATTCTACCGTATGATCAATATTTATCTTTATTTCCTGCTTATTTTCAACAAGGAAATATGGAATCTAATGGTAAATGTGTTGATCGAAATTCAAATTTAGTTAATTATCAAACTGGTCCAATTGTTTGGGGGCAATCTGGTACTAATGGTCAACATGCATTTTATCAACTACTTCATCAAGGAACAAAGTTAATTCCTTGTGATTTTATAGCAGCAGCAATTAGTCATAATCCATTACGTGATCATCATAGACAGTTATTATCAAATTTTTTTGCCCAAACAGAAGCATTAGCTTTTGGAAAATCATTAGAAGCAGTAAAATTAGAACTCGCTTCTACAATAGAAAATCCTGAATATATTAATTATATAGCTCCATTTAAAATGTTTAAAGGTAATCGTCCAAGTAATTCTATTTTAGTACGAAAAATCACTCCGTTTATTTTAGGAAGTTTAATTGCATTATATGAACATAAGATATTTACACAAGGTGTTATTTTAAATATTTTTAGTTTTGATCAATGGGGTGTAGAACTAGGAAAAAAATTAGCTAATCAAATTTTTGTAGAATTAGAAGATAATCACACAGTTATAAGTCATGATCAATCAACTAATTCTTTAATTAATTGTTTTAAAAAATGGCGTTAACTGTTATAGAAGAACTAAAGATAATATTTTTATAAATTACATATTGACTAATATGTAAAAGTTATATATTATATTTTTTTTATACAATAATTAATCATATACGTTTGAATTTAAAATTTAATTTAAAAAAAAATTTTATAAAAATTAAATATGAAATGATAAAATAAAAAATGATTTTATTATAAGTTTTTTATTAGAAATAAAATCATTAATTTATAGTTATCAGCACATTTTAAAAATATTAAATAAAATAAAAATATAATAAAAAAATATTATTATATTTAGATTTTTTTTTAATAAATATTATATGTTCATATTAATAAAAATTTTATTAGATTTTAATAAATTATTGTTTATAAAAAATATCTTGTAATGTAGTTCTAATAACTAAATGTAGTTCTAATAATTAATAAAATTATAATTTACAAATTTATACAGTATAAAAAGTTGTATTTTAACAATAAAACATTAATTTATTTATTTATATAATTTAAAAAACTAAATTATATAATTTAAAAAACTAAATTTTGTTAATATTATGCTTATATTTTATAAATTCTTATGTTTTATATAATGTTATTTAATAAAATTAGATAGTTATAATACTTTTATTTATTAAAGTATTTAAAATAATTTTCGTTATGTATTATGTCATATATGTTTTTGTTACTAACATAATAAAATGTTTATATTTGTTATTGTATCATTTAAATTTGCAAATTAAAATTAATATTTAATAATATATTGATAATATATAAAAAATAAATAAATCTGAAATATTACTTTTAGTATTTTAAATATTTTTAATATTTTATAAATTAATAATATATTTTTACAAAAATTTAGATATTAAAGATAAAAAATAAAATACATATTATAATAATATTATTAACTTTATATTAGTTATTTAATAGTAAAATTAAAATTCTTATTCAAGAAGATTAATATTTTATATTTTGTCACTGATTAACAATCAGTGACATTTATTGCAGATGGACCTTTTGGGCTATCTTGAATTTCAAACTCAACGTTTTGACCTTCAGTTAGAGTTTTAAATCCGTTACTTTGTATTGAAGAAAAATGAACAAAGACATCTTTAGTCCCGTCAGAAGGAGTAATAAAACCGAAACCTTTGGATTCATTAAACCATTTTACTTGACCTTTAATTCTTTCCATCTTAACTATATTCCTGTAAATTGTTTAAAAATTGATAATGATTGTTTATAACAAAAAAAAATTAGAGTAATTATATCTTAAATATATATTAGTATTACAAATACACTTTGTATTTTTATTAGAGCATTTTTAATTTAAAACATTAAACTAATACATAAGTTTATTAACTTTATAGAAAAATATTTTTACATACTCTGCATATAATAGCAAGTTATTTTAATAAAAAATATATCTATATTTAATATTAAATGTTTTTAAAACATGAAATAATTAAATATTATTTATTCATAATTTATTTTTTTATTATATCTTATTATAATTTTATTGATTTAATTTGTTTTTAACAATGTGAAAATAAATATAAATATTTATAAAAAATATAATAAACATATATTTTGGATATGTGAAATAAAATATTATTAATGATATATGAATAATTGTGTTATTAAATTAAATTAATTTTTATTGTGTTATATATATATAATTTACTGATTTAATCTTATAAAAGACTTAGTAATAATTTCTTATAATTAGTTCTTTTATTGTTTAATAAACAGCATTCTTTAAAAGAAATACACAATATAGACAAAATATAATATAAAATTATATTTTATTTAAATTAATATTATTTAAAATTAAGCTTATTAAGCTCAATAAAAAATTTTACATCTTTGAATCAGATTATTATTATAATTATATATTAACATATAAATATAAATTATTATTTAATGTTTTAAAAAATATATAAAATTAAATCAGTTAATATTTATTTAATGTATTAATCATTAAAATAAATTAGTTTTTAATAAATTTTTTATTTTAATAAATGACAATATAATAAAAAATATTTATATTTATATTTGAATAAAAACATAGTTTATTATAATTTTTGTGTTTTATTTTTAAAAGATAAAAAATTTTATATATTACAAAATTAAAACATTATTAATTAAATATTTTTATCATGGAAATATATTATAATGAATATATAAATATTAGTCAAATATAAAATAATTATTATAGCATTGCATTGAATAGGTAATAATTGTTAATAATTTGTTATTTATTTTTATTTGTATAACAGCCATAAATAAACATTGAATGTACTTTTATTAAATAATATTCTAATACACTGAATAATTTTAACTTAATAAAAACGTTTTACTTTTTCCTAATAAATATTGTTTATTCTATTTTTTTATACATTATATTTTAATATTATTAACGTGGCACTTTTCTTAAATATTTTATTACTTTTTAATCACTGTTTTCACCCCATATAAATTTATTTTGTTTTAGCACATTTTTTTTTATTATTGTTGTTTTTTGTTTTATATTAATGTAGTTCATTACATCTACACATAATGTGCTAATGCCTTTGTGATTAACAGAAGAAATTAAATAATATTTCTTTTTCCAATTTATAGCGTAAATAATTTCTTTTGCACACTTATTAGCTTCATTATCAGATAATAAATCTATTTTATTAAAAACTAACCAACATGGTTTTTGTAATAGTTTTTTACTGTATTGAGTTAATTCATTAATAATAGTATTAATATTTTTTATTATATGCGATTGATTATTTGATTTTATATCAACTAAATGTAATAATATACTACAATGCTCTAAATGTTTTAAAAAACGTATGCCTAAACCAGTACCGTGAGCAGCACCTTTAATAAGTCCTGGAATATCAGCAATAACAAAGTTATGTTTATTATTCATTTTTACTACACCAAGACTTGGAATGATTGTAGTAAATGGATAATCAGCAACTTTTGGATTAGCGTTAGATACCGCTCGAACAAAAGTTGATTTTCCAGCATTAGGAAGACCTAACATACCTAAATCAGCTAATAATAATAATTCTAAAAAAATATGATGTACTTCGCCATGAACACCTAACGTTTTATTACGAGGAGAACGATTAATTGAAGACTTAAAACGTGTATTACCTAAACCATGCCAACCACCTTTTGCTACTATTATTTTTTGTTGATGAAATATAAGATGTCCTATAATTTCACCAGTGTTTTTATTAGTTGCACGAGTACCAACTGGTACCTTAATAATAACATCTTTTCCACGCTTCCCGGTACAATTACGACTGTAACCATTTTGACCATGCTCAGCACGAAAAATATTAATAAATTGATAATCAATTAACGTGTTAAGATTTTGATCAGAAACTAAATAAACATCGCCGCCATCACCACCATCACCACCATCTGGTCCTCCGAAAGGAATATATTTTTCACGACGAAAACTAACGCAACCATTTCCCCCATTTCCTGCAAATACTGAAATTGATGCTTCATCAACAAATTTCATGTTTCTACCTTTATAATTGTTTAATGTTTGTAATGTTATTTTGTGATTTAATTGGTTTATATCATCTTTCATAATACATGATGAAAGATGATATAAATTTTTTTATGAAAATAAAAAAGATAAATATTAGTTTTATGAAAACAATAAAAAATACTTTTAATTAACTAAGATTTTTGATTAACTAAGATTTTAGTTTTTATTAACATGTTAAATAACAATGTAATTATAATTTTTATAAATACAGCAATCAAACATAACAAAAAATAAAGTATTTTTAAATAAGATAATAAAAATGTAATGAATTGTTAAATTTTAGATCTTTTATATAAAATATTGTTTTTATTTAGCTATATTTGTATTTAGCTATATGAGTATAATGAATAATCTTTAATAGCTTAATAATATTCATTAAATTTCAAAAATAATACTTTATTAAATGTTAATACAATGAATACACAATGCATAACGATTTTGTGGATCATTTAAAATATTAAAAATATCTGTTTGTTCATTAGTCATTTCTGTTAAAGATAAAATTGGAGGTGGTAACATAATTTTTATAGTTTCTAATAATATATTCTGTACTAAATCAGAAAAATGACTAAAAAATAATTTAGTAATATTTGGAGTATTAATAAACCAGTTTAACTGCCATTGTTTTAAATTAGCTAACTTAGCGGCTATTTTTATAGCATCGTCAAAATCACCTAATAAATCTACTAATCCATTATTTTTAGCATCAATGCCTAACCAAACACGTCCTTGAGCAATTTTTTCTAGCTCTTCTAATTTTATTTTTCTTGATTGAGACACTAAATTCATAAAAGTTTTATAACCATGATCAATACTTATTTGCATGCTTTTTGAAAATTCAGGTGATAAATTTTTAGTAACTGTAACATCAGCTAACGGAGAAGTTGCTACACCATCAGCATGTACACCAAGACTGTTTAGTGTTCGTTCATATGTATTAATAACACTAAAAATACCAATGGAGCCCGTTAACGTACTTGGACTTGCAATAATGTAATTGGCTGGCGTTGAAATCCAATAACCTCCAGAAGCTGCTATACCACCCATAGAAACCACTATTGGTTTACCAGAAGCATGAATTTCTTCTAATTCAGAACGAATTTCTTCAGAAGCATAAACACTACCTCCTGGACTATTGACACGGAGGATGACAGCTTTAATTTTTGGATCTAAACGAGATTTGCGCAAATTTTCTATAATAGTTTGATTATTTACAATACCTGGATATTTTTGTTTATCCATAATAATACCGTTGACACAAACTACAGCGATTTCATTCTTTTGATTATCATCCACTTTTAATGGATAATCATAAATACTAATAGCATTAAAATTATTGGTATGTTTATTCCACCCAAATATTTTTGATAATTCTTTTTCAATTACAGTACGTGATTCTATTTGATCTATTAATTGCGCATCTAAAGCGTATTTCGAAGTATTACCTCCACATTTTTTTAATTTATATAAGAATTTTTCAACTTGAGGAAAGACTTCTTCTGGAGTAATGTGACGATTGCTAGACACAGTTTTTAAATAATTGTTCCATAAACCATTAATCCAACGCGTATTTGCTTTTCGTACATCCATTGACATATCATCACGAATTAAGGGTTCAATTGCTGATTTGTACGATCCAATACGAAAAATATGAGGAGTAATATTTAGTTTATTTAACAATGATTTGTAATATAATTTATTACTAGCAAAGCCGTGAAGATCAACTCTACCATAAGGTGAAAGATAAATTTTAGTAGCATAACTAGCTAAATAATACTGTGTTTGTGTATAGTTATTACCAATCGCAAAAATAGGTTTACCATAATCACGAAACTCACGTAAAGCTTTACCAATATAATTCAATGTAGGTTGATCAGCATGAATTAAATCATTTAGTTGTAAGACAATTCCTGTAATTGTTTTATCATTTTTAGCTTGACGAATTTTATTAACCAATTCAAATAATGAATTTTGTTGCAAACGAGCACTAGAAATACCAAATAATTCATGCCACCAATGACGCACTTTGTTGTTTATTAAAGGTTGATCGACTATAATTCCATTTAAATTTATTAAAAGAGCACCACTTTTTAGTTCAATTGGCATATTTAAATTTTTAAAAAATAAGAATAAACTAATGCCAAGTAAAACTAGTAATAATAAAAAAAAATTCAGAATTATTTCTCTAAGAAAGCACAATAACTGCCATGTCAATTTAAACGAATTGACAAAAATATATCTTAACGTATGCATATGCTCTCCAAAAAAAAATTAAGGATGTTCTCTATAAATTTTTCGTAAAATATGTTTTTAAAATTTAAACACAATAATAATTTTTGATTAAAAATATTTATTCTTTACATAACTTTTTTTTACTAATTATTAATATTTTAGACATTAAATTTATTTAATAAGCACTGTATTGAATTTGTATTATTTAATTTTATTTAATATATAAATTTATTGAATTAAATATATAATAAATATAAAAATAATATATAAAACTATTGTTTATTGATAAAATATTATTTTTATTTAATAAATAAAGCATTATAATAAAATAAAATTATTCATTATAAAAAATACAATTATTCATAATTTTTTAAAAAGTATTTTAGATACAAATAAATAAATAAAGATTTTTTATTTTACATTATTTAATAACTATATTTTTTTTAAAATGTATGATTTTACACATTTTTTTATTAAAGTTTTAACAATTACTTAATTTAGATTATTTTAAATTTACTAGAAAATAAAAAAATTATTTTTTTGTAGTATTAATTTTAATTATAGACTATTATTATATTATTTCAACTTACAATGTAACAAAATAATTTGTAATAATATATGTAATTACAATTTTATCGTGACGAAAAAAATAAAGAATAAAAGTTAACAAAAATAAATAACTGAGTTCTCTTCATTAAAAAAATAAAAAAAAAATGTAACAATATAAAATAATTATGATACAATTTATTTATTTCTATCATAAAGTTATTTATTGCTATCATAAAGTTTTTAGTATATAAGAATTCATTATACATAATAATTATACATCATAATTAAATTGATACTTTAATACTTTAATAAAAAAAATCGTTCAAAGTAATATTTACGATATCAAAAAAATAATGAAAAGTAAAAATATTTTAAAATTATAATATTATTAATTCAATATATAAAATGAATAGAACACTCATAACAAAAACATAAAAATTTTTATAAAAAAAGAAAATAAATATATATTAATAATTAAATGCGGGAATAGCTCAGTTGGTAGAGCACGACCTTGCCAAGGTCGGGGTCGCGAGTTCGAATCTCGTTTTCCGCTCCAAAAGTATTTTTTATTTTGTTAAATTTTAAAGATAGATAAGTTTAAAGATAAACAAAATTAGGGCGTGTTAACAAAGCGGTTATGTGATGGATTGCAAATCCATTTAGTCCGGTTCGACTCCGGAACGCGCCTTCATTTTTTTTGCCCGGGTGGTGAAAATGGTAGACACAAGGGACTTAAAATCCCTCAGCTTATGGCTATGCGGGTTCAAGTCCCGCTCCGGGTATTATTTTTATTAATTAATACTAGCATTTTTTTAAATACGAAAAAAATTATATTGTACTTATTAATAAATTTTAATATTTTTACAATGAAATAAAAGTTAATTATTAAAAATATGTTATAATAATAAATTATAATAATAAAAATGATATATCATGATTCATAAATACTATAAATGTATATATTATTTTGTTTAAAATATCGTCTTTCAACATTTAAAAATTTTTATACATTAGAATATTAATTTTTAATTGACAATAATTTGTTTTTTTATCTAGATTTAATTTTAATTATTTTTAAAAATATAAATTAATAAAAAAATATTTAATTTTGTCTTTTAATTTATTGATGAGTAAAGTATGTTGTTGATTAGTAAAGAACATACTGTATAACATTTTTTTATTTTATATAATTTTAAAATTTTTATAATTATATAATTTTATAGAAATTAATATTTTATATAACTTTATATATAAAAGTTTTTATGAATAACCATATAGATAATATAATATATTCAATAAAAATAATTTTTAAAAATATTATATTAATAACTTATATTGTCATTTTTATAGATTTAAAATATTTTTAATATAAAAAACATTAATAATTATAATATTTTATTTTTATATTATAATAATGATAAATTTATTATATATTTTATTATTATATATTTTATTAAATTTAATAATATTATAAATATTATTTTTTGTTTTTATAATATATATTTAAATTACTTAATGTTATTTTTTAAAAAGATATTAATATTTAATAAAAAAATTTAAATAATTATACAATACATACGCTAAAAAATGTTAACAAAATATTAAAATTTTTTATTATTTTTATTTAATATTAATTATTTAGTTTAATTTTTAGTATTATTTAATATTATATGATCATAATACAATAAGTGATACAAAATTAAATATATACTTTTTACTATATTTCTACATTAAAAAAATTTTAGTTATTTATTTTAAAAAAGTAATTTATTTTACGATGTCTTTAATTTATTTTAATAAAATTAATTTATTTTTATTTTAATTGATGCTAAAAATATAAAATATAATACTTCAAAAATCAAATATTTTTTGATGATATTTTGTATTCTGAATACTTTTTCTATAATTAATTTTTCTATAATTAAGAAGAATATATTTTTTAAAAATAACAGTAACATTTTTTTAATATTATTTTATTTTTTAATTTAAAAATATTTTTGTTTATAAGTTTTTAAAAATTAATAGTAAAAATTACTTACAATTAAGTAATTAATATTTTTATTTTTTAGTATCTGTATAATTTAAAAATTATTATTAATAATATAATATGTCATTATATATTTAAAGTATTATATCTATATTTCATTAGTAAAAAATTTAATAAACTAAATACACTTTTGAATACAAATATAATAAACAAAAACATCTATATGTTGTTTAAAGATATCAAAAATTGTTAATATCCGTTAAAATTTAATTTTAGTAATTATATTAGTATATTTATAAAAGTAATTTACATAATAAATTTTTTAGTATCAATAGCACTAAATTTAGTATACTATTTTTTAATAATATTATATTATTAGTTTTAATAATATTATATTATTAGTATTTGATTATATTGATAAATACTACTAATAGTTATACTATACTATCAAAATTTTATTTATATTTTATTTAATAGTATAATAAAATATATTACTATATAATTAATAATTAGGTTGTCAAATATAAAAATATATTTTAAACTAAGTTTTTCTAGATATAACTTAATTATATTTTTATTTAAATGTTTATTTTTTCAATTAATAAAATATTTTTATAAATTTTTTAATATAATAGTACATAAATACTTTATTTAAATAAAATTAAATGTGTTTATTAAAAAATAAATCGTTTTATTTTTTTATTGTTTTTTAAAAAGTTACAATTTTACAATTCAAGTAATAATTAAAAAATTTTATATAATAATAATTATTTATAATATATAAAATATAAAAAATCAGTATTATAAACAATTATAAAAAAATTTTTAAAATAACAACGTATATATTTCAATTTATCTTTTTATTAATTGTCAGTACTTTTTTTAATATTAATTTTATTTTCTAATTACATAACACAATTGAATTTGAATAGTACATTAAAATATTTTTATTTCTTATAAAAAGTAAAAATATTTTTATTTTATATTATTAAAAAACTTAATCATTTTATACTTAATTTCTTTAAATTACTTATTATAATATTAAATAAATATATTATTTTTAAATAGTTTAAGTAATTCATAAAGATATAATTATTTATATTTGTAAAAATATAATTTCATAAAAATATAATTTTTATTAATAATAATATATTTTTTATTTCAATGATATATTATATAATGCATTTTTAACATAATACATTTTTATATATTATTCGAACAGTGTTTTCTACTGTTACAATATAATTAATTTTAATTTTTTTAGTTGTTAACTATAAGCTAAATATTTAATAAAAAAATCTTGTAACAAATTATTAAACTCGTATTTTATAAACATTTTTTTTAATTGATTAATATCTGATTTAAATACGATAAGATCAGCATACGAAAAATTTAACTTAACATTAGTTTTTATTTTTACAAGTTTTAAAGAAAGGTATGCGATTTCTTTATGTTGATATAATTTTTCTGATATAGATCTAGATCCATAAAACTTTAATTTAGAAATTTTGTCAAGATTATTGTATAAGGCATTTAATCCAAAAAAATTTTGTAATAATATTTTTGCAGTTTTTTTTCCAATTCCTGGAACACCTGGTACATTATCTGAAGCATCACCCATTAATGCAAGATAGTCAATTATTAGTTCAGGTGGAACACCATACTTATGGTGTATCTCTTTTGGTCCGAGAACAATATTCTGAATAGTATCATATATAGCAATATTTCTTGTTACTAATTGTGCCATATCTTTATCTCCAGTACTAATTAGTACTGAACGATTTGCTCTATCAGATTCTAACGCTAATGTACCAATAACATCATCTGCTTCTACTTTTGGGACCATAAAGAATGGTAATCCTATTGTTTTTAACATGTTATATAACGGTTTAATTTGTAGACGTAAATCATCTGGCATGATTGGACGATTTGACTTGTATTTATCAAATAAATAATGACGAAATGTTTTTTCTTTAGAATCAAATATTATTCCAATATGAGTAGATTCATACTGTACAAGAAGATTACGTAACATTTTTAACATACCATATATTGCTCCAGTCGGTTCACCTAATGAATTACTAAGTGAAGGATAAGCATAATATGCACGATAAAAATAAAAAGAACCATCAATTAAAATAATTGGATTTTTTATAATTTTAATCATAATTTGTTTTATCTTAGATAAAATCATCATAAGTATAACTAATACGTACATCTAAAAAACTAACATCAATATACGTAAAGATATAGAATTTAATAACATATAAAATAAATATTGAAAATGTTATTTTGATAAACTTTTTTATAAAAATTATTATTTAATAATTTTTTATTTTTTTATGTATTATAAGATATTTAACGAATATAAAAAACATAATTTAATAAATTATGACTTGTAATATGATAACTATTTTGATGTCATAACGATATAAAATAATAAACAAAATTTTATAGTACCAATAATATGCATGCACAATAAAATTTTTTATTTTTTTTTGATGATTCTATATAATATTACTTTTAATTAATTTATAAAAATTAAAAGAATCAATACGATGAATTATATCATTAAATTAGCAATATAAATTGACTATTAATAATATGATAATATAAAAATTATCAATTAAGAGATATTATATGAGCAACTATTATTTGAAAGTTAATCAAATATTAAATATACTCGGACTTCGTTGTCCAGAATCAATTATGATAATACGTAAAACAATTCGGAATGTTAATCATGGTGAAACATTATTAATTATTACTGATGATCCAGTTACTCCACGTGATATTCCATGTTTTTGCTATTTTATGAACCATACATTAATAATAAAAAAAATTGATGTAATGCCTTTTTATTACCTTTTACAAAAAAATATATAAAAATGATTTTTTATAATTTAAAATATTACTAATTAAGAATAAAAATTGTTTTATTTATATTTTTGTTAATAAATATATAAAACACAATATTTATATAAAAATAATATAAATAAAATTAAGTTTAATTTTAAAATGAAATATTTATAAAGTATATACTCATCATTAAACATTTATTTAAAAAATTTAGTCATGTTTTTATTTTTTTAAATATTAATCATAATTGTACAGTTCAAATCATAAAAACATATAAATATTTTTATATAAATATTCAAGATAGAAATAATATTTTTTTTATTAAATATATTTAGATATTTATTTTTAATATAATTATATATAAAATATTAATATATGAATTAATATAATAATATAATAAATTAGAATAACACAAAAAATTATTATTTTATAAAAATTAATTAATTAAATTTATTTTTTTAAAATAACAATTTTATAACTTTTCGAATTTATAAAATTAAACGTTATAAAAATTAGTATAATATTAATGTATAGTAATAAAAATTTATTTAAAATATCATATTTATAAAATATTTTAATAACTAATGAAAACATAATTTTTATTTATATTAAAATAAAATTTAAAATAATTATTATGTAAAATTTTTTATTTTAATAAATTATAAATGCTATAAATGAAGTTTAATAGCTAAAAGATATATTTTATATTAATTAAATATAAAATTAAAAAAAACAGCGATACTATTAATTTATGATTAAATTATACTATTTTATCATGTAATTATATAGTATTTATTAAATATTTAAAATAAAACTTTAATAAATAATAAAATAAAATATTACTATAAAATACTTTATTAATAATTTTTTAATAAATAAATTAAAGTTCAACTAACATTAAAATATTTATTTTTTTATTTTTATTTTTTTATGCTTAAGATATTTTAAAAAAAAATAATACAATGTAAAATTAAACTGTTAATATTAAAAAACATTTTATTTATCTTAATATTGTATTTACTAAATAATATTTTATTGTCTTGTTTAGTTATAAAAAATAAATTTTAATATCATTTTATTTTTTAAAAAACATATTAAAATATTTATTTATAACAATTAAAAATTATATTATTTTTTTGTAAACATTATATTTTATTTATCTTTTTTATAAAATATGTTTATTAATATCATTTTTTACATAATGTTATTTTATTTTAAAAAATATATAAAAATATAAATTTAACATATTATTAATTTTTAATATTTTTATGAAAAATAATATTACATATATTAAATTAATTTAATAAACAATATAATAATGTTTGATCAAATATTAAATTTTTTATTAAATTTTTTATTTTCAAGTTAAATATATAAATAATATTTCTAATAAATTATAAATCTGTGACTTTTTAATAAATTATAATATTATCAATGTTTAAATATAGGATTGTTTTAATAATATGTATATTTCATTAAATAATAACTCATAATTATTTAATATATTATATTAAGGAAATATTAAAGTGAGCAATATTAAAGCGTATCAAAGTAGTTTTATTTATCAAATTATTAATAAAGATTTAGAAAAAAAAAATATGTTAATTCGTACTCGCTTTTCTCCAGATCCTAATGGTTATCTTCATATTGGACATGCAAAATCTATTTGTTTGAATTTTAATATTGCTAAAGATTATAATGGTCATTGTAATTTAAGATTTGATGACACTAATCCATTACAAGAAAACGCTATGTTTATAAAAAAAATTAAACAAGATATAGAATGGCTAGGTTTTAAATGGGATGGCTGCATTCATTATGCTTCTGATTACTTTGACCAATTATATGAATATGCATTAGAATTAATTTCTAAAAATTTAGCATATGTCGATGAGTTATCACCTGAAAAAATTTCTGAGTATCGCGGTGGTCTAACTAAAGTAGGAAGAAATAGTCCATATCGCACTCGAAGCATAGAAGAAAATTTATTGCTTTTTAAAAAAATGCGAGATGGTAAATTTTTTGAGAACCAAGTATGTTTACGTGCTAAAATTGATATGAATTCACCATTTATTGTAATGCGCGATCCTGTTTTATATCGAATTAAATTCATTAAACATTATAAAACTGGCAATAAATGGTGTATTTATCCAATGTATGATTTTGCTCATTCTATTTCTGATGCAATCGAAGGTATTACTCATTCTTTATGCACATTAGAATTTCAAGATAATCGTCGTCTTTATGAATGGATACTTAATCATATTACTATTAATTGTCGTCCTTATCAGTATGAATTTTCACGACTTAACTTAGAATATAATATTACATCTAAGAGAAAGCTAAAGAAACTTGTAATGAAAAAATATGTTGATGGCTGGGATGATCCGCGTATGCCAACTATATCAGGTATGCGTCGTCGTGGTTATACTTCATTTTCTATTCGTCAATTTTGTCAACGCCTTGGAATAACAAAAAAAGATAATAATATTGAAATTTCATCATTAGAATCTTGTGTTCGAAATGATCTTAATCATTGCGCTCTACGTGTTATGGCAGTATTAGAACCAGTAAAAGTTATTATTGAAAATATGACTGAAAAAGAACAAATGCTTACTATATTAAATCATCCTAATAAACCTGATATGGGTACTCGTCAAGTTTTATTTAGCAAAATGATTTATATAGATCGTGCTGATTTTCGAGAAAAAGCTGAAAAAGAATATAAACGTTTAACTCTTAATCAAAAAGTTCGTCTTAGAAATGCTTATGTAATACAAGCAATAAAAGTAGAAAGAGATGTTAAAGGAATAATTACTGCTATTTTTTGTCGTTATGATCCCGAGACTTTAAATAAAAATCCAAATAATGGGCATAAGATTAAAAATGTAATTCACTGGGTTTCTTGTTCCAATGCATTACCTGCAGAAATTAGATTGTATAATCATTTATTTACAGTGTCAAATCCAACAGCAGATATAAATTTTCTCTCTACTATTAATCCAGAATCACTAATTATTAAAAATGGATTTGTTGAATCAAGTTTAGCATTAGCAAAATCTGGACAAGTTTATCAATTTGAACGAGAAGGTTATTTTTGTGTTGATTTTTATTGTGCTGTGTCAAAAAAATTAGTATTTAATCGCACTATAAAATTACGAGATTCAAAAACAAAATTTTAATATAATATAAAATATTTTATTTTAATATTAATTTTAATAGACAATTGTAATTTTTTACGTAAATAAAATTTTACATAAATAAAATTATTTATTATATTAATTAAATAAATTATTTAATGTATAGTTTAAAAAATATTATTATCTTTAATGTAAAATCTTCAACGTAAAAACGTTAAAATACCAAAATTATATATTAAATATTCATGTTGTTAATGCGATTTACTTAAACAGTACATTAAAATTTTTTTTATTTATTCAACGTAATAAATCTTTTTTTATTTATGCAATATTATTTTTTTATGAAGTAAATTTTTTAATAAAATTATTAATCTTATAAAAAATACATCATTAACATTTACATATAAAATATAATTGGTTATAAATAAATTAAGATTTTAAAAAATATTATGTAACGATGTTTAATATATACTTATTTAAAATTTTTTAAAATAATTTTGTGACAGGGGCGGAGAGAATTGAACTCGCGACCCCCGGTTTTGGAGACCGGTGCTCTACCAACTGAGCTACACCCCTAAAAAATTAAATTTTTTATTAATTTGGCGGAACGGACGGGACTTGAACCCGCGACCCCCTGCGTGACAGGCAGGTATTCTAACCAACTGAACTACCGCTCCATTAATTTTTATAAATTAACACTTTTATTTAATACTTTATGTTATTTTATTATTTTTAATAAAAAATTAATATAATTATTAAAAAAAATTTTTATTTATCAATATTTCATTGAAAATCTTTTAATAGAAATTTATTTTAATATTTTATTAAAATTAAAAATTGTTACATAGTATATATTATTATTTTTTATATTAAAAAGTTATTTGTAATAATTAAAAATTTTATATGTTAAAATTCATTTTTTATAAAAAATATTTAATATTGTACATATAAGTTATACATCTAAAAAATATTATTTAGTAATTTTTTATTTTTTTTCTTATTTTATATTAATTTAATTACATATGACAAGATTATTTTTATAATGTTTTATATAAAATAATTGTTATTTAAAATTAATAAAATGCTAATAATTATCTTATTAAATTAAAATATAAATGTTTTTTAACTAATATAAATATATTGCATAAAATTTATTAAACTTTATAAAATTTTTTAGTATTAAATAATAAATTTTTAATATTTCGTATACTGTATTAGTAATTGTGTTTTAAATCATTTTAATTTTATTTCATTATTTTTAATTTAAATGATATTTTATCATATTAATATTTTAAATATTTTTAAAATTATATAAATTTATTTTCATAAAATATGTTTTAACTATTTTACATAATTAAATATATTTTTTGTTTCGCATTTAAATTTTAATAAAAAATGTTTTTTTATTACAAATATTTTATTTTAGTAACAATTTATTATTTATATTTTTAAAATTAATTTTAAATATATTTTTAAAATTTTATTTTAATAAAAATAATAATATATTTACTAATTTAATTTACTTATATTAATTTTTATAAAACATAATACACATATATTATATGCAGTGATTATCATTTTTTAACTGTGATGTTTTGCATAAATAAATAATTAATTTATTATGGAGCTAAGCGGGATCGAACCGCTGACCTCCTGCGTGCAAGGCAGGCGCTCTTCCAGCTGAGCTATAGCCCCTATTTTGTTTCTTTATAAATTAATAAAATAAAACGATAAATAAATGTTATACATAAAACATATCAAATCAATGATAGGCCTGAGTGGACTTGAACCACCGACCTCACCCTTATCAGGGGTGTGCTCTAACCAGCTGAGCTACAAGCCTATAAAGGTATGCTTAATTATTTATATTCTTAGACAATTTTTTAAATCTATATTTAGAATTATTAAAAATATCTAGTATAGATACATTTATACTTAATTTATCATAAAAGTATAATATAATTATTTAATTAAATTGATGTATATTAAAATTATGTATTGAATAAAATTTTAATTAAAAAATTTTAAAATAAAATAACTAACAAAAATTAATTATAAAATTTTTTTATGTAAAATTATAATTTTTATTATGTATTAACTATGTCTGTATCATAAACATTAAACATATTTAAATATTATTGATTATTAAAATTATACATTTAAAAAATTTTATAAAAACTATTTTTTTAAATAATATTATTGGCTTTAACATTTTTATAATTATGAAAATATATTTTCATAAAATTATTTTTAAAATTATTCAAAAAAAAGTCACATTTTTTAAAATAAGTAAGATATGAAATATCACTACACTTTTTTAAAAAAAATCTAGATTTTATCATAATTTTTTTACTATTAATTATATTTAATTATATTTAATGTATTAATAATATACATTATTAATAATATACATGTAATATATTTTACAAAAAAATATCATTAAGACTAAAGAAATTAAGTAATTTTTAGTAGTTAAATTAATAAAACTTTTAATAATACATACTTTAAAAATAAAAGAAATGTAAAAATATTTATTATAATAACATAAATTAATTATAAAAACAGTTTACAAATTTAAAAAAATATTTATATATATTTAAAGTTTTTGTTTTATAAAAATAAAATGATTTAATATAAAAAATTATATAAAATGCGTTTTATTTTAAAATATAATTATAAAAATGTTAAATAATAATAAATTTTATAAAAAAACATAACAGTTTTATTAATATATTAATTTTAAAACAAAATAATTATAAAATATTATATTACAGTTACTATTAATTGTATTAATTTTCTGATTATTTTTATGAAAATTTTTATGTTTAACTTTTTAGTATAAAATATGATACAAAAGTTTTAAAACTTTTTTAATATTATACTTTTTAATATTTATTATATAATTTATATGTAATTTAATGAATAAATTTTAAGTATTATATTTGATAAAACAATGATTTTAAACGTCTTTTATATGTTTAGTATATTGATAAATTATAGAAAATTTTTTAAAATATTAAAAGTAATTTAACATAATACATTAAAATTTTATTAAATTTAATAAGAAATATATTTTATAAAAATATTTTTTATTAAAAAATATTGAATATATTTATTTTAAAAAGATAACTATTATAAAATCATATATAATAAATACTGAAAATACGTTTTTTAATTTAATTAAATAAATTTTATTTTATAGATAATTTACTATAGTATAAAAGAAAAATTTTAATTTTATAAACAAAAAAAATTTATTAAATTATTCTTTAATTTTGCATATTTTACAAAACTTTAAAATTATATTTTTTTTAAAAATTACATTACTAAAAATTATTATTTAATAAAATTGTTTAAAATAAAATAATATTTATTTCATTAAAATATTAATGGGTCGTGCAGGATTTGAACCTGCGACCAATTGATTAAAAGTCAACTGCTCTACCAACTGAGCTAACGACCCGAAAAGTAATGGGTGATGACGGATTCGAACCGCCGACCACTTCCGTGTAAAGGAAATGCTCTACCAACTGAGCTAATCACCCTATAATTAAACGTTTTTCTAATAATTTTTTTAAACATATTAAAAATAACAATTATATTGTATAGATTATTAAATAATGAGTCAACAATATTTTTAATAATTAAATAAATTTTATTAATGTTATATATTTTATTACTTAGTTTAAAATGAAAATAGTAATAATATTATTACTTTCTATAACATAAAACATTCTGTAATCTCAAAATACACTTTTATTGATATATATTTTTTATTTCTTTAATTTTTAGGTGATAAATTTTATTCATAAAATTAACGTTTATTTTATTGATGTAGTCATATAAATTTATTTTTTTGTATTTATATAAAGATAAATTAATAAATTTTTATTAATGTATTAAGAAAATTTTAAATAATGTACAAATATATTTAGTTAATATTAGTTTTGTATCTAAAGATAACATATATAAAAAAACATAATAACATCATAAATAATATTTTTAAAATATTTATAAATAAAAAACTAATATGTTATTATTATAATAATAAAATCATAAACTAAAATAACATTAATATAAAAATATTTATATAATAAAAACTATTTATATAATTAAAGGTATTAACTAAAAATAGTCATTTTATTATTTTTGTTTTAGTCAGATATGTATCTATCGCTCTTTAAATTATAAAAAAAATAAACATGTATATTAAAAAATCAATATCAAAATATATTTTTTAATAAATTAAAATTAAATTTTAAAAAAATATAAAAAAAATTTTAATTTATTAAAATATTAACATTTTTTAAAAAAAATGCAATTTTTGAATACACGAATTAAAAAATTTTATAAAAAATTATCAATTAATAATTTAAAAAAAACAATTTTTTTAATGAATAAAAAAATTGTTTTTAATGCTTTTAATATATTTAATAAAATTAGCATATGTATTATAAAATTAAAAATATTTGAATGTTAACTCAATATTACATTATATGTTTTATCGTCTAAATAACTATTATGATAATCAACAATATATTTTATATCAAAGGATAAACGTAAATATTATGAAAATTAAAACTAGATTCGCACCAAGTCCTACTGGATATTTGCATGCTGGAAACATACGAACTGCACTTTATTCTTGGTTGTTTAGTCGTCATATGGGCGGACAGTTTGTTTTACGTATTGAAGATACAAATTTAGAACGTTCTACACCACAAGCAATAAAAGTGATTACATCTAGCATGCAATGGTTACATTTAGATTGGGATGAAGGACCTTACTTTCAAAGTCAACGATTTAAACGATATAATACAGTAATTGAAAAAATGTTAAAAAATGGCACAGCCTATAAATGTTATTGCTCTAAAGAGCGTTTAACAGCACTTCGTAATCAACAAATAATAAATGGTAATAAACCATGTTATGATGGTTATTGCCGTAATAAAAAGTATCAAATAATTAATGATTTTAAAAATGTAGTACGCTTTTGCAACCCAAAATCAGGATCGGTAATATTTAATGATAAGATACGTGGTTCTATCAAATTTTACAACGAAGAGCTAGATGATTTAATTATTAGACGTAGTGATGGTTTACCAACTTATAATTTTTGTGTAGTAGTAGATGATTGGGATATGAAAATCAGTCATGTTATTCGTGGCGAAGATCATATAAATAATACTCCACGTCAAATTAATATTCTAAAAGCATTAGGAGCACCTATACCTGAATATGCTCATGTCTCAATGATTCTTAATGATAGTGCTAAAAAATTGTCTAAACGCTATAGTGCTGTTAATATTATGCAATATCGTGAAAATGGTTATTTACCAGAAGCAATATTAAACCATTTAGTTCGACTTGGTTGGTCTCATGGAAATCAAGAAATTATTTCTTTAGAAGAAATGAAAACGTTTTTTACTTTAGATGCAGTGAGTAAATCACCTTCTTTTTTTAATATAGAAAAGTTAAATTGGCTCAATTATTATTATATTAATAATATGCCAGAACAAAAAATAGCCAAGCATTTAAAATGGCATATTAAAAAGCTAGGTATTAAAACTCATAACGGTCCTGCATTAGTAGAAGTTGTTAAATTGTTAAAAAAGCGTTGTAAAACTTTAAAAGAAATGGCTAAATCTTGTCGATATTTTTATGAAGATTATGATCAGTTAGATGATGCTTTTTATAATAAATATTTTCATCCAAATGCTAAAAAAAAATTAAAAATCATATATAATAAGTTATCTTTAATTCCTTTATGGACTAAAGAAAATGTATATCATGCTATTCAAAGTACTGCAGATGAACTAAATGTCAATATAGGAAAAATTAGCATGCCATTGCGAGTAGCTGTTACAGGAACTAATCAATCACCGGGAATTGACGCGACATTATGTACAATTGGTAAAACTCGATCTCTTCAACGTTTGGATATCATATTAAATGATAATCATCAAAAAGAAATAAAAACTTAATAGTTTATAAAAGTTATATTCATGTGTATAAGTGTTTATTAAACGTTGTTTAATAAAATTATTATTTCTTTTGATATAATATTTTTAAATATTAAATGCATTAAAATTATTACATATTCACTATTATAATCTTTTATATAAAATATATAAAACATAGTTTATTTTGATTTTAAATGGGGCTATAGCTTAGAAGGAAGAGCATTTGCATGGCATGCAAAAGGGTCGTCGGTTCAAATCCGACTAGCTCCATTACTTCTAAAAATTTAAAGTATGTGATTTAAGTTTATGTAAAAAGAAACATAATACTTTTAAATTTATATTTATTTAATATTATGCTATTTTAATATTAACTAACTAATTTTAATATTAACTAACCATATAGTAATATAGTAATAGATTTTAAATTTTAATATGATTATTGAATTTATTATAATCACTTAATTATATATTTATTTTTTATTATGTTATAAAAAATAATTTTATTTAAAACATTAAATTATTTAACTTCAAAGAATATGTTTTTTATCTTTTAAAGTATTTTATATACTAAAATTTTTATTAAATATTTTAATTGTTTTAATAACTTTATAATAAAATTTATAAATAAATTTATTTAAATATATTAAAAATTATTTAGATTATGCACTAAAGATTTATTTCATATAAACATTTAAAATATATTAATTAATATTTTCATATAAAAAATAATTTGATATAATCATTATATTCTTTTAATATACAAATATTCATTATTAATTATGAACCTAAAAATCACATCTTCTCTATCTATTGTTCTTAATGCATTACAAAATAAAAAAATTATTGCTTACCCTACTGAAGCAGTATTTAGTTTAGGATGTGATCCTAGTAATGAAGAAGCAGTTAGTAATTTACTAATTATAAAACAACGATCATGGAAGAAAGGATTAATTCTTATTGCTGCTAATTATCAACAATTAAATCAATACATTAATAACAATATATTAAATACAAAGCAGCGTAATATCATGTTTTCTACTTGGCCGGGTCCAACTACTTGGATAGTCCCCGCTCATCCTAAAACTCCTCGACATTTAACTGGAATTTTTAATTCAATAGCAGTACGTGTTAGTGCTCATCCTACAGTACAAAAATTATGTCAGAAATATGGAAAACCATTAATATCAACTAGTGCTAATATTAGTCAAAAAAATCCATGTCGTAATATAAAAGATCTAATACAAGAATTTTCTCATTTTCCAATTTTAGTACTAGATGGTAAAGTTAGTGGTGCTATGAATCCATCAGAAATTAGAGATATCTTAAATGGAAATCAAATTCGAAAAGGTTAAAAAAGATAATAAAATATGAAAAAATTTGCATTATTTGGGAATCCTATTAGCCATAGTCAATCACCACTAATTCATTCATTATTTTCTAATCAAACTAAAATTGATTATAAATATCATACTATTTTAACACCTATACACTCTTTTGAAATTTTTCTTAAAAAATTTTTTCATGATAATGGTCAAGGTGCAAATATTACACTACCTTTTAAAGAGCGCGCTTTTAAAATAACATCTCATTTAACTAAACGCGCTACATTATCATGTGCAGTAAACACATTTAAAATTTTATCAACAGGTGATTTACTCGGAGATAATACAGATGGAATTGGTTTATTATCTGATCTTCAATATCAAAAACTAATTCATAGAAAAGATCGAGTTTTACTTATAGGAGCTGGAGGAGCTGCGCGTGGTGTAATTTTTCCATTATTATCTTTTGGTTGTCAATTAATAATTACTAATCGAACTTTTAGTCGAGCAAAAGAATTAGTAAGAATTTTTAAAAATTTTGGTGATATTTCAATATGCTCAATAAATGAACTACATAAACAATCGTTTAATTTAATCATTAATGCAACTTCTTCTGGAATAAATGGTTCAATTCCTATATTGCCGAGTAATATAATTAATGATCACACTCGATTATATGATATGTATTATCAACGAGGAACTACACCGTTTCTGATTTGGGGAAAAAAAAAAGGAAGTAAAATTTTTTCTGATGGATTAGGAATGTTAATACACCAAGCAGCTCATTCTTTTTTTTTATGGCATGGAATAATGCCAAAAATTAAACCAGTGTTAAATTACTTACAAAATTACTTTATCAAATAAGTTAAATTTTGTATTATTTAAAATGAATAGTTATTATTAATAATTATATTTTTTAAGTTTATTATATACTCAAGAAATAATAATTATAGAAAAAATTTAATTATATCAAAATTAAAAATTATTTTAATATAATTTTTAAAATAATACAATTTTTAATTTTACAAATAATGTTTTATACTTTAATGAAAGTAAAGTATGTAAAAGTTGTTATATAATCATCATAATAATTTTTTAAATAAACAGTTTAATGCTGTATACAAAGAATATTATTTAAGCATTAAACATCATATTTAATATATTATATTTAAAAATTTAATAAAAATAAATAAACATATTATAATAATAAATTATTTTTTTTGTTTAGAACAAGTTTATAATTACTATATTGTTTTATAATATTAATAATATTAAAACTAAACATTTTTAAAAAAATATATGAATATTAGAATTTTAGATTAAATATCAATAAATGATTTTAAAAATTATTATAACAAAACATAATTATAAAAAATTAAATAATTAATATTGTTTTTTAAATATTTTTCTATATGAACTTTATATGTTCTCAAACTATATAAAAATCATAACAACTAAACAATATAAATGTTAGTTAAGAAGATTATTAAAATGTTATATATTATATGTTTAATTATTGACTGATTTTAACTATTTTAAAAAACATCATTAACTATAATCATGTTAAAACATTAATTTTATTTGTACTAAGTCGTACATTTTAATTAAAAGTTTTTATATATCTTTAAAGTAAATATTCATTTAAATTTTAATAATTTTAAAAAAATATTATATTTTCATTAATACGCAATCACTTTGATTTATTAAGCATTATCTTATTTTATTTTTAAACAATATTTTTTCTTAAAACTATTTCTATTTATTCATATAAAACAAATAAAAAAATAATATATGTATTAATTTTATAAAACTATACAATTCATTAAATGATATAAGTTGAATAAAATTTATTTAAATTAATAGTTTTAATTATTTTATTAAATTTTTAATTAAGTTTAATAAAAAATAATTAATAAAATTATACCTATTGACGAAAAATATTATCATTTAATTCACAAAAAATATTATATAACTTTTATATTCTAACTAAATTAATTTTTAAAAAATAAAAATTATTAACATTTAATTATATAAAAATTATTAAAATATATGAAACAAAAATATTTTATATGAATCACCATGTTTATATTTATTTATTAAATTTATTTTTACTGTATTTTATAAAAATTTAATTTATTTTATAAAAATTATAATATTTATTTAAAATTTAAAAAATTATTTCTTATTTATAAATAATTATTTCTTATTGATTTTAAAAAAGCTTTTACTAAATGTATTTTCTAAAATATAAGTTATATAAAATATAAAGTTTATTGTTAAAAAGATTATTATATTGTCTTTAAAAGAATTTTATATTATAAAAAAATTAATAAATACTTAAATTAATATTAATAAACTCACTAAAAAATTTATTATGAATTTATTTCATAATGTTCATATTAATTGTTATGTTAATTAACGTTTTTTAAGATTCTTGTTAAAAACGTTTATTTTATATTATTTTAGTATAAATCCAATAGCTTGATAAACTTTAGTTAATGTTTTTTTAGCACGTATACGTGCTTTATTAGCACCTTCTTTAATTATTTTTTTTAAATATGCTTCTTCTTTACGAAATGCATAAAAACGTTTTTGTAAATCTTGAATAGTAGTAGAGATAGAATCTGCTACAATATTTTTTAAATGACTATATTTTTTACCATAAAATTCAATTTCTAAGTTTTGAATACTTATATCAGTTAGACCAGAAAGAATATTTAGAAGATTAGAAATTCCTGCTTTGTTAATTATATCATAACGAATTATTGGTGGATATTCAGAATCAGTTATTGCACGTTTTATTTTTTTTATAACAATATTAGGATCTTCTAATAAAGTAATAAAATTATTTTTATTGTGATCTGATTTAGACATTTTTTTATTAACATTTTGTAATGACATTATACGTGAACTATATTTAGAAATAAGAGAATGAGGAATGTTAAATATTTTACCATATAACATATTAAAACGAAGACTTACGTTACGACTTAATTCTAAATGTTGTTTTTGGTCTTCACCAATTGGCACTTGATTTGCTTGATATAATAAAATATCTGACATCATTAATATAGGATAACTAAAAAGACCAGCATTAATATTTTTTGAAGAAGATATAAATTTATCTTTAAACTGAGTCATACGATTTAATTCACCAAAATAAGTATAACAACTTAATACCCAACTTAATTGGGTATGCTCTGGTATATGAGATTGAACGAAAATAGTACTTTTATTAGGATCAATTCCACATGCTAAATACATTGATAAAGTGTCTAATATTGAACAATATAACTTATTTGGATCTCGATATACAGTAATTGAATGGAGATCAGCAATACAATAAAAACAATCGTAATTGTCTTGTATTTTAGCCCATTGTCGTAAAGCACCAATATAATTTCCAATAGTTAATGTTCCAGATGGTTGAACAGCACTAAAGACAACAGATTGAGTCATAATAAAATTTCCTAATTCTTTAGAAGTCATAGTGAAACTATAAGTAATTAATTAATAAAGTATTATAGTTAATATTTTAGATTGTTATAAAAGATTTATAATTTATAATTTTTATTATGTTAAAATATTTAATTTTAATATGATCATGAGATAAATAAAATACATCATAAGATATATTTATAAAATTTTTATTTTTTTATTACTTATATCAAATAAATTTGTTAATTTTATATCAAAAGTTATTTAATTATTATTTATTATAAATATTTTTTTAAATAAAATATTAAATATCACTATATTAATAATAAACATATATTAATAATAAACGTTTTAATATTTAAAATAATATTATAACAATAACTTAAAGTAAATAATAAAATATCTTCAAAAATAAAAACTACTATCATTAAATGTATATAAATAATTATTTTTATCATGCTATTATATAAATTATAAAAAATATATGAATACAATATAATATTTTAATATATTTTATTATTTAAAAAATAATTTTAAAATGTTGTAATGTATTTTTTTAAAAAAATAAATCATTAAAAATGTTCTATAATAAACAAATTAAATATATTAATTTTTTTAAAATAGATAATAAATTTATAAAATTTTTTATAAAAATTTATATTATTACACTAATTTAACTAAAATAATTAAAATAAGAATAAATAGTATATATCGTTTAGTATATATAGTTATATACAATAACTAAAATAAATAATTATATTAGTTACAATTTTATTAATAAATATAACTAATTATTTTAAAAATTTTAAACAAATATTTTAATATAAAAATTTAATATTTAAAAAAAAAATAAATATGAATTTTTTAATAATATATAAAAATTTAAAATAACATTAAACATATCTTTTTGATTTTATATATTATTTTAAATTAAAATATTCTTCTCTATAAAAATAAAAATCAAACAATTTTTTACAATTATTAATTATCGAAATAAATAACTATATTGATACAATATTTAGAAGTAAAAATTGATTATTAAAAATAATATTATATATAAAATAATATTATATATAATATATTATATAAAAATAGTATAATATTTTAAATATTACTTATCTTAATTAAAATATCTAATATCATTCATTATATAATATGATTATTAAAATATAAAAAATTATTTTTCTTAATGTATATGATGTTATAAAATTTTTATGATTAATAAATATATACTATTTTTATTTAATATAAATGTATAAATAATTTATTTTTAAAAATTCTTATAATAAAATTTCTTTAATTTTAATAAATTAAATAAAAACAATAATATTAATATTCGTGATAATTAGAAAATGTATTTTATTATAAAATAAATATTTTTTACTATGTCAAATAAATTAAATATATATTAACATAAAATAACAAAATGAATATTAATAAAATAGATTTTTCTATTAAACACTGTATGATATTTTATATAGAAGATTACTTTTAATTAATATTGTAATTCTTTTATTATAATATTAATTACGTTTTCATTGTAAGAAAAAATTAAATATGTTTATAAATCATTATATTACAAATTAGGAGATATTATTTTGATTCAAGATATATCAAAAACACTCTCTTGGTTAGAAAAACATCCTCAAGTGTTAAAAGGCATCAGACGGGGTATTGAGCGAGAAACATTACGAGTTACTTTTGATGGAAATCTTGCATTAACCAAACATCCAAAATGCTTTGGTTCAGCATTAACTCATTCTTGGATTACATTAGATTTTTCTGAGTCTTTATTAGAGTTTGTTACACCTATTGATGATAATGTTAATCATTTACTAAATTTTTTACGTGACATTCATCGTTATGTAGCACGTCATTTAAATAAAGAACGAATGTGGCCACTTAGTATTCCATGTTTTATTAACTCTGAGAATGATATACAAATCGCACAATTTGGTTCATCACATCTTGGACGTGTTAAAACATTATATCGAGAAGGTTTAAAAAATAGATATGGTGCTTTAATGCAAACTATTTCAGGTGTACATTATAACTTTTCTTTACCCTTTTCTTTTTGGAAAGCATGGGCAGATGAAAAAAATATAAAAATTGAAAAAGAAACAATTTCAACAGGTTATTTTCATTTAATTCGAAACTATTATCGTTTTGGTTGGATTATTCCGTATTTTTTTGGGGCTTCACCAACAATTTCTTCATTGTTTTTAAAGAAGCATCAAACTAATTTAAAATTTGAACGAACTAAACAAGGAATGTACTATTTACCATATGCTACTTCATTACGTCTAAGTAATTTTGGTTATACTAACAAAATAAAAAATAATTTAGATATTACTTTTAATAATCTAAATAGTTATGTTCAATGTTTGAAAAAAATGCTTATTACTCCTTCTGAAGAATTTATTAAAATTGGTATAAAAAAACATGATCATAATTTACAATTAAATCATAATATTCTTCAAACTGAAAATGAATTATACACATTCATTAGACCAAAATGTACAATAAAAAATCAAGAATCTTTATTAGATGCATTATTGAATCGTGGTGTTGAATATGTTGAAATACGTTCGTTAGATATTAATCCATTTTCACCAATTGGCATCAGTGAAACTCAAGTATGTTTCTTGGATCTTTTTTTAACATGGTGTATCTTAATAGAATCACCACAAATGAGTAAAAATGAATTACAACATGCTAAAAAAAATTGGAATAGCATTCTATTGGAAGGTCGAAAACCAGGTCAAATTATTGATATTCAACTGAATAACCATTATGTCTTTTTAGACAAAATTGGAGAAATAATTTTTAAAGATTTATATCGTATAGCAAAAATTTTAGATAATGTCACTAGTAGTAACATGTATCATTATACTTGTAATCAGCTAATTCCAATGTTTTATAATCCGGAACTTACTTTTTCAGCAAAAATTTTAAAGATGATTAAAAAAGAAAGTGATAATAGCACGGGCTTAAAGTTGTCGGAGAAATATCATAATATTTTAATAAAAGAACCATTGGAAATTTTAAATGAAGATGATTTTATTAAAGAAAAATATAATTCATTAAAATATCAAAACTATTTAGAAAAAAAGTAAAAATAACTGTAATATTTTTTATAAAATATAGAATTTTAAAATAAGAAAATAATTATACGCACTATATAAAAATTTAAATATAATCTTTAATATAATTTTATTAAAAAATAATTAATAGTGTTTATTTTATTATAAATTTTTTACTCTAACTATTTTAGTCATTAATGTTTAACAACGTATAATAAATTTTTTTATGAAAAAACTATCAATATACGATATTACTATAAACTTTGATTATTATAAAAACACTATAAAAGAAATCATATGATGCAATTTTTTTTATAACATAGTAAATTTAAAATTAAAAAAAATAATATATAAAAATTATTGTATATAAAACTACTTAATATTAATATATTATTTAAAAGAACAATAAAATTTTCATAACAAATATAAATCACAATTTTTATTAATATCAATATAAAAATTATCAAAAAATTTTTATGTATATATTTTAAAAAAATGAAATTTTTATTTTTAAATAAAATTGTTATGTATTAAATTAATGTTTTGATTTAAAATTATTATATTATAAAAAATAGTCATTTTAATTTTTATATATTTTTATAAAAAAATATAATTAAAAAAATAAAAAAATTTTATTTATAATACTTTTATTAATTATAAAAGTATAATTAAAATATATTATGATACAATATTTAAAATTTAACGAATATGTTATTAATTAATATATTTTTTTATTTTAATTAATATAAGAATACTATTCAACTTAATTTTTATTATAATTTGAATTTATTTATAAAATTATAATTATTAACAAAAACAATTAAAAATTATTTATTTTAATAAATAGAATACCACATTTTTTAATAAAAATATAAAATAAAAAAAAATTAATTTTTTTTAAAAAATTTTTTTTGTTATTTCATAATAAAAAAATATAATAATTTTAAATACTAAATGAAGAACCGCAACTACAAGTTCTTTTAGAATTTGGATTAGTGATTACAAAACGTGAACCATATAATCCTTCTACATAATCTAAAAAACTACCTGAGAGGTATTGAAGACTCATAGGATCAATTAATAAAGAAACACCTTGACTTGTAATTTTCGTATCATCATCATTTATTTTATCGTCAAGAATAAAGCTATATTGAAATCCACTACAACCACCTCCAGCAATATAAATTCGTAAACTTAAATTTGGATTTTTTTTATTAGAAATTAAACATTTAATTTTATTTGCTGCTGCGTCTGTAAATTTTATAGGAAATCTAACATTAAAATTCATGTTATATAAAACTCTCTTATTTTAAAAAAATTAATCAATTTAACTCTAAAATATTTTTTTATCAAACTTTAACTGTTTATAAAAATTATTTTTTTACGATTAAATTAAATTCTGCATTATTATTTTTAATGACAATTACAATAAAATTTAAAATATAAAAATTTTATTAAATTAAAACATTAATATTATTTTTATTAAAAATTTAACGATTTTATAAAAAATAATAAATTGTTATTAATTATTAAACAATCAATAAAGTTTAGTATTAATACATAATTTATAAACTTTATTATATTAATATAATTTTACTAGTAAAATTATTTTAAAAGTATTGATTGTTATTTAAAAAAATATTAATATTTTTAAACAATTTAAAATGATTATTTAACTATTGTTTATACTTTATTGTATGATTTTTATACGAATAATAAATTTTTTATATATTAATAATTTTATGAAAATATTTAATATTTCTAAATTAACGATTTTATGGATATTATAAATATAAGAATATGTATAATAAAAATAAATTAAGATTGTTAAATTCTTTAATTCGATTGTAATAAAAAAAAAGTTTTTTAAGAAAAATTATTAATTTTATTATAATCATCACATATGAAAACTTTTAATAAATTCATAATTTTATGTATTAAGAACTGACTTTATTTTATAATTTTTAATTTTTTAAAAACTTAAAATTATTTTTTTATTTTTTTGATGTTATTAAATTAAAAATTAAATATTTTTATTACAATACGTTAATTATATATAAATATAACGAAATGTTTTAAGAAATGTCTTTATAAAATTAATATTTTATATTAATATATAGTAAAGTTAAAAAAATAATATATTATTAAATGCTTATTTTATTATAAAAAATAAATATATATTTCAATATATATTATTTTATACAATAAGCATAGTTATAAATTTTTTAACACTATCAACTAACAATAATACTATAATTATATATAATTTTACTATTACAAGTAGATTATTACTATATTTATTTTATAAATTATTTTAAAATTTTTTAATATTGTTTTTAAATAATTGCTTAATAAAATTAATTTTAAAATAAAATATTTAAATATTAATTAATAAAATTAATAAAAAAAATAAAAAATAACAAATGACATAAATAAAGAATTTATTTTTTTATTAATAATAAATATTTTTTATTAAAAATATATTTATACAATAATTAATTTATTTTACAAATATAAATACTAAAAAATATTAATAGAAAATTAATTAATAGCACTTACGTTACGCAATTAGTTTTATTAATTTATAATTTTTATAAAATGAAAAACAATATAAAAAATTTTATTATATTAGTAAAATTTATAAATTAAACATAATACTATATTTAACTTATATTTAAGTTTTATTTTTTATATAAAAATCGTATGTTTATAGCATTTATTAAATAAAACAATAAAATATTATTTTTATTTAAGGTATTTTTATAAATTATAAAAATTTTAAATATCTAAATAATTACCGAAAATTATTATAGTATTTACAATATTTTAATTGTTAAAATCAATGAATAATTTTAATAAAATTTATTATTAAACTGAAAGATTAAGTATATTTTTTAAAAAAAAATTTAGCAAATTTTGAATAAAATCTATTCGATATTTTTGATTGCTCAAATTAAGTATAAACTTGAATTTTGTTTTACCATCAAAACAATATATTTTTGACTGATTTTTTAATAATTGAACAAAACAGGTTGGATTAATGCAATTATTATCATTAAATGTAATATATCCACCATTTTTATTACACTCAATATATTTGATTCCTAATTTTTTAGCGTATTGTCGAAACATTGCATGTTTTATCAAAGTATACGCTTCTTCTGGTAATACACCAAAACAATTAATTAATTCTATTTTTAACTCATCTAATTCTAGTTTATTTTTAGCACTAGCAATGCGTTGATAAAATGATAAACGAACATTAATATTTTGAATAAAATTATCAGGTAAAAAAGCAGGCATATTTAACTTGATTTCTACTTGAATGTCCATAAGATCGTGCAATGATGTTTGAAAACCATTTTTTATTGAATAAATTGCATTTTCTAATAATTGCGTATATAATTTAAAACCAATAGCGTTTATCTGACCGCTTTGGTTTTCACCTAACAAATCACCAGCACCCCGAATCTCTAAATCATGAATAGCTAACGAAAATCCAGCATCTAATTGTTCCAAAGAAGTAATCGCTAGTAATCGTTTTTTTGCATCAGCGTTAATTGATTTAAAGTTTGGTATTAAAAAATAAGCATATGCTTGATAATGTGAACGTTGAACACGACCACGCAATTGATGCAGTTGCGCTAATCCAAAACGATCAGCACGATCAATAATAATTGTATTAGCACTCGCAATATCAATTCCACTTTCAATAATTGTCGTACAAACTAGTACATTAAAACGTTGATGATAAAAATCATGTATTACTTTTTCTAAACGATGTTCATGCATTTGACCATGCCCAATGACGATACGTGCTTCTGGTATTAGTTTTTCTAATTTTTTTGCAAATTGTTTAATGGTATTTACATTATTATATACATAATAAACTTGTCCTCCACGTAAAATTTCACGCATAATAGCTTTCCGAATTATTAAACTATTATATTCACAAATAAAAGTTTTTACTTCAAGGCGACATGCTGGTGGAGTAGAAATAATAGATAAATCACGCATGCCAATCATTGACATATTTAAAGTTCTTGGAATAGGAGTAGCAGTTAAAGTGAGAATATCTATATTAACATACATTTTTTTAATACGTTCTTTATGATAAACACCAAAACGATGTTCTTCATCAATAATAAGTAATCCTAAATCCTTCCAATGTATGTTACCTTGTAGCAATTTATGAGTTCCAATAATAATATTAACTTGACCAGTAGAAACTTCATGAAGAATTTTCTGTTGTTCTTTCTTACTTCGAAATCTCGACAACATTTCAATTTGAATTGACCAATTTAAAAAACGTGAACGAAAATTATCAAGATGTTGTTGTGCAAGTAGAGTTGTTGGGACTAATACAGCTACTTGTTTAGAATTTTCTACGGCTAGAAATGCAGCTCGTATTGCTACTTCAGTTTTTCCAAAACCAACATCACCACATATTAATCGATCCATAGAGAATGGCTGACACATATCATGTAATACAGCATTAATCGCTTGTTTTTGATCGGGTGTAATATCAAATGGAAAACTTTTAGAAAAATGTTCATATTTTTTAGTATTATATTTAAAAGAAAATCCAGGTTTTTCTAAACGATGTGAATAAATATCTAATAACTCAACAGCTATATCATATACTTTTTTAGCAACTTTTTTTCGTAATTGAATCCATGTATTATTTCCTCCTAATTTATGTAATGGAGCATTTGCTTCTCTACTACTAATATAACTATTAATTAGATACATAGAAGCAACTGGAACATAAAGTTTATCTTCATTAAGATAAGAGATAATAAAATATTCACCTTTAATTCCTTTTATTTCTATAGTTATTAAGCCAACATAACGTCCAATACCATGTTCTATATGTACTATTGGTTGACCAGGGTAAAAAATTTTAAGATTTTTAGTTATAGCATTAGTATTAAAAATATAAAGAGTCTCTTTTTGATGATTATTAATTGAATATCTAAATGATATGTTATACAATAATATAATAAAGATATGTGAATATATTCAATGAATATTCTAAATGTTTATTATTAAAAATTTTAGCACAATAAATTAAAAAAATAATCATTTTTAATTATTAAATATTTTATATTTAAAATTATTTTAATATACATACTGAAACATATTTTTTATTAAAAATTAAATTTTGTAATTGCTTATTATATTAATTGTTAGTAATTAACAGAATATAAAATTATTGTATTAGTTGAATAAACTTTTTATTTAATATAATATAAAAAATCATTAGATCTAACCATATATTTTAAAATATTATTTAATGTGAGTTTTAAAACTAAAAACATTTTTTATTTTCTAATAAAATATTTAACTTATAAAACATTATTAATTTTAATTTAAAATAATTTTTAATAAAATAAATTACAATATCTAATATAAATAATTTTATTTTATTATTTTTATACTAATTTTTTATATTAATTTTCATTTTAAAAAATAAATATTTATCTTTAATAAATTATAAAACTATAAACTTGAATTATAGTGTATCGTTGAGTAAGAAAAAGTATCAAAATATTATAAAAATTTATTTTCTTATTTGTGTTTTAAGATAAATATTTTTATAATATTTAAAATCATAAACAATGCTATTTAATAATATAAAAAATGTAATGTAAATATTTAACTATCTTTTAATAAAATAATATATTTAATATATAAAATTTATATTTTATATTAGAACATTGTATTTAAATGATAATATTAAAAAATGTTTAATATAAAAATTTTATAAATATTATAATAAATAATAAAATAAATTTAATAATTAACATTACTGAAAAATATATATGAATTTATAAAATGTAATAAAATTATTCAATAATAATTGTTAATAATAAATTATTTCTTGCAATAAACATTGTATAATTTAAAAAAATATTAATTATAATTATATATAACATCTATCTAAAAATATTTTTTTAATTTAGAAAATAATTGCATTTTATATAAATATTAATAACTGTATTCAATTGCATTAGTTTGTATGTATTTTTTTAGTTTTCGTATATTGTATAGTACATAGAATTTATAATAATATCAATATTTTTAATATAGTATAGTATTTTATAAATGTTTATATTTAAAAAGTTTTAACATACTTTTTTGTATCTTGTATTAGTAATTTTTTAATAAAAAAATCTATTACAAAATTTTACATTATAATCTATTTTAAAATTGTTATCAAATATATTAATTATTATATACTAAACATAAATTTAAAATTGTTACAAATAAAAGTAAATGAAAAACAAATTATGAATTGTTTTTATAATCAAATTACTTTATATTCTGCACTTAAATATTCTTTATAATTAATATTAATATGTTATCTTAAATACAATAATAGAATAAATTTTATGTATCAACCTGTTATATTGTTTATTAGCCTTCGTTATACATTTGGAAGACATCCTAAAAATTTATTTAGGCGATTTATTGCTCTTGGCTATCTAGTATTGGAATCACATTAGGAGTCATATCATTAATAACTGTATTGTCAGTAATGAACGGTTTTGAAAAAGATTTAAAAAATAATATACTGAAATTTATACCACAAGCATTAATTATTAGTACAACAGGATCAATTAACCCAAAATGGACGCCAATTTCAACAGTAAGTAAACTTAAAAGAGTTTCTCATGTTTCCTCATTAACTACTAATAGTATTCTAATACAAAGTGCTGACAATATTGCAATTGGTATCATGCTTGGCATTAATCCGAACGAAGCTGATCCTTTATATTCTTATCTTATTAAAACAAAAGAAAAAAAGTTAAAAGCAAGACGCTATAACGCCATCATTGGTCAACAGCTAGCTAATATACTAAAAGTTCATACTGGTGATAAAATATGATTAATAATACCAAATATTAGAAAACTTACAATAATGAGTCATATTCTTAATCAACGATTATTTACTATTATTGGTACTTTTTAAGCTAATAGTGAAGTTGATAATTATCAATTATTAGTTAATCAAGAAGATGCGGTGCGATTAATGCATTATCCAATCGGTCATATAACTGGATGGCGACTTTTTTTTAATGATCCATTAATGGTTCATACTTTTATTCATCAAATTTTTCCAGTAGGAATTAAATGGAAAGATTGGCGAGAACAAAAAGGTGAATTGTTTCAAGCTATTCATTTATAAAAAAATATTATAGGGATATTATTTAGTCTTATTATTGAAGTTGCTATCTTTAATATAATTACTTCACTAGGTTTTTTAGTAATAGAAAAAAAATAAAATTGAAATCTTACAAACACAAGGATTAAATCGTTATCAAATTATAGTAATATTTATATTACAAGGTGTATATATAGGAATTATAGGTTCATTATTTGGTGCTATTTTTTGTATTTTGATAACAAAAAACTTAAATTTTCTCATGTCATTTTTTCATATATTAATTAATACTTCTTCATTACCAGTAGAAATAGATTTATTACAAATAACTATAATTGTAACAATAGTTATAGTATTATCTTTAATATCTACATTTTATCCTTCATGACGCGCAGCAACTATAAATCCCGCTAAGGTTTTACGTTATGAATAATCATTATTTATTACAGTGTAAAAATTTATATAAAAAAATATCAAGAAGGTGATTTGATAATTAATGTATTAAATAATATAAATTTTATTGTTCAACATACGGAAATGATAGTAATTGTTGGTAATTCAGGTTTTGGTAAAAGTACTTTATTACACTTACTTGGTGGATTAGATTCACCAAATTCAGGTGAAATCATTTTTAATGGATTATCATTCAATAATATGTCTCTGAATAAAAAAGCACAATTACGTAATCGTCAGTTAGGTTTTATTTATCAATTTCATCATTTATTTTTAGATTTTACAGCTCTAGAAAATGTTGCTATGCCATTATTAATTTCTGGAACGAATAAAAAATTAGCGCAAGAAAAAGCAATGGAATTATTAATATCAGTTGGATTAGAAAAATGAAGTAAGTATCTTCCTTGTGCATTATCAGGTGGTAAACGACAACGAGTAGCCATCGCCCGTGAATTAGTTAATAGTCCTACATTAGTACTAGCAGATGAACCAACTGGTAATTTAGATCAATGTACTACACATAACATTATTAATTTGTTATGCGAACTTAATATTCATAAAGGTACTGCATTTTTAATTGCAACACATGATTTAAATATGGTAGAACACCTTAATCAAAAAATAGAATTAATTGATGGTCAAATCACACATTATTAAAGTGATCTTTAGGATTTATAATGTTATTTTCATTACTTCCTTTATTCATAGCTTTTCGTTTTTATCGTGGGCATAAAAACAATCATATTATATCATTAATTTCTATAATTTATACTATTGGAATTACGCTTGGAGTAGCGGTATTAATTATTAGCTTAAGTACTATAAATAGTTTTTATCGTGAATTAAAAAGTCATATTTTAATGGTAATTCCTCATGGAGAAATTGAACCAGTAGATCAACCTTTTGATAATTGGCCATTAATTTTAGACAAAATAAAAAAAGTTTCAGGTGTTCAAACAGCTGTACCTTATATTAACTTTACTGGATTAATAAAGAGTGATTCACATGTACATGCAGTACAAATGAAAGGAATTAACCCAAAAGAAGAAAATAAATTAAGTATCATGTCACAGTATATACAGGCTGATACATAGAAAAATTTTAAAGCTAACGAACATCAATTAATTCTTGGAAAAGGAATAGCAGATAAACTAAATGTTAAAAATGGCGATTATGTTACTATAATTATTCCAAATAATAATTTTAAATTAAATCTATTACCATTTAATCAAATCTTACTTCACATAACTGGTTTTTTTAAAATTAAATGGTCAATTAGACCATGCTATTGCACTAATTCCTCTTCGTGATTCACAGCATTACCTTAATATGAAAAATAGTATTACTGGTATTGCAATTAAAGTCAATCAAGTATTTTCTGCTAATAAAATAGTTCGAAGTGCTAGTAAAGTCACTAATATTAGTGTTTACCTTAAAAGTTGGATTAATAAATATGGATATATATATCATGATATCCAAATGATTCGAACCATTATGTATTTAACTATGATATTAGTAATTAGCATATCATGTTTTAATATTGTTTCTACATTAGTTATGGCAACAAAAGAAAAAACTCGTGATATAGCAATGCTACATACTCTAGGTGCTACAAATAGCTTAATTCAAAGCATTTTTATTTGGTATGGAATACTCAATGGGCTCGTGGGAATTTTAAGTGGAATAATGATAGGAATTATTATTTTAGTCAAGATAACTAATATTATTAAAATTATTGAAAATTTTTTTTTGTTGTTTATTTTTATCAGAAAATATTTATTTTATTAATTTTCTGTCTTCTGAAGTACATATATTAGACATATTAGTTGTATTGACAATAACATTTATGCTTACTATATTAGCTAGCTACTATCCTGCTAATCAAACTAAGTATATCAAGCCATCTCGTATATTAAATAAAAAATAGTAATAATATAAACAAAATATTTTTATCACTAAAAAATAACGTTTAATTGTATAACAATAGTGAAATTAATATTAATTATAACTACTATTTTAAGATAAGATGTTTTATGATGATAAATATCATATTTCTTGAATTCTTTTAGATTACGTTTTTTGAAAATTTTTAATATTTATGTTTATTGTATTTATTTTTAAATTATTTGATTAAATGATAACGTTAAGTAATATTTAATAAATTAGAACTTTTATGTTAATTTTCATTGTTAAATGTTTATTAGATTATTATAAATGTAACTTTGTAATTTTTTATATAATATTTATATAATAATGCATATAATATTGTTTAATTATTAAAATATTATATAATTAAAACGTTTAACATATATTAAGTATCTTTTCATGAATTTTATTTTTATTAATTTACGTTGCATTAAATATTATATAATCTTACTAAATATAAAACTTTTTATAATTGATGTAAAATTATATTAATGTTTTATGAATATCATTAATAAATTATTATTATAAAATAAATACTATTATTTTTTATAATTTATAATAATGATAGTCTTAATAATTTTAAGTATTATTACTTGATAAGCACACAATTATTTTACATTATTTTAGATATTAGACTCTATTTGAATAAAATTTTTAATATATGAAATAAAATAACAAAAATTATTCTTTAAAAATATTAAATAAGATCATAAAAATATACATTTTATCATCGCATTAATGTTATTAAGTTAATATTAATATTTAAATTGATATGACTTATTTGGTTAACTATTATAATTCTATTATATTAATTATTATATAAAAATTGTATATAAAAAATAAATTGTTTTTGACAATAGTAATAATTTTAATTTGTTTTTTTTTATTTTATTATGTACATAATTATATTAATTGCTAATAATGTTAAAAATATTTATATAATAAAATTACAATTTTGACTGAAAAAAAATAACTTTTTATTTAAAACATTATGTTAATTATATATATTTATAAAAGTTGTCTTATTTATTAGTAAATTATTTTATTTTAAAAATAAAGTAAAATTTATATTTTAGTAAAAGTTGTAAATATTTAAATATAAACGATAATTTATTATATTTTATAAATTTATTTTATAATAAATTATTTATTTCTATATAAAAAGAATCTTATATTTAAATTTTTTAATAATGTAACATAACACTCTTGTTATAAACATTATCATAATTTCTTATTTTTTTATTCACTTTTTAATAAACAGTGAGCGTTTAATTTAGAGTTAAATAAGAATTAATAATTCACGTTATCTTAAAACTATATACATATTAAAAAATATAATATAATTTCATCCATTTATTATAATACTTATATACTTAAATTGTTAGAGTAAATAAAATAAATTTTATATGTAAAAAGTTTATCTATTAATAAATGAATAATTTATTAATAGCAATATGAATTTATAAATAATATTTTACTCTCTTTATATAACTTTAAAATACTCATTAATAATTTTAACATTTTTAGTTTTTTATACATGAAGTTTAAGTTTTTATAAGAATGAATGTATTTTTATAATAAGTTTATTATATTTATAATATTTTTTATATTTTAAATTAAAAAAATCAACTATAATAATCGAATCTTTTTAGATAAAAGACTTGTTAAAATTAAACATAAAATTTAAACTATTTTTTTAATTAAATTTTTTATCTATCGATTTATATAAAATAATAAATTACTATCTGTTTATATTAAAATATTAATTTGATAATTATTTAAACAGAAAAGTCTTAAGGACATTTATACAATGACACAAATTCCGATGACTTTATTTGGTGCTGAAAAGCTTCGAACAGAATTAAAATATTTAAAAACTATACGCCGTCCAAAAATTATTGCTGATATTGCTGATGCACGTGAACATGGTGATTTAAAAGAAAATGGTGAATATCATGCAGCTCGTGAACAACAAGGATTTTGTGAAGGACGAATTCAAGAAATTGAATCGAAATTGTCTAACGCACAAATAATTGATGTTACAAAAATGCCAAATACCGGACGTGTTATTTTTGGATCTACTGTATCAGTCTTAAATTTAAAAAATCAAGAAACAGCCACTTATCGCATTGTTGGTGATGATGAAGCAGATTTTAAAAAAAATTTAATTTCAATAAATTCACCAATGGCTCGTGCTTTAATTAAAAAAAAACAAAATGACGTCGCAGCAGTAAAAACTCCTAGTGGCGATATAGATTACGAAATTCTAAAAATAGAATATCTTTAATTTTTTAATTAAAAAAATAATCAATATTAAGTGAAATATTGCAATGTTATTATTGATATTAAATTAATAAATGTTTAGTAAAAATGAAGATTACATATTGAACAACTATGTTTTAATTAAGTATGTTTCTAATTTTCAGTCGTATGTTTTTATCATGAATTGTATTTATACAGACTAATCATTTTTGTATTATTTTTTCGTAAAAGCAATTAAAATTATATTTAATAAATAATATACTTATATTATGGCGTCATTAACTTTTTTATCATAACAATAATAATAAATAGAATTATGTCAACAATTAAATAGAATTATGTCAACAATAATGAAAACATATTAACGCATATATTAAATAATTTTTATTAAAAATATTTATTGTATAAATTTTTGCTTATTTTAAAAATAATAATAATTTTAATAATCAAATAAAAAAGATCTAAAAACTTATATAAATATTATATTTATTTTTTTAATGATAATATTTAAGTAAATAAATTTATCAAATATGTATTTAAAAAATTTATAAATATTTATTATAAAATAACGTTATTATTAATACAATTAGTATGAATTTTATTATTTTGTTATTAAAGTTTTTACATAATAATATATAAATTAACTTATAAAAACTATTTCTTTTATGCAAAAAATAACATAAACATTCATCAAAAAAATTTATAAAAGTATATAAAAATATCATATAAAAAATTTTTATATTATGCAATAAAAATATTTTGAATATTAAATATTTAATATAAAAAATTTACCTTAAAAAGTAAAAATTTTTAAATCTTAATATATCAGTACGTATTAATACGTAAAATAATAAATCATATTAATTATTGCATAATATAAGTATACATCATAAATTTTTTCAATTGTAAACTCTTATCAGGAATATATATAATAAAGTAATAATATAAATTTTATGAAAATTTAATATTTGATAATAATTCTTTATATAAAGTAACTTGTTTAAATATCCGAAAAACATTTAACATATTATCAATAGATTAAAGTAAAAAAATACTTACCGATAGCTAAATTTTAACATTAGTAAATAAATTATAAAAAATATTTTATTGGTTTTTTAATAATTTGTGATTATATATTTATTTTACAATACAAATGTTAAAAAATAAGTTTATTATCATCATATAATAAATTTTAATTATGATATATTAGTGAAATGAGTAAATATAAACATGACATTAAATAAAGATTGGTTACTAGATCAACTAGGACTTACAAAATGGAAATTACGAAAATCAAGAATATTTCAAGACAAAACAACATTAAAATTATTATTTAATGCAAAATTATTAATTATATCTCATATATTACCTGATCCTCGAAATATATTATTTTGTGACATATTACGCAGTATAAATTTAACTCCAGAAAAAACTTATAGTTTAAAACCAGATCAAGTAATCATGTTGCCTAAAAACATTAAATGCAATAGTTGGAGATTAGGTATAAAAGAACTGTTTTTTATAGCTGGAGCTCAATTATATAGCCCAACATTAGTTGAACTTGCTAAATGCCCAAAAGCTAAATATGAACTTTGGAAACAAATTTGCTATTATGAAAAATATTTTTATATTAATAATAAATGATCTTATTTCAGCTTTTAAAATTGAGCAAGTGAGTCATATCATTCCATGGATAAAAGAAATATTTTTTAATATTTAAGGTAAATATCATCTTAATTTAAAGTTAAGTTTTATTAATAAGAAAACAATAGGTTTTTCTATTACAAAAATTGTATTAGATGCATCCACATTGTTTAATATAACTATTCATCTAAAATGACAACATTTAGGATATGGTTTTTATTTATTACAATTTCTTATTCAAGAATTAAAAAGTCTTAATATAACTACGTTATAGTTAAGAGTTCGAATATCTAATACATCAAAAATTTATTTTTATGAAAATTAATATTTTACAAAATAATACTTCGACATAATGACTACCCTATAAATACCGGTCGTGAAGACGCCATTATTATAGCATTATTATTAATTTAATATAACATGTCATAGTTATTATATAAACAATTAACAAAACAGTTAAAAAATTAATTTATCACATATTTATTTACTACATTACCTTGTATTGATTAAACATTTTATGATAATGCGTAAGGCAATTATAGTATAAATCTCAAACATATATCTTATAAAAAAATATGCATAAAATTTTAAAAAGAAAGACTTTTGCTATTATCTCGCATCCTGATGCTGGTAAAACTACTATTACAGAAAAATTTTTACTGTTTGGAAAAGTAATTAAAATAGCAGGAACAGTAAAAAGTCGTCGTTCACATCAATATGTTAAATCAGATTGGATGAAAATAGAAAAACAACGTGGTATTTCAATTACAACTTCAGTTATGCAATTTTCATATCGTAATAATTTAATTAATTTACTAGATACTCCAGGACATCAAGATTTTTCTGAAGATACTTATAGAACATTAACAGCTGTTGATTCATGTTTAATGGTCATTGATGCTGCAAAAGGTGTTGAAAGTTGTACTCGTAAGTTATTATCAGTAACTCGTTTAAGAAATACTCCAATTTTAACTTTTATGAATAAACTAGATCGTGATACTTACAATCCAATAGAAGTCATGGATAATGTTGAACATGAGCTAAAAATTTTTTGTGCTCCAATTACTTGGCCGATAAGTTGTGGAAAGTATTTTAAAGGTATATATCACATAAATAAAAACGAAACTTACTTGTATGAAAAAGGTAAAGGTCATACCATTCAAGCTGTACGTATTATAAAAGATTTAAATAATCCTGAACTAGATGTAATAATTGGAAAAGATTTAGCTTTTTCCTTACGAGAAGAGTTAGAGTTAATACAAGGTGCGTCTTATAAATTTAATAAACAATCTTTTTTAATGGGTAAACTAACACCTGTTTTTTTTGGAACTGCTCTAGGTAATTTTGGAATTGACCATGTACTAAACAGTTTAATAAATTGGGCACCAACGCCTATGCCGCGCATTACTACTACTCGTATAGTAGAAGCTACAGAAAAAAAATTTACTGGTTTTATATTTAAAATACAAGCCAACATGAATTCAAAACATCATGATCGTATAGCTTTTATGCGTGTAGTATCTGGAAAATATTATAAAGGTATAAAATTATATCAAGTACGTAATGGTAAAAATATTATTATTTCTAATGCACTAATTTTTATGGCTGGAGATCGTTCACAAACACAAGTTGCATATCCTGGTGATATTATTGGTTTATATAATCACGGAACAATTAAAATTGGTGATACTTTTACTGAAGGTGAAAAAATAAAATTTACTGGTATTCCAAATTTTGCACCAGAATTATTTTGTCGTATTCAATTGAAAAATCCATTAAAACAGAAACAATTGTTAAAAGGACTAATACAGTTATCTGAAGAAGGCGCTATACAAGTATTTCGTCCAATCAGTAATAATCATTTATTAATTGGTGCAATGGGTTCTTTACAATTTGATATTGTTGTTGCTCGTTTAAAAAACGAATATAACATAGAAGCATTATATAAATCAGCTGATATATTTACTATTCGATGGATTTCTTGTAATGATATAAAAAAATTTGAAATATTCAAACAAAAAAATATACTTAATTTAGCACTGGATAGTGAAAATAATATATCTTATGTTGCTTCAACTGCAATTAATTTAAAAATAATAAAAAAACGTTATCCAGAAATAATTTTTAAGAAAACGCGTGAATTTTAAAAATATGGATGATATATTTTATATCACATTATTTATAAATTAAATTATAATTATGAATAAATTATAAAAGTATAATAAAATGTTGTTTACTTTAAAACATGTTTATATCAAAATAAATATTATTAATTATTAATAACGAAAAATCACATATATTTACTAAAATAATTCGTTATTATGTGATAAAATTTATTTTAAAAATATATAACTATTACTTAATAACATTTTATTTAATACATTCTTATAGAATAAGTGTTATTACAACAATGTATTAACTTTTTTTGTTTATTTTTTTAAGATATATAAAATCATTGTCATATAATAAAGTTTTAACAATTGTTAATATTAATTTTAAAAAAATTATTTTAATAAAAAACAATAGATTTGTAAATATTATATATTATATTTAATTATTTGATTTATTTTATTACAGTATATATTTATAGCATTAATATGATAAATAATAATATTTTTATTATTATCGCTATATATTAATCATAATATTAATAAGTTTTGTATTCATACTAATAATACAATACATATAATTATTTAAATTTTAAACGAATTTCATTACGTACAATAAAATGTTGAAAATTATATTAAAATAATAAAATGATAGGTTTCATAAAATTTATTAAAATCAGTAAATAAAATTAGTAATATATTTTTAAAAAAATTTTATTTTATATAGTGCATGTTTTATATTCATTTATACTTACTATATTTAAAACAATTATAAATATTGTTATTTGATATAATGAAACATACTTTTACAAGATTTAGATCTCATATAAATATAACTAACTAAAATTAGTATTAAACAATTTCTTCACTAATTATTATTAATATATTTTTTTATTTCATTTGTTCATTATAGTAATAATTCAATACTAAAAAATGTTGTTTTATAATTGACTGATAATTAATAAAGAAATAAAAACTACACATTACTAATACTTGTATAAACATTAATATTTTTATAGTTATAAAAAAGTTAAACATTATAACAAAATGTGTTTTGATACATTTTATTACATTTATTTTAATAAAAAATAAAATGTTTTAATGAATATAAAAATTGTCTTCTCTTAATTATAACAATATCATTTGATTTGATAATTTTAACATATGAAATATATTGTGAATATTAATATTATTAAATAACTATAAAAACGAAAAATATTTATAAAGTTATTTACTAAATTTAATATTTTTTAATTTTTTTGATAAAAATTTCTACTGTTTAAATAAAAAACGCCTTACTTCAATTGGAATATAATCCCAATAAAACAATGGATCTTTACGAATTTTACTACTACTGATATTTATAAAGGAACGATATGGATCAATAAGAATAGTTTTAATATTGAAATAACGATGATAATAAGGAATATCTTGTATTTCGCTAGAAAAAATAAAATCAGGTATAATATTATGATAAATCATAAAAATTTTTATTTGATTGCTCCACATGCTCCAACCATGTGGATAAGATTGAATACCTTGTTCATTAAATAAAAAAACATAAATATTTTCTTGATATTTAAAAGTTTGTAATAACCAATTTAAACGATCATTAGGTGTTGGTTGATTAGGCATTAAGCTATTTTTAAATAATTTATCATCGCGAATTTCGTCATAACATAATATAATGTACAATTTATCTACTTGATTAAAAGCGCGATGAATTAAATAAATATGACCAGTATGTAATGGATAAAATTTACCAAAAATTACTCCAATTTTTTTTAATTTTTTAAAATGCTGTTTCGTTATAAAGGGATAGTGTACTATTTTTATAGTATTAATGCTCAAACTATTAATTGTATTATTAAATAAAAACATTATAATTTTTCTTAATATGTTTTAAATTATTATTTTATATGACATATTATACGACGTTCTATTTTTAATAAATGTTGTTTTGAAAATTATTATCTTATAATATATACTTTGTTTTTTTTTGATTGTTATTATAAAAGATGCTTATTTTATTATATTACAATTTTAAAAAAATTATAATAATTTATACAACATTTAAATTTAATAATTTTATAATCATTATATAAATTGTCACTATAATTTGTTTCTTTATATTAATGCAATTATTTTTAATAGAAATATTAAAATATTAATTATATTTTTATAATGTTTGATAAAAATTTATATATCTTTTTTAAGAATTTATTTACTTTTAACAGATAAAATTTTAACTATCTCAATAACATAAATGCACGATTTTTAAAAATATTAATTATTCTATATAAACTAATTTATTAATATATTTATTTTATAAAAAAAATTTAAAATACTAATAATTTTATTAAAACGTTAAAATATTTTTTAAATATCATATCATATATTTATCGTTATATATTTAAATTGTAAGATTATTAAAAAAATATTTTTTTATTTTAGTATACGTTTTGTAAAATTATTGTTTGTTAATTTTAATTTTAAAAAACTAACATAATTAAAACAATTTTTCAATATAGTTATATTATCTTATTAAAATTAAAATATATTGATTAAAAACTTTATTACCTAATTAGTATTATTTATATAGTATTGTTTATCTAAATAATGTTTATATTTAAATTAATAGAAAAATTATTTTTATATAAAAGAATAACTGAATATTTATTTTTTATTCATAGTATAAAAATATTTAATCTTAATAACTAATAAAATACTTTTATTATTAATTTTATAAAAATTATTTTATAAAACAATAAAAAAATAATAAAATAGTTATACAATATTTTTTTTATTTAAATAAATAATCATTTTTTTATTAACATTATATAAATTATGATTTGAATAACATTATTTATTTCAAGTAATTGTGATACATATAAATATTATTAATATCATTTTTTTAAATAAAACATTTATAAATTTTTTTATATAATTAAAATACAATAAAAAAAGAACAAATATATTAATTTATACAAAAACATTTATCACATACATAAGTTATAAAATGCATTTTCTTGCTTATAATGTTATAAAATACTGTTTTAAACTAATATTTTTGATAACATAATATTATTATCTAATATATTTTTTTAAGTATAGCATTAATATAATATTTAAATATGACGCGTAATAAAGAATATATTTTTTATTTAATTTTTAGTAAAATTATACTATAATATTAAAATATATTATCTGTCTTAGTTATTTTAAGGATTATTTACGATGATGAAATTTCTATGATTATGCTTCAACAAGCTTGTATTGGTTATGGTAATACATCTTTATTTCCACCACTAACTGGGCATTTTGAAAGTGGTTCTCTTACAGCAGTCATTGGGGTTAATGGTGCTGGAAAATCTACATTATTAAAAACTTTAGCTAAATTAAAACCACTAAAAAGTGGTAGTTTATATTTTATTGGTAAAAAATCTATTCAAACAGCTTATTTGCCACAACAACCTGAACTAGATCGTCAATTTCCAATATTAACTACTGATTTAGTAGCAATGGGAAATTGGATAAAATATAGTATTTTTAATAAATTTAAAAAAAATACTACTCAAAATGTTTCTGAAGCATTAGAGCATGTTGATATGACATCATTATCAAATGCTTTAATAGAAGAGTTATCTGAAGGCCAGTTGAAAAGAGCATTGTTTGCTCGTCTTTTAGTACAACAAGCGCCGCTAATTTTATTAGATGAACCATTTAATGGAGTTGATAATATTACCGCTCAACTATTAATTAAACTAATTAAAAAAATGAATCAACAAGGACAAACTTTAATTGTTGTTCTTCATGATATATTAATGGTTAAAAAATATTTTCCTCAAGTATTATTATTAACACCAAAATACTGTTATTGGGGTGATACAAAAAAAATTTTGCACTCTATTGAAAAATTTAATATTAGTGATAATGATCAATTTCAATGTAAAATATAGGTGCTACTGTGACGCTGTTATATATGTTGTTTGATCCTTTTTTTTGTGGATTTATGTACCGTGCATTATTAGCTTGTTTAGCTCTTTCTATTAGCGCAGCTCCATTAGGTGTTTTTCTATCGTTACGTCGTATGAGTTTAGTTGGAGATGCACTTTCTCATTCAGTGCTTCCTGGTGTCGCCATGGGTTATCTTTTTTTTGGTATGTCACTGACAGCAATGGGAGTTGGTGGATTCATTGCTGGATTGATTGTATCAATCTTATCTGGATTAGTTAGTCGTTATACATCATTAAAAGAAGATGCTAGTTTTTCAGCTTTTTATCTTTTTTCTTTAGCACTTGGTGTAATGTTGGTATCGATACGTGGTTCTAATACTGATTTGTTGCATGTACTATTTGGATCAATTCTAGTAATAAACAATAACTCAATTATAGCAATTAGCATAATGGCTATTTTTTCATTATTAACGCTAATTATGTTATATCGAATTTTTATTATTGAATCTTTTGATTCTACCTTTCTACAAGTCAATAGACCACGTTGTTTAATATTGATACATGGAATTTTTTTAGTTCTTGTTGTGACTAATTTAGTAGCGGGATTTCAAATTCTTGGCACTTTAATGTCAATAGGACTAATGATGCTACCTGCTAATAGTGCGCGTTTTTGGGGACGAAATTTACCGCATATCTTGATAATTTCAATGGGTATTGGAATACTTTCCAGTTTAATTGGTTTAGAGTGTTTCTATTATACTTCCTTACCAGCTGGTCCAGCAATTGTATTAAGTGCTAGTATGATTTTTTTTATTTCAGTTTTGTTTGGAAAACATAGGAGCATTTACTCACGGATACGTCGTTAAAGTAATATAGAGTATATTAAGTAATAAAAGTTTTTGTAAAAATACATATCTATATTTTTCTATAAAAATAAATTTTTAAAATGGTATAATTTTGATCAATTAAAAAATTTAATAAAATGTATAAAATAAAATAAAGCTATTAATATTATTAAAAAACATCAATAAAAATATATAATAAACATTATATATATATTCGGATTGTAATTATATGTTCGAATTGTAATTAAATAAATTATTGATTAGAATGAATATAGTATATAAAAATTTTTGATAATTTAGTACAATTTTTCATAATATTATATTTAAAATATAATATTTTTATTGTTGAAATTAATATTATACAATTTAATACTAATAATACAATATATGACTTATTTTATACTGTAATAAGACATTTAGTTTTATTACAGTGTAAGATACATATATCATAATTTTTTATTTTTTTTAACATTTATATTATAACAAGTAAAAATTATATAGTAATAAAATTAAAAAAACTTTGAATATTTCATATTAGTTCATAATGTTAAATGTTATAAACAAATACTAAATATAATGTTAAATTAAAATTTAATTTAAAATAGATTAGATAATGATTTTTATGTAATTAATAGTAATAGTATAAAAATATTTTTTTAAAAGATTTATTAAACATATTATTTAATACATATTAGAAATTATTAAAATGTATATAATTGAATAATTTATATTTTAAATAAATATCTGTTAATTAAAGTAAATAAGTTTTAATTTTATTTAAATTTTTAATAACAAAATTTTTGGTTTATTTTATTTTTATAAATATAATTTTTTATCTAATATACATAAGATCAATATTTATTAAAATTAATTAAAGAGAATAAATGTAGAATATTATTTTTTGAAATATGTTTCATGTATATTTAAATGATGTATACATTATATGAATAGGTTATCTATTCATAAAAAAAACATAATGAATATTTAATTTTTAAAAATGAAAAAGCTTTTTATTATATAATAGATAAAACTTTTATTTTGAATTTAATGTTAATTTTATACTAATATTATATATTTTTTATGACAAAAATTTTAAAAAGGTTTATAACTATTTCAATATTTTTATTTTTAATAATGTTGTTGTTTTAAAATTTAAATTTGTAAAGTTATATAAAAAATTTTATATAGTTTTTTATAAAATATTTTAATAGTACTTGTGTTTGGTTAAAAATAATTTATTAAGTAATTAGACCATAATAAAAGTATAGTTTTCTACTTTTTTTATTAGTAAAAACACAATATGATAAATAAAAAAATATCATGTACTTTAATAGCGTTATTAATTTTTTATATTTTTAAGTTATTAAAGAAATTTTTAATAAATAAAAAATTGATTATAGAATATATATAATAAAACATTTTTAATTTTTTATTTAAGTTGCTTATACTTTATTGATAAGAAATAGATAATAAAACTAATTTTTAATATTATTTTTCAACAATTTTATATTATTTAATTAGATTTTATAAATAATTTATATTAAAGATACATTTAATTTTATTATAATATAATTTTTTAAAATAAACTCTAATTTATTATTTTAATCATTATTATATTAATATAACTTTTTATTAATATATTATAAATATTGAGTTTTTTTATTATATTTATTATGTATAAAATCTCATTTTCATAATCGATGATATAAATTATTCATAAAAAATTTTTAAAAAGTAATTAAATTGTTCATAAATCATATTATAATTCATTAAAAACATATTTGGTGCTATTATATTATTTTTTTTAATAAAATATTCAATAAAATACAATATCACTTTAAATTTTAGTTAATGATTAAAATAAAAAATTAAGATATTAAAAATTTTAATAATATTATAATAGATATAAACACTTCATTTTTTTTAAAAAATACTAATATTTTTTTACATTATTAGTTTATGTTGATATATTAGAATAAATATTATTAGTATGTAAAAATACATAATAAAAATTAATTATTATTCGTTTAGTTAATAAAGTTATTATTATATAATTACTTTATATTATTTATAAAAATTTATTATTAATATTTAAAAAATTATTTTTTTAATAAGATAACAAAAAAATTAGTTAATTATTGAACGTATATTTTAATTTTTGTTACACTATTCTTAAATTATTATTAGTATTTTTTATATCTCTATATATTATATTTTTTTATTAATATTACGACTAATTAACTTTTTTATGTTAATTAATATCATATAATATATATTAAGTAATGTAGTTTAAATAAAATTAAATTATATTATGTCTTAAAAAATAAAAATTGATTTACAACATTTAATATTTTAATTATTTTGTCATTGTCCATGAAATAAGAAATTATTAATTATTTTTTATTTTTATCTTAAGATACAATTTTAATAAATTATTATAAATTTCAAGATTTATTTTTAAAATTATAATTATTTTCTAATGATGAATAATTTTATTTATAGTATTATAAAATAATACTTAAATACATATCATCTAATAATTTATTGATAAAAATCATCAATTAAAAAAAATAGTATTTTTAAATTTAAAATTGTATTTTTACTTATATATAAAAATTTAAAATTTAAAGTAATAAAAAATTTTGAATAAATATACACTGATTTATCAATAAAATATAATAAAAATTATTAAATAAAATAAAAATTATTATATTAAACAATAAATTACTATATAATAAAATAAAAAATTAATAAAAAATATTTTACATTGCTTTTTTTATAAAAAATTATGTATTATTTAATAAATTAATAAAACTATTTTATTAAATGTCGTTAATAACATTTTTGTTTTATTGTATAAAAAATGTTATTTTTAACTAATAGTTGATATAACTAATTTTAGTTTATATAAATAATTTTTAATTATTTTTTTAAATAAAATAAAAAATATTTTAATTAAAATTGATAAAATCATGATTGCTATATTTAGTATTGTAATAGACTTCATTTAATTAAAGTAAAAAAAAAATAAATAATTAATAATATTTAATTATTTTTTTATTATGTTTAATAAATAATAAAAAAATTAACATTTATCTTTTTTAAAATTAATAATATTCATATTAATAAAAGATATAATAAAAAATTATTGCCAATGACTTAATTTTTAAAACAATTTTATATTATTTTATTATGTTGTAAAATTAAAATAATATAATTTAAAACAAACAAAAAATTATTATATTTAAAAGTACTTAACATCTATGAAAATATTAATAAAAATGTGTTTCTTATAATGTAAAATATATACAAATACATTTACTTTTAATTTCATATAACATACATATTAGATATGTTTATTATCAATTTTAGAATTTAAAACATGAAAAGTTATCATTCATTTATATAATTACACTATTTATTCTTCATTTTGTTTGTATAACTAACATTCTAATAGTGTTTTTACAATAGTTAAAAAATATAATGTCTAACAAAAAAAAATCTCTAACCTCTAATAATTGGCTACAAGAACATTTTAAAGATAAATATGTACAGAAAGCAAAAAAAGAAGGATTATATTCACGCGCTTGGTTTAAACTTGACGAAATACAAAAAAAAGATAAGATTTTAAAATCCCATATGAAAATACTAGATTTAGGTTCTTCACCTGGAAGCTGGTCACAATATATCGTACAAAAAATTAAAAATAATAGTTGTATTATCGCTTGTGATATTTTACCAATGCATCCAATTGTTGGAGTAAATTTTATTCAAGGTGATTTTCGTGATAAAAAAGTAACTAATGCTATTTTCAAACTTATAGGAAATAGTAAAGTACATTTAATTATATCTGATATGGCTCCAAATATGAGTGGTGTTAAAACTGTTGATATTTTAAAATCTATGTATTTAGTAGAATTAGCGTTAGAAATGTGTTGTAACATTCTTGCACCAAATGGAAGTTTTTTAGTAAAAGTATTTCAGGGAGCTGGTTTTGATGAATATTTACGTAAAATTCGTTCTCTATTTATCAATGTCAAGATTCGAAAACCAGATGCTTCTCGTACTCGTTCTCGCGAAGTTTATATTGTAGCAATGGGGCACAAGAATAACACCCTAGCGTTACCTATTTCTTAATACAGTTGTAATTATGAGGTTTACCCCTTGAGTGATATGGCAAAAAACTTAATTCTCTGGTTAATTATCGCAGTAATATTAATGTCTTTATTCCAGAGTTTCGGGTTAAATAAATCGAATACTTATAAAGTAGATTATTCTACTTTTATTACTGATGTTTCCCAAGATCAAATTCTTGAAACAAGAATTAATGGGCGAGAAATTAATGTTACGAAAAAAGATAACAAAAAATATAAGACTTATGTTCCCATGAATGATTTTAAGTTACTTGATATACTATTACATAAAAATATCAAAATTATAGCTGAACCACCTCAAGAACCAAACTTGTTAACTTCTATTTTTATTTCATGGTTTCCAATGATGTTATTAATAGGAATTTGGATATTTTTTATGCGTCAGATACAAGGAGGAGGAAAAGGTGCTTTATCTTTTGGAAAAAGTAAAGCACGCATGCTTATTGAAGATCAAATTAAAACAACTTTTTCTGATATTGCTGGATGTGATGAAGCTAAAGAAGAAGTTAGTGAATTAGTAGAATACCTTCAAGAACCAAGTCGTTTTCAAAAATTAGGAGGAAAAATTCCTAAAGGCATACTCATGATTGGGCCACCTGGAACTGGAAAAACATTATTAGCAAAAGCAATTGCTGGTGAAGCTAAAGTACCATTTTTTACTATTTCTGGTTCTGATTTTGTGGAAATGTTTGTTGGTGTAGGAGCTTCGCGAGTACGTGATATGTTTGAACAAGCGAAAAAAATTGCACCTTGTATAATTTTTATCGATGAAATTGATGCTGTAGGTCGTCAACGTGGAACCGGTTTAGGTGGGGGTCACGATGAACGTGAGCAAACTTTAAATCAAATGCTTGTAGAAATGGATGGATTTGAAGGGAATGAAGGCATTATAGTAATTGCAGCAACTAATCGTCCTGACGTTCTTGATCCAGCATTATTACGTCCTGGTCGTTTTGATCGACAAGTAATTGTTGGCTTACCAGACATACGTGGTCGTGAACAAATTTTAAAAGTACACATGCGCTGTATTCCATTAAATACTGATATTAATGTTTCTATTATTGCACGTGGTACTCCAGGATTTTCTGGAGCTGATTTAGCTAACTTAATTAATGAAGCTGCATTATTCGCTGCTCGAGAAAATAAATGTGTAGTATCCATGGCCGAAATTGAAAAAGCTAAAGATAAAATTATGATGGGTGCAGAACGGCGTTCTATGGTTATGAGTGAAAAACAAAAAGAAGCAACGGCATATCATGAAGCAGGTCATGCTATTATTGGTCGACTAGTTCCAGAACATGATCCAATACATAAAATTACTATTATCCCTCGTGGTAGGGCTCTTGGTATAACTTTTTTTTTACCAGAAAGCGATACAGTTAGCATCAATCGTCAAAAGTTAGAAAGTCAAATCGCTACTCTTTATGGTGGTCGTTTAGCTGAAGAAATAATCTATGGAGTAGAAAAAGTATCTACTGGTGCGTCGAATGATATTAAAATAGCAACTTCTATTGCTCGTAATATGGTTACTCAATGGGGATTTTCTGATAAATTAGGTCCATTATTATATGCAGAAGAAGAAAATGAAATATTTCTTGGTCGTTCTGTATCAAAATCAAAATATATATCAGATGAAACTGCAAAAATTATTGACCAAGAAATAAAACTTTTAATTGAACGTAATTATCTTCGTGCTCGTTTACTTCTAAAATCTAATATAGATATCCTACATTCTATGAAAGATGCATTAATGCAATATGAAACTATTGATGCACTACAAATTGATGATTTAATGAATCGAAGAAATGTACGTTTACCGATAGATGAGAAGAATATTAATAAAAATAACAATTTAAAAAATGGCAATACAACACAATTAATTCCTTCTGCTTCAGACACATCATCTAACATAGTAAATCCAAAAAATAATCATGTTTAAAACGTTCAATAGCTATAATAATTGTATTAAAATATCAAACCCCGATATATTGGGGTTTTTAATATAAAATTTTATTATTTTATAAAATTTTTTAATATTAATTTTATAATAATTAGTTATAACTTTTTTAAAGACTAATTATAAAAAACATTATAACGATTTTATTAACTTTGATTGTATAGTATTATAATTTAAAAATAAAATTATTAAGATGCATTCAATTACAATTTATTATTTATAACGTCATTCGAACTAATATTTTTAACGTAATCATATATCTCGTCATATAAATATAATTTATAATTTCTTTTAAAAAAAAAGAATAAACGTTTTTCATAACTATGGTAAATTTATTTTTTTAAAAGTATTATTTTAATTACCTTGAATTTAAAATTATTATATAATTTATATCTTAACTGCTGTTATAATTATAGATATAACAAAAAGATGTCTGTTTATGTATATCATACTAGAAATAAATCGTATCAGAAGAATTTTTTATCAAGCATATTAGCATAATATTTTAGATATTTATTAAAATTAATTTCTTAAAATAACTATCATTATATTTTATAAAAAAAAATAAAATTTATGTTTAATATAATAATTCGTTGATTATGAAAAATAAATAATTTAATAATTATATTACAATTATTGACTAGTGATGTTGTAAAAAAATTCACATCTTAAATAAAAGAGTTATAAAAATTTACCTTTTAAAAATGAAAAAACTCATAACTATATTATTATATTATTAATAATAGATATAACTATATTTAATACTTATTATTAAATACGATAAAATATTAAAAACATATTATGCAAAAAACTATTCATAATATATATAGAGTTAAAGAAAAACTTTTAGATTAAGGAATAGTTGAAAATGAGTGATCGAGAATATTTTGGTACTGATGGAATTCGGGGAAAAGTTGGAACTAATCCAATTACTCCTGATTTTATTTTAAAGCTGGGATGGGCAGCTGGTAAAGTCTTATCACGTCATGGCTCTCGAAAAATTATTATTGGAAAAGATACTAGAATCTCTGGTTATATGTTAGAATCTGCTTTGGCAGCTGGTCTAGCATCTGCAGGTTTATCAACTTATTTTACTGGTCCTCCCATTCCTACTCCTGCAATAGCTTATCTAACACGTTCTTTTCGAGCTGCAGCAGGTATTGTCATCTCTGCTTCTCATAATCTATTTTACGATAATGGTGTTAAATTTTTTTCTAATTATGGAACAAAATTACCAAAATCCGTTGAAGAAGACATTGAATCTAAGATGAAACAGTCACTGATTTGCGTAAATTCTTCTTCATTAGGTAAAACCAGTCGAATTAATGATGCTGCTCGCCGTTATATTAAATTTTGCAAAAGTACATTTTCTAGTGATTTAAGCCTAAAAGGATTAAAAATTATAGTCGATTGCGCTAATGGCGCTACTCATCATATTGCACCAAATGTATTATGTGAACTTGGAGCTATAGTAATTCCGATAAGCATAACACCGAATGGAACAAATATTAATAAAAAATGTGGTACGACTGATATTCGACATTTAAAAACATGTGTAATAAAACAAAAAGCAGATATTGGATTATCATTTGACGGTGATGGTGATCGTGTAATTATGGTAGATCACTTAGGAAATAAAGTAGATGGTGATCAAATTTTGTATATTATTATTCGAGAAAAAATGAGAAAAAATCAATTTTACGGCGGTGCTGTTGGTACAATCATGAGCAATATTGGATTAGAACTAGCATTAAAAAAATTAAAAATTCCATTTGAACGAACTCAAGTTGGTGATTGTTATATACTAGAAAAATTGAAAGAATTAGGTTGGCATGTTGGAGCAGAAAATTCTGGCCATATTATTTTATTAGATAAAACTACAACTGGAGACGGTATTATAGCTGCTTTGCAAGTGTTAACTGCAATGGTGAATAATCATGTTAGTTTATATCATTTATGTCGTAATATTACATTATTACCTCAAATTTTAATAAATGTATCTATAACTGGTAATTCTAATCCTTTAAAATCTATAAAAGTCTGCAAAATTTCTAAACAAGTTAAAAATATACTTGCTGATCACGGTCGTGTATTGTTACGTAAATCTGGCACGGAACGATTAATTCGGATTATGGTAGAAGGTGAAAACAAACAAAAAATTACTATTCTTGCAAAGCGCATTGCTAATGCAGTAAAAATCGCTAATTTTTAAAAACATATCTATTATTTGTATGAATATGTCTTTAATGATAAATTATTATTGTGTAATTTATAAACTGTCAGTATTATAAGCATAAATTCAATTTAATGCATTACATAAAATATTTACATCTTTAATTAAAAAACTTTACAATGTAATTATTTAGTATATATAAAAAGTTTAGGATATAAGAATGAGTACATATCAAATCATTTTATTATTTTTTTTTCTTGTCTCAATTTTACTAATTACTTTAATTATATTTCAACAAGGTAAAAGTCCTGAAATAAGAAGCTCATTTAACGTAGTAACTTCTAGTGCTTTGTTTAAAACAAGTAATTCTAATAATTTTATTACTCGTATGACAACTATTTTAGCATTATTATTTTTTATAACTAGTTTAATTTTAGGTAATTTAAGTAGTAATCAAAAGAAAAAAATTAGTGAATGGGAAAATTTAGAAAAACCACACCAATATCAAAAAATATAATAAATCTATAATATTGTCTAAACAAAATAAAAGTTAAAAAAATAAGTTTCATAAATATTCATCACACTTATTAAGTATTTTTATTTCAAATAAGTAATAAATAATGATAATAAGAATGTAGACCGAGATGGTGAAATAGGTAAACACGCTACCTTGAGGTGGTAGTGCCTTAATAGGTTTGTGGGTTCAATTCCCACTCTCGGTATCAAAAAATAAAAAAATTAATGATATTATTTTTATGTTTAACGTACGCTTTTATATTTTATCATTTACGAATAAACAAATAAATGTTTTATTAAATTATAAAGAATTATTAATTCAAATGTAGTTCCTATAATTACTTCCTTAATTTGTAAAGTTTTAAATATAATTTAAATATTATATTTTTACAACAACTTACTAAATAATTGCACTGAAGTTATTTATTCTATACGAAAAATTAAATCATATACAAAACCAGTTTTCAAGTTTTGTTGATTAACAATAAAATTTCTGGATTGTAAAGTTTTTTATTTTGGAGGTAAGTATTGTTGATTTTAAAAAGAAAGTTAATAAACATGCTTTTACCAATAATAAAAGCATTAGGTTTTGAATTAATAGGTCTTAAATGTATTCATTCACACTCATTAATACTTCGTTTTTACATTGATCATATCAGTGGCATTAACATTAATGATTGTGTAAATGTTAGTCAAAAGCTTAGTACTATACTAGATCTTAAAAAAATTATTACAGTTCCGTATACTTTAGAGGTATCCTCTCCGGGGATTAATCGTCCAATATTTACTGTAGAACATTATATACGTTTTATTAAAAAAGAAATTGTTTTAGTATTACGAACAGAAAAACAACATTGTCGTAAATGGAAAGGCGTTATTAAATCTGTCAAAGGTAATACAGTTATAATTACTGTAAATAAAAAAGATGAAGTATTCAAAATTAAGAATATTCAAAAAGCAAATTTAATATCAAAATTTTAAAGTTTAAACGAGAAAACTTAAAATGAATAAAGAAATTCTAGCTGTTGTTGAAGCAGTTTCTAATGAAAAATCTTTACCACGCGAAAAAATTTTTGAAGCATTAGAAACTGCTTTAGTTAGTGCTACTAAAAAAAAATATGAACAAGAAATTGACGTTCGTGTCAATATTAATCGAAAAACTGGTGATTTTTATACTTTTCGACGATGGATAACTGTTGATAAAGTAATTCAACCTACGCGTGAAATTACTTTAGAAGCAGCTAAATATGAAGAACCAGAAATTAATTTAGGTGATTATGTCGAAGATCAAATAAAATCTGTTATTTTTGATAGAATTACTACTCAGACTGCAAAACAAGTTATTGTTCAAAAAGTACGTGAAGCTGAACGTGCTATGATAGTAGATTCTTTTAAAAAACAAGAAGGTAAGATTGTTACTGGTGTAATAAAAAAAGTTAATCGTGACAGCATTTCATTAGATCTAGGAAATAATGCTGAAGCAATAATTACACACGAAGAAATGTTGCCAAGAGAAAATTTTCGTTCTGGTGATCGTATTCGGGGTGTATTGCACGCTATACGTCCAGAATCTAAAGGTATTCAACTTTTTGTTAGTCGTTCTAGTCCACAAATGATAAAAGAATTATTTCGAATTGAAGTACCTGAGATTGGAGAAGAAGTCATTGAAATCAAAGCGATAGCTCGTGACCCTGGATCTCGTTCAAAAATTGTAGTAAAAAGTAATGATAAACGAATTGATCCAGTCGGTGCTTGCGTAGGTATGCGCGGAGCTCGTGTTCAAGCGGTATCTAGTGAACTTAGTGGAGAACGTATTGATATTATCCTTTGGGACGATATTTCAGAACAATTCGTTATTAATGCTATGGCGCCAGCAGATGTAGTTTCAATTGTAGTTGATGAAGATACTTATATAATGGATATTGCAGTAGAATCTAGTAATTTAGCACAAGCTATCGGTCGAAATGGTCAAAATGTACGTTTAGCTTCTCAACTTTTAAAACAACATCGTAATAATGATCGATGGGAATTAAATGTAATTACAACAGATAATTTAAAAGCTAAGCATCAAGCTGAAAAAAATATCGCCATGAAACTGTTTACACGACATCTAAATATTGAAGAAAACATTGCTATAACGTTAATTGAAAAAGGATTTTCTACTCTAGAAGAACTTGCTTATGTACCTTTAAAAGAATTATTAGAAATTAATTCCCTAAATAAAAATGTTCTTAAAGGATTAAAAAATCGTGCAAGAGCTGTTTTGACTACATTAGCTTTAGCTCAAGAAGAGATATTAGGAAAACCAACATTTGATAAAGCATTACTTAATCTGCCAGGTCTTGACCGTAACATAGCTCTTAAACTAGTTGCTAGAGGAATTAATACACTAGAAAATCTTGCAGAACAAAGCATTGATGATTTATCTGATATTGAAGAACTACATAATAAAAAAGCCGGCGAAATTATAATGGCTGCACGTAATATCTGTTGGTTTAGTAACAACATACAATAAATTTCAACAGGAAAAACGCATGACAACAGATGTAACTGTAAAAGTACTAGCCAGTGAAATTAAAACTTCAATCGATCGCTTAATACAACAATTTTCTGATGCAGGTATTAATAAATCGGAGTCAGACCTTGTGACTCAAAAAGAAAAGGAAATATTATTAGCATATTTAAATTGTGAATATAGTAATACTTTAAGAAAATTAACTGTGCAACGTAAAATTCATAGTACCTTAAATGTTACAACAGGTGCTACCGGAAAAAGTAAATCAATAAAAATTGAAATTCGTAAAAAACGTATTTATGTTAATCGTAGTATAGAGGAAATACAAGACGTTAAATTAAAAGAAGAAAAAAAACATAACGCAGAAAAAAAAGTTCTTATGTTGAAAAAAAAACAAAATCAAACGATAAAAAATAATCATAATAAAAAAAATAAACAAGTAATTAATCAACATGTTAATCAAATAATTCAATCGACGCAATCAGAAAAATTTCGAAAAAAACTAGAAATTACTATACTTCAGCGTCAAACAGAAAAAGAAATACACAAAAAAATTGAAAAAGAAGCTCAACGTCTAGCAGAAGAAGCACGACGCATGGCTAAAGAAAATAGTGAGAAATGGGCTGCAGAAGAAGAAATGAACGCTGTTGTTGAAACTGCTGATTATCACATTACTACGTCTCATTACGCTCGTGTAGCTGAAGATGAAAATGACGCTAAAATTGAAGGTGAACGTCGTAATCGAGTACGTCATAATAAATTAAATAAACAGAAAAAAAGTAATAAACTTTTTATATCTAAAACAGATCGTGAAGAAACTCGTTCTATTAATCGTTATGGAAGAAATAAACATAAAATTAGCATTTTACAACAAGAATTTAATAAACCAATACAAATAATAGCTCGTAATGTTACAATTGGCGAAACAATTATAGTAACTGAACTAGCTAACAAAATGGCAGTCAAAAGCTCTCAAGTTATAAAAACGATGATGAAGCTAGGAATAATAGCTACTATTAATCAAATAATTGATCAAAATACTGCACAATTAGTAGCTAAAGAAATGGGTCATAAAGTTATACTTATAAAAGAAAATGAGCTTGAAGAAGCATTAATAAATGATCGTGATGTTAGTAAAATACTTGAGTCACGGGCACCAGTAGTAACGATAATGGGTCATATTGATCATGGTAAAACTTCTCTATTAGATTATATTCGTTCTAGTAAAGTAGCAGCAGGTGAAGCTGGTTATATCACTCAGCATATTGGTGCTTATTATGTAGAAACTAATAATGGAATAATTACTTTTTTAGATACACCAGGACATAAAGCTTTTACCGCTATGCGTTCTCGTGGCGTTCAAATAACTGATATTGTAGTATTAGTAGTAGCTGCTGATGATGGTGTCATGCCACAAACTATTGAAGCTATTCAACATGCAAAAGCTGCGAAAGTACCATTAGTAATTGCAGTTAATAAAATTGACAAGTTGGAAACTGATAGAGATCGTATAAAAAAAGAATTGTCACAACATGGCGTTATTCCAGAAGAATGGGGAGGTGAAACACAATACGTATATGTTTCTGCCAAAACAGGAATTGGAATTAATGAATTACTTAATGCTATACTTTTACAAGCAGAAATTTTAGAACTAACTGCAATGCGATGTGGAATGGCAGTTGGTGTAGTAATTGAATCGTATTTAGACAAAGGGCGAGGACCAGTAGCAACAATTTTAATTAAAGAAGGAACACTTAATACTGGCGATATCATACTTTGTGGATTTGAATATGGACGTATTAGAGCAATAAAAGATCAGTTAGGACATCTTGTGACATCAGCTGGTCCATCTATTCCGGTAGAAATTTTAGGTTTATCTAACATTCCTATAGCAGGAGATACAGCCATTGTTGTTCGCGATGAAAAAAAAGCACGTGAAGTCGCTTTATACCGTCAAAAAAAATTTCGCGAAGCTAAATTAGCACGTCAGAAAAAAACTAATTTAGAAAATATGTTTTCTAAGATAACTCATAGTAAGTTTTTTGAGTTAAATATTGTATTAAAAACTGACGTACAAGGCTCTTGTGAAGCAATTATCAATGCATTATTAGAACTTTCTACTGAAAAAGTAAAAATAAATATTATTGGTTCTGGAGTAGGAAGAATTACTGAAACTGATGCAATATTAGCAGCAGCATCTAATGCTATTATTTTAAGTTTTAATGTTCGTGTTGATGCTTCTGCACGTCGTATTATCGAAGCGGAAAATCTAGATTTAAGATGCTGCTCTGTAATTTATAGTTTAATTGATGAAGTAAAAAAAGCAATGACTGGTTTACTTGTCCCAGAATATATACAAAAAATTATTGGATTTGCAGAAATACGTAACGTATTTAAAATACCAAAATTTGGTTCTATTGCGGGATGTATAGTAACTAAAGGAATAATCAAACGTCATAACTCTATTCGTATTTTACGTAACAATGTAATTATACATGAAGGAAAATTAGACTCTTTACGTCATTTTAAAGAAAACGTTAATGAAGTTCATCATGGTTTAGAATGCGGTATCGGAGTAAATAATTATAATGACATACATATTCATGATATTATTGAATCTTTTGAAAATATTCAGAATCAGAACGTTATAAAGTAATAATATATTATAAAGTAATAATATAGACAAAAAGATATACTAATTTTAAATTTTAAATAACAAATTAATTAAATTGTTTAGTATTAAAAAATAAATTTAATAAAAAATAAAATCATTAATGTTATATATCTTTAAAAAGATTAATTATCATTTATCTTATTAATAAAATTTTTTTATTTTATCTAGAGAATTTTACATGGAGCATAAATTTAATCGAAATCAACGTGTTGAACAAGAAATAAAAAAAAAAATTGCGTTTATTATTCAATATAAAATAAAAAATCCATATGTTTTTATGACTACTATATCTGATGCAAAAATCTCAAAAGATTTAGCTTATGTAAAAATTTATATTACTTTTTTTAATACATTAGATGAAAATTATGATCTAAAAATTATAAAAAAAGGTATGAAAAAACTACAAAGTTCTTCAGATTATATTCGAATTTTGCTTGGGAAAGTTATGCGTTTACGCATAGTACCTCAATTAACTTTTATTTACGATAATTCAGAAATGCAAGGTAGATATATATCTAACTTAGTGAATAATATAATAGAAAATAACTGAATAAATAATTCTGTAAGAAGAAAAAGTAAAAAAACTCATGACATGATAATCTTATTATTGCAAACAATACGATCATGGCATACTATTATGCGATAAACCAAAATGTTTATCATCTAATCAAGCTTTACAAAAAGTAAAACATCGATATAATGCTAATCGTGCTGGCCATACAGATATACTTGAACTATTAGCAACTGGGGTATATTACCAATTTGTTTTAGAAAAGCAACTGAGTTCTCTTAATTTTTTCTTAGTTCTAATAAGTGCTATCGAGTAATTGACGAATTAGAACAACGAACTAACATATCAGATTTTAATATTAAAATAATATAAGAACAATCTATAAATTTTAGTAAATTACAACTTCATGTAGCTTTAAATAAATTTCGATATGTTATTTATCAAATACCTCTCATGTATTTAGTGATTTAGCATTAAGGAAAAAATTTATAAGTATGCTAAAAAATGTTAAAATACTAATAAAAAATAAATTATAAGTATTGATTAGTTAGATATAATTTATTGAAAAAACTAAATTAAAATTATAAATTTTTTATTGAAAAGGAACTTATATTCCAACTATTATTGATGATCTTAGTAAACTATTAAGCTGTAGCGTACATGTAACATACTAACGTCGATCATAAGTAAAATGATTTAAAAAAACACATAGTAATAATTAAATAGTTTTATGATGTAGAAAAGTAATTTGAAAAGCAAATCGCTTTAATAAATAAATTATTAGATAAAATATTAATACCAATTAATTGTTTAGTACAACATCATCTAAAAGTAAAACTGTTATCTATATCAGTAACTATTTTTAAACAGGTAAACTAGTATTATTTTCTAACAATCTATAGTCTAGAAGAGTACGTCTTTCTAAAAATCAAACATTGTATATTTATTAAAATAGGTTTGATTACTAATAATAGTAATATTGTACTTCTTCGTTTATTAAGTCAAAATATTAACGAAAAATTTAATTTATAAGTATTTCTCTTTCTATAACTTGAAGAAATGTATAGATAAGAGTATAATGTAGCATATATTCTTTTTTCGAGTCGCTGACTTAAAATCAGCACCTATAAATATTATATTTTATCTGGAGTTACAATTATGTCTCCTATTAGAAAAGATAAAACTGAAATTATAGCTAATTTTGGTCGTAGTGACAATGATAGTGGTTCTACTGAAGTTCAAGCTGCTTTATTAACTTCAAAAATCAACTATCTACAAAATCACTTTTCTAAACATAAAAAAGATCATCATAGTCGTCGCGGTTTATTACAAATGGTTTCTCAACGTCGAAAATTACTTGATTATCTCAAACGTAAAGATTTCATACGTTATAATCATTTAGTTGAAAAATTATCTTTACGTCGTTAGTGTTATTAATTTTAAGTATAAAATACAGAAGGAGCAGATTAAAGTGTTATAAAAATAACAAAATGAAATTTATTTGTTAATTCATGTTCTAAATATAAATTTTTCTATTATAATACGATTATATACTTTGTAAAATTCGTTTTTAAATTAAAATAAAATATGATGAATTATGTAAATTATAATAGAAAGTAAACAAAGCTATACCCGTGTCAAATAATCATAGTATGCTGTTAATTAAGGATATAATTTTGCTGATACCAATTATTCGTACGTTTCAGTATGGCCAGCACTCCCTTACCATTGAAACTGGTATAATGGCGCGTCAAGCTACTTCTGCAGTTATGGTTAGCATGAATGATACTTCTGTATTTGTTACTGTTGTTGGAGAAAAAAAAGCTAAAACAAATCAAAATTTTTTCCCTCTGACAGTTAATTATCAAGAACGAACTTATGCTATTGGCCGCATACCTGGTAGTTTTTTTCGCCGTGAAGGTCGACCAAACGAAAGTGAAATACTAACTTCTCGCCTTATTGATCGTCCAATTCGACCTCTTTTCCCAGAGAATTTTCTAAACGAAGTGCAAATCATTGCTACCGTATTATCTTTAAATCCTCAAATTAATCCAGATATTCTTGCGATAATTGGAGCGTCTGCTGCTTTAAGTTTATCTGGAATGCCATTTCATGGTCCAATCGGCGCAGCTCGAATCGGTTATATTAATAATAAATATATACTTAATCCGACAATCGAAGAGCTAAAAGTTAGTAGATTAGACTTAGTAGTTTCTGGTACTTCTAGTGCAGTATTAATGGTTGAATCTGAATCAAACATACTAAGTGAAAATCAAATTTTAGATGCAATAGAATTTGGTCATAAACAACAGCAAATTGTGATAAAAAACATTAATTCTTTATCATCTGAAGCTGGTAAATCAAAATGGGATTATAAAGATCCTGAAATAAATTCTTTACTATTTTCTAAAATTAATAAAATAGTGAAATCAAGTTTTGAAAATGCATATCAAATTATAGACAAAGAAAAACGTTGCACGCAAATAAACATAATTAAAGATAGTGTTCTTACTACTTTATTGTTGCAAGATGAAACACTTAATGTCATAGAAATTCAAAAAATAGTAGATAGTATTGAGAAAAAAATTTTACGTAATCGTATATTAGATGGAAAAGCACGTATAGATGGTCGTGAAAAAGATATGATTCGTAGCATAGATATACGTACTGGAATATTATCTCGAACTCATGGATCTGCATTATTTACTCGTGGCGAAACTCAAGCATTAGTTACTGCAACATTAGGTACTTCTCGCGACGCACAAAATTTAGATGAACTAATAGGTGATAAAACCGATACATTTTTATTCCATTATAACTTTCCACCTTATGCTGTTGGAGAAATTGGTATAGTTGGATCTCCTAAACGCCGTGAAATTGGACATGGTCGTTTATCAAAGCGCGGAATATTACCTATGATGCCTAAAATAGAAGATTTTCCATATACAATACGTATAGTTTCTGAAATTACTGAATCTAATGGTTCTTCTTCTATGGCTTCAATTTGTGGAGCTTCTTTAGCGTTAATGGATGCTGGTGTACCTATTAAAGCTGCTGTTGCAGGCATCGCTATGGGTTTGGTAAAAGAAAAAAATAATTTTGTAGTTCTATCAGATATTTTAGGTGATGAAGATCATTTAGGTGATATGGATTTCAAAGTAGCTGGTAGCCGAAATGGTATTACTGCATTACAAATGGATATAAAAATAGAAGGTATAACACGAGAAATTATACAAATAGCATTAAATCAAGCTAAAAGTGCTCGGATACACATTCTAAATATTATGGAACAAGCTCTTAATAAACCACGTAATGATATTTCTCAATTTGCACCACGTATTAAAATTATCCGTATTAATCCAGATAAAATTAAAGATATTATTGGAAAAGGTGGATCAGTAATTCGAACTCTTACCGAAGAGACTGATACTACAATTGAAATTAATGATGATGGTACAATTAAAATTGCTGCTACTGATAGTGAAAAAGCAAAACATGCTATTCATCGAATTATTGAAATTACTTCAGAAATTGAAGTTGGTCGTATTTATCAAGGCAAAGTTACTCGTATTGTTGATTTTGGTGCTTTTTTTTCTATCGGAGGAGGAAAAGAAGGTTTAGTTCATATTTCTCAAATTTCTAATCAACGTGTTGAAAAAGTTGCTGATTATTTACGCATGGGACAAGAAATACCTGTTAAAGTTCTAGAAGTAGATCGACATGGGCGTGTTCGTCTTAGTATTAAAGAAATTGCAACTTCAACGATGAATTTAAGAACTTCAAAAAAAAATTAAATGACTATAATAAATGTGTTATTTTATTTTTTAAAATAAAATAATTATTCTAAATGCTTAAAACGTTATTTTATTACAGCAGTGTTATGTTGTTAAAAATTAAAATATTTTTTAATATAAATAAATAACTTTATTAGTAAAGTTATGTTTATTTTTATATTAATTAAGATTAAATGCAAGATTAAATACTTTATAATATTGATAAAATTTAATTTTAAATAAAAATAAATACTAATATTTTAAATAGTTAATACTAACAATATTATGTAAGTTTTTTATTATCCAATATTTTTTTAAAGAAATATTAATTTTGTAATAGTATAATTATAATGTATTATTTCAATATTATTAAATAAAAATTTTTATTTTTTTAATTATGTATTTTATATACTAACAATTTTTTATTGTAACAATTCATATTTAAAATTAGTATATTTACTATTTTAATAAATATTTTATTACTATATTAATTTATTTGATAAAGAAATATAAAATAAAATATTCTAAAAACTTATTAATGTATTGTTAACAATAAATATTAATAATATATAAAATTAAAATAAATACAAAAATGTTTTACTCATGAGTTGATAATAAAGATTTCTAATACTTAAATCTTTAACATTTAAGTTTTTTAAAGATAAAATTTTTATTTTATTTCTATTAAAATAATAAAAAATATATAATATAAAAATTTTTAAGTATTATTTTATCTATTTATTTAATAAATACTTTATCATAGCAAATAATAATTTAATATAATGAAAAATTAATAATTTAAAATACTATAAAATAATATATTTTAAATTATAAAAATAATGTTTTAGTTAATTATTTATACCTTAATTTAATTAAAACTACAATACTAAAACTAAATTCATAATAAAATCATTCTAAAATATTTATCAATTAAATAAATATTGATTTTTTTAATTAAAGTTGTCATCTTTATAGACAATAATTTTATAATTTAATTTGAGCTGGTTCACACTTTTCAATGAAAACAACTAAAAATTTTTCAATGAGTCATGTAAACTAGCCATCATTATCAATGAGGCATGTATGCATGACTAATGAACTTGAAACCTCTTTTTCTGATTTAGGGTTATCTATTCCAATTATTTCTGCTTTGATTGATCTAGGTTATGAAAAACCATCACCAATCCAAGTTAAATGTATTCCTTATTTGCTCAACGGCCGAGATGTATTAGGCATGGCACAAACTGGAAGTGGAAAAACTGCAGCATTTTCTTTGCCATTACTACATAACTTAAAAATTAAACTAAAAACACCTCAACTTTTAATTCTTGAACCTACTCGAGAATTAGCAATTCAAGTTGCTGAAGCTATTATAAATTTCTCTAAACATATGCATGGTGTAAATGTTATAGCTTTATATGGTGGTCAGCGATATGATCTTCAGTTACGTGCTTTACGTCAAGGACCTCAAATTGTAGTTGGTACACCAGGTCGTATGTTAGATCATTTGAAACGTTGCACATTAAATCTCTCTCAAATAAACGGAGTAGTATTAGATGAAGCTGATGAAATGCTTCGTATGGGATTTATTGAAGATGTAGAAACTATTATGAGTAAAATGCCAGAACAACACCAAACTGCATTATTTTCAGCTACTATGCCAGAAGCAATTCGTCAAATTACTCGACGATTTATGAAAAATCCTCAAGAAATACATATTCAGTCTAATCTTACTACTCGCCCTGATATTAAACAAAGTTATTGGACGGTACATGGAATTAGAAAAAATGAAGCACTAGTTCGTTTCTTAGAGGCAGAAGATTTTGATGCAGTAATTATTTTTGTTCGTACTAAAAATGCTACATTAGAAGTAGCATCAACGTTAGAGAAAAATGGTTATAATAGTGCTGCGCTGAATGGAGATATGAATCAAAGTTTGCGTGAACAAACATTAGAACGATTAAAAAACGGTCGTTTAAATATTTTAATTGCTACTGACGTTGCTGCACGTGGTCTAGACGTTGATCGGATTAGTTTAGTTATAAATTATGATATTCCTATGGATTCAGAATCTTATGTTCATCGTATTGGTCGAACTGGTCGGGCAGGTCGTACAGGTCGTGCATTATTATTTGTAGAAAATCGTGAACGTCGTTTGCTTCGTAATATAGAACGTACTATGAAATTAACTATTTTAGAAGTACCTCTTCCTAATTCAGAACTATTGAGTAAACGGCGTCTTGATAAATTTTCGATTAAAATACATCAACAATTAAAAAAAAATGATCTCGATTTATATCGAGCATTATTACCTAAATTACAACCAAAACAAGAGTTAGATATAGTTACTTTAGCCGCTATTTTATTAAAAATAGCTCAAGAAAAATGTCCATTAATTTTACCACCAGATCCAATATTTAAACCCCGTCAACGACGTGAATTTAATAATTACACTAAAAGTATACGATCAATTCATTCTGAAATAAATTCATCTTATCGTAAACAACATCATACTTATGCAAGACAATTATACCGTATTAATATAGGTCGTGATGATGGTATAGAAGTTCGTCATATAGTTGGCGCAATTGCTAATGAAAGTAATGTAAATAGTCGATATATTGGTAACGTTAAGATATTTAGTTCTTATTCTACAATAGAGCTTCCAAAAAATTTATCTTCTGATACTTTAAATCAATTTAACAAAATTCGTATCTTAAATAAACAAATAAATATACAATTTTTACGTTCTATACAATCAAATTTAAATCATAGTAATAATCGCTTACTTCCAAATGAACGCTATAAAAATAAAGCATGTCATTTAAGTAATAACGATCGATACAATAATAATGTTACTCGTCATAAAAAATTGACAACGCGTCATAATAACTCTTCGAGCACAGTCTCTCGTTGTAAATTTAATAATACATAAAAAATTAAAATATCAAAGTTAAACAAATTACAAATAGGAACTGACTAATTTTATATTAGTTCCTATTTAAAATTGTATAAAAATTTTAAAAAATTAACGTTTTATTATAGATATAATAAATTTATTCTTTTAAAAACACATTAAAATATAATTGTAATTTTTTTAAATTCAAGTTTTTTAAAAAAAAACAACCTCAATAATATTACCAAGATATATTTTTTAATATTATAATAAAATTAACAATTGAATTTTTATAAATTCTGATATATGCAAATAAAAAAATAAAAATAAATATTTATTTTTATTTTATTATTAATAAAGATATAATAAAATATTTTAATGTTTTAATTATATGTTTTTAAATCTAATTATATAACTTATCTATTATTACTTTTTAATATTAAAATATTAATCTAATGAATATGCAAAAATATGCCATTATAAAATATATATTTATAATATACGATGAATAATAACATATAATATTATTTAATATGCTTAAATTAATTAACTTTAATTTAATTATTAAATACAATTAATATATTAATGTTAATAATGTTATTTAAATTAAAAAAATGTAATATGTTTCTTAAAAATTTTTATAATATATTTATTTATTTTATTATATTGTAATATACCAAAACAATTATTATAGGAAATAAAATATTTTAAATGTGTAATTTTATAACATAAAATGTTTGTTACTATTCAAAGTTTACTAAACAAGAAAATTATATTTTAATAATAATAAAAAACATAAACGTTTTAACTTTTAAAAAATAATCACTAATTTTAAAATTTATGTTAAACATTTAATATTATATTAGATAATTATAAAAAATTTTTTTTGTTTTAACTATTTTATAAAAATTATTCTTTGTAAGATAATAACTTACTAATATACAGTAAAAATTAAAATTTTTTTATGATTTTAGCATTTTTATTTTATTATATATATTTTTATGTAAAATTTATTATTTATTATAAATTTTGATAACATATTTTCTTTTATACTTAAAATCACAAAAAATGGAGCCTATAATGTATGCTGTTTTTCAACATGGTAGTAAACAATACCGAGTTCAAGAAGGTGAAACTGTTCGTTTAGAAAAATTAGATGTTCCAACAGGTCAATTCATTAATTTTAATGAAATTCTTATGATTAATTGTGGTAAAAATGTTAAACTTGGATACCCTTTTGTTTCTGGTGCGAAAATTAATGCTAAAATTATTGCACATGGCAGAAGTAAAAAAATTCACATTGTTAAGTTTCGTCGTCGAAAACATTATCATAAACAACAAGGCCATCGACAATGGTTTACAGATATTAAAATTAATAGTATTAACATTAATGAAATTGAGAGAATAAATTAAATGGCACATAAAAAAGCTGGTGGTTCAACGCGTAACGGACGTGATTCACATGCAAAACGTTTAGGTATTAAGTGTTTTGGTAGTGAAACTGTACTAGCAGGAAATATTCTTGTTCGTCAACGTGGTACAAAGTTTCATGCTGGAAGTCATGTAGGTTGCGGAAAAGATCATACTCTATTTGCTTTGAAATCTGGGCAAGTAGAATTTTATAAAAAAGGACGTCGTAATCGTCAATTTATAAATATTAAACTGAAATGATATTTATTGCTCTTGTCATTTATAATATTTGATATGTTATTATATGAAAAAATACGAATATTTTAATTGTTTTATAACATGATTTATTGTGTGATATATTAAGAAAATAAATGTTGTATAAAATTTTTATGATGTCAATCATTCATACAAACAATAATATGTTCAATGTTTATTTACAATTGAATATATTATATTTATATTATAAATTATTATTTATAATGTTTAATTTATTAGCAATATGTGACAAAATAAAAAATATTATATAAAATTATATTTTATTATGAATTATTAATTATAAAATTATTAAAATTTCTTTTTTTTATTTATATATAATTAATAATTTTATTATTATTTGAATATAAAATAATATATAAAGCAATATTAAAACTATAATTTTTACATGTATATATTTTTAGTTTATAGATAAATATTACTATATAGTTAAAATTTTAAAAATTAATATAAATTTATTATAATTAAAATATCTTGTTGTAACATTTAATTTATTATTAATTACTGAATATATCTATTATAGTAACTTTAAGATGATTTTTTTATATCTATCTTATATTAAAAAGTATAAAATAAAAAGATTATTTTAATATACTTTATATAAAAACATATAGTAAACTTCACATAATTAAACTTGTTGTTTTTTTTAATAAATAACTATATTATATAAATATTTATAAAAATTTACTATAACGTGATAATTTATCAATACTTTTAAATAGAAGTAATAATTTTTTAGTTTAAAATGTTAAAAATATTTTACTACAATTTATTTAAATCATAATAATTAAACTAATTTAATTATAATAATGATTTAAAAAAAATATAGTAATATATTTTTTATAATTGTAATAAAATACTTATAATACGTTTAATACTATGCTTATTATTTATTAATTTTCATACAACTTAAATGCTTTAATTAAATAATATAATACATAGCGTAATACATTCCATAACGTTTCATATATTAAATATTTTTAAAAAAGTATATAACAAAATATCAAATTATTTTTAATATGAAAAGTTTTACATTATTTTAAAACATTAAATATTTTTAATATTTTATAAAACATATTTATATAATAAATTAATTCTTATAAATAAAATATAAAATAAAAATAATTGCTATTAAATTTAATATAATCATTAACATAATTTAATCTTATTATATAATTATATTTTAAACTATAAATTTATAAAAGTATGTGCTATTTAAATATATCATCTTATTTATTAATAATGTTACAATTAATTATTTTTATATAACAAACTATTCTTACATATCTTAAACATGACAAGATTTTTATGTTAAAAATAAATAAAAAAAAAGTTGTTGTTGGTATTTCTGGAGGTGTTGATTCTTCCGTTGCTGCTTATTTACTAAAGAAGAAAGGTTATCAAGTTTCTGGATTATTTATGAAAAATTGGGAAGAAGATGATAATGAAAAATATTGTGCTTCATCTAAAGATTTGAATGACGCAGAATCTATATGTGATCAATTAAAAATTAAGTTACATACAGCTAATTTTTCAACAGAATATTGGGAAAATGTATTTAAAGTTTTTTTAAAAGAATATCAATCCGGTCGAACACCTAACCCAGATGTTTTATGTAATAAAGAAATTAAATTTAAAACGTTTTTAGATTTTTCTGAAAAAAAATTATCAGCAGATTTTATTGCTACTGGTCACTATGTACGTCGTAAAAAAATAAACGGAATAATTCATCTTCTTCGTGGTATTGATAAAAAGAAAGATCAAAGTTATTTTCTTTATACCCTTAGTCATAAACAAATAGAAAAAAGCTTATTTCCAATTGGAAAGATAAAAAAATCACAAGTACGTGATATTGCAGAAAAATTAAAATTTATTAATGCAAACAAAAAAGATTCTACTGGTATTTGTTTTATTGGAAAACGTAAATTTCGTGATTTTTTAGAACGTTATTTGCCTAAACAACCTGGTCCTATAATGAGTATTGATTCTAAAATTATTGGAAATCATCAAGGATTAATGTATTATACTCTTGGTCAAAGAAAAGGATTAGGTATTGGTGGAATAAAAGACAAAAAAACAGCAGCATGGTATGTAGTAGATAAAGATCTACCTAACAACATCCTTATAGTAGCGCAAGGTCATGAAAATATGTATTTAATGTCTATTGGTCTTATTGCACAACAGTTATATTGGGTAAATCGTATGCCACTTTATAAAGAATTTTATTGCACAGTAAAAATTCGTTCTTGTCAAAAAGATATATCTTGTCTTGTTACTCCTATTAATGAAAAAAATATTAAAATTAAATTTAATCAGCCAGTTTCTTCAGTAACACCAGGTCAATCAGTTGTATTATATAAAAAAGATGTTTGTCTAGGAGGCGGTATCATTGAACAGCGAATCCCATTATAGGGCATATTATTTAATAATAAAATATTATAGTTAATGTATATACAGTGTTTTAAAAAATTTTTATTTAATAATAGAAACTTAATAAAATGAAAAATAAGTTATTATATTTAAAAATATAAAAATATCATTACAAAAAATAGTTTTATGTTTTTTAAACATTAGTTCTTAATTTTTAATTTTATGTTTTTTGTTTGTTATTAATAATGTAATATATTAAAATATCTTTATTTATTATAATAAATTATTTTAAAATTCGTTATTATAATAAAAATTAATAATATTTACAATATACAATATTATATAAGAGTCATTGTTAATTAACTATATTTATAAGAATAACTATGACAAAAAATTATTATGATATCATACTATCGATGGCTGGAATTAGTCAATCGGCACAACTTGTACAACAATTAGCGTATAAAGGAAAATGTGATCAAAAAGCATTACATATTTCATTAAACAGTTTATTAAAAATTGATTCTTCTTCTACATTATCAGTGTTTGGTAAAAAAGAGAGTACACTTCAGCTTGGTATTGAAGCCTTAATAAATCTACTTAGTATTAATAATAAAAGTATAAATACAGAAATAACTCGTTATACATTTAGCTTAATTATGTTAGAACGTAAATTTTATGCTAATAAACAAGCAATAAAAACTCTTACTCAACGATTATATCAATTAAAACGTCAACTAATTTATTTTTCTATTGAATCAAATACTATTATTAATGCATTAGCTAGTATATATACAGATGTCATTAGTTCACTTGGTCCTAGAATTTATATTAATGGTTCAGAAAAAATTTTACAAAATCTACAAATACAAGCTACAATTCGTGCTGTATTACTAGCAGGTATCCGTTCAGCAGTTTTATGGCAACAAGTTGGTGGTAGTCGATTTCAATTAATGTTTTTTCGACGTCGTCTTCTTAAAGAAGCAAAAAAATTGTTTCTTATTACTAATTCTATTTAAAGGAACTAGTCACAATGAAGTTATCTTCACTAACTGCCATTTCACCCATTGATGGACGCTATAATAATAAAGTAAGTAAATTAAGAACTATCTTTAGTGAATACGGTTTGTTAAAATTCCGTGTGCAAGTTGAAATCCGTTGGTTTCAAAAATTAGCTTCCTGTGAAAATATTAATGAAATTCCAAATTTGAATACTAAGACAAATGATTTTTTAAATAAAATTATTACAGATTTTAGTGAAAAAGATGCAGAACATATTAAAAAAATTGAGCATATTACTCAACATGATATAAAAGCAGTTGAATATTTTTTAAAGAAAAAAATAAAAAAAATTTCTTCTTTATATCAAGTTTCAGAATTTTTTCATTTTGCTTGCACATCAGAAGATATTAATAATATTGCATATGCATTAATGTTAAAAACTGCACGACAAGATATAATTTTACCTTTTTGGCGAAAAATTATTAATACAATTAAAAGATTAGCCGTAAAATATCGAGATATTCCCATGCTTTCTAGAACGCATGGTCAACCAGCTACTCCATCTACTGTTGGTAAAGAATTTTTAAATTTTTCTTATCGTATGGAACGACAATTTGATCAATTAATACACATAAAAATTATGGGAAAAATGAATGGTACAGTTGGAAACTATAATGCTCACATTTTTTCTTATCCAGAAATAGACTGGCATTCATTTAGTAAAAGTTTTGTTACTGATTTAAATATTTCATGGAATCCTTGTACTACTCAAATTGAACCTCATGACTATATTTCTGAATTATTTGATTGTATTATGCGATTTAATATAATTTTAATTGATTTTAATCGTGATATTTGGGGTTATATGGCTTTAAATTATTTTAAACAAAAAATTACTACCAGCGAAATTGGCTCTTCTATTATGCCATATAAAATTAATCCAATTGATTTTGAAAATTCTGAAGGTAATCTTGGATTATCTAACGCAATATTAAATCATTTAGCTAGAAAGTTACCAATTTCTCGTTGGCAACGTGATTTAACTGATTCTACCGTTTTACGTAATCTTGGAGTTGGACTTAGTTACGCGTTAATTTCTTATCAATCAACTATGAAAGGAATTAATAAACTAAAAATAAATTCTTCACATCTTATCAATGAATTAAATCATCATTGGCAAGTTTTATCTGAACCAATTCAAATGATAATGCGGCGTTACGGAATAAAAAAACCATATGAAAAATTAAAAAAATTTACTCATGGTAAAAAGATAAAAAAATCTGATATAAAAAAATTTATTGAAAGCTTAGATTTACCAGAAAAAGAAAAAATACGATTAAAGAAAATGACACCAGAAAAATACATTGGTCATGCATCTTTGATAGTAAATAAACTAAGCATTTTATGAAAACGTTTAATTTAACAAAAAAAAAATTAATCATTAAAAAATTTTAATTATATGAATACAAAAAATAAATCATTATGAATATTTAATATTTTTAATAAAAATATATATGATTTATTAATTAATAAATTTAATTTATATTAAATATATATGTAATTATTTTAATATACAAGTTATTATAAAAATAATAAAATTAGAATTATTTTTTTTATTTTAGTATATATCTTATTTTATTGAATTTACATTTAAATATAAATTTGTTTATAACATTAATTAATAATTATTAGTAATGTAATTTAAACAATAATTTATATTTTTATATCTAAAATTTTTAATTTAATTAACTTAATATATTCATATAACATATAGTCATAATAAATATTTAATATAAACTATCAAAAAATATTATAATAATATATTTTGTTTTAATTAAATAAAAAAACAAATTTATTTATAATAGTTTCATTAAAATTAAAAATTTTGTATTTCTTTTTTTTTAATGTTATTTTTAATTAAAACATTGTATAACATTGTTTTTATATTTTTAATGTTATTAAAAAATAAAACGATTATATGAAAATAAAAAATTATGTTTTATTTTTTTTAAATTAAATTAATAAGATTATGATGTAATAAATAAATTAAATATATAATTAATATTTTATTATAATATATAAAAAATAAAATTTATTCAATATTTAATATAATTTATAATATTTAATATCATATGTAATGTATTTAAATTTAAAATGTTAATAATTTATTTCATCTTAACAACATAACAAATATAAGATATATATAAAAATAGATAAAAATATAAAATTTATAAAAAAATTAAAAAAAATATAAAGTTTGCTATTAGATTTTATAAATGTATTATAAACTAGAAATAGTTATTTTTTTCTTTTGAAAATTAATTTTTTTCTTTTTTAAAATAGATAAATAATCGCGCTCTTTTTGAACGATTTTTACTGGTGCATATCTTAAAAAATCTATGTTACATAATTTATCCTTCATCAAAGAAATTTTTATATCTAATTTATTTATTTCTTTTTTTAATCGTAAAATCTCAATATCTTTCTCAATGAAATCAGCCATAGGAATTAATAATTCAGCACCATTAATTCGTTTAATAATAGAAAGTGGGCTTTGTGTTTGAATTGGTAATAATGTAATCGAATTCAAACGAGCAAAATGCATAATTAATTTTTTATTTTCTTCTATACAGCGACAAGCATTAGCATCAAAGTTACGTACTAATACAGTTAATAATTTATTTGGTAAAATTTTTTTTTTAGAACGAATATTACGTATTGAAATAATAACTTTCTTAATCCATTCTAAATCATTTATGGCTTGCGAATCTTCTATATTTACATCATATTCTGGAAAGGATTCGAGCATAATGCTTTTTTTTTGATAATGAATAAAATAACTATCATCTATTAATGATCTTATATATTGCCAAATAGTTTCAGTAATAAATGGGATAATTGGATGTGCTAACCGCAATAGTGCTTCCATTGTACTAATTAAAATATAGCGAGTTTTTTGTTTTTCTATTTCAGTACCATTATTTATGTATAATTTACTAAATTCAAGATACCAATCACAAAATTGATTCCAAGTAAATTCATATAGAATGTTAGCTGCTAAATCAAAACGATAAGTATCTAATGCTTCGCGATAAATTTTTATCGTTTTATTAAATTCAGCTAATATCCAACGATCTGGCAGTGATAATGTTCTTTTATTATTTTTAAAAATACAGTTTTTTTTTAAAGTATTTATTAAAATAAAACGACTAGCATTCCATAACTTATTACAAAATTTTCGATAACCATCTAGACGATTCATACTCCAAGTAATAGTACGACCTGGTGAAGCTAACGCTGCTAAAGTAAATCGTAGTGCGTCCGTACCATGTGGTTTAATACCATATGGAAATTCTTTTTCTGTTCGTTTACGTATATTTTTTTCTAATTGAGGTTGCATCATGTTTTTCGTACGTTTTTTTATTAATTCGTTTAATGAAATTCCATTAATCATATCTAGTGGATCAATAACATTTCCTTTTGTTTTAGACATTTTTTGACCTTCATCATCTCGAATCAAACCAGTTATATAAACAATCTTAAATGGAACTTGCGGCTGACCATCTCTATCTTTAATAAAATGCATAGTTAACATAATCATTCGTGCAATCCAGAAAAATATAATATCAAATCCACTAACCATTACACTAGTTGGATGAAAAGTTTTTAATTCATGCGTTTCTACCGGCCAACCTAAAGAAGAAAATGTCCATAAACTAGAAGAAAACCAAGTATCTAATACATCTTCATCTTGCGTTAATGATAAATTATCATCTAATTGTTGTTCATAACGAATTTCTTTCTCAGTCCGACCCACATAAACTTTACCATTTGTATCATACCAAGCTGGAATTCGATGTCCCCACCATAATTGACGTGAGATACACCAATCTTGAATATTATTCATCCAACTAAAATACATATTTTCATACTGTTTGGGTACAAAACGAATTTTTCCTGTTTGAACTGCTTCTATTGCAACTTTTGCTAATGGATTAATACGTAAATACCATTGGTCAGTTAACATAGGTTCAACTATTTCGCCACTACGATCACCGTAAGGAACAGTAACAGTATGTGATTTAATTTTTTCTAATAATTGAAGTTGATTAAAATCAATAATAATAGATTCTCGAGCTAAAAATCGATTCATACCTTGAAATTTAATCGGAATTTCATTAGAATAATCAATGCAAGTTTTCCCTAAAGTATTAAATATTTCTGCTTTTTGACGGATATTTCCATCATAAGTAAAAACATTAATCATCGGTAATTTATGACGTTTTCCAACTTCATAATCATTAAAATCATGAGCTGGTGTAATTTTTACACAGCCAGTTCCCTTTTTTATATCAGCATATTCATCACCAATAATAGGAATATGTCGACCTAATAATGGAAGAATAATTTCTTTACCAATTAAATTGTTATATCGAGAATCTTTTGGATTAACTGCTACACCTGTATCACCTAGCATAGTTTCTGGACGAGTGGTAGCTATCTCTAAATAATTTTTACCATCAATAGTTTTAATTCCATGTGCAAGTGGATAACGCAAATACCACATAAAACCTTTTAATTCTCTATTTTCTACTTCTATATCAGAAATAGCAGTATGTAATTTTAAATCCCAGTTTACTAATTTTTTACCGCGATAGATTAAACCTTCTTTATATAAACGAATAAAAACTTCACGTACTGCATCTGATAATCCATGATCCATAGTAAAACGATTACGATCCCAATCTACAGAATTACCTAATTGACGCATCTGATTAATAATATTATCACCTGATTCTTTTTTCCATTTCCAAATTTTATTAATGAAAGCATCACGACCATAATCATGGCGAGTTTTACCTTTTTCTTCTAAATTAATTGTTCGTTCGACTACCATTTGAGTAGCAATACCTGCATGATCCATCCCTGCTTGAAATAATGTATTTTTTCCTTGCATGCGTTTATAACGAATCATAATATCCATAATAGTTTGTTGAAAGGCATGCCCCATGTGCAAACTACCAGTAATGTTAGGTGGTGGAATCATAATACAAAAGCTATCTTGACTAGTATTATTATGTGGTTTAAAGTAGTCGTTTTTTTCCCAATAATCATATAATTTATTTTCAATATTATTCGGATTATATTTATCATTAATTTTAGTATTAATTTTTTTCATGTCTGTATCATTATTTATTAAATTGGTGAGATTGCTGTAGTTAAATTAAAACCAACATTGCGATAAGATCTATAACGATTACGCGCTAACTCTTTTAAAGTGCGTTCATAAGGAACGAAATCTATCACTTGATTAAAAGTAGTAGTAAATTCTAAAAACTGCAATTGTAAAGTAATTAATACATCATATAATAAATTATTATATTGACCAGGCCAACATAGTGAAATTGGAGCTCCTATTTTTATCCCTTCATTAGATAAGTTATGGGGTATAAATGCATGAAATTTAAAGTTCCATAATTCTTGATCAAGATGTTGAGCTTGTTTTTTGTTTGTACATGCAATTAATACTCGTTTTCCTGAACGCCAATTTTCTAAAGCGATAGTACAACTTAGAGCCTCATGTGCACTCATATTTTTTATTTTTTGATGATGTTGAAGGAAATAAAATGTAACTTTTTTCATATTATTTTTTATTATTGAATAAATATAATGGTGACTATTTCTTATATTAAGACAAGTATATAACTATTTTTAGTTTATTTAGTATTATTAATATGTTTAATTTTTTAAATGAGAATTACTATTATTTCTTTATAAAATTATTATATTTATAATATTTATTAATTTTTTATATTTTTTATTAATATATTAATTAAAGTATTTTATGAACATATATTTTAATAATTTTTACTGATTATCTTATTATTTTATTAGGTTAAATTTACAAAATTTTTTATAAAAACTAAAAAACATAAAGGGTACAGTAATGCTATACCCTTTTGTCAATATTAATAAAAATTATTATCTAAATTTTAATAAGAACTATTTAATTTTGATTTATTTAATAAAAACTGAGACAATAAAGCTACTGGACGGCCTGTAGCTCTTTTGTTTTTACCGGAATACCAAGCAGTTCCAGCAATATCTAAATGTGCCCAAATGTATTTTTTAGTAAATTCTGATAAAAAACATGCTGCTGTTATAGCTCCACCTTCTTTTCCGCCAACGTTTGCTACATCAGCAAAATTAGAATTTAATTGCTCATAATATTCATCAGTTATAGGTAATCGCCAGAGATGATCGCTAGCCTGATTAGCAGCATTTAATAATTGATTTGCTAAGTTATTATTATTTGACATTAAACCAGTCATATGATGCCCTAATGCAATAACACAAGCACCAGTAAGAGTAGCTATATCAATTACTAATTCAGGATGAAAACGTTCAATATATGTTAAAGCATCACATAGTACTAAACGACCTTCAGCATCAGTGTTTAACACTTCAACCGTTTTACCAGACATTGTAGTTAAAATATCGCCTGGACGATAAGATTTAGAACTTAGCATATTTTCAGAACAAGCAAGAACTCCAATTACGTGTAAAGGTAAATGAAGATCTGCAATAACACGCATTACACCAAATACAGTTGCAGCACCACACATGTCATACTTCATTTCATTCATATTTCCAGCAGATTTAATTGAAATACCGCCAGAATCAAAAGTTACTCCTTTACCTACTAATATAATTGGTTTAATATTTAATTGAGAATTGTATTTATATTCTATAATTGACATTAATGTTTTGTTTTTTGAACCATTTCCTACTGCTAAATAAGCATTCATTCCTAATGCTTTCATATCTTCTTTACTAATAACCTGAGAGTTAATATGTGAACTAAATAAGTTTGCGAGTTCGGACGCACGTGAAGATAAATAATTAGCATTGCAGATATTTGGTGGCATATTGCCAAGATCTTTAGCCAAACGAATACCTTTAGTTATTGCTATAGCATGCTTCATTGCATCTTTAGCTATAATTAAATCTTTTTTATTTGAAAAGTTAAATATGATATTCTCTAATAGATGTTGTATTTTTAGTTTGTTGCTTTTAAACTGATCAAAAGTGTACAAAACCTCTTCAGTAACTTCTATCGCCTGACGGACTTTCCAATAAACATCACGATTTTTTACTGGAAGATCAGTTAAAAAAGACACTGCTTCTATAGATCCAGTATCATTTATTGCTTCAATACTTTTATTAATTACTACTTTATACTTTCTTTCATCAAATTCATGCTCTTTTCCACAAAAAACTAATAAAATTCGTTTAGAAAAAATATTAGGAATATAATGTAATAATAATGTTTTTCCAATTTTTTTTTCTAGTGTTTCTTGTTTTAATATAACACTAAGATAACCATTACTAATTTTATCAATTTCTTCTGCAATTTTTGATAAACAAGATTGTTCAAAAATTCCAACTATAAGACAAGTAGTATAATATGATTGAAGATTATTACTTTTTATACTAAACTTCATTCGTACTCCTAATTTTTAATACATAAAATTTATAAATAGAAAAAAGGTATCTTACCATATTCTTAGTTTGCTATTAAGATTTACTATATTATTTATTTATATAATATTAATTATTTTACTTACACATTCATAATAATTAAATTTGTATTAATATAAAAAAATTAATTGCATAATGAAATCTTTTAGTAAAAAAATAACTACTATTTAAAAAATAAATCGACAATTAATATAAAATATTTTTTTTTATCTCATTAATTTTATAAATTACAAGTACATATGATTATTATAAAATACTTAGTAAAAGAAACAATAAAACGTCAAATTCCTATTTTATTTATTTTATTGCTGATTTTTTGTTTTCAAAGTTTAATAAAAATTTTATATGATACAATAAATAATAATTTTCCAACAAGCTTAACATTATATTTTTTACTATTAAGCGTACCAAAAATTATACAATATATTCTTCCTTTAAGTTTGTTTCTTGGTTTATTCATGACATATAGACGATTATATTCTGAATGCGAAATTCTTGCTATGGAAGCTTGTGGATTTAGAAAATACATTCTTCTAATAACTGCAATAATATTGTCTATATTTACTTCTTTTTTCTCAGTTATAAATGTTTTTTTATTAAGTCCAATTGCTTTACGGGATAAAGAAACAATCATAACTCAAATTCAGAATAATTTAAATATTTCTAGGTTAAAATCAGAACAATTTAAATTCTCTCAAATAGGTAATACAGTCTTTTTTATTGAAAAAATAGAAAATAATATTTTTCATAATATATTTATAGTACAATTTTCCTTAAACAAAAATCAATACCCTGCCATTATTTTATCTAAACAAGGCAGCGTTGATCTAAAAGATAATGGTTTACAAATAATCACCTTAAATAAAGGAACTTACTTTAAAGATACTGTATTACTACATCATTTAAACATGATAGACTTTAATAATTATCGTAAGGTCATTAAATATAATAAAAAAAAAATGAATAATATTAAATTTGAAAAAATGTTGATAAAAACTTTATATCAATCAAATGATCTAAATATAAAAGCTGAATTTTTCTGGCGTATAACATTAGTATTCTCTATTTTAATAATGGCATTATTTGCAGTACCGTTAAATTTTATTCAGTCAAACAAAGATGATACATTAAATATGTTACTACCTATTTTATTATATTTAATTTTTTTTCTTTTACAAATTTCATGTCATTCTAACATCAATATAAAAGCAATAAATCGTATTATTTTTTTGTGGATAGTTAATATTTTATATTTTTTTATCGCTGTAATTTTAAATTTAAAATATATTATACCACCATATAAGTTATATTCATTTTTGAGAAAAATGCGCTAATGTTTCGAATACTAGATCGTTATATTTGCAAAACTATTTTTTATATTATTATTAACGTTTTATTTTTACTAATATCACTTTCTAGTATAATAAAATTTATTGATCAATTACGAATAATAGGGGAAGGTACCTATACAATACTAGATGCGTGTATTTTTACAATACTTAATATACCAAAAGATGTTGAAATTTTTTTTCCAACGTCCGTATTATTAGGTGCATTACTTGGTTTAGGTCAGCTATCAACTAGAAACGAATTAATAATAATGCAAGCTTCTAGTTTTACACGTACGCAAATTATAAAATCAGTAATAAAAACTTCTATTCCACTAGTGTTAATCATTATGGCAATTAATGAATGGATAACACCTATAAGTAATAGTATTGCGCGTGATTTTCGTACACAAAAAATTTCTGGAAAATCATCACTTATAAATCAGAACGGCATATGGATTAAAGATAAAAATAACTTTGTATATATTGAGCATGTTTTAAGAAAACAAGAATTTTCTGGTATTCATATTTATACTTTAAATAATCATAAACAGTTAAAAAATATACGCCATGCATTGTCATCTAAATTTGAAAAAAGTAGATGGAAACTTTTTAAAGTGAATTGTTATGATTTAACAAAAAAAAATAAAATAATTCAAACAAAAATTGATAAAATGTACTGGAATACAGACCTCATGCCAAATAAAATAACAATGTTAAGACTTGATCCAAGTTTACTTTCTATTAGAGAATTATATACATATATACAATATTTAAAGAAAAATAATCAAGAATCTAAAAAATATCAACTCAATATATGGAAAAAAATTTTTTTGCCGATTACTGTGTCAGTAATGATTATGATAGCAACATCATGTATATTTGGTCCTTTATCTAATGTATCAGTTGGTATTCGCACTATAAATGGTATTTTATTTGGTTTGTTTTTTTATTTTTTAGATATACTTTTTGGTCAACTAATTTTAATCTATCATGTATTACCAATATTAGGTGCTTTATTGCCTGATGTTTCATTTTTTTTTATCGCTTTATATATTTTACTAAAATTAAAAAAATAAAATTTATAACGATTTGATTTTTTTATAAATTGTTTAATACTTTTTACATCATTTTATAATTTTAAATTTTATAGTAAAGAAATTTTTACAAAATGTAATATAATAATATTTTTAAGATTTTAACTTAAATATTATTATATGTTTTTATTATATTTTGAAAACAATTTTATTTATAATTAAATCAAAGAGTACAGTATATAAAATATTTATATAGAAATTTTATTATTAATACTTTTTATTTATTTAAAGTATTTTATTAAATTATTAAATAATGATAATATTAAAAAATATCGTTTTATTTATTTTTTTTAAAAATATTTTTCTTATACAATAAAGTAAAGTTTATAATAAGAAATTTATATTATAATTATTGTTTTTGTTAATTAAATAAACATTTTACTACGTCGTAAAAATATTTCTAATTTATTATATTTTAATATAATAAAAATATTTTTAGATATGAAATTTTTGATTTTTAATAATAAAATTAAAGATATTGATACTATAGTTTATTTTTAATAAAATTAATAATTAACATATAATTTAAAATTTAACATATTTTTTAAAAATTAAATGTTTTACTATTTTTATAAAGTAAAACGTTTTACTACTTTAAAAATAAAATAAAAAATTATTTAATATCTTATTGGCCCCTGCTGGATTTGAACCAGCGACAAAACGATTATGAGTCGCTTGCTCTAACCACTGAGCTAAGGGGCCTTTTAGTATGATTAGGGGCCTTTTAGTATAATTAAATAAGATTATTTTTTAATATATAAAATATAAAATATTTTAGTATAATGTATTTGAATATATCTTATTTTTGTATAATTTCATGATTACAATACATGTTTTCATTTATTGAAATATATTATAATTTATCATTAATATTTTAAATATAAGTTATTTATTAAACATAAAGTTTTTATCTAACATATTAATAATTATTAAAATATATATTATGCGATATTACTATATAAAATAGTTATATTATTATAATCATTAAACATTTTTTGAAGATATAATATATTTAAAAATATTAAAAATATAGAAATATTATAATTAAAGTTTTTTTATTATTTAAATAAAAGATATCAATTCTAATAACATGATCGGCGAGAGAGGATTTGAACCTCTGACCCACTGGTCCCAAACCAGTTGCGCTACCAAGCTGCGCTACTCACCGAGTAATTTTAAAATTTTTACTAAAAATTATATTATAGAGCCTTAATAATAAATTTTTAATTAAAATTATTTCAAAAAGTTTTAACAATTTATACAAATATTATAATATAAGCTTATTGTTGCATAATTACAAAAAATGTACAATTTTTTTATTATATTTTTGGGTGGCTAATGGGATTCGAACCCATGACAACTGGAATCACAATCCAGAACTCTACCAACTGAGCTATAGCCACCATAAACATAAAGTAAGAGTATATAATAGTCTTATAAATAAATCAAATAAAATAGTACACCCGATAGGATTCGAACCTAAAATCTCTGCCTCCGGAGGGCAGTGCTTTATCCAATTAAGCTACGGGTGTGTTTTTTATTAAATTAAAATATATGCGATTAACTTACAATTATATTTTTTCTAATTGTAACATAAAATAATTTTTATTTATATTTTGATTAGCATATATGTATTTGTATTATCTTATTTATTTTCAATTTCATTTTTGATTTTCAATAATATTATGTTTATTATTTTTTTTAAAAAGACAAAAATGTTGTTTATTTTTTTATAAAAAAATAAGATATTTTTTAAAAAAAATATTACTTTACGTAAAATATAACTACAACAAAAAGTTTTATCTCATAAAAATAATGATAACTTATTTAGTCTAAAATTTAATCAGAACAAGATTATACAATTGTTATAAAAAAACAATTGTATGAAAAATATAATAAATATTTTAATCATTTCTAATGAAAATTTTAATCTGTTTTATTATTATATAAATATTTGATGTGTTACATTTTTGTTAAATAACAATTATTAAAATATAATAAAATTTTCATAAACTAAGATTATATACACTTTAATTTTACTCATTTATGATATAATAGTCATTATTTTCACAAATTCGAAATACTAAATCATTAATTAATTATCAATTAATTAAAATAAAAAGAATTATTTTTATATAAAACATTGTAAATATTTATATAAAACATTGTAAATATAACTAAATATACATCATGAAAAAAAGTCTTAATTATTAATTATATTATAAAGAACTAATCATGAAAAAACATCATAAGAAACTGAGTTATCAGTATGTTATCAGTATAACATTTTATCAATTTATTTTACATAAATGTATTAATTATTTTATATAAGTAATAATTGTATCAAATATTTAATTTAATCTAATATCTTTTAAGCAATAAATACAAATTTTTATTTTTTTTTGATATAAATTATTAATTATTTTCTATAGTTTTAATTAATTATCATATTATTATTAAATAAAGTAATTATAAAAATTATATGTAATCTAATGATATAAAATATCTATTTGTTAATTTTATTAATAATACATTGTAATTTTTATTAATAATACATTGTAATTTTATTATTAATTTTTATATCAATCAAATATTGTTGTATAACAATAAATTATACTAATGATTTTATAAAAAAATTTTTGTTAAATGTTGATTTTATTTTTTAATATAACCACATTCATTAAATAGTGTATGATAAACAATATAATAAATTTATATTTTAGTTTTTTTATTACATTTAAATAATTATTTTGTAAAAAATTAAATATGAAAATATTATCATAATTTATAAATAAAGTTATTTATATTATTTTATATGTATTAACTAAAATTTGTTAAGATTTATGAAATCATTAATGTTTATAAAAATTATTTTATATAAAATTGATATTTTGACATTTTAATATTTAATGATTATAATAAATTATTAACAAAATGTTTATTTATAAAAATATCTATATAGTTCATTTATTTTATTTAAACTATGATGTTTTGTTTAGACTATGAATATAGTCATGTTATTTATTCTTTTTATTTAATTGATTATTTTTTTATTTAATTAAATTTAAAGATTGTTTATTCATAAAATAAAAAATTACATATAATTAATAATTGTTATTCATTTTGCGTTTATAAGTATATGTTTAACTTTACATCATTACTAATATATAAATGTTTAACACATTAATATATTAAGTATTTATTAAATAATTAAAATTTATACTATAAGATTATATATGAATATTATTATCACTCTGAATTAATATTTATAGACAATAAATCTAACAAATCATTGATAAATATATAATAAAATCAAAACATAATTCTAATTAATAATTATTATTCAATAATTCATAAGAAATATTAATTTTATATGAAAAGTTACTATTTAATTAACATTATATTAATTTTTAGTATAATACTTTATAAACTTTTGCATTATATATTTACTTTAATTTTAAACATTGTAGAAAAATATAAAAACAATTTTAATTAAACAAAAATTTTTATTTATTGTGTCTTGATAATAACATTTTAAATTTTATATTTAAAGATATAATATGTTTAACGTAATAAATATAAAATATCTAATAACAATTAATATTAATAAAATATATTTTTTATACGAATATTTATAATATTATCAATGTTGAATGAAACTCACAATTTAGTCAATATATTACGATTTTATATTAAAATGCAATAATAAAAATATTAATAAAAAATTTTATTTTAAATTTATTATTTATCTTTATATTAAACTAAAAGATTCATATTAAACTAAAAAATTCGTTTTTGAAAAATAAAAATAAGAAAACTTTTTATAAATATAAATTAATCAACTTTTTAAAATTACAATGTCATTTTATAAAATATATAAAAAGTATTATAAATATTAAATATTAAATAAATAATTCATGATATATTTATAATTTATAAATTACTATAGCAATATAAACGAATATATCGTAACATAGAATAATGTTTTTAAATTTAAAATTGTAACATTGTTATTTATTTCTTTATAATGTTAGTTTAATAATTTTAATCCTTATTTAGACTATAATATTTAAAAATTGTAATCTTAAGAAAATTTTATTTTTAATCATTCATTACTTTAACATTAGGAGCTCGTAATGAAACTTTTTTATAAACCAGGTGCATGTTCTCTTTCTTCTCATATGATTTTATATGAAACTGGTTTACGTTTTAAGATAGAAAAAGTTGATTTAGTAAATAAAAAAACTGAAAATGGATTAAACTACTTAGATATTAATCCTAAAGGACAAATTCCTGCGTTAAAAATTAATGATAATACTATATTAACTGAAAATACAGCTATTTTACTATATTTATCTGATCTTGTTCCTGATGCCCATTTAACACCAGAAAAACATGTTTTTTCACGTTATAATACAATTGAATGGCTGAATTACATTGCTACTGAATTACATAAAAACTTTAGTCCATTATTTAACCCTAAGACCCCAGAGTCGTATAAAACCATTGTTAAAAAAAATATTAAAAAAAATTTTTATTATTTAAATACAATGTTAACTAAAAATAATTACTTATTAGAAAATAATTTTAGCATTGCTGATGCTTACTTATTTCCTATAATACGTTGGGCAATTTTTTTTCACTTTAATATTCAAGAACATATATATTTACAAAATTGGTTTAATCGTATCAATGCGCGATCTTCAGTTATAAAGGTATTAATAGCTGAAGGATTAAAATAATTTTAAATTGTTATTTAACGTATTTGTTTATAGAATATGCATTTAGTTCTAAACTAACATTATCACCTTGATTTAAAACAATTTAAAACTCACTATTTTTAATATAAATTCTTATATTATACTATAATTATTAAAAAACATTATTTATTTTTAAATTTTAAATTGTTTTTTACATTCTAAATTTAATAAAATAGCGTTAATATAGTTTTTTATTTATCAAACGTATATTTTTTTATTTATTAATAATTAATATAATTAGTTATATTCTATAAAATATATCTATTTAACTTGTTACATTACATAATAATTTATTTATAAATCATATTTTTATAAAATAATGTTTAATATAAGCATGTAATCAATAATAAAAATATTCTATTATTTTTTATAATATACAAAACATTATTAACAATAAATAATAGAATATTTAACGTTTTAATATTAATAAATACATTAAAAATATCTATTATATAAAATAATATATCAAAGTTATTATAAAGAATTAAATTTTTTTAATTAATAATTAATATTTCAAAAAATGTATAAAGTATTATATTAATTAATAATTTATTAAACTATTTTTATAATAAAATATAAAAATAAAATTATAGTATTAAAGAATAAAGAATTCATAATATTTTATATAAAATTTAAAATTTATTTACTTTTATATTATACATTAATATAAAATTATATTTTATTTTTACGAATCGTATCATATGATTTTATCTAAAATTTTAAGTTTTTTATTAACTAAATTATATACCACTATTTAATTTATTATATTTATCTATATAATACATTATAAAATAACAATAGCTTTAATATTATATACGAGGAAATAAAACAATTTTATGATGCGTATAGTTCTTTTTTTATTAACGAATTTATCAGTAGTATTAGTTTTTGGAGTCATTTTAAGTGTAACAAATATTGACTATCATAGCGTTCAAGTTTCACTTATTACAGCAAGCGTATTTGGTTTTTGTGGTGCCTTTATATCATTAATTATATCTAAATGGATAGCACTTCAAACGATTAATGGAAAAGTGATTACAATACCACGTAATGAAATTGAACGCTGGTTATTAAGAATAATATGCCATCATTCAAAAAAAGCTAATATTTCTATGCCAACAGTGGCAATTTATGATTCAACAGATATGAATGCTTTTGCTACTGGAGCTCGTCGCAACTCTTCATTAATTGCTATTAGTTCATGCATGTTAAATTTTATGAATCATGATGAAATAGAAGCAGTTATTGCTCATGAAATCAGCCACATCTCTAACGGAGATATGGTAACTATGGCTCTTCTTCAAGGCATTGTAAATACTTTTGTTATATTTCTTTCTCGATTTATTGCACAAACAATTTCAAAGCTCATAATTAATCGGAATGAAGAACAAGAGAATAATAATTCAATAATTTATTGTTCTGTCATAATGATACTAAAAACGATTTTTGGTCTTTTAGCTAGCATAATTATTCTGTGGTTTTCTCGTTATCGTGAATTTCACGCCGATGCAGGAGCTGCTCATTTGGCAGGTCGAAAAAAAATGATTGCTGCTTTACAAAAATTTAAAAATAATTATCAATCTCAAGAAGAAGGATCTTCAAGTTTATTAACATTTTATATAAATAGTAAATCAAAATCGTTTAGTAAGCTTTTTATGTCGCATCCATCACTAGATGATCGAATACAAGCACTGCGTTATAAAAAATATTAAAATTTTATAAATAAAAAAAAGATTATGTTAATTTTAATAAAAGAAACCATATTTTAAAATTAATTAATATATAAAATGTAAACAATGCATAATAAATCGATCACGTTACTAAATGATGATCTTTTATAAATCAAATATAATGACTAAGTAATATTTAAATTTTATTCTTTTAAAATTACAATTAAATATATTTATTATACATATTTAAATTACATTATTAACATAAACAATTTGCTTAAATAAAAAAATAAGATATAAAATTAATATAAATTAGTAACAATAATTTTAAATCAAAAAAACAATTTTAATATTTTTAGGAATATTTAAAATACAATAATTAATATATTAATAATTATGTTAATATCAATATAATAAATGTTATGATTATAGTTTTTAAGTAAAATTAACATATTAGTAATTTATTGTTATATTTTAAGTTTTTAGTATAAAATATAAAATAGCATACATAAACATATATTAAAATTTAAAACCGCTTATTTCAAAGCGGTTTATTCATGTGATATTTTATTATATTATAAAAAAAATTATTTATGATCAGAACGAGTTAAAGAATTAGCGTTTAACAATTCAGCTAAATTAGCAGTTGCTTCTTCTTTACTAGTCTGAGATATAACGGATACTTTATTATGCAGACGATTACGTATACGATCTTGATGATAAGAATAACCAGTACCAGCTGGAATTAATCGACCTACAATTACATTTTCCTTCAATCCTCTTAATTCATCTCGTTTTCCAGAAACAGCTGCCTCTGTTAAAACTCGCGTTGTTTCTTGAAAAGATGCTGCAGAAACAAAAGACTCAGTTGCTAAAGATGCTTTAGTAATACCTAAAAGATCTCGAGAAAAAATTGCTGGAATTTTTCCATCAGCCTCTAATTGACGATTAGCAATATTAACACGTGAAATTTCAACTTGTTCACCTACTAAAAATTCAGTATTTCCAGAACTAACAATAGTACATTTACGAAGCATTTGACGAACAATTACTTCGATATGTTTGTCATTTATTTTTACTCCTTGTAGACGATATACTTCTTGAACTTCATTACTAATATACCGAGTAACTGCATATACACCACGCAAACGAAGAATATCATGCGGAGATTCTGGACCATCTGATACTACATCTCCTCGTTCTACTAATTCTCCTTCAAATACATTTAATTGACGCCATTTTGGAATCATTTCTTCATAAGGATCCGTTCCATCTGACGGAGAAATAACAAGACGATGTTTTCCTTTAGTTTCTTTTCCAAATGAAATAATTCCACTAATTTCAGCAAGAATCGCTGATTCTTTAGGATGACGTGCCTCAAATAAATCCGCAACACGTGGTAAGCCACCAGTAATATCTTTAGTTCTACTAGACTCTTGAGGAATACGTGCTAATGTATCACCCGCACTAATGTAAATGCCATTTTCTAGTTGTACAATTGCTTTGCCTGGTAAAAAATATTGCGCAGGCATATCAGTTCCTGGAATTAATACTTCATTATTTTTATTGTCAATAATTTTTAACGCTGGGCGTAAATCTTTACTACTACCAGTACGTTCTGCACTATCTAGTACAACTAAGGAAGATAAACCAGTTAACTCATCAGTTTGACGAATAATAGTTTGACTATCGACCATATCAATAAAGCGAACAAAACCACTTACTTCACTAATAACTGACATGGTATGAGGATCCCAATTAGCTACAATTTCTCCACCATTAACGTTTTCTCCATTACCTTTTGACATTATAGCGCCGTAAGGAACCTTATAACTTTCTTTAATGCGACCAAATTCATCGATTAATTTTAATTGAGTATTACGAGAAGTGATTACTAACTTATCAGCAGTATTTATGACAAATTTAACATTATTTAATTTTAAATAACCTTTGTTTTTTACTTGAATACTAGATTCTGCTGCAGCTCGTGATGCTGCTCCTCCAATATGAAAAGTACGCATTGTAAGTTGTGTTCCTGGTTCTCCAATAGATTGTGCTGCAATAACACCAATAGCTTCTCCTTTATTAATAATATGACCCCGTGCTAAATCTCGACCATAACAATTAGCACATACTCCAAAATTAGTTTCACAACTTACTACTGAACGTACTTTAAGAGTGTCAACAGAATTTTTTTCTAAAAGATCACAAAGTTTTTCATTAAGTAAAATATTTCTTAACACTAAAACATCAGTTGAACCTGGTTTAATAACATCTTCTGCTGTTACACGACCTAAAACGCGTTCACGCAAAGGTTCTTTAACATCTCCTCCTTCAATAACTGGCATCATGACAATACCATTATAAGTACCACAATCATCTTCTGTAACCACAAGATCTTGTGCAACATCTACTAAACGGCGAGTAAGATAACCAGAATTCGCTGTTTTTAAAGCTGTGTCTGCTAAACCTTTTCTTGCACCATGTGTTGAAATAAAATATTGAAGTACATTTAATCCTTCACGAAAATTAGCAGTAATTGGAGTTTCAATAATTGATCCATCTGGTTTTGCCATTAAACCACGCATACCTGCTAACTGACGAATTTGAGCAGCAGAACCACGAGCACCAGAATCAGCCATCATAAAAATACTATTAAAGGAAATTTGCTGTTCTATTTTTTTATTATGGTTTAAAACATCTTCAACTGATAACTTTTCCATCATCGCTTGAGCAACACGTTCATTTGCTGAGGCCCAAATATCAATAACTTTATTATAACGTTCATTAGAAGTAACTAGTCCAGATTGAAATTGATTTTGAATCTCAGCAACTTCATTTTCTGTTTCTTCAATAATCTCTGCTTTTTTTACTGGAATAACCATGTCATCAATGCCTACTGAGACACCTGAACGAGCTGCATAAGCAAAACCAGTATACATGATTTGATCAGCGAAAATAACAGTTGGTTTTAATCCTAGAATTCGGTAGCAAGTATTTAACATTTTAGAAATTGATTTTTTTCCTAGAGTTTCATTTACAATTGAATATGGTAATCCTTTTGGAACAATCATCCAAAGAATAGCTCGACCAATTGTTGTATCTATAATATTACTTTTTATAATCCATTGATTGTCAATAGTTTTAACACTTTCCTGAATGCGTACTTTTACTCGAGCATGTAATGATGCCAGATTTAAATAATAAACACGTTCTGCTTCTTTCGATCCATTTAATATCATTCCTTCGCCTTTAGCATTAATACAAACTCGGGTCATATAATACAAACCTAGTACTACATCTTGAGAAGGAACAATTATTGGCTCACCGTTTGCAGGTGACAAAATATTATTTGTAGACATCATTAACGCACGCGCTTCTAACTGAGCTTCTAACGTTAATGGAACATGGACAGCCATTTGATCACCATCAAAATCAGCATTATATGCTGCACATACTAATGGATGTAACTGAATAGCTTTACCTTCAATTAAAATTGGTTCAAATGCTTGAATACCTAATCGATGTAATGTTGGTGCACGGTTTAATAATACGGGATGTTCTCGAATGACTTCGTCTAAAATATCCCAAACAACAGATTCTTCCCGTTCAACCATTTTTTTAGCAGCCTTAATAGTAGTAGCTAAATCACGTAATTCAAGCTTACCATAAATAAATGGTTTAAATAATTCTAATGCCATTTTTTTTGGCAATCCACATTGATGAAGACGTAAATAAGGACCTACAGTGATAACAGAACGACCAGAATAATCAACACGCTTTCCAAGTAAATTTTGACGGAATCGACCTTGTTTACCTTTAATCATATCAGCCAAAGATTTTAGAGGGCGTTTATTAGAACCAGAGATAGAACGACTACGGCGACCATTATCTAACAAAGCATCTACTGCTTCTTGCAACATACGTTTTTCATTTCTAACAATAATATCTGGAGCTGATAAATCTAGCAGACGTTTTAAACGATTATTACGATTAATAACTCTACGGTATAGATCATTTAAATCTGAAGTTGCAAAACGACCTCCATCTAATGGTACTAATGGTCGCAAGTCAGGTGGTAATACTGGTAATACTGTTAAAATCATCCACTCTGGATTATTACTAGATTGTATAAATGCTTCTAATAATTTAATACGTTTTGTTAATTTTTTTCGCTTAGTTTCAGAATTAACTTCAAGTAATTCTTCATGTAATTTTTGATATTCAACTTCTAGATTCATGTTTTTTAGTAAAATATGGATACCTTCTGCACCCATTTTACAATCAAATTCATCGCCAAATTCTTCCAATGCATCTAAATATTGTTCTTCTGTTAAAATTTGACGATATTCAAGATTAGTTAAACCACTGTCAACTACTACATAAGATTCAAAATATAATACACGTTCAATATCGCGTAACGGCATATCTAAAAGCAAACCAATACGCGATGGTAATGATTTTAAAAACCAGATATGCGCAATTGGAGAAGCTAATTCAATATGTCCCATACGTTCTCGCCGTACTTTACTTTGTGTTACTTCAACTCCACATTTTTCACAAATAACACCACGGTGTTTTAAACGTTTATACTTTCCACATAAACATTCATAATCTTTTACTGGTCCAAAAATACGAGCACAAAAAAGACCATCACGTTCAGGTTTAAATGTACGATAATTAATAGTTTCCGGTTTTTTAACTTCACCGAAAGACCATGAGCGAATCATGTCTGGAGATGCTAGCGCAATTTTAATTGCATCAAATTCTTCAATTTTAGATTGCGATTTTAAAAACTTTGATAAATCTTTCACGGATTGGCTCCTGTCGGAGTTGAATCTATTAGACGTTCACAATTTTAGTAGTGACTCATACAAATTAACTAAAAATTCTTAGAATGCTAAGATTAAAATTTAATTGAAAAATTATTCATTTTCTTCTAGTTCGATATTAATACCGAGTGAACGTATTTCTTTTAATAATACGTTAAAAGATTCTGGCATACCTGGCTCCATACGATGATCACCAGTTACAATGTTTTTATACATTTTTGTTCGTCCATTTACATCATCTGATTTAACAGTAAGCATTTCTTGTAAGGTATACGCTGCCCCATAAGCTTCTAAGGCCCATACTTCCATTTCACCAAAACGCTGTCCTCCAAATTGTGCTTTACCACCTAATGGTTGTTGTGTTACTAAGCTATAAGAACCAGTTGAACGAGCATGCATTTTATCATCAACTAAATGATTTAATTTTAGCATATACATATAACCAACAGTAACTTGTCGCTCAAATTTTTCACCAGTACGACCATCAAATAAAGTAATTTGACCAGAAGTAGGGATATTTCCTATTTTTAATAGTTGTTTAATTTCTACTTCTTTTGCACCATCAAAAACTGGTGTTGAAATTGGCATGCCATTTTTTAAATTTTTTGCTAATCGTAATACTTCATCATCATTAAAAGTAGATAAATCTACTTTTTGATAAATATTATTACCTAAATCATAAGCTTTTTGAATAAACGTGCGTAATTTCGTTACTTTTTGCTGTTGCTTAAGCATTTGATTAATTTTTTCACCAATTCCTTTTGCAGCCATTCCTAAGTGAGTTTCTAATATTTGACCTATGTTCATCCGAGATGGCACACCAAGTGGATTGAGCACAATGTCTACTGGCGTTCCGTGTTCATCATAAGGCATATCTTCAATAGGATTTATTTTAGAAATTACTCCTTTATTACCATGACGACCTGCCATTTTATCACCTGTTTGAATTTGGCGTTTTACTGCTAAATAAACCTTAATGATTTTTAAAATACCTGGCGCTAAATCGTCTCCTTGAATAATTTTATGATGTTTATTTTTTAATTTTTTTTCAAAAAGAGATTTTAATTCGTTATATTGTTTTTTTAAATTTTGTAGTTGATTTTGTTTTTTTTCTTCACATAAAGTAAGTTCTAACCATTGATTTCTTGTTAGTTTATTTAAGTAATCAACTTGAATGCCACCTGTAATTAATATAGAATAAATTCGATTAAATAAATCAGATTCTAAAATTTTTAACTCTTCAGTAAGATCTTTTTTTGCTTGTTTAAGTTGCATTTCTTCAATATCTAATGCACGCTTATCTTTTTTTACACCATCACGAGTAAAAATCTGTACATCAATAATTGTACCAGACACATTATTTGGTGTACGTAAAGATGAATCTTTCACATCAGACGCTTTCTCTCCAAATATTGCGCGTAATAATTTTTCTTCAGGTGTTAATTGAGTTTCACCTTTAGGTGTTACCTTACCAACTAAAATGTCTCCGCTAGTTACCTCTGCGCCAATATATATTATTCCTGACTCATCTAATTTTAAAAGTGAAGTTTCACTTACATTAGGAATATCAGCTGTAATTTCTTCAGGACCTAACTTTGTATCACGGGATACACATGATAATTCTTGAATATGAATGGTAGTAAAACGATCTTCCTGTACTACACGTTCAGAAATTAAGATAGAATCTTCAAAATTATAACCATTCCAAGGCATGAAAGCTACACGCATATTTTGACCCAATGCTAATTCACCTAAGTCTGTAGATGGACCATCAGCTAATACATCTCCTCGTTCGATTAGTTCATCAAGATTGACACAAGGTATTTGATTAATGCAAGTATTTTGATTGGAACGAGTGTATTTAGTTAAGTGATAAATATCAATACCTGCTTCACCTTGATACATTTCACGTTCATTGATTTTTACAACAATGCGAGAAGCATCTACATATTGAATTATACCACCACGTTTAGCTACGATAGTTACACCAGAATCTACTGCTACTGCACGTTCCATTCCAGTACCAACTAGTGGCTTATCTGCACGTATAGTTGGAACTGCTTGACGTTGCATATTTGCTCCCATTAATGCTCGGTTAGCGTCATCATGTTCTAAAAATGGAATAAGAGAAGCACCAACAGAAACGATTTGCTGAGTAGAAACATCCATATAATCAACTTGTTTCGAATTAAACAAACTTGATTCACCTTTACTACGACAAGTTATGAGATCTTCTATAAATTGAGAATTATTATCTAAATTTGAGTTAGCCTGAGCAATAACAAAATTACCTTCTTCAATAGCAGATAAATAATGAATTTTGTTAGTAACAATACCATTGTAAACCAGACGATATGGAGTTTCTAAAAAACCATATTTATTAGTTTGTGCGTATACAGCTAGAGAATTAATTAAACCAATGTTAGGACCTTCCGGTGTTTCAATTGGACAGATTCGACCATAATGAGTAGGATGAACATCTCGAACTTCAAATCCAACTCTTTCTCGAGTTAATCCACCTGGTCCTAATGCAGAAATACGACGTTTATGCGTAATCTCAGATAATGGATTGTTTTGATCCATAAATTGAGATAATTGACTAGATCCAAAAAATTCTTTGATAGCAGCTGAAATTAGTTTGGCATTAATCATATCTTGCGGCATTAAAGTATCTAGATCCCCTAACGACAATCGTTCTTTAACTGCGCGTTCCACACGAATTAATCCAACACGAAATTGATTTTCAGCCATTTCACCAACAGAACGTATTCGCCGGTTACCCAGGTGGTCAATATCATCTATCTCACCTTTTCCGTTTCTTATGTTAATAAGTTTTTTTATAACTTCAACAATATCGCTTTTACTTAAAATACTTGAACCTTTATTTGTCTCAGTAAACAAAGAACGATTAAATTTCATACGTCCAACTATAGACAAATCATACCGTTCTTCAGAAAAGAACAAATTTTTAAATAAAGTTTCAGCAGCTTCACGGATAGGGGGTTCGCCAGGACGCATCATACGATAAATTTCTATTAACGCGCTTAAACGATCATTAGTTGGATCAATACGCATAGTTTCAGAAATATACGAACCATGATCTAAATCATTAGTAAATAATATTTCAATAGTTTTTTGATTGAATTCTCTTAATTTATTTATTAAATCTAATGAAATTTCTGAATTCGATGTGCAAATTAACTCACCAGTCTTAATATCTACATAATCTTTTGCAATGACTTTACCTATAATATATTCGATTGGTACTTCAATATTTTGAATGTTATCTTTATTAAGCTGATTAATATGCCTAGTGCTAATACGATGACCTTTTTCTACATATACTTTTCCATTAACTTCAATATTAAAAAAAACAGTCTCACCACGAAGACGTTCTGGAACAAGTATCATTTTCAGTTTATGGTTGTAAAATTCAAAAATGATTGTTTCAAAAAAAAGATTAAGAATTTTTTCAGTTGTATAATTTAATGCACGTAAAATTATAGTCACTGGTAATTTACGACGACGATCAATACGCACAAATATATTGTCTTTTGGATCAAATTCAAAATCCAACCATGAACCTCGATAAGGAATAATACGTGCGTTATAGAGTACTTTTCCTGATGAATGAGTTTTTCCTTTATCACTGTCAAAAAATACACCAGGACTACGATGCAACTGGGAAACAACAACTCGCTCAATACCATTAATTATAAATGTGCCATTTTCAGTCATGAGAGGAATTTCACCCATGTAAACTTCTTGTTCTTTAATATCTTTAACTCCATGATCTAAATTGTCACGATCATATATAATTAAACGTAATTTTACACGAAGCGGTGCAGAAAATGTCATCCCTCTGACCTGACATTCTTTAACATCGAATACAGGTTCGTCAAGACGGTAACTAACATATTGTAGTTCTGCGTTTTTATTATAACTTTGAATAGGAAAAACAGAACAAAAAGCAGCTTCTAATCCATGCTTTTTCTTTAAATCTTGTCTAATAAACTTTTGAAAAGAGTCAAGTTGAATAGAAAGGAGATAAGGGATGTCCAGTACTTTTGGACGCTTACCAAAATTCTTTCGGATACGTTTTTTTTCGGTATAGGAATAAACCATAGGGTTCCTTAGCTCGCTGAACAGTCAAACCATGTTACTTTAACAAAATAAAAAACGGTTAACACAACATTATTATAACGCCTAAAAAAAGTGAGTATTTCCTATAAAAACTTTTTTTAATCGTATTTACATTAATAATATTATACTATATTTTAAAACTAAACTATGATACAAAGAGCAACATGTAGGTCTCAATAAAATTAAATTAAGCATAGTTTTTTAAGAAAATAGCAACAGCTTTAACTAATATTTTAATAAATAAGTTGAAAAATAATGAACTCCTATTTTATTAGACTAAACTATATTGCAAAAAATAAAATTATTTAATTTCAACAGAAGCACCAGCGTCTTCTAGAGATTTTTTAAAAGAATTTGCCTCATCTTTATTGATACCTTCTTTTAAAACTGAAGGCGCAGATTCAACAAGATCTTTAGCATCTTTTAATCCTAGACAAGTTATAGCACGGACTGCTTTAATTACAGCTACTTTATGATCACCAATAGAAGACAATATAACGTTAAATTCCGTTTGCTCTTCATGAGACTCAGTAGGATTTTCTGTAACTGTCGCAATAGCAGAAGAAGAAACTCCAAATTTTTCTTCCATGGCAGATACTAACTCAACAACTTCCATGACAGACATGCTAGCAACAGCGTCTAAGATTTGGTCTTTAGTGATAGACATAAAAATTTTTCCTAAATTTCAAAATAGATTGAATAGGTTAATAAAGTTTAAAAAATAATTATATATTTTTTTTATCACGTAGTGCAGCTAGAGTACGAACTAACTTTCCAGCAATTGCTTCTTTCATAGTTACTAGTAAACGTACAATTACTTCATCATGCGTAGGTAATGTTGCTAAATGATTAATATGTGCTGCAAGTATTAATTTACCTTCAAATGCTGCAGCTTTGATCTTAAAGTTTATATTTGATTTTTCAAATTCTTGAAACAAACGAGCAGCTGAACCCGGATGTTTATTAGAGAATGCAATTAATGTTGGTCCAATAAACATATCTTTTAAACACTGAAATTGCGTTCCTTCAACTACTCGTCGCATTATAGTATTACGAACAACGCGCATGTAAACACCAGCTTTACGAGCTTTTTTACGTAGTTCCGTCATTTTATTTACAGTAATACCCCGAGAGTCTACAGAAACTGCAGATAACGCGCTTTTGGCTACTTCCTTAACTTGAGCAACAATTGCTTTTTTGTCTTGAAGATTTAATACCATGAGCTTTTTCTCCTAAATTAATTGGGAAAATACCCGAAATTGATTTTATCACTGATAAAAATGACGTATAACATTGTGACATACGAAAAATTAGTATTAGTAATAAAACTATATTTAGTTTTAGTTTTTCCTTTAAAAAATATAAATTTATTTAAAAATTTTATTAATTGTTAAAATAAAAAAGTTTAAATATCAGAAACATTTGATAATAAAGTTTTAAACATATAAAAAATATAGTAACAGTTTATACTATAATTTATTTATAATTATTAGACTATTTTGATCAACAGATATGCCCATGCCCATTGTAGTAGAAACATTAATTTTTTTTATATATATTCCTTTAGATTGCGCTGGTTTTGCTTTTTTTAATGTAATCAGTAATGCTTGAAGATTTTCTTTCAATTTATTCAATTCAAAATCTATCATACCAATTGTAGTATGAATAATTCCGTGTTTATCATTACGAAATCGAACTTGACCTGTTTTCGCATTTTTGACTGCTTCAGCAATATTTGATGTCACAGTACCTACTTTTGGATTTGGCATTAATCCACGTGGCCCAAGAATTTGACCTAACGGACTAACAATATGCATTGTATCAGGAGATGAAATAATAACATCAAAATTTATTTCACCTTGTTTAATTAATGCAGCTAAATCATCCATACCTACTATTTCCGCACCAACTGATTTAGCAGCTTCAGCGTTAGAACCTTGAGCAAAAACAGCAACGCGAATATTACGTCCTGTACCATGTGGTAATAATGTAAAACCTCGAATATTTTGATCAGATTTACGCGCATCAATACCTAAGTTAATAGATACATCAACACTTTCTCTAAATTTAACACTTGTTGATTGTTTAAGTATAGAAAGAGCGTCAGAAATATTATACTCTTTCGTTAGATCAACTTCTTTACGAATGATACGCATACGCTTGGTAAGTTTTATCATATTTTAATCCTCAATTACCAAGCCCATAGATCGAGCGGTTCCTTCAATAGAACGACTCATGGCTTCAATATTAGAACCAGTCATATCTTCAGATTTTATTTTTGCTATTTCATTTATTTGAGTTCGAGTGATTTTTCCAACTTTATCTTTGTTAGGTTGACTAGATCCAGATTGAATACCTGAAAATTTTTTTAATAAAATCGCTGCTGGTGAAGTTTTAATAATAAAAGTAAACGAACGATCTGAATAAACAGTAATAACGACTGGTGTTGGAAGACCTTTTTCAATATTTGCTGTTTTGGCATTAAAAGCTTTACAAAATTCTATAATGTTAACGCCTTGTTGTCCTAATGCAGGACCAACTGGTGGACTTGGATTGGCTATACCAGCTAAAATTTGTAATTTAATATAAGCTTGTACTTTTTTAGCCATTAATATATTTCCTTAATTATAAGTATTAATGCTTATTTATAAGCTCCCCTAGATGTTTATCTTTTAAAAAATATTTAGTACATATTTTATATACTTAAAAAAAGATTTAATGCTATAAGCAATATAATCTAATTTTAATAATAAAAATAAAGATATTTAACAATAATTAATTAACTTTTTCAACTTGGCTAAAATCTAACTCTACTGGTGTTGAACGTCCAAAAATAGATACTGAAACTTTTAAGCGATTTTTTTCATAATCGACTTCTTCAACTACACCATTAAAATCAGAAAATGGCCCATTTTTAACACGAACTAATTCACCAGGTTCAAATAATATTTTTGGACGAGGTTTATCTCCAATTTGACGAAGACGATGCATAATTTTATCAACTTCTTTATCACTAATAGGTGATGGATGGTCTGAAGTACCACCGATAAAACCCATGACACGAGGAATACTGCGTACTAAATGCCAACTAGCTTCATTCATAATCATTTCTACTAATACATAACCAGGAAAAAATTTAAGCTCACTTTTACGGCGTTGGCCTCCTCGAATTTCTACTACTTCTTCTGTAGGTACCATTACTTCGCCAAATAACTGTTCCATATTATGTAGCTTAACATGCTTACGTAATGATTGTGCAACACGACTTTCAAAAGCAGCAAACGCCTGAACGACGTACCAACGTTTTTTAGAAGCTTCGGACATTTTAAAACCTCAAACTAGTAATAAATGATATCATACGTATAAAAATTCCATCTAATCCCCATAAAATTAGTGATGCGATAGCAGTAACTGCAATGATAATTAAAGCAGTATGTAACGTTTCTTGTCGAGTTGGCCAAATCACTTGACGCATTTCATTATGTGCTGCTTGTGCGAAAGTTATTAAAGTTTGACCTTTCTTAGTAATTATAAACATTATACCTATAATAATAATTATTAATATATTTAGAACAACACGTAAAAGTACTTGTAAATTTTGAAAAAAGTAATTACCAACAACAGCAATAATTAATAAAATACTAATAACGAACCATTTAATTTTTTCTGCACTATTCTTTTTTTTTTGACGTTTTATATTTATATTCATAAAAACTAGCCTAGTATATAATATTTAATCGTAAATATTTTGTACCTATAGTCTATTAAGTATATTTAATAAATATATTATATTAGTGTTTTTATATAAAAAATCAATATTTTAATAATTTATCAGTTTTCTTATAATGATGATTAACGATAAAAACTACGATTATGAATATTAATATATAATGATTTTATATACTTTAAATTCTGAAATTATAATATTGTTTTAAATTAACTTAAGATCAAACTTTTCTTTTGATCTTGTTTCTTACTTATAACAATTTAGTATTATGATTAATTTAAAGAAATTGATTATATATAATAAATAATGATATTTATTTTTAATAATTTAGTAAACGTATAATATTTTATAAACATTGAGTAAATATATAATATTTTATAAATATCATCTAATGATGTAAGATAGTTTCATTAAATTTTATATATTTATAAAATAACAAAATAATTATTATAATAAAATAATAAAATTACATTTCTGAATACAAACATATTACTTTTAATTATATTATAATAAACGTCAATTAATATATTAATACGTTAATTAATATATTAATAATATAGATTATATTTTAAAGAAAACATGTTATATCAAATGTTTATTTGTCGAATCAAAACACTTAACTGAAATTTTGAATAAATACATAATTGAATCTTAAAATTTTATTAATTGAATTATTAATGTACCATAATAAACTTTCTTTTAATGTTTATGTTAATAAAAATCTTAAATAAGATTTTTTTTAATGTAAAAGTATTATATAAACATATACTTATATCTAATGTTCTAGATTAAAATTTTATTACAAATATTTTTATAAAAATAAAAATAAATTTAAAAATTATAAATATAATTTGCTAAAAAATTTATGTGTTAAAGTGTAATAAAAACTATTAAAATAGACAATAAAAAAAGATGGTGCTGATAAGCAGATTTGAACTGCTGACCTCACCCTTACCAAGGATGTGCTCTGCCAATTGAGCTATATCAGCATAATTTTGAGCGCGCAATGGGAATCGAACCCATATCATTAGCTTGGAAAACTAAGGTAATAACCATTATACGATGCACGCATTCTGAAACAACGTAACTCTAATTTTTTAAAAAACATAATGAAAATATAAATTATATCTTATTTATCCTGTAAAAATAATAAAAGTTTGATCTATTTATCTTATTGTATCACATAATTAATAACACAATTAAAGAAATGATAAATAATTTATATAATTATTTTCAATATACATTTATTAATTTAATATTTTTTGTTAGTGTATTAGTTTTTTATTATTTATATAAATTAATGAAAAAGTATATTTTCTTTAAATTAATATAATATATAAGAAAATAATTTAATATTTTTTTAACTTTTTTAAACTTCTAAACCATCTTTTTTATTTTTTGATGGTGGAGGAAGGATTCGAACCTTCGAAGTCTATGACGACAGATTTACAGTCTGCTCCCTTTAACCACTCGGGAACTCCACCAAATTTTTTATTTTTTTTAATTTTAAAATGATGCCGGCTACCGGAATTGAACTGGTAACCTACTGATTACAAGTCAGTTGCTCTACCAAATTGAGCTAAGCCGGCATTAAAAATTTTTTATTATATATTATAAATCAAATTAGTATTAATAAAATACTTATTTTATTATAATTTATCTTTAAAGATAAATGACAAAGTGTTTAAAAATATATTATTAAAGTATATTATTACATAATGTATATAATTGTTCTTTATATTTTTTTATTTAGTTTTTAATTGTGTTTAGTTTTTAAAATGTTAAAATTATTTAAATTAATAAAACATTAAAAAGTTATATATAATATTTATTATAACATTATTTTTTTAATTATTATTGATTATGTTATTATTGAATAACATGTTACAAATAAAACACTTTTTTAACATTTATAAGTATAAATATATAAGTTTTTTGTTATTATAATTGTAATATTGTTTGTTATCGTAATTGTAATATAAAAGATAATTTGTTAATTTTAATATCTAAATGTGTGATATTATGCATTAAAATATTGATTTTTCATTTTTAATATTAATTATTAAACCAACTACATTAATTTTATTTTTATTTTTAAAAAAACATAAATATTTAGATTTTACTTTCATAAGAAAACGTAAGTACTTGCAAATAAAAATATTAAACATAATTAAATATATTATAAATAATTTTTTATTTTTATAAGAAATTTTAAAAAATATTTTAAACATATATAAATATATATGATGTAATGTTAATTTAAAACTAATCTTTTAATGAAAAAGAAAAATTATAAAAAAATAATTTTCAATATGTTGTAATGAACTAACTGTTTAATATTATAATATATTTGTTGCTTATATGTATAATTTTTATTTTTACATACAATATAAAATATTATACTAAATGTTTAGTAAAATAACAATAATTTATTTTCAATAAAATATGTACTATAATTTATTAAATTAATAATTTTATTTAATGTTATTTAATTTTATTAAAAAATATATAAATATCAGTTTTTAATTTTAAACTTAATTTTAAGTATACTATATAAGTATACTGAAGTATATTTAAGTATACTAAAGTATACTGTATAAGTAGTATTAAAAATTTTTATAATATAAGTTAATCAACTATTTTTTACATATGTATTTTATAATTTTCATATAAAAAATTTTTATTAATGATATTAAAATAAATATATTATTTTTTTTTAAATAAAATACTTTTTAAATTGTTCTTAATTATTTCATACAAGTTAAAAATCATTTATACGTTGTATTATTTGAGAAATGATAATTAATATTTTATTAGTTAGTGTACAGTAAATAGTTAGTAAATAGTTAATGTATAGTAAAACAAAGTTAATGTATAGTAAAACAAAGTTAATGTATAGTAAAACAAAAAGAAAATAAAAAATTAAATTTCATTTAAAAGTTTATATTTATATGAAAGTTTATATCTTATAATATATCTTGTATTTTATTTTAAAAAAAACATACTTGTTTAAAATTTTATATTAAAGTATAAAAAATCACAATTATTTTCTTGAAAAATTATTTAATAGTAGATATACTATAACAAATAAAGATATTTATGGGTCTTGATTTAGCTTTTTTTTGCTTTTCTAAGCTTGGAAAACCGGTCAGATCTGGAAAGAAGCAGCCGAAACAAATTTTGTAATAGCAAAATAATAGTTAACAAGATCCATTAATTTTATTTAAAAAAACTTAATATATGTTATTTTTTCATAATGTTTTTAATTCTAATATTGTTTTTAATTCTAAAATTATATTTATTTCAAAAATTTAAATGTGTTTTTTTCACGAATAAATTTTTGTTTTTACATAAAAAAGAATAAAAATATAATTCAATAAAATTTCAACTATATTTTTATAAAAAAAATACATTTAAAACTTCCTTGAATAAGTTATATATTAAAACTGAATAAGACATATATTAAAACTGTATATTGTATAATTTTAATAACATTATAGTAAATATTCAAACATTATAGTCAAGAATCAACAACAGTCAAACAATTAGTATTCAAATAAAAAATTTAACTTTAAATTTATTAATCATACTTATTATAAACGATCATATTTTAAAAAAAATAAAAAAGTTACAATATCTCTACGGAATAAATCTTTACTATTAATATTATTAATAATTATTAATAGTTAATTATAATTTACATTTTATTACGTGAAAATATAAAATATAAATAAAAATTGTAATTAATAATTGATATTATATCAATAAATTATTTTATTTATGTTTATATGAACATGTTTTTCTGAATTTTTATTAAAATAATATAAAAGTAATTTTTTGTCTTAAAATTTTAAAAAAAATACTAATTTAAAAATTAATAATTTACATATAAAATTATAACTATTATATTATTTAAGAAATTATTAAAAAACTTTATTATAATATATACAAATTATATAATATATAAAAATTAAGTGTTCTGTTTTTAAGTAATTGTATAATAATACTAGTACTTTTACTATTGAATATTTAATAAAATTTGTTATAATTTATAAAAAATAGATTATATTATTTTTGACAATTATTAATATTTTAAATATTAGTAAAAAAAACATAAAAAAGTGTTTAATTTAAAAAATTATAGTCAATAATATATTGTCACAATGTTATTACGTATATAATCTAAATAAAATTACTGTAACCATGAAAACAATAAATTATCAAATGAATACTAATTAGTATTCATTTTTAATGAAATAGTATTAGTTTTAATGAAATAGTATTAGTATTCATTTTTAATAAAATAGTTGATATATTATATTTTTTTATAAAAAATAAATTGATTTCATTTGTTTTTATTAAGATAAAGATATATTAACATTAAAAAATCATATTATATAAGTTTCTATATATAGATGCTTTTTCTAATTTCATATAATAAAAAAAATAAAGAAATAGTAAAACATTTTTATTTTATTAGAAACTATGTTAAGTGATTGTTCTTAAATTAAATACTACAATTATGAATGACTGAATAAATAATATTACGTTCTTTTAAAAAAAACTTTATTATTAATTATTAAAATTATAACAAAACATAACATAACATAACAACACTTTTATTATAACAAAAACATTATTGTTTACTAAGAATTAATTAAACATATTGCTTACGCTAAAATATGAGTAAAAATATTCTTTATATAATTTTATTATTGATAAATATAATGTTTTATATTGATTAATTACTAAAATTTCATTATCACATAAAATAATACAAAATACTGTCAATATTTTTATTATTATTTAAAAAATATTAAAATTGCACTGTTAATAATTTAAAGTAGAAATTATTATTAATATTATTTATTGCATTGTTTTTATTTATAATAAAAAATAAGACGTATTTATGTACATTATATGTTTAAAAAAACAGATATTATATTTTTCATGTTAATTTTCATACATTAAAATAAAACAAAATTACTACTTTAGATAAAAATTTACATAAACAACATTTAAATAAATACATTAAAATATATAAAAATTATTTATTATGTAAATAAAAATTTTAAAATTAATCTGAATATAAATAAGTAATTTTTTATTGTAATGTGATAAAAAAGTTTTTATATTAATATTTATTAACCTTAAGATTCATTTATTTAAAAATAATTTTATTATTAACACAATATTTTGTTACACTAAATTATTTTGATTATATCGACTATAAAATTAAAATAATATTTTATTATTTTGTATAAAAACTTTTAATAATGAAATATATAATTCTCTATAAATTATAAAAAAAGGTTTTAATTATTAAGTGTTTGTTAAAATATAAAAAAATATATTACAATTAATTTTTACCTTAATTATTGCTGTTAAAATGACATATTTATTACATTTTCACTTATTTTATTACATTATATTTATCATGTATATATAAAATTGTATAATATTTTACTATTATAATAATTTAATTACAGGATTATTTATTACCATGCATGAAAAATTTAATCCAAAAAATATAGAATCTAGTGTACAACGTCATTGGAAAGAAAAAAAAACCTTTAAAGTAACTGAAGATTTTAACAAAGAAAAATATTATTGTCTATCTATGATGCCATATCCTTCTGGTCAATTACATATGGGGCATATTCGTAATTATACGATAGGTGATGTGATTGCACGTTATAATCGTATGTTAGGAAAAAATGTATTACATCCTATAGGATGGGACGCATTTGGATTACCAGCAGAAAATGCAGCTATAAAAAATAATACTGATCCAGTTTCATGGACTTATCATAACATTCAATCTATGAAAAAAACACTAAAATCATTAGGATATAGTTATGATTGGGATCGTGAAATTACAACTTGTAGTCAAGAATATTATCGTTGGGAGCAATGGTTTTTTATTAAACTTTACAAAAAAGGATTAGCATATAAAAAAATTTCAGCAGTTAACTGGTGTCCTTATGATTTAACTGTTTTAGCAAATGAACAGGTTATTGAAGGTCATTGCTGGCGATGCAATACTAAAATTGAGAAAAAAAATATCTTACAATGGTTTATCAAGATTACTAATTATGCTCATCAATTACTTAATGATTTAGACACATTAAAAGGATGGCCTGAAAAAGTAAAAACCATGCAACGTAATTGGATTGGATATTCTACTGGCTATAATATTACTTTTAATATTGTTGATTACGATGAAAAAATAATAATTTATACTACTCGATTAGATATTTTTATGGGAGGTACTTATATAGCTATAGCTGCAACTCACCCATTAGCAAAAAAATGTATATTAAATAATACAAAATTAGCTACATTTGTTAAATTATATTGCAATAATCAAGTTTCAGAAGTTGAAATAGAGACAACAAAAAAAAAAGGAATAGCAACTGGTTTATTTGCAATTCATCCAATTAATAATACAAAATTACCGATATGGATTGCTAATTTTGTATTAATGGATCATGGAACAGGTGCAATAATGGCGATTCCGGCACATGATCAACGTGATTGGGAATTTGCTATTTACTACCATTTACCAATCAAAGCAGTTCTGTTAAATAATAATGGCAGTAAGCCAGAAATATATACTAGACCAATGCTTCAAAAAGGCATATTATTTAATTCAGATATATTTGATGGTTTGGAAAATCAAGCAGGTTTTAATGCAATTACTAAAACGTTAATAAAACGTGGTATTGCAAAGCATGTAATTAACTATCGTCTACGAGATTGGTGCATTTCTCGTCAACGTTATTGGGGAGCACCAATTCCAATGGCAACATTAGAAAATGGTAAAATAGTACCAATACCAGAGGAAACGTTACCAGTCACTTTACCACAGTCTATTTTAAAAAAAAGAACAAATAACTTAATCAAAATAGATAATCATTGGATAAAAACTTATATTAATGGCCAGTTAGCTTTTAGAGAAACTGATACTTTCGATACATTTATCGAATCATCTTGGTATTATGCACGTTATACTTGTCCAGAGTATATTAAAGGTATGTTAGATTCAAAGATAGCTAATTATTGGTTACCTATTGATCAATATATTGGTGGAATTGAACATGCTATTATGCATTTAATGTACTTTCGTTTTTTTCACAAATTAATGCGAGATATGGGATTAGTCGTATCAGATGAACCAGCTAAAAATTTATTATGTCAAGGTATGGTTTTATCTGATTCTTTTTATTATATTAATAGCAAAAATGAACGTGTCTGGGTCTCTTTATCAGAAGTTACTATTATAAAAAATAAAAAAGGTATTATTTTAAAAGCTAGTGATAAAAAAGGACGAACACTAATACACGCTGGTATGAGTAAGATGTCAAAATCAAGAAACAATGGCATTATTCCAAAAGATATTATTAAAAAATATGGAGCAGATACTCTACGTTTATTTATAATGTTTACTGCACCAGTGGACATGAAACTAGAATGGAAAGAATCTGGTATAGAAGGCGCTTATCGTTTTCTAAAACGTTTGTGGAAATTAACTTATAATCATATTTTAAAAGGTACTACACAATCATTAGAAAAAAATTTGTTAAATAAAACTCAAAAAACGTTGCGCTGTTATCTTCATCAAACTATTAAAAAAGTCACTCATGATATTGGCCATAGACAAACGTTTAATACTGCGATTGCTGCTATTATGAAATTAATGAATCAATTAACATCTGCATCACAAAATACTGAACAAGATCGTGCTTTATTACAAGAAGCATTACTCGCTGTTATTCGTATGCTTTCTCCGTTTACTCCGCATATAAGTTTTTCGTTATGGAAAATTTTAGGTGGTCAAGGAGATGTTGATACTGCACCTTGGCCAATTTTTGATAATCAAGCTATAGTAGATAACAATCGATTAATCGTAATACAGATCAACGGAAAATTACGTTCAAAAATAATAGTTCCAGCTCACAACACAAAAGAACAAATTTATAAACTAGCTATAAAAGAACGTTTAGTATTAAAAAAACTTCAAGGGATGACTATCCGTAAAATAATTTATGTTCCAGGAAAATTAATTAATTTAGTTACAGAGTTAGTGTAAAAAAATTTATGTAACAATAATAATACATTATTATATTCAAATTATAATTAATTATATTTCATTAGTTAATAGTTGTGTTTTATTTAAATAAATCTATTAATATTATCAATAAAATATAAACTCTTCAATAAAAGGTTTATAATGTTATAAACTAATAATATATTTTGAATAATAATTTAATATATATAAAATTATTATGATTTACAATAAAATAAGATTGTAATACTTTTCTTTAGGTTTAAGCATTATTATAAAATAAAATAAAAGTACTGTATTAACTTCAAAAATAATAAAATTACTAAAAATAATAAAATTACTAGACATAAAGTAATACTAATTGTAAAAACTTAATTAATATTTCATAATTATGTTTTATATCGCTTATTAAATAATATATTTAGATTATTTTAATAATCTTACAATACTATTCGATAAGTGTTCTAAATAAAAAAACATTTATTAAAAAATGTTAAAAGAAGCTATAAAAATTTTTAATCAGTTTCTCTCTAAGAACATAAAAAATGAAATTATAAAAAAACAACTAATAAATATTAAAAAAATAGGAAATTATTAATATTTTAATATGATATATCTTTATCCAGAACAGCTTTTTAAAAAACTTCAAAAAAAAAACTATACTTGTTATTTTTTAATTGGTAATGAACCAATAATTTTACAGGAAAGTTATGATATAATCCAAAAAGTTTCACAAAAGCAAAAATTTACTAAGCATCATAAAATATTACTCGATATGTATACTAATTGGGAAAAAATATTTGATATATTTCAAGAGATAAATTTATTTTCTCATCGTCAAACATTATTATTTATGTTTTCAGAAAAAAGTTTTACTTTAAAAATTAGTTCTAAACTTCTTAAGTTGTCTACATTATTTCATAATGACGTCTTATTAATATTTAGTGGACCATTTTTAACAAAAATTCAAAAAAATAGTATTTGGTTTAAAAATTTTAGTTCTCAATCTGTTTATGTTAATTGTCAATCCCCAGAACATAATCAATTACCACGATGGGTGGATAAACGTGCTAAAAATATGCATTTAAACTTAGAAAATACTGCAAATCAATTATTATGTTATTGTTATGAAGGCAATCTTTTAGCACTATCTCAAACTCTAGAAAAGTTATCACTATTATATCCTGACAATCAGCTTACATTATCTCGTGTCAAAAAAATAGTAAACAATTCTTGTCATTTTAAGCCATTTCATTGGACTTCAAGTATTCTTTCTGGAAATAGTAAACGAACATGGCGAATTTTAAAATATTTAAAAAAAGAAAATATTGAACCTGTCATTTTAGTACGTGCTTTGCAACGTGAACTATTGTTAGTCATTTTATTACGTTATAAATCATTGTTTCCTTTAAGTAATATTTTTAATCAATATAAAATTTATTATTCTAGTCATAATCAATTATTACTCAAAGCAATACAACGTTTATCTATGAATCATATACGACAAGCGATACAATACTTAACTAATATTGAATTAATCTTAAAAAAGAATTATGAAGCATCTATTTGGCCAAAATTAGAAATGTTATCAATTTTTTTATGCGATGCACAACTTTATAAAAATTTTATTATACATCTTGAATAGTTAAAAAACTATATTTCGTTTATAACTCTTTAAAAGATATGTATATTCTGTGAAAAAAATTTGTTCTTATAAAAACGAAATTTTAATATATTTATAATAAATTAATTTAATAACTTTATTTTTTTAAGAAAAGACCCTAATATATTTAATATATATATATAATATTACTAATTTCATTAATTTTAAAAAATATTATAAAAATATCATATATATATTATTGATAATATATTTTGAATATATATTTAGTATATTAAAATGCTAAAACGTATTGTAAAATTTATAATAAAATATATATTTATAATAAAATATATATCTCTTTTTAATGTATAAAAAATATAAGATATATTTATAAAATTGTTATATGAATAATAAATGTAATCTATAAAATTATATATAAATAATTATATACATTGTTTTACAAAACATTCAATATTTAATGAAAGATGATATTTTTTATTTATAAATTAATGTGTGACATTTTTAAATAAAAAAATAAAAATAGTATTATGATTCATATCACTAATTTTTTTATATTAATTAAGTTATATTTATCATCTTTTATAAAAAATTTAACATATTTTATTTAAATCATAAAATATATTATAAATATTATAAAGTATAGTATTATTTAAATAAATAATTTATGCAATATAGTTAATGCATTATAAATAGATAATTCAACTATATTAAACACTATTTAAATTAATATTTTAAAATAAAATAATAAATTTTATTTAATGATTAATATATTAATATGAGATGTTCTTTAAGATAATATATATATAACATTATAAAATTACTTTACTTTTATTTTTATAAAATTGTTTCTAACATATATTTATTCATATAAAAAAATATTGATATAATTATGAATTATTATTTATTAAAATAGATTATTTATATAATAAAATTTATATTAAATATATTTTTATTGAATTTAGTAATTATTGGATTCAACAATAATTAAAATTTATAGAAAAATTACTCTTAATTTTTCTATACTAATTGTAATATAGTGATATTATTAAAAAAAATATTTTAGTTTTTTTTAATACATTTATATTTTAAATAAATTACATATTTAATATAACAAATGTTATATGAAATATTTTTTCATAATTTTATATTATTTTTATTATTAATATATAGTTTTTTCAGATTTGTTATTTAATTAACTTATTTATTTTTTTATTTTAATAATGATTAACTAACAAGTTTTATTTTAACAAAGACAAATAGAACATGTTTTTATAATATAAAAGTATTTTTTTAAATGATTAACAATCTATGATAGTGTATTTTTTTAATTAAAACTTTAGTTATAATATTTTTATAATCACTATATATACCATTGACCAATAGTAACTCGTTCATTATCTCCATAATCACAATAAGTAGCAATAGAAACAAATCCAGCATTCTTAAAAAAAGCACGTACATTTTTACTTTGTTTCCAACCATGTTCTAATAACAACCAACTTTTCGAATTTAAATATTGAGGTGCTTGATTTATAATAGTATATAAATCTGCTAATCCTTTTTGTAAGGATATTAATGAACAACGAGGCTCAAAACGCAAATCGCTGTGTGTTAAACAAATATCATTTTTATTAATGTAAGGAGGATTACTTACAATTAATTCAAAACGTTGATTAGTTAATGATTTAAACCAATCGCTTTGTAAAAAGCGTACATTATTAATTTTTAATTTTTTTGCATTATAACTTGCTAACGCTAAAACATTAGATTTGATGTCAACAGCAGTAATTATACAATCTGATCGTTCAGTTGCTAATGCTAATGCAATAGAGCCTGCACCAGTTCCAAGATCTAAAAGATGAGAAGGCCGAAACTGCAAATGTTCTAAAGCTAATGAAACTAAGCATTCAGTATCTGGACGAGGAATAAAAGCAAAACAAGAAATTGACAATGGCAAAGACCAAAATTCACGTTGACCAATTAAATAAGCTATTGGTTCACCTTTTTTACGTCGATTTACTAGTATTTCTAATTTTTTTTTCTCTTGTTGTGTTAATAAAGTTTCAGGAAATGACAAAATAAAAGTTCTTGTTCGATTAGTAACGAAGCTTAATAAAATTTCTACGTCACGTCGTGGACTATTACTATATACTAAAAGCGTATTAGCGATTTGTAACCAATAATAATAGTTCATTATTTTTCCTTATCAGTTAAAATAGCAAGTTGATCAGTATGATATTCTTGTATAATTGGTTTAATAAGAATATCTAAATTTCCTGACATAATCTCGTCAAGACAATATACTGTTAAATTAATACGATGATCAGTAACTCGATGTTTCGGAAAGTTATAAGTTCTTTTACGATCAGAACGATCGCCGCTTCCTAATAAATTTCTACGAACTAGTGTTTCTTCTTGTTGACGTTTAGCAATCTTTGATGCATGAATTCGAGATAACAATACAGATATTGCTTTTGCTTTGTTTTTGTGTTGTGAACGCTCTTCTTGACATTCTGAAATAATGCCAGTAGGTATGTGAGTAATACGAATTGCCGAATCAGTAGTATTGACATGTTGACCACCAGCACCAGAAGATCGAAAAGTATCAATTTTAAGATCACTAGCGATTATATTTGGCATCTCAGTTTCTTGAACTTCTGGTATCACTGCTATAGTACAAGTAGACGTATGAATTCGACCTTGAGAATCAGTGGCTGGCATTCGCTGAACTCGATGTCCTCCACACTCAAATTTTAACTTTGAATAAACATTATTACCAGAAATTTTAGAAATTATTTCTTTATAACCGCCTTTTTCTCCTTCATGAAAACTAATTATTTCAACATTCCATTGACGATGTTCTGAATAACGAGCATACATACGAAATAAATCACCTGCAAAAATTGCCGCTTCATCTCCGCCAGTTCCAGCGCGGATTTCTAAAAAACAATTACGATTGTCATTAATATCTTTTGGTAAAAGTAACAATTTTAATTGTTTTTCTAATGTTTTTATTATTATTTTTAGTTCTTTAATTTCTTCTTTTACTATTTCACGTATTTCTAAATCATTTAACATCATTTCAGTTTTTACTAAATCTTTTTTTGCTTGACGCCATTTTAAAAAATAATAACTAATGTTAGATAATTGAGAGTATTCTCGTGATAATGAAAAAAAAGAATTTTGGTTATTCATAATATTAGTATTATTAAGAAGTATCTGAACATCTTCATATCTTTCTTGTAATTCTTCTAATTTATCAATAATAAAAGGTTTCATACATATCATTTGACCTTATAAGTTAATAATATTAACATTAAAATTATTTTACTATTATAGTAAAATATTGTTATTTTTATATTAAAAATAATAAAAATATAATTATGTTGTAAATCAGAGTATTAATTTTACTGAAAAAATTTTACTCATGCTTTATTTAGAATTAATTATTGATATCATGAATAAAATATTTTATTTTTTATGAAGAAAAATTTTATATTTTTATTATATATTCTACAATAATTGTATTATTTACTTTAAAGATAACATTATTATGAAATTTTTATATTTTTCTATTTTTGTATTTTTCTATTAAACTTTATAATTATAATTTTATATAACAATTAACTTCTGACAATTAAAATATATCTAGAGTTATTATTATATCTTATGTAAAATAACATTACATGTTTTAGAAAACTATTTTCACATTACGAATATATAATAGTACTGATAAAATATATATTATTATTTTAAAAGAAATGTAAAAATATTTTTTTCTATTTTTTTATTCATAACAAAAATTTAATTTTAGTTAAAATAATTAAAAATTTAATTTAATAAAATATTTATTAATAAAAATATTAGATGAATTAATAATATATTTTTTTGTTATAAAAAATGGATTTTATTATAAAAAAATAATAATATATTTTTTATATTTATATAAATAATTTATAATTAAATTAATTATTTAAAAAATTAACTTTCATATGTGTAAAAAATTGTCATATGTAAAAAATAGTAAAATAATGCTGAATAAAAAAATAAAAAAACGTATCTTTTTATTTCTATGTTAATATATTTTTATGAAAAAATTGTATAATTGATTTTATTTACTTGATATAAATTAATAATATTTATTTATAAAAATATATTTTTATAAATAATTATAAATTTTATAACACTAAGAATATATCGATAAAATTTTTATATTGTATATATTTATAATATAGTGAGGTTTTATTAATAAGAAAATATGTATATTTTTTTATAATCTTATTTAATTTTTTATACTGATAAATAAAAAATATACTCTTCATATATTAATAAATATAAAAAATTTATTAAAAACTTAATGAATACTAGAATCTTAAAAATTTAAAAAACAAAATATTTTTAAAATTTCGAGTATCGTTATTAATATTGTATATCATGAAATTTATTAGGAAAATTAATAATTTTTTAAAACTAATGTATAATGAAATTTTTACGTTGTAAATTTAAATAAAAAAATACCGTATATTTAGTAATAACTTTGAGAAATAATAATTTTTTTAGTAAGATATTTATTAAAAATTACAATAGAATTAATAAAACATAATATAGTAATTATAACTTTTCAATTAAAATTTATATTTTTTATATAAATAAACTTTTAAAAAAATGTTAAACAAAAATATAATTTAAATATTATTACAATTCTTAAAATTAATCAATATATTTTATAAATATATTGTATTTTAAAATTATAAATTTTATTATTAAACAAATAATTATTTTTATTTATTATAAAATTTTGTTCTATTAAACTAAATTATTATTATATCAAACACAATATTAATTAATATGTTTTAATCAGTATTTTAAAAAAATTATACATTATTATTAATATAATTATTAAAGATTATTAAAGTATTAAGATACATTATTATTTTTAATTTTATTATTAAGATATTTAAAAATTTTATATTAACATATATTATTTTTAATATTAAGATATAATTTTATTTCATCATTTTTAACATAAAAATATTATTAAGTAATTATAATAAAAAATTGTGTAAAAAAAATGATAAAATTTCAGTTATACTTCTTTTAAAACATATTAAATATAATGTTTATATTTAATAATAACATGAATAATTTTTATAACAATTTTATCATTCTTTAATATTTATTAAAATATTAAATAAAAATATTAATAATATAAATATGTTATACGAGTATAAATTTATTATTTGAAAATATAAAATAATAAAAATTTAGAAATAAAAAAATTATATAATATTGAATAAAAATTATTATATTCATTTTATGAAATATAAAAATTTATTTTATGAAATGTAAAATATAAAATTATAATGTATGTTTTAAAGAAATTAAAACATGATAAACTCAGTTTTCATAAATATAATAAAATAAAAATTTGTTTTTTTTTGAATAAATTTATTTTAATTAAAATTTTAAATTATATAAATATGTATTAATGATATAAACACATATTATATAATTATGTAAAAATATTAATCAATGTCATTAATTTTTAATTTAAAAAATTCTTTTTAATTTACAAAATAATAATTTTAAATATAAAATATTTAGATGTTTTTTATAAATTAAAATCATATATTAAAATTTAATTTATTAATCAATATAGTATATTAGTTAAGTGGTTTATTATATCTTTTATTATGTTATATAATAAATATTATATTTTATTTTATCAAATATGAAATATATATTAAACTAACAATATACATATATTATACTAATATATATATTATACTAATAATATTTTGATATTAAAAAATTATTCTTATTAAAAAATACAATTTAAAAAATTAATAAATATTATTACAAGAAAAATAAACATATAACATATTTTTACATTTTAAATTTATTACTTATAACACTTATATTATTTTTATATTAAAAATAATATATTTATTTTTTGTGATTAAAATTTAATTTATGAGATTTTTATTAAAAAATTTTAATATAAATTTAAAATATTATTAAAAATTTTAAAAATTACTAATAAAATATTATAAATACAAGTTCTTATTAAAGAATATTTCTATAAAAATATTTTTATCTATAATGAATTTTTTATTTTAGTACTTAAACTTTTTTATTTTTTTTATAACAATGTACTTAGTAATATCAATAAGTAAAAACTATATTAAAAAACCATTCTTATTAAGAAATTATATTTTATATTTTTTATTAACTTCTATTATTCATGTAATTTATTAAAAATAATTTAAAAATATTAATATTATTTTCAAAAGTTCAACATAACATGATTTATTATATAAAAGGCATTTAATTTTATAAAATAAATGCTTTCTTTTAGTATATACAATTTTAGAAAAATTTTTATTTTAATTAAAATTAATTTTTAATTTCAATATAAAGTTTAATTAATGCAGTTATTTTAAATTAATGTTTAAAAATATCATATAATAAATTATTAACATATTTTATGTTTGTTGTTATTTATAACTTTATAACTTTAATAAATTTGTAACTTTAACAAAAATGTCTAAAATTAAATATATAAATATTTTATAATATAAAAGAATACATAATAATATGATTAATTTTTAATAATTTTTATTAATTATAATTTTTTAAAATAAAATATAAATATCATATTTCTAATTTAGAAATAACTATTTATTTTTTATAATATTTAAAAGTTTATAGACTGTTAATATCAAGTATTCGAATTTATAACAATAAATTTATTATTATATTATCAAGTACTGAAAACTTTGTTAATAAATATATAAATATATATTTATTAAAAATTAAAATAATTTATTTTTAATTTTTTAAAATTTTATTAATATTGATAACTATATTCTATAGTTTTAAAAGTTATTTTAAAATTATATATCTGTACTATTGTATATAATATTAAAAGATAAGTATTAATTATAAATATTTTTAAAAACTACATATATTATTTAATACTATTGATATGATATATATCTAATACTATTAATATTATATATATTTTATAATTTATTTAAAAAGAATTAACTTGTTATTATTTTGTAAAAAATCATTTAATAGTTAATTATTATTTACTATGAAGTAAATAAAAAATTAAATTAATTATATTTTTAAAAAAAATAAAATACATAATTTAAAATATAAATTTATAATATAAATAAAGGTAATATTTTGTTTTATTAAAAATTATTTAATTTTAAATAAAAAATTTATTTAATATAATATGTTAAATGAAATTAGTTCAATTTATTTATAATTTAACTAAAATATAGTTAGACTATATTTATATTAAAATATTATGTATTAAAATATTTATAATTTTTTTTATAATTTTATAATTATATTAACATTTTCTTGTTTTATTAATTATTTTTTGTTTTAATATTAACAAAAATAACTAAATATTTTATCAAAAAAAAAAAAAAAAAAATACAAAAATTGTTTATATTAATTTAAAGATAATTAATTTATTACTTATTTTCTATTAATAACTTTTATTAATATATATGTTATACTACAATGATAAAACAATTTTTTATTATTATATATATTATATTAATATTTTCATTACAATATTCTATAAAATTGACATTGTATTTTTTATATTCAATAAAAACATTAATAAATTTTAATATATTAATATATAAATGTAAAAAATAATAATATTAATATTTTATATAAAATTAATTCTTTAAAATAAAGTTCTTTTAAAGATAAAATATTAATTTAATAATAAAATAAATATTTATTATAAATTTAAAATTTTATAGTAATAGAAAAATTAATAGATTTTAAAAAATCTAAAAAAAAATATACTAAAAATTTTATATATAAAACTATCTTAACTTACAATAAAACATTATCAATATACTTACTTTTACATTACGTAAATATAATTATATATAAAAAATGAAAAGTATAAAAATAATTTTATTAAAACAAAATACTTATTTTTTTTCAAATCGTCAAATAAAAAGAATTATACATATGATAAAATGAATGATTAAAGTAAAATTAAATTTTAATAAAATAGTTGAATATTTATTCAGTTGAATTAAAGTATAATTTTAATTATTATTGATTTTAAAAATATATAAAATAATTTAAAATTTATGTAAATAAAACGTATGTTCTTGTATCAAAATTAATGTTTGTTAAAACATTAATTATAGATATAAACGATGTACTTATTTTATACATGAAGATATTTTATATTTTTCAAAGAAAATATGATATACTTTTTAAGTAGTTTATTAATCTAAATATATGAAATACTGTCTTGTTGTTATAAATCTTTTTATTTAGATGCGCTTATTATAAAAGTATTTTTTATTTAATAAAATTAAAATAGTACATTGTATATAATATTTTACTCAAAACTGATAAAATAAAAATACTTATAAGTATATAATTTATTATGAATTTATTTTAAATCTTAATAGTGCTTTTTATTTTATGATAATACGGTATTATTTAATGTGATTTATTTTATTTTTAACATATAAAAAAATTTTGTGATCACAGATTTATAATCCATAACAAGTTAAATGAATTTAACTTGAAAATAAAATATAAATATTATTAAATTTATATGTTAAATTTAATTATACGAACTTATTACGTTAATAGCATTTATTTTAATATTACTATATTAATTATTTCAATATTTTATTATTAAATCACTAAATTAATTAAATAACTATTAAATTAATATGAAAAATATTATATCATAAAAACATTAAACTTCATTTTTTATTATGACATTTTATAAAAAAAATTTTAATAAATAGCTAAATAGTTTTATTTAAAATATAAATATTATTTTGATTGATTTTATCAGTATAAATATCAAAACTATTCGTGTACATTATTTTTCAATTATCATAATGAAAATATTTTTATATTTTATATTTTAAATGTTTATTTAAAAGTACTTATAAAGTAAGTTATAAAAAATTTATTTTAATATAATATAAATAAATAAAATAACTTATAAAAGTTAAATAATTTTTTACTATAAAAATTATATTGTAAGTTTATTGTTTATTCTTAACATGATTTTTTAATGGCGCGGTTAAAAGATATAATAATTTCAGATTGAGCTGCTGCAGCATTATCCCAACCTTCTACTGTTATCCATTTTGTTTTTTCTAAATCTTTATAATGCTCAAAAAAATGAACAATTTGAGAACGTAATAATTTTGGTAAATCAAGAACGTCGTGAACGTCATCATATTCTGTAGTTAACTGACCATGTGGAACAGCAATAATTTTTGAATCTTTTCCAGATTCATCAATCATGCTTAACATACCAATAGAACGACAACGAATAACTGACCCAGACTTTAGAGGATATGGAGTTGGAACTAATACATCAATAGGATCACCGTCTAAAGCAAGTGTATGATTAATATAACCATAATTACATGGATAAAACATTGTAGTAGATAAAAATCGGTCAACGAATAAAACGTTAGTATTTTTATCCATTTCATATTTAATAGGATTAGAATTACATGGAATTTCAATAATAACATAAATATCTTCTGGCAAATTTTTTCCAGCTGGAATTAAATTTAATCTCATTTATTCTCCTTGATTTAAACAAGACATTAAAAATACATAAAAATTAGAAAACTTATTATTTTTTGTTTTTTAATTTCATTATTTTTAACTTTATTATATAAACTATATATAAACATTAAATATTTATATATTAAAACAATATTTAAGTTATTAAATATGAATAATATTTAACAAAATTATAATCATAAAAATAAAAATATTATTATTCATTATTTTAAAATATGTATATTTATACGTTATTACTTTTTAAAATTTTTTCATATAATCATATTATATGCGTATATTATGTTATGGCTATTAATTAACTATTATTAATTAATAGCATAATTTTTATACATTTAATTTTTGAAATTCGTGATAAATGTTAAAAAATATAATTACTATAATACCAAAAAATTTTTATATATCATACTTAAAATTTTAATAATTATAAATTTTATATGCTCTAAATGTGATATCTTTATTATTTTTAGTGAAAGAGTATCTATTATTAATAAATAAAATATATTTTCTTATCAAATAAAAGTTTTTTATATTGAAAAACATATCTTAATATATTATATTTTTTATCATTAAAACCAAGATGATATTTTTAATAGACATATAACGATAATTATCAGTATTATTATCATATACTTTAATTAAAAATAACTTTTATTTTTATTAGTGATCAAAATTATACTAAATATGATAATTTTATATTACATCATAAATTTTTATCTAAATTAAGATAATATATACAGATTTTTATGTAATGTATATATTGTGAAATCAATATATAAAAGAAAAATGATTATACATGTTTTTTATGTCTTTTAAAAAAATAAAAGTTAAATTTTAAACAACACTTAGATTTAATGAATAATTTTTATGTAATATTAAAACATAATAATTATTTTTCATAATAAAATTAATAACTGCTCGTTAAATTATAACTTACGATTAACGTGTTGTACTAACTTCTAGTTATAATAAATTTTAAAAATATGTTAAAGTATAAATAAATATTGTTTAATCGTATACTATTTTAGTCATAAATGAGTAATTCATTACAATAGAAAAATATATTGTTTAAATAAAAGTTGTTTTAATTTTAATCTATTATTTTAGTAATGTAAAATGAATAAAATATATACTTTAATAAAAGATTATTAATTTGTTTTAAAATGTAATTTAACTAAAATTATATATTGTTTTTATATTTAATTATATTATTAAAATTATTAAAAAAATTAAAGTATATTTCTTTTATATTTTTAAAAATTTTTAAGTACATGCATTAAAAAATTTTATAAACTAAGAAACTTTTAATATATGTAAAAAATTTTGTGTTAATAAATTAATTTTCTATAAGATTTATGTATTTTTAAATTTGTTATTATATTGATTTAAACTATATAATAACCTTCTTTATAAACGTTAATATATTGTGATTTATCATATTAAAACATTCTTAAAATACGTTATTTGATTATATAATAAAAAAAAACGAATTGAGTAATATAATTTAATAAATTTAAACATAGTAAGTTTTTATTTTTGTTGTTAATTTTTATTCTTACCTAAATAAAATTCAAGTTTATTACATTAATTATTAAATTATACTATAGTACTGATATCATTACTAATAATTATTATTTTTAACATCAATTGAAAAATATACGATATTATTTTTTAATACAATATTTTACATAAATAATTTTTAATATTTTATATAGTAAAAAAAAATAGATAATGTATTATTATAAATAATATTTTAATATATTAAAAAATAAATAATCAATATATAATATATAAAATATTCTATTAAAAAATTAAAATAAGAACAATTGAAATAATAAAACATTTATGAAAACAACTTATAACTTTTCTTACGTTGCTTATTTAATTATATCAAATGAATAATACATTTATTATACTAAATATTGATTATAATTTATATGATATATTAATAATTTAATATAATAAAAATAATCTTACATTTAAAATTAATTTTATAGTTTATTTATATCTTAAATAAGATTTTTATATCATTTAATATAGAAAAATATTAAATTAATATGATAATATTAAAACTAAATTTATTATTTATATATTTTATTAATATATAGTATATTTAATATTAATATTGTTATTAACATAACATTATTAATATTTCATATGAAAACAATATTTGTTGTAAATTAATCTATAGCAATATAATCAATTGATATCATAATATTTAAAATTATTATCACAATAATAGAAAAAATAAACAATTTTTGTGCCCAAATATTGTCATGACTGCTTTTATGTCTTTTTAAACTCATATATAACCAGCATACATTTATTATCATCATAACGCATAAATATTTATAACCAACATAATTACTTAACTTTAACCAATATACTGCTAACATAAACAAAAGAATGTAAATAGTAATATATTTTTTAGTAACAGCGATACCTTTGATTGCAGGTAAAACTGGAATGTTAGCTATTTTATAATCTTTTAATCGAAAAATTTCAATTGCATACGAATGTGGTACTTGCCATAACATAAAAATAACAAGTAAAATGCATGAACCAATATCAAATTTATTTCTTACCGAACAATATCCAATAACTGGAGGAATAGCACCAGATAAACTACCAATTAAAATAGCATATATTGAATAACGTTTTAGACAAAGACTGTACATAACAACATATATAAAAAAACCTACAATAGCCAAACATATAACTAACATATTAAAATTGATAAATAAAAAAAATAGACCCAAAAAACCTAAAAAAATAGCATACATTAAAGCAACTTTTAGAGTTAATAGTTTTTTAACTAATACTCTATTTTTAGTTCTTTCCATTTTTTCATCAATATCAAAATCAATATAATTATTAAAAACACAACTAGAAGATATAATAAAAAATACACCTAATAGAATCTTAAAAAGCAAAAAATAATTAACGTTACCTTTTGAAGCAAGAAAAAATCCTCCAATAACAGAAATTAAATTACCAAAAACAATGCCTGGTTTAATAATCTTAAAATACTGATTCATTACTATATTTCATTTTATTATTAATTGTTTTTCATATTGATGTTTAGGTGATGCATAATCCATAACGATCCAATAAGTATTATACTAATTATTATTGAAGTAAATATTAATGCTGCTAGATCCCAACGTTTTTCTAATGAAGTGTTAATGTTCAAAAAATAAATAAGATGTATTAATATTTGAATTATTGCCATACTAATAATTAAATAAAAAACAATAGTATCAGAAAAAACTCTCTTTATTACTATTAAAAATGGAATAATTGTTAAAATAATTGAAAAAATAAAACCAACTAGCTTTGACTGAATACTATTGTTATTAACGCGGCTATAAAAATCGCTACATAAAAAACTCATAACATAACCCCTATAAGATAAACGATTGTAAAGACACAAATCCAAATTATATCTAAAAAATGCCAAAATAAACTTAAACACATCAAACGAGTTTTATTAATCGAAGTTAAAGCACGTCGGTTTATTTGAATAATCATAATAACAATCCAAATTAAGCCGACTAATACATGAACACTATGAGTTAATACAAGTGAAAAAAAGCTAGATAAAAATGCACTACGAGAAGGTCCAAAATTATTGATAATTAAATGATAAAATTCATAACTTTCTATCATAATAAACCCTAATCCAAATAAAAAAGTAAGAAATAACCAATTAATAGCATTATAAATGTTATTTTTATTCGTTGAAATCATTACCATACTATAAGTAATAGAACTAAATAATAGAAATACCGTTTGAGAAAAAACGAATTTTAAATTGAAAATATCTTTTCCAGTAGGTCCGGTCGCAACTCCCCTAAACAATACTGCATAACTTGCGAATAAACATGAAAATAAAATACAATCGCTCATTAAATAAATCCAAAAACCAAAAACTGTTGTCTGATTTATAGTGATGCAACGTTTATTATTTTTATATATTGAACTAGGAATTAAAAGAGCATTATTTGACATTAGTTATAATTTTTTCTCCTGATTTATTTTATTATAGTATTGATTCTCAATATATTTAATTTCATTATTTTTTATATAATGACTAATATCTTCATTAAAAATTCTAATAATCCAAGTAATTATAATACCTATTATACTTATAATTGCTATCCACCAAATATTCCATACCATTGAAAAACCAAACATTAAAGCGAAAAAAGAAATAATTATTCCAGAAGAAGTATTTTTCGGCATATGAATTGAGTCATATTTTATAAATTTTTGATGTGTTTTATTTTTTATTTTCATATCCCAAAATGCATCACGGTTGTGAATTTCTGGAATAACTGAAAAATTATAAAATGGTGGTGGAGATGATATTGACCATTCTAGCGTACGACCTTCCCACGGATCTCCTGTTAAATCAAGATTATTCATACGGTCACGAATGCTAACAATAATTTGAATTATTTGACACAATAGACCGAAAGAAATTAGTCCTACACCACAAGCTGCTATAACAAGTAAACTATGAAATTCAGGATTAATGTTTTGACTAAGACGACGGGTCATGCCCATTAAACCTAAAACATATAATGGCATAAAAGAAATAAAAAATCCAATTATCCAAAACCAAAATGCACGAATTCCCCATTGTTCATTAAGTCGAAAACCAAAAATTTTAGGAAACCAATAAGTGAATCCGGCAAAACATCCAAAAACTACACCACCAATAATTACATTATGAAAATGTGCAATTAAAAATAAACTATTATGTAATACAAAGTTTGCACCTGGAACTGCTAACAAAACTCCACTCATACCACCTAAAGAAAAAGTAACAATAAAACCAATAGTCCAAAGCATGATAGAATTAAGTTGTATACGACCCTGATACATAGTAAATAACCAATTAAAAATTTTGACTCCAGTTGGTACAGCAATAATCATAGTGGCAATACCAAAAAAAGCATTAACATCTGCACCAGATCCCATAGTAAAAAAATGATGCAACCACACAATAAATGATAATACAGTGATTGCAATTGTTGCCCAAACTAATGAAGTATAACCAAATAAACGTTTTCTGCAAAAAGTTGCTGTAACTTCAGAAAAAATACCAAATACTGGTAATGCAAGAATATATACTTCTGGGTGACCCCAAGCCCAAATTAAATTAATATACATCATCATGTTACCTCCCATATCATTAGTGAAAAAATGTGTAGAGAAATAACGATCTAAAGTAAGAAAAGCAATAGTAACAGTTAAAATAGGGAAAGAAACAATAATTAAAATGTTAGCACAAAGTGCCGTCCAAGTAAAAACTGGCATCTTCATTAATAACATACCGGGAGCACGCATTTTTATAATAGTAGAAAATAAATTTATACCAGTAAGCAATGTTCCTAAACCGGAAATTTGTAAACTCCAAATCCAATAATCTACTCCAACACCAGGGCTATAATTTTTTTCTGATAAAGGAGGATATGCTAACCAACCAGTTTGCGCGAATTCACCAATTCCTAAAGATAAATTAATTAAAATTACACCTACTATAAAAAGCCAGAAACTTAAAGAATTTAAAAAAGGAAAAGCAACATCGCGAGCACCGATTTGTAACGGTATTATAATATTCATTAAACCTACTATAAACGGCATCGCCATAAAAAAAATCATGATTACACCGTGAGCTGTAAAAATCTGGTCATAATGATGAGGCGTTAAAAAACCGAGTTTACCAGAAGATGTTAATGCTTGTTGTGCGCGCATCATAATAGCATCAGAAAAACCTCGAAATAACATAACTATTGAAACAATAACATACATGATACCAATTTTTTTATGATCAACTGAAGTTAACCATTCTTTCCATAACCATTTCCATTTACGTAAATATGTTATTAATGATAATAACGATAAACCACTAATAATAATAAAAAAAATTGCAATCATAATAATTGGTTCATGATATGGAATTGCATTAAATGTTAATTTTCCTAACATTAACTACTCCTTTTTTTTGTTATAAAGATGTATATTCTTGTATGTAAAGTTTTATGTATAGTTAATTTGTTATGCATCTTTTTTTTTACTATTCATAAATTTAGAAATAGTATCTTGAAATAAATTTTTTTTAACGTTAGAGAAATATATAATAGAATGTTTTTTACTTGGTAAAGCTAATGCCTTAAAATCGTTATCAGTATTCAGATTATTAGATGATTTCTTTATCTTAATAATCCATTGATTAAAATCATATTCGGTTGCAGTAACAATTGTAGTAAATTTCATATTAGAAAATCCACAACCACTATAACTACTAGAAATACCATCATACCTTCCTTCTTTTTGACTCATTAAATAAAGCTTACTTTGCATACCAGCCATAGCATAAATCTGTGATCCTAATTGAGGAATAAAGAACGAATTCATTACAGAGTTAGAAGTAATTTTAAATAAAATTGGAATATTTTTTGGAAATACTAACTCATTAACAGTTGCGATACCTTGTTTTGGATAAATAAATAACCATTTCCAATCAAGTGCAATAACTTGTATATTTATCGGTTTTTTATTGTTTAAAATAGGTTTAAATGGATCAAGTTCATGAGTTGTTTTCCAAGTAATAGAGCCAATAATAACAATAATAATAATAGGAACAATCCAAATTATTGTTTCAATTTTATTTGAATGCTCCCAATCTGGAGAATATTTCATGTGATGATTAGTATCGCGATATTTCCAAGTAAAAAACAGTGCCATACATATGACTGGTACTACAATAAATAACATTAATGTAATAATAGTAATAATTAACATTCGTTGCTGAATAGCAATATACCCTTGTGGATTCATTAATGTAATATGAGTACAACCATTAAGAAATATAATAATTGTTGATAATAGTAATATTTTAATTTTTGTATTATACGTTTTGAAATTCATCTAACGACCTCAGTTAAAGCACTCTTTTGTCGTAGTATGGATAGAAGTATCCTAATAGAAACTCATAGTGTTGATAAATAGTTAAAAAATTTGTACTTAATCTAAATTTTTTTAATAAAATGTAACTAAATTTTGTTTTATAAACTCTTATTTTATATAATTTTTTATAGAAATAAATATTTTAAACAATGTAATATATAATAAAATAGTGATAAATTTTATGTTATATATCATATATATTTATTATATTATGTATTATATATAATTTTTATTAATATTAACTCAAGTTATTAGAATAATTTAAAACTATTTAATATTATTTATAATAAATTTTTATACTGATGTAACAATTTTTATGATAAATTTATTTAAAAATAATTACATTTTAAAAAATAATTTATTATTTATTTTATAAAAAATGAATTGTTATATTATATATTATAAATATTTTTTTTATTTTGTATTAAAAATTAAAAAATATTTTGTTTTTCTATATTTTATTTTTAATTTGTTTTAATACACTTATCAAATAATTTACACGTTTATTATATTTTTAAAATAAATAAAAATATTAATAAAAATAAAAATAGTATTTTTAATATGTTAGTATAAAATAAAATTAACATTGAAATATTTTACGTGTTAATAATAATTAATAAGAAAAAAAATAAAAAATTTATCGTGTAAATTTTTTAATATAAAAGTTATTAATATTATAGATATAATAGATAACATATTAAAATAATATTTATTTTATTGTATATAAAATTGAAATATTGATAAAAATGTAAAGAAAAATTAATTTGAACTATGTTTAAAAATATATTTATAATATTTAAAAAAACAAATTTATAAAAAAATTTTATCATTTTAATATCTAAACTTAATTAATTTTTATCATGAATAATATGATAAAATTAATTAAGTTTTGATCTTATATTAATTTAATATTTAAAATTTTTAAAAAAATAGATAATATTTCATTATTCTTATAAAAAATAAAATTAATTATATTAAAATAATATTAATTATTTATAAAAATTTAAAAAAATATTAACATGAAATAATTTTAAAGATACTGTGTTAATTGAAAAATTTTAAATTATTATAATAAAATTAATATTAAAATATAGAATAGAAAATACATTAAAACATATAAAACTAATAAATTTTATAACATTATATTATTTTAAAAGATAAATATGTAATAAAACATAAATAATAATTATTGATATGCTATGTTTTAATATATATTAAGTTCTTTTATTTTAACAAATGACATATTATATGTTTTTAATCTTTGATTTTAATTTAAAAATTTCTTTAAGATAAATGTTATTAATGAGTTAAAATTTTTTATATTGAATATTTTATAACAATTTAAATATGTATTTTGAAATAAAAAATTTATTTCAAACATCTATACATTAATACAATTTAATAATTAAATATTACAATTGTTAATTTTTATTATTAAACTTTGAAAATTCTTATAGTATTTTCTTTTAAAATATAAACATTTTTATAATAATAATTAATATTTTATAGAGTATTTTATTTATTATCTTATTAATTTTAATTTTTTTAATAAAAAAATTATAGTTAAAAACATTAAATTAGTCACAAATATTATAATTTTAATTAATATGTAAATAAATTATTACAATTATTAAAAAAATAAAGAAATACTAAGAAATACTAAATAATTGTTTAATAAAACATTAATATACATTCACAAAATAACAAAACTTTAAAAAACATGATTAAATATTCATTTTTTGTTATTTATTAAATTTGTTTAAAAATTTATTAATATTTTTAATAAAGATAAATAAATTACTTTTAATATATTAAAATAAAGAAAATGATAAATCTTAGAGATAATATTTTAAATATTATATCATATAAAACACTATAAAAATATTAGTTAAATTTTACTATTATATTTTTTATTGTTTTAATATTTTATAAACTATAGAATATTTTTACTTATTATAAGATAATACATATCAATTAAAATTAATATTTTTCATTTAACAAATTAATTTAATTAGATATTCATCTCAAAAATCTTTTAATATATAAAAACATGCTAGAAAAATATAAAAACATACTAGAAAATATTTGAAATAATATTAAATTCATCAGATAAGAATCATATAGTGAGATTAATATTAAGTTATACTAATATTTAAATATTGTTGAAATTTATTATAATAAAGTCTAAAACAACATTAAATAATTTTAAATTGCAATAGTATATATCTTTATTGTCTTGGTAAAATTTACATTGAAATGATTTCATACGTTAAAAAATAAATGTATTTATTTTTTTCGCTTATTTTTTTAATATATGAGATTATATTATCTTGAGCATAAAAACAGCATTATAAATGCTATTTTAAAATGAGTAAACATAAAATATGTTATCAATCAGTAATAATGTTGAACAATATTGGGCATTTTTTTTATTTTTTTTTACAACTATAGGACTTTGTAGCTTAATATTATTAAGTTCTTTTTTTTTAGGAGGAAAAAGCAAAGTACTCGCTCAACATATTCCTTTTGAATCTGGGATTAATTCAGTTGGAACGACAAATATGCGTTTATCAGTTAAATTTTATTTAGTTGCTATGTTTTTTGTAATTTTTGATGTTGAATCTTTATATTTATATAGTTGGTCTGTGTCGGTTAAAGAAACTGGTTGGATAGGTTTTATTGAAGCTGCTGTTTTTATTTTTACTCTTATATCTAGTTTAATATATTTAACACGTATTCATGTTTTAAATTGGACAAAAGTATATTTTATAAAATAAAAATATTTTACTATCATTATTAACATTTACACTCATCTATACCAATTGATTACTATATTAAATTAATTAATTTTTAAAATGAGATATTCAGATGAATTATACACTAACCAAAACAAAAAATAATAACAACCGCTATCCGTTGCAAAAAAAAATATCTGTTTCTGATCCATTAGAGCAACAAGCTCACCGCATCGTTTATATGGGAAAACTTAAACGTATATTAAATGATATAGTAAATTGGGGACGAAAAAACTCTATTTGGCCTTATAATTTTGGTCTTTCTTGTTGTTATGTAGAAATGGTAACATCATTTACGGCTGTTCATGATGTAGCACGTTTTGGTTCAGAAGTATTAAGAGCTTCACCTCGTCAAGCAGATCTTATGGTAGTAGCAGGTACTTGTTTTACTAAAATGGCTCCAGTAATTCAGCGTTTATATGATCAAATGTTAGAACCTAAATGGGTAATCTCTATGGGTGCTTGTGCTAACTCTGGTGGTATGTACGATATTTATTCTGTGGTTCAGGGTGTTGATAAATTTCTGCCAGTAGATATTTATATTCCGGGGTGTCCACCAAGACCAGAAGCTTATTTGCAAGCATTAATGTTACTTCAAAAATCTATTGAAAAAGAAAGACGACCGTTATCTTGGATCGCTGGTGATCAAGGTGTATATCGTGCTAAATTGGAATCTGAAAAACAACGAAAACGTAATATGCGTATCTCAGTCACTCACTTTCGCACACCTAATAAGATTTAAGAAATTCATTTAATATACAATATATAAATAAACATAAAATAACATTATTTCGATAGTGTGATGAAAATATGACTAATTTAACAACATATGACGTTTTTTCGTCTTGGAAAACTCAAGATCATCTTGATGATCCTATAATCAACAACATGTTTAATGTTTTTGGACAAAAAGCTTTTATTATCCAATCAACTAAAATAGGTATGCCAGTAATATGGATAAAACGAGAACAATTATTAATAATTCTTTCGTTTTTAAAAAAACAACCACAATATTATGTTATGTTATTTGATCTACATGGAGTAGATGAACGTTTTCGAACTCATCGTTATGGACTACCTGAAGCAGATTTTTCTGTTTTTTATCATTTAATTTCTATTCAACATAATCGTGATATTATGTTAAAAGTAGCACTATCTGAAAAAGACCTTTATATTCCAACAACAACTAATATTTTTTCAAATGCTAATTGGTATGAAAGAGAAACATGGGAAATGTTTGGCATTATATTTAATAACCACCCGAATTTATCAAGAATTATAATGCCTAGAACATGGAAAGGCCATCCATTACGCAAAGATTATCCAGCCCGCGCAACTGAGTTTGATCCATTTGTATTAACTGAACAAAAAGAAAAGTTAGAAATGGAAGCATTAACATTTAAACCAGAAGATTGGGGAATGAAACGTGGAAATAAAAATGAAGATTTTATGTTTCTTAATCTTGGCCCTAATCATCCATCATCGCACGGAGCATTTCGCATTGTTCTTCAATTAGATGGAGAAGAAATCATTGATTGTGTACCTGATATCGGATATCATCACAGAGGTGCGGAAAAAATGGGAGAACGTCAATCTTGGCATAGTTATATTCCATATACTGATCGAATTGAATATCTCGGTGGATGTGTAAACGAAATGCCTTATATTTTAGCAGTTGAAAAATTAGCTGGAATTCAAGTATCAGCACGCATCGAAACTATCCGAATTATGATGTCAGAACTATTTCGAATTAATAGTCATTTACTTTACATTAGCACTTTTATTCAAGATGTTGGATGTATGACTCCAGTTTTTTTAGCTTTTACTGATCGTCAAAAAATTTATGATCTCATTGAAGCTATTACTGGTGCTCGGATGCATCCAGCATGGTTTCGTATTGGTGGAGTTGCACAAGACTTACCAATTGGTTGGGATTCATTATTACGTTGTTTTTTGAAGTGGATGCCAAAACGTTTAGATGATTACGTTAAAGCATCATTAAACAATAGTATTTTAAAAAAACGTTCTATAGGAATAGCATCCTATAATTCTAAAGAAGCATTAGAATGGGGCGTTACTGGCGCTGGACTACGTGCTACTGGAATTAATTTAGATGTTAGAAAATGGCGCCCTTATTCTGGTTATGAAAACTTTGATTTTGAAATTCCAATTGGTAACGGAACTAGTGATTGTTATACTCGCGTTATGTTAAAAGTAGAAGAACTACGACAAAGTCTTTTTATTCTTAATCAATGTTTAAATAATATGCCAACAGGACCATTTAAAGTTAATCATCCACTTACTACACCGCCATTAAAAGAACGAACTTTAAAACATATTGAAACCTTAATTACTCACTTTTTACAAGTTTCTTGGGGACCTGTTATACCAGCTAATGAAGCATTTCAAATGATTGAAGCTACTAAAGGAATAAATAGTTATTACCTTATTAGTGATGGTAGTACTATGAGTTATCGCACTAGAATACGCACGCCAAGTTTTACACATCTACAGCAAATTCCATCAGTTATTCGTGGTAGTTTACTCTCTGATTTAATTGTTTACCTTGGAAGTATTGATTTTGTAATGTCAGACGTGGATCGATAGTTATGGATGAAAAAAAAAATAATAATTTTATTAATACAATTTTTGATCCTATTAATATAAAAATAACTTATAACACAACTACTAAATTTCAATTTAATACAAAAGAACATAATATAATTAAAAAAGAAAAAAAAAAATATGAAAATACACGTGCTGTTTCTATTGAAGCGTTGAAAATTGTTCAGAAAAGATATGGTTGGGTTCCTGATGATGCTATTGAAGCTGTTGCTAACATATTGCATCTTCCTGCTAGTGAGATAGAAGAAATAGCTACGTTTTATAGTCAAATATTTCGTCAACCAGTAGGACGTCACGTAATTCGTTATTGCGATAGCATTGTTTGCTATATCACTGGCTATGAAGGTATTCAAGTCACTATTGAAAAAATACTTAATATTAAAACAGGTCAAACTACTATTGATCAACGTTTTACATTATTACCAACTTGCTGCTTAGGAAACTGTGATAAAAGTCCATCTATAATGATAGATGAAGATACTCACAATCAACTAAAACCTGCAGATATTAAAATATTATTAGAGCAGTATAAATGATTAAAGATATTAAACGTACTCCAGAAACACATCCGCTTACTTGGCGAATACGAAATGATAAAAGACCTTTATGGATAAAGGAATATCGTAGTCAAAATGGATATATTGGTGCAGAAAAAGCTCTAAAAAATTTCACACCAACTGAAATTGTAAATATAATCAAAGATTCTGGATTAAAAGGTCGAGGTGGAGCTGGTTTTTCTACTGGACTGAAATGGAGTTTAATGTCAAAAGACATATCTATAAATATTCGTTATCTTTTATGTAATGCTGATGAAATGGAGCCTGGAACTTATAAAGATCGATTTTTAATGGAAACGTTACCTCATTTATTAATAGAAGGTATGCTTATTTCTGCTTTTGCTCTTATGACTTATCGAGGTTATATCTTTTTAAGAGGAGAATATATAAAAGCAGCAAAATATTTACGTCGAGCTATTTTAGAAGCCAAAAATGCTGGATTTTTAGGAAAAAATATTTTTGGTACTGGTTTTAATTTTGAACTCATTCTTCATACAGGAGCTGGTCGATATATTTGCGGTGAAGAAACAGCTCTAATTAGTTCACTAGAAGGTTATCGTGCAAATCCACGTTTTAAGCCACCATTTCCAGCTTCTATAGGAGCATGGGGAAAACCAACTTGTATTAATAATGTAGAAACATTATGTAACGTTCCTGGAATTTTAAAAAATGGAGTTTCATGGTACACCAATATATCCAAAAGCAAAGATAGTGGAACTAAACTCATGGGATTTTCTGGTCGAGTAAATAATCCAGGTGTTTGGGAAGTACCGTTTGGTATTACCGCACGTGAAATTTTAGAAGATTATGCAGGTGGTTTAAAACCTAATCTAAGTTTTAAAGCTTGGCAACCAGGAGGAGCAGGAACAGCATTTTTAATTGATCATCATCTTGATTTACCTATGGAATTTAATACACTTAATAAAGCAGGCAGTCGTTTAGGTACTGCATTGTCGATCGCAATAGATCACGAAATTAGTATAGTATCACTAGTTCGTAATCTAGAAGAATTTTTTTCTAGAGAATCTTGTGGTTGGTGCACACCATGTCGTGAAGGGTTACCGTGGAGTGTAAAAATTCTTCGATCACTTGAAAAACATCAAGGACGTCTAGGAGATATTGAAATACTTGAAGAATTATGTGTATTTCTTGGTCCTGGAAAAACTTTTTGTGCTCATGCGCCAGGTGCTATAGCGCCACTTCAAAGTGCAATAAAATATTTTCGTATAGAGTTTGAAGAAGGTATATTTCTTAAAAATACAGACAATACATTTTAAGAAATAATATATATAATCAAACAATCTATTTGATCAATATTAGTAGCTTTATTTATTTTTTAATATACTAAAAATTTTTAATAAAATACTTGTTAGAAGATCAGTCACTTGGAAGAACACTGACTATGACGATAATTTATATAGAAGGAAAAAAATATAATGCAGAAAAGTCAGATAATCTATTAGAGACTTGTCTTTCTTTTGGCTTTAATATTCCTTATTTTTGCTGGCATCCAGCACTAGGTAGTATTGGCGCTTGTCGCCAATGTGCAATAAAAAAATATGATAATGAAGAAGATAAACATGGTCGTTTAGTAATGTCTTGCATGACACCAGTATCTCATGGAATATTTATTTCTATTAATGATAAAGAAGTTAAAGAATTTCGAAAAAATATTATTGAATGCTTAATGATTAATCATCCACATGATTGTCCAGTTTGTGAAGAAGGAGGTCAATGTCATTTGCAAGATATGACTGTAATGACTGGACATAATATTCGTCGTTATCATTTTACAAAACGCACACATACTAATCAAGAATTAGGACCATTCATCTCACATGAAATGAATCGTTGCATTACTTGTTATCGTTGTGTACGCTATTATAAAGATTATGCAGATGGTACAGATTTTGGAGTGTATGGTGCGCATGACAATATTTATTTTGGGCGTATTAAAAATGGCATATTAAAAAATAAGTTCTCTGGTAATTTAATAGAAATATGCCCAACTGGAGTTTTTACAGATAAAACTCATTCTAAAAATTATAACCGTAAATGGGATATGCAGTTCTCACCTAGTATCTGTCAACAATGCTCTATTGGTTGTAATATTAGTCCAAGTGAACGGCATGGAAAAATTCAGAAAATTGAAAATCGTTATCATGGCAATATAAATTATTATTTTTTATGTGATCTCGGACGATTTGGTTATGGTTATGTAAATCGACAAGATCGGCCTCGTCAACCAGAATTATTACAAGACAACAGTTGGTATACATTAAAAGATCAAGAAGCATTAAATCATGCAGTAAGTATTCTACAAACATCAAAAAACACTATTGGAATTGGTTCTTCACGTGCTAGTTTAGAAAGTAATTTTGCTTTACGTGAATTAGTTGGTTCTGAAAATTATTATATGGGTTTATCAGAGTCTGAACAATCATGTTTGACATTAATTTTAAACATTTTAAAAAATAGTGGAATTTATACACCAACTTTGCGAGAAATTGAAAATTATGACGCAATTTTAATTTTAGGAGAAGATCTTACTCAAACTGCAGCACGAATTGCTTTATCAGTACGTCAAGCTGTAAAAAGAAAAAATCGAGTTACAGCTAAATTACAACATATTTCTCACTGGCAAATCGAAGCTATAAAACATGTTGGTCAAAATGATAAATATCCATTGTTTATTACTAATGTAGATAAAACAAGCTTAGATGATATTTCTACATGGAATTATTATGCACCGTTAAACGATCAAGCACGTTTTGCTTTTGCTATTGCGCATGAAATAGATCAATCCGCACCAGCAGTAAACAATTTAGATCATCATTTATACAAAAAAGTAAATATTATTATTCAATCACTTATTCATGCAAAAAAACCACTTATTATCACTGGTAGCCACTCAGGAAGTAAAGACATAATTAAAGCTGCTAGTAACATTGCTAAGGCATTAAAAAGTCGTGGAGTAAATGTCGGTATTACATTTACTGTTAGCGCAGTAAATAGTATGGGTTTAGCGATGATGGGTGGTAAGTCGCTTGATCAAGCGCTAAAGACATTAACCAATGGTACTGCTGATACTGCTATCGTAATAGAAAATGATCTTTATCGTCATGCGTCTGTAAAAAAAATTCATACTGCGCTTATGAAAGTTAAAAATCTTATTGTTGTTGATCATCAACGAACAGATATTATGAAAAAAGCTAATTTAATTTTATCATCAGCAAGTTTTGCTGAAAGCAGTGGAACTGTAGTTAATCAAGAAGGTCGTGCTCAACGTTTTTTTCAGGTATATGAGCCATCATATTATGATGATTCAAATAAAAATAAAATTACCTTAATGATTGAAAGTTGGCGTTGGATGCATGCATTACATTATAGCTATAAGACAGGAAAACTAGATTGGGGAAAATTAGATGATATAATTTCTTCTTGTGCTAAAAAATTTCCAGAACTCAAGGGAATTATTAATGCCGCGCCAAACGCAAATTTTAGAATTTATGGACAAAAGTTAGCACGTTCTCCACATCGTTATAGCGGTCGTACTGCTATACGTTCAAATATCAGTGTCCATGAGCCTTGTCAACCAGAAGATAAAGATACTATGTTTTCTTTTTCTATGGAAGGAAATAATAATCCTTTTTCTAACCGTCAGCAAATTCCATTTTCTTGGGCACCAGGTTGGAATTCACAACAAGCGTGGAATAAGTTTCAAAAAAAAATTGGAGGAAATTTACTTTATGGAAATCCAGGAATACGGCTAATTCAAACAGGAAAATCTAATCTTAATTATTTTGTTAAAATACCAACTGCATTTCACCCAATACAACATCGTTGGCGTATTGCTCCTTACTATCATTTATTTGGTAGTGATGAAATGTCGCAACGTACTCTTGTTATTCAACAGCGTATGCCTAAAGCATACATTATGATAAACTCTATTGATGCAATTAACCTGAAAGTTAAAGTTGGAAATATGCTGGAATTTAGCTATGAAGGGCAATATTTATGTTTACCTGTTCGTATAAGTGTTACTTTATCTTCAGGACAAATTGGTTTGCCACTTGGTTTACCAGGTATTTCTCCTATTTTGATTAATAAAATAGTTGATGATTTAAAAAAGGAAAAACAATGAATTGGTTTACACCTACAATAATCACTATTTTTATTAGCATTCTTAAAGCTATTATCATTTTACTAGCAACTATTACTTTTGGTGCATGTATGAGTTTTTTTGAACGTCGTTTGTTAGCTTTATTTCAAAATCGTTATGGACCGAATCGTGTTGGTTGGGGCGGTTCTATGCAACTCATTGCTGATATGATAAAAATGTTTTTTAAAGAAGATTGGGTTCCAAAATTTTCTGACAAAATAATATTTATATTAGCACCAATAATTTCTTTCAGTACATTATTGTTAACCCTTGTAATCATTCCAATTAGTCCAAATTGGTTAGTATGTAATCTTAACATTGGTATTTTATTTTTCCTCATGATGGCTAGTTTAACTGTATATTCCGTGTTATTAGCTGGTTGGTCGAGTGGTAATAAATATGCGTTATTAGGTGCAATACGAGCTTCTGCACAAGCTTTGAGTTATGAAGTATTTACTGGACTTTCAATTATGGGGGTAGTTATACAGTCAGGATCTTTTAATATATTAGAAATTATTAAAGCACAAAAAAACATTTGGAATGTGATTCCACAGTTTTTTGGTTTTATAACTTTTTTTATTTCTATTATAGCTATATGTCATCGCCACCCATTTGATCAACCAGAAGCTGAACAAGAATTAGCTGATGGATATCATATTGAATATTCTGGAATGAAATTTGGATTATTCTTTATAGGTGAATATATTGGAATGATAACTACATCTGCTTTTATGGCAACTTTGTTCTTTGGAGGTTGGCAGGGTCCACTATTACCGCCATTTATCTGGTTTTCATTGAAAATAATATTTTTTATAACAATTTTTGTTTTAATACGTGCTGCATTACCCCGTCCAAGGTATGATCAAGTTATGTCTTTTGGATGGAGAATATGTTTACCTCTAACATTGTTGAATTTGTTAGTTACTGCAGCAATTGTTTTATTCAAAAATAATCAATAAAGGATAAATATAAGAATGATATTTATACAACTCATTGTTGATTTTTGTACACAAATTCGAAGTATGTGGATTATTGGACTACATGCTTTCTCTAAACGAGAAACTCAATTATACCCAGAAAAACCAGTTTATATTCCACCAAGATATCGAGGTCGTATTGTTCTTACACGTGATCCTGATGGAAAAGAACGTTGTGTTGCATGTAATTTATGTGCTGTAGCTTGTCCAGTAAGTTGTATTTCTTTGCAAAAAAAAGAACAACAAGACGGTCGCTGGTATTCTGAATATTTTCGTATAAATTTTTCAAGATGCATATTTTGTGGATTGTGCGAAGAAGCATGTCCAACTGCTGCAATTCAATTAATTTCAGATTTTGAAATGAGTGAATTTAAACGCCAAGATTTAGTATATGAAAAAGAAGATTTATTAATTTCAGGTCCAGGTAAATATCCAGAATATAATTTTTATCATGTCACTGGTGTGGCAATTAATGAAAAAGATAAAGGTGAAGCTAAAAATGAAGATAAACCAATTAATGTAAAAACTTTGTTACCATAAGGATTTTAAATCAGAATGGATATTGTATTTTATCTCTTAGGATTAATAGCGATAGCTGGAACGATTCGTATCATTACTCACACTAATCCTATGCATGCGTTGTTATATCTAATTGTTGTATTATTCGCGATATCTGGAATTTTTTTTTCTATTGGTGCTTATTTTGCTGGAGCGCTAGAAGTGATTATTTATTCCGGAGCAATTGCAGTATTATTTGTTTTTGTTGTAATGATGTTAAATATAGGTAAAATATTAGAAAAACAAGAACGTGTATGGACTAAGTTATCTTTATGGATTGGACCAGGATTACTTTCTTTATTATTATTTATAATACTAATCATTTCAATTTTTAAGATGCCTAGTAAAAATATTACTGGTAAGATATTAGATGCTAAATTAGTTGGAATAAGTTTATTTAGTTACTACTTATTAGTTACTGAACTAGCTTCAATTTTATTACTAGGAGGTTTGATAGTTTCGTGTCATATAGGTCGTATAAATAAATCTTTAGAAACTTTTAGATACCTATTAACGAAAAATAAAATTACTGAAAAACATAGAGAAAAAAAATGATCTCCCTACAATATGGTTTAATTTTATCAGCACTTTTATTTATTCTTGGATTTACTGGTCTTTTAGTTCGTCGAAATTTTCTCTTTATGCTTGTTAGTTTAGAAATAATGATTAACTCTGCAATTCTTTCTTTTGTTATAGCAGGTAGCTATTGGGAACAAGTAGATGGACAAATCATGTATGTTTTAGTTATTAGTGTAGCGGCAGCTGAAGCTGCTATTGGATTAGCATTATTGTTACAACTCTATCGATATTATCATACTTTAAATGTTGATGTCCTTAGCGAGATGCGAAAATGAACTTGTTATATTTCACCATTTTATTACCGTTAATTAGTTTTTTATTATTATCTTTTTCTTTAAATCGTTACTCTAATAAGTTATCTTCAGTGATTGGTATAGGATCTATTGGTCTTACTGCATTACTTACAATCTATATAGTAATAGATTTCTTTATAAAACAATCTTCTCGTACTAGTATAATAATATACCAACAAAACTTTTGGAACTGGATTAGTGTTGATAATCTTAATGTTAAAATTAGCTTAATGCTTGATGGATTATCACTTACTATGCTTTCAATTATTATTGGTGTTAGTTTTTTAATTCATATTTTTTCTTATTGGTATATGTGTGGCGAAGAAGGTTATTCACGATTTTTTGCTTATACTAATTTATTTGTTGCTGGAATGATTATATTAGTGCTTGCAAAAAATTTTCTATTAATGTACTTAGGATGGGAAATTGTAGGGTTATGTAGTTATTTGTTAATTGGTTTTTATTACAAGATTCCATCTAATGGTATTGCAGCAATAAAAGCTTTTTTAATAACGCGTATTGGTGATATCTTTCTTATTTTTTCATTGTTTATTTTTTATAAAGAACTAGGATCTTTAGATATTCCTGAGATAATTACATTAGCGCATAAAAATTTAGAAGTAAGTAATATTACTATTACTATAGCTACTTTAATGTTACTCATTGGAGCAATTGGTAAATCAGCGCAATTACCTTTACAAACTTGGTTGGTAGAAGCCATGGTAGGGCCAACTCCAGTTTCTGCACTAATTCATGCAGCAACTATGGTAACTGCTGGAGTTTATCTCATCGCGCGTACTCATAGTTTATTTCTAATGGCACCAGAAATACTTCACATTGTAGCTATAGTTGGAACTATGACATTATTATTAGCAGGTTTTTCTGCATTAACACAAAATAATATTAAACGTATATTAGCTTATTCTACTATGAGTCAAATTGGTTATATGTTTTTAGCACTTGGTGCGCAAGCATGGAATGCAGCAATTTTTCATTTAATGACTCATGCATTTTTTAAAGCATTACTATTTTTATCATCTGGATCAATAATTTTAGCCTGTCATCATGAACAAAACATATTTAAAATGGGAGGCTTGAAAAAAAGTATGCCATTAATTTATATATGTTTCTTAATCGGTGGATCTTCATTATCAGCTTTCCCTTTATTAACAGCTGGTTTTTTTAGTAAAGAAGCAATTCTTTCTGGTACTATGATTCATGGACACTTAAGTTTCACGATATTTGCTATTTTAGGAGAATTTATAACTTCATTATATACGTTTCGAATGATTTTTATTATGTTTTATGGTCAAGAAAAAATAAAAGTAAGTACTAAAAAAAATATTACTCATCACTTACCATTATATATTCTTCTTTTTCTTTCTACATTTGTTGGAGCAATGATTATACCTCCTCTTAAAAATATATTTCCAAAAATTATTAAATTAGTCAATTACGAAATGTTACAAATTAACATTGCATCTAGTTTAGTTACCATTATTGGCATTGTTTTAGCAAAAATATTATGGATTGGTAAAAAAAATATAGTAAACAAGATTATTAATAATATAGATAATTTCATTAAACAGTGGTGGTTTTATGATTTTGGATTCGACTGGTTATATAATAAAATTTTTGTTTTACCATATCTATTAATTACCAAACTATTAAAAAATGATCCACTTAATTATTTAATAAATGTACCTGTTTTTCTTTTTTTTTGGAGTAATCGTAATTTAGCTATATGTCAAAATGGAAAAATACGTTGGTATATTGCGTCTATTGAAGTTGGAACAGTTTTTATATTAGGATTATTACTTTTTTATTAAAAAACGTTTTATGAATTACTTAAATATATGAATAATATATAATGTAATCATTTTTTTAATATCTAAGAATTAACAATCTAAAATAGATAATAAGTCTTAGTATTTCTAATATTAGTAACATGAAATAACAAAATATAAATCTTATTTATAATATCATAATATATACACAAGGCGGATAAGAAAATATCATGCTATTACCTTTGTTAATTCTTATACCTTTTATTGGTGGTCTTCTATGTTGGCAATTCGAGAATTTTAATATAAATGCACCACGATGGATTGCTTTAATAACAACGATATTAATCATAGGAATTACTTTAAAGCTATGGTTAAAAGATATCTATGTATTAGCTTCTTTAAAATATTTTCCAAAATGGACAAATGAATTTTTATTACCTTGGATTCCACGTTTTGGTATCTCTATTCATTTAGCTTTGGATAATTTGTCACTTATCATGATCGCATTAACTAGTTTATTAGGGTTGTATTCAGTATTGTGTTCTTGGTGTGAAATTAAAAAATATCAAGGTTTTTTTTATCTTAATCTTTTATGGATCATTTGTAGCGTAATTAGTGTGTTTCTCGCTATTGATTTATTTTTGTTTTTCTTTTTTTGGGAATTTATGTTAGTTCCGATGTATTTCTTAATTTCACTTTGGGGACATAAAGGATTAAACAAAAAAGATTGCATTACAGCTGCTACTAAATTTTTTATCTATATGCAAATTAGCGGACTCATAATGTTTATTTCTATTTTTGGTTTAGTTCTTGTTCACTATAATAGTAGTGGAATATGGACTTTTGATTATGAACAATTATTACATACTTCAATGTCATATCATTTGCAATATTTATTAATGTTAGGTTTTTTTATAGCATTTTCAGTAAAAATACCAGTAGTACCATTTCATGGTTGGTTACCAGATGCACACGTTCATGCGCCAACTTCTGGTTCAGTTGATTTAGCAGGAATTTTAGTAAAAACTGCAGCTTATGGTTTAATGCGTTTTACTTTACCATTATTTCCAGAAGCTTCTCATTCATTTTCTAAAATAGCTTTTTTCTTAGGAATTATAAATATTTTTTATGGTGCCTGGATCGCATTTGTACAATCTGACATTAAACGTTTCATTGCTTATTCATCGATCTCCCATATGGGGTTTGTATTGATTGCAATTTACACTAATAATATAATAGCTTATCAAGGCGCAGTAGTTCAAATGATAGCACATGGATTATCTGCATCTGGAATGTTTATTATTTGCGGTCAACTTTACGAAAGATTACACACTCGTGACATGTCTAAAATGGGTGGTTTATGGGGTCAGATTCAATATATACCTGCTTTATCACTATTTTTTTCAGCAGCTACGTTAGGAATACCAGGTACTGGTAATTTTATTGGTGAATTTTTAATTTTATGTGGAAACTTTAAAAATATGCCAATTATAGCTATAATATCAACTTTTGGTTTAATTTTTGCATCTATATACTCTTTAACTATGATACAAAAAACTTATTATGGAAATGGTAAGTTATATAAAACATTGTTGCCTATAAGTATACGCGAATTAGCTATAACTTTATCATTAGCAATACTATTAGTAATTTTAGGAGTTTATCCACAACCAGTCTTAAATAAGCTTTCTTTTTCTATACATAATCTTCAATATTGGTTACATTGATCACATTTAGTAATTTCAAGCACAAGGTCATAATCTACAATGATAATGATTACTCAACAAATAATTGCACTCTTACCACTTTTCATTATTGGACTAACAGTGGTAATTTTAATGCTAAATATTGCATGGAAACGTAATTACCTCATTAATACGATCATAACGGTGATTGGATTAAGTTTTTCTTTTTTTTCTTTACATTTTTTAAATCAAAATAACATAATAAATATTAATTTATTACAAATTGACGGTCATACAATTTTTTATACTTCGTTAATTTTGTTAAGTAGCTTAGGGACTTGTATACTCGCTTATCCTTATCTAATCCATTATTTAGATAATCGTGAAGAGTTTTGCTTACTTATTGCTATTAGTACTATAGGATGTTTAATATTAGTAAGTGCAAATCATTTAGTATCACTGTTTTTGGGATTTGAATTAAGTTCATTACCACTGATTGGTTTAATAGGTTATATTTATTATGAAAAATTTTCAATAGAGGCAGCTATTAAATATATGTTGCTATCTTCTGTAGCATCAGCTTTTTTATTATTTGGTATGGCACTGATTTATTCTGAATCTGGTAATTTGTTAATAGAGAATATAGGAAAAAATTTACAAGAACATATTACAAATCAGCCATTTATTTTAATTGGTTTAGGTATGATGATGGTTGGATTTCTCTTTAAACTATCATTAGTACCATTTCACTTATGGACACCTGATATATACCAAGGAGCTCCATTACCAACTTGTGCATTTCTTTCTACAGCAAGTAAAATTGCTAATTTTTCTATTCTTATGCGTTTGTTTTTATATATGCCAAGTGATAATAGTAAATCCCTGTATCTATTATTATCTATTATTTCTTGTTGTTCGATTGTATTCGGTAATTTAATGGCTATGAATCAAAGAAATATCAAGCGTTTCTTAGGATATTCTTCGATTTCACATTTTGGTTATTTACTAGTAATATTAATTGCATTAAAAAAAAATAATCAGTTTTCAGAAGAAGCTGCAGCAATATACTGTATAAATTATTTGTTTACTAACCTAGGTGTATTTGGTGTTTTAAGTCTCATTTTTAGTCAATATGAATACTCAAGATTTAAATTATCACCATCTTATCAAGGTTTATTTTTTTATAAACCAGTTTTATCTATTGTAATGACAATTATGATGCTATCATTAGCGGGCATGCCAACAACTTTAGGATTTATTAGTAAGTTTTTTATACTTTCTATAAGCATTAATGCACATTTATGGTTCTTAACTGGTATTATTATATTAGGTAGTACAGTTGGTTTATATTGCTACTTACGTATTATTATTAGCTTATATATTAGTGATTCCTCAGTAATATCTTATAATAATAATTACCAGTATCATTGTAGTTCATCAGTAATAGTTAACAAAATATTAGTATTAATTTGCACTATTGTAATACTTGGATTAGGAATTTTTCCACAACCATTAATTACTTTAGTAAAAATTATGCAACCAATATTATAAGACTATTCAAATTAGTAAAATATTTTTATATTTTAAAAAAATATTCAAATAATAAAAAATTAAAAATTTAAGTAAAAATTTTATCGATTTATAGAGATTAATAAATGTAAAAAATGTTATTAATAATATATTATATAAAGAATTTAATAAATTAAAATAATTTTTAATAATTAAATGTTATATATTATTAATAATAATATCATGAATAAAATTCATTTATATGAAATATTAAAAAAACAAATAATTAAGCATAAAATATATCATATTAAATTTTGAATTAAAATATTTGATAAATTTATAAAATGTTTATTTTAGTTAGAAATACTATTTTGATTTTAAATAAGGTTTTTATTTTAAAATTTTATATATTATTTTAATACAATAACATTTTTTTTAAAATAAAATTTCATATGAATTATAATATGAAAAGTTAAAAATAACATTTTTCATTATAATCAACTATCGTTAAAAAAGATATAAATATAGAAATATTAATTAATAATTATATTTTCTTATTTATACTATAAAATAATATTATTTTTAATACATTAAGATTAAAATATTTTTAAAAAAAATATAAAAGTTTTTATTTTTATTAAAATTGAATGTAATATTTACATAAATAAAATATCATTAAAAAATCATACTTAAACATAACATACTTTTCGAATGATATCTAAAATGTTAAAAATTAATATTTTTTATCGTTATATATAATACTTTATATATTTCTTAAAAAGTTATATTTAAAAATTGATAATATTATTTTTTTAGTATTTTTTTTTAAAATATTAATTTTTCAATTTGAGAACGATTTACTTTTTTCACATCAACTTTAACATAAATACTATCTTCTTCTGGAATAATAATTACTTCTTTTATACCTGGTTGATTTTTTAAATAACTTTCTAATATTGTACTTTTCATAGTCAATGAAGATAATTTAATTTTTAGACTACTAAAATAAGAAGGTTCTTTCATCGTGCGACTAATATACATCCATACAAAAGAAAGTATTGATCCTAAAATAAATACTAATACTGTTCCTTTTAAATGATATAACCAACCACCAAATATTCCACCAATTGCTACACCAATAAATTGACTAGTAGAATAAATACCCATTGCTGTACCCTTGCATCCAAGAGGAGATTCTTTACTAATCAATGAAGGTAATATTGCTTCCATTATATTAAATCCTATAAAAAATAATTGTATTCCAGTAATAACACTCCACAAATGATTACCGGGTAACCACATTAATGTTTCAGAAAAAAAAAGTATTGCTATCGATCCTATAAAGACTTGTTTTATATGACGATATTTTTCAGCATAAATAATAACAAAAATCATAATAATAAATGATATTAACATCGTAACTAAATAAATTTTCCAATGTTCACTAACATTTAATCCAGCTTTTTCTATAGAGAACGGTAATGCAATAAAAATTGAAATTAAGAGAACATGAAGACACATAATATCAAAATTTAGTTTTAATAATCGTTTGTTTTTTAATACTTTTAAAAAATTATCACACATAATGTTTGTATTACGATTTAATAATCTTTTATTACTAATACTCGAAGGAACAATTACTAAGGTTAGTATAATCCCGATAAATGCTAAACTAGCACTAATCAAAAATAACGTATGTATATTAAAAATATGAGTAATAATTGGTCCTAATACTATTGAAAGAGTAAAAATAATTCCAAAATTTATACCAATAAACGCCATAGCTTTAGTATAATTTTGCTCTCGAATTAAATCTGATAATAATGCCATTACTGATGACGTAATAGTTCCAGCACCTTGTAAGGCTCGACCTAGTATTACTCCCCAAATAGAATGATTAATAATAGGAATAATGCTGCCGAACATAAAAATTATTAATCCTCCAATAATTATTGGTTTTCTACCAATAGAGTCAGAAATAAAGCCAAGAGGAATTTGAAATATCGCTTGGCATAAACCATATACTCCAATAGCAATTCCAATTAATACTTTATTGGCACCATTAAGATACATACCATAAGTAGTTAATGCTGGTAACACCATAAATATACCAAACATGCGAAGCGATAAGATGACACTTAATCCAAATGTCGTGCGACGCTCTAATGCAGTCATTGTACTGTCATACATATTAATCCTCGATGAAATATTTTGTTATTTTTGTAAAAAATTATAAAATTATACGTATAAAAGTAAAATTTTATAAAGAACAAAAGTAAATTTTAATTATTTTACAAAATATTCGTATATTTTTTTTTAAAAAATATTATTTAAACGATTTATTAACTGTATTAAAATAAATATATTATTAAATTATTTATGTTTAATTATGTATAGACATATGTTATAAACATATATGATTTTACATTTTAAATAAAATAATATAATTTTTAATATTAAGTATAAATAATATTTAAAAATAAAATTTAATATTATGATAAAAATGATAAAAAAATATTTATTATTTATGTGATTATTATATAATTTATTTATTAAATTTAAAAATATTTTTTAAATTAAATTACATATTTAAAATATATTAATATTGTATATCACATAATATATGATTTTAATGATAAAACATATATTGATTTATACATTTATAATTAATATATTTTCATATTAAAATACTTTTTAAAAATTATTAGTAATTTTTTTTAATTCCTGACGCAGATTATCAATAACTTTTCGATAATTTAATGTACTAAAAATTTCTGAACCAACTACAAATATATTAGCACCTGCAGAAGCAATATTAGCAATATTATTAATTTTTATACCGCCATCAACTTCTAGCTGAATATTACAATGACTTTTTACAATTAATTGACGTGCTTGATAAATTTTTTTAATCGTGCTATTAATAAATAGCTGATTACTAAACCCAGGATTGACTGACATTAACAAAATTACATCAATTTTATCTATTAAGTAATCAAGATAGCTTAGTGAAGTAGAGGGGTTAAATGCTAAACCAGCTTTACAACCAGAATCTTTGATTAATTGAATAGTTCGATCAATATGATCCGAAGCTTCAGGATGAAAACTAATACAAGTTGCACCAGCTTTAGCAAAATCAGAAATTATACAATCTACCGGTTTTACCATTAAATGCACATCAATTGGTGCTATAATATTATAATTACGCAATGCTTTGCATACTATCGGACCAACAGTTAAATTAGGAACATAGTGATTGTCCATAACATCAAAATGGATTAAATCACCACCTGCCATTAAAACTTTTTTAGTATCTTCACCTAATCTAGCAAAATCTGCTGATAAAATAGATGGAGCAATTAAAAATTTTTTCATTGTTTTTAATCTTTAGAAATTAAATGTTTATAGATAACATTTTATATACTTTATGACTTCAATTTAAAAATTCGTTTATTTTTATTATTTTTTTAGAGAAAAATATTTTTCATATAACTGAATTTTTATAAATATATAAAATATATTAACATTATATAGAAATTTATTAATGTTTGTCACGACCAGTTAATATTAATGTTTAATTATTTAATATTTATTAATTAAAATATTATTAAAGTTTTAAATTTTAAATATTTAAGATATTTATATGAGTATTGATATAAATTATCATTCATATTATTATTTTAATAAACGTTAATAACATAAGTCATAATAGATCATTATGATATCAAACATTTTTTAATAAAAACAGTACACTCATGTTTACAGATAAAATACTTGTAGTAAATTGTAAAAAACAATTATCATATTTTTTATAAAAAAACAAGTGATTTATGATAGATAAAAGTATATTAAAATTACCAATAACATAACATCAATAGAAAGTTGTAATTATTTTTATTATGCAAAAAAAAAATGAAATTAATAAAATATAATCAACGTACAAGATAATATTAATATTTTTTTAAAAAATTGAATTGTTTCAGTAAATAAATTGTTTTAAAAATAAAATAATATATTATATAAAAAATTATATACTATCAAATATTATCATATTATATTAATTTCTATAGATCGATTATTTATATAAACATAATATAATGATGGTGTTTTATATTTAAAAAACGTTTTTCGAATTATTTTATCTAAATACTATCAACTAATTTTAACATAAATATTATCTACTAATTTGATTGAAAACAATAATTTTATATATTAATAGTTGAATTACATATGTCATAACAAATGTAATAATTGTTAAAGTAATATATAAAATATTTAATTAATTATAAATCATATTAAGATAAATTTTTATTATAAACAACTTTTTATATTGAAAAGTATTTTATTTTCAAATATAGAACGTTTAATAAAAATTTATTTAATATTTATTGTACATAAAAAAAAATAAAACGAAATAAATTAATATTTTTTTTATACAGAAACATTTATATGGTTCAAAAATAAAAATATATTATCTTATACTATATATAAAAATTAAACTTTTATATATCTCATATAGTATATGTTAATTTTTTTTTAGTATACTTTACACATTTAATTTTTACTTTAAAAATGATATTGTTATCATAATAAAAGAAACAATTTATTTGATGATTTTTGTATTGTATTTCTTAATATTTTTGTGAATTATTATCATATTATTATTAAATATATACTGAAATATTAAAATATTACACAATATATTAAAATTTTATTCATATGATAATATTTTTTATAAAAATCATATTTAATTTTATCAAAAATATAAAAATATTCTTTAATAAATTATTTATATTTAAATAATTTTTACATTAATGTTAATGTTTAAAACAAAATTTTATCTTTAATATTAAAAATAATTATATAAAACAACTTGTTATAAAATATTACTTAAAAATAAAAAATATTAAAAATATGTAATTAATTTACGAGTTAAATTATTAATTATTAATAAGTTTACTAATTATATAGATTTTTATATTTTTAACATGTATTCAAGTTTCATATTTAATTGTTATATTCATAATAAAGTAATATAAATAAAAGATATGGAATGAATAAATATACTATAATTACCATAAATAATAGTAAATTATGTGATCATTACTGTGAAAATACATGAAATAAGTATTATGAATCATGTTACGCTAGAAATTGTTAGTACGCGATTTATTATTTTAGTTAGCGACATGTTTATTATTTTATAAGTAGTATATTATCATGAATTTTTCATAATTTTTACGAATATAATCAGACATTATAATACTATTATGCAGTAAATAGTTAATTGTTAATATTAATAATATAATAAGAATAAAATTAATTTTGATATAAAATATTGACCATGTGCCTAATGTAATAATTTTTATTATATATTAAAATATAACTATTTTAGACATTCGTTACTGTTTAAAATAAATAACAAAATATATAAAAATATCTATCAATATTAATAATAATATAATACTGTCAAATTTAATTTATTTAATTTTTTATATTGAATTAATCAATTTTATGCTATTTATACTAATATTTTATTTATTAAGTGATTGAATATATGAATTAATTTAGTACTATCATTTTTTATTTGATATATTGTTAATTTATAATATTAATATTATATAACATTATAACTATTATTTAAATTTTGAACAATAAGATGATGAAATTTAATTTTTAAAAATATTGCGTATAAAATTAAAAGTAACTATTTTTTAAAATTATACTTAAACGTATTGTTCTATTAATTAAGTTAATATCTTAATTTAATCTAATTTATAAAATAAAAGTTATAGTTATTTCAAATAAGTAATGATGATATGATAAAAATTATATTGTTTCATATTATAAAGACATAAATTTTATAATTCTAAGAAAAGAATTTTTTATTATAAAGAACTGCTTAACCTTACATAAATAGTATCATTAATTTTCTTTATAACTCTGCAGAAAATTGATAAAATTACGGATATAAAAAATTATAGAAAACATAAAAGTTTTTATATTAATCATGATAGTAAAAATAAAAGATTGTGTATGAAATTAATATTTATACAATATAAAATTATTTCTGTAATTGAAGTTTTAATATTTAAATTTATAATTCTAAAAATATATTTTTATCCTTTATACATTTCTTTTTAAATAAGTATTTATTTTTTCATTTATTTTTAAGATACTTATTCATTAATATGTTTTATCTATTAATATTTTATTAGTGTTAATCAAATATTAGAAATATCAGATATAGTGGTATTATACTTATTGATAATAATTATTACATAGCAACAATAAATATTAAATTAATAAACAATACAATGAGAATCGTTCTTTTAAACTTACAATATTAAATTATAAAAAATAATAAATACTGTGAATTTACATACACCAGTTTAAAAATTGTATATAATATTTCTTTATCTTTACATTGCACTAATAATTCGTTTTTTAAAAATTTAAATTAACATAATTAATATATCTGAATAAAAGAATGATGATAGTTTTTGAGTTTTATATATGTTACTGATATCACTAATATTAAAACTATTAATAAAATATAATTAAATATTTAAAATATTTAATTGTTTTTTACTAAAATTTAACTATTGTCATTTTTTTAGCAATTTTGTATTAAATAAATAAAATTATTATTAGATGATTAATATTTTGATTAACAAAGTATAAAATACATTAAAAATTAAAACGATTAATTATAACATTTGCTTATGGTTTGTCATATTTATTAAAACTTTTCATAAAATTAATAATATATTTTTATAAAAAACAATTTTTTACATAACAAAATTTCTTATATTTTAATTGAGAATCTTTTATATATTATAATTTATAATCTTCTCATATATAACTATTTTATTCTTATTTTTTTACGAATTAAAATACTGAAACTATAATTTATTTAAGATTTTTTTAACATAAATAACATCTTAAATACCTAGTAGATTAATTATAACATAATTAGTACTTTTCGATATACTATAAATTTTTATTAATTTTAAGTTTAGTAATACCATCACGTAAAACATTAACGTTTTATTAAAAAACATACTTGTGTATTTATCTCATTAAAAATTTAATGATTTTATATTTAAAATTTTTTATTATCTAATAAATAAATAAATTACATTAATATAATTTAATATACTTAATAATTTAATTTTTTTTGTTATAGCAATTCAGTTCGATGCTATGTTTTTATTTTACAAAATAGAGGTATAAGAAATATTTTTTATAACTTATTCAGAAGCGTTGATATAATTTTTTATAAAATGTATTAAAATTTTTATTTATATAAATTTTGATTAAAAAATTGAATTACTACAAATCTTAATCTAAAATTTATTAGTTTTTCGCTTATTATTACTAATCAGAATAACGTAATAAAAGATGTTTTTTTTGAAAGAATAAGTTTTTTAGTTTTAACATAAGTACTTTACCTGCATAATATTGAGTATCAGAATTATTAAAGTGTGCTCAATGATTTTTTTGATTAATTATAATGAATTGCATAACAATACGATTTTCACATAGCATAAATTTTTTGTTATGCAGACTAAGTAATTGTTATGCAAACTAAGTAAGTAGAATATTATTTATCTTAGTAATTTTAACCAATCAATTTTTACTATAAAAATTTAGAATAGTAAAAATAATGTCATAAAAGCAATACAATGAACATAATATGTTTTTGTAAAATATAACAATGTTAATACAAGTACACTGTTTAAAACTAAAACATTATAATGATGTTATAGTGCTTTTTATAAAATAGCTGCTACAAAGTTACGTTAATCGTTGTTTTCATTATATCATTTAACTATCTTTAATATCACTTAACTAAGTAATAATATTAGTATTATTAATCATAGTTACTCGACAAATAAACTCAGAGCTTGTTAATTTTGATCATCTTGTAATAGAATATATAAATTTTGATACTATTTTAGATATTTTTTGAGGAATAAAATGATAAAATAAAAAATTAATCTAAATATTATTTAAATGAAAAAAGAATATGAATTTTTTGTGAATCTATATTTTTATCAAAGATATAATAGCATTAGAAATAAAAAATTTGTTTAAGTTTTCTTATTATTTATTTATTTATACGTTATAAAAAATTTTTATATTTTTTATTTTGTTGATTAATAAAAAATTTTATTGTTTATTTACTATCATAATTTAAAATTTTAAAATGTTTTCAATCTATTTTATTACTAATATCAATAAATTTTATAAATAATTATATATAAATAGGTGGTATAGATTTATTTTTTTGATTATAAAAATCTTCGACGAATAATTTTAATGAATTTTCTTCGATAGCTTTTCGTATGTCTATCATTAATTTTTGATAATAACGCAAATTATGAATAGTATTTAGTCTAGCTCCTAACATTTCATGACAATGATCAAGATGATGTAAATAAGCACAGCTATAATGACGACAGGTATAACAATCACATCTTTTATCTAATGGATAGATATAATTTTTATATTTAGAATTACGAATTTTTATTACACCATTAGTAGTAAATAAATGGCCATTTCGAGCATTACGTGTTGGTATTACACAATCAAACATATCAATACCTCGACGTACACCTTCTATTAAATCTTCTGGATTACCAACACCCATTAAATATCGTGGTTTATCTTTTGGCATTTTTGGACAAAGATATTCTAGTATACGATACATTTTTTCTTTCGGTTCTCCTACAGCCAGACCACCAATAGCATAACCATCTAAATTAATTGCTATTAATGATTGTAATGATAAATCACGCAAATCCTCATAAATACCACCTTGAACAATTCCAAACAAAGCATTTTTATTTTTTAAGATATTAAATTGATCATAGCTTCGTTTTGCCCATCGTAGCGACATTTTTACAGAATTGTTAACATATTCCCAACTTGTTGGATATGGGATACATTCATCAAAAATCATTACAATATCAGAATCTAAATCATATTGAATATCCATTGATTTTTCTGGGCTCAGAAAAACTTTATCACCATTAATTAAATTTCGAAAATAAACACCTTCTTCTTTAATCTTACAAGTTGAACCTAAACTAAAAACTTGAAATCCACCAGAATCAGTTAAAATAGGACCATGCCAATGCATGAACTCATGTAAACCACCATGTAATTTTACAATTTTTTCTCCTGGACGCAACCATAGATGAAAAGTGTTGCTTAATAAAATTTGTGAACCGGTTTCTTTTATTTCTTCCGGCGTTATTCCTTTAACAGAACCATAAGTACCAACTGGCATAAATGCAGGAGTTTCTACAATGCCACGTTCAAACAATAAACATCCACGACGTGCATGACCATCATTTTTTTTTAATTGATATTTCATACAGTCTCCAATATTAAAAATATTATTTAATTTTATTGTTTTAATTAAAATTAATTATATGTTATTAAATAATCTAATATCTTTTACTACATGTCCATATATTATTTTTTTAAAAGTCAATAATTATGAAATAAAAATATTATAAATATTTTTTATATCATTTTTATGAAAAGTTAGATTTATTATCTTTATAACCTTTAATAAAAATGTCTTGAAATGCTATATTGTTTTAAATCTTCTCGTTCTAAATTGTGTGATGTTATGTTAAATAAAAATATTTAATATTAGTTTTAATTAATTTTAAAATTTAAGTTTACTTTTTATAATAAGTTTACATTTTATAAATAGAATAAAATTAATTACATGTTTTCTTAAAATAAAATTATTTATTATAATTTTAATAAATAAAATTTTTTTTACATTATATAATACTTTTTATATTAAAAGTGTATACTAACATTTATTAGTAGTATTTCTTACACAACAAAAAACTTATTAATATATTGTATTATATTTTTTTAAAAATATATCATTTATATAATACTATGTTTAATATTATGTTTATGAATTTTTCGTTATATAATTTTTTATCTGTTACAACATTTTTTAAGAGCAATGTATATTGATATAACGCGTAATAATTTTTTCAATAATATTAACATAATATTAAAATATTTTATTTTAAAACAATTTTTTAATTTATTATGTTATAATTTATATAATTATTATTTTATATTTAGTCTTTTATAAAATATAAAATAATTATTTTTTATTAAAAATAGTATAATATATATTATACATGATATATCATTAAACATTACAGTCATTAACTAATAAAATAAAAAAATAAAATAATTAGTGAATATATACAATACATAAAAATATTTTAAATAATAGAATATTTACAATAATTAACATATTATTACATAATGATAAATATGATGTAACAGATAATAAATAAATAAAATAATTTTTATATATTGTCAGTTATTAATAATAATTATAAGATAAAAACATAGTTAATATTAAAATATTATAAAATAAAATACGTATATTTTTATATTATGCTATAAACATATTTAGGATAAACTTTAATATTATTAAAACAATTTATTTTTTTACAACAGAATATATTATTATGTTAAATATTAATTCAATCAAATATTTTTATTACATAACAATATCAAGTATAACGTTTGATAATTAAATAATTTTTAAAATATGTTTTAAAATTTATAAAATAATTACTTTAATATAATTAGCCTTAACAAGGCAGAAATCTATATTTATAAAAAAATCTTTATAGGAAATTGAATACTAAATAATAAAAATATTTTTATTAATTTTAATAATTGTAAAAAAACTAACATCAGAATTAATTTATTTTAAATAATAGAGCGTATTCGATATAGTAATTTCAGGATACTAATTATTATAATTTTAAAAAAATATTAATCAAAGAATGAGTTAAATTACAACAAGATTAAAATTATAAATATTAATAAGAATAAGTATAATTTTTACAACTAAGAAATATTATTACTTAATGAATTTACTAAAAATTTAAGTATTATTAGTATTGAATCAATTATGAAAATATTACATACATATCATAACATTATATTTTCTTAGTATCTGACATTATTGTTATTTTTTAAATATAACTAAATTGTATTATAAAAGATATAAATTATAATGAATTATAAATTTATCTATAAAATAACAACTATATAATCTTAATTTCTTAAATGCTTTATTATTTTATATTTAACCATGTAAAGAAAAAATAATATAAATGTAAATAAATTAATATTATTTTTTTAAATACTTTAATGTTAACGTTTTAGAGAGTTAAAATAAGAAATTTTATCTACTAGTTAAATTAATATAGTAGTTAGATTAATACAGTTACATTTTATCAAAATAAAAAATTTTTTAGTGTAAAAGTTTTTAAATAAAATAAAAAATTATTTTGAAATATATTAAAAAGAAAATATCAAATAAAATTATAATATCAATATATTTTTTAATATAATTTATTTTATTATTAAAGCAGCTAAAAATAGAAATATTAAGTCCAAAACAATATTATTCAATCTACTTGTTAAAAGTATTCATTAATAATAAAAACTAGATATTAATATATTAAAATAGTTTAAAAATATAAATTTTTAATATTATCTAAAAAATTATAAAAAAATAAATTTAATAATTTCGATATAGTATTTCGATAGACAAAAGTTAATAAAATAAGAATGAGATAACAAAAAAATAATTAATAGTATGTTAAAATGTTTACTTTGTAGTTTAAATCGTCTTAATAAAAACATTAAAATGTTTTATAATCTAAAAAATTATCCTAATTAATAAACTAATATTAAAAAAAATAATGTTTTATTATGTTATTATGGATAAAAAAATCTTTAGATATAAAAAAAAATAAAAAAAGTACTTTTGTTTTTTATTTTTTATAATCATACATGTCTTTATTTTTTATTAAAATAAATATTAAATTTTTAATAAAATAAATTAATAAATTTTTATCAGTGCTGATAAAATTATTTATATACATTTATATACATTATATCTTAAAGATTTAAATGTGAACAAAACGTTCAAAAAACTATTTTAGTTTACTTTTTATAATCGGTTAAAAATTTAAGTTTTTAATAATTTTAATGATTGTTATTATAAGATTTTAAAATACTATAAAATTTTAAAAGATAATTTCTACATTTTTAGTTTTAATTTATAATAAATATTTTTAAACAAAATTGTATTATATACTTAATAAAGTATATTATTTTTATAAAATAAAATACATAAATGTTATTTAAATTTAAACTTTTAACTAATTTTTTAATATTATTTATAATTTAATATTATTGATAATATATAATTTTAATTAAAAATAAATAATATATCTTATATAAATAGAAAACATTAATACGTTTATTATTACATTGAGTAAAGTAATTTTAAAATATTTTACTAAAATTTTTAATGTTATTATATTGTTTAAAAAATTAAATATTTTGTAAAAATTATAAAAATATAAAAACTATTAATTAAAAGAAAATATGAATCGAATCGTTTATATATTTTTTATTAAAAGATTGTAATGAGAATCTTTATTTCAGATAATAATATTATAATTTTAAAATTTTAAAACAATATAATTAAGTTTAAACTTATTATACTAATTTTTTAATAACTATTTTTAGAAATATTTAAAATAAAAATAAATGAAATAAATTAAATGATTAATTTTATAAAAATTCTTATTTATTATTGATGTAGTTTATTATCTTAAAATTTTAAAATATTATTAAAATTTAAGTATATTTATAAAATTTTTAATATAAAATTCATTTAAAAATATAAATTTTTTGATAACAATTTTTTATTGTTTAATAGTGTATACAACGTTATTTTAAAAAATGTCTAACTTGTTTTTTTATCTATGTAAAATCTTACTATTAATAGACATCTTTTAATAAAACGCAACATGTTTATAAAAATTAATATGTAAATAAATACAATTTGAGATAAACAACAAAATACTATAATGTAATTTTTATTAACAAAATAAAAGTTTGAGTATTAACATTTATGATAATGATAATTTGAATTAACATAGAACAATAAAATATATCATAAAACTGAAATACTAGTAAGAATATTACACTTTATAATGATTAATTGATATGTAAAAGAATGTTTTTATTAATGTATATTAAAATTTAAAACATTACTGATGTTATATTTCTTTTAAAAAATAAAAGAATAAAAAAATAAAATGTTAATTTTTATCTTGAAAATATATTAGTATAAATTTTTTGCTGTAATTAACAAATCACTTTTAAAAGAACGTTTCATATTTTTAATTGCATCAACAATATCATGATGTACCATTATTTCATTTTTTACGCCAACACAGTTACCACTATAACCTTTCAATAATAGTTTAATTGCATATTCGCCCATACGAGATGCTAAAATACGGTCATAACTCACAGGAATACCACCTCGTTGAATATGACCTAAAACAGTAACACGAGTCTCACGTTTAGTTTCTTTCTCAATATATTTTGACAATTTATTTATATCACATATATGTTCAGTAATTAATACAATAGCATGTTTTTTTCCTTTTGCAATACCAGCTTTAACTTCATGAACTAAATCTTTCCAATAAAAAACAATTTCTGGTAATACAACAAATTCACATCCTCCTGCAATTGCAGCTGATAATGTTAAATCACCACAATGACGACCCATAACTTCAATAATAGAAATGCGTTGATGTGAAGAAGAAGTATCGCGTAAACGATCAACTGCTTTAACTACAGTTTCTAATGCAGTAAAATATCCAATACTATAATCAGTGCCAGCTACATCATTATCGATAGTTGCAGGAATACCAATACAAGGAAATCCTTCTGTTGTTAAACATTTCGCTCCCATATAAGAACCATCGCCACCAATTACAACTAATGCATTAATTTCACGTTGTTGTAAATTTTTTATCGCTTTAGCACGAATGTTTCTATGTTTAAATTTTTCAAAACGAGCTGAACCTAAAAACGTACCACCACGATTAATCATATCTGATACACTATATCGATCTAATTGTTTCATATGATTATCATATAAACCAAGATAACCATCATAAACACCAAATACTTCTAAATTTTTTAAAAGTGCAGTACGAACCACACCTCGAATAGCAGCATTCATTCCTGGTGCATCACCACCACTCGTTAAGACAGCTATTTTTTTAATCATTACTACCTCTAGAATATAGATATATTTTAAAAATTTTATATTAGTTAATAACATGCATTATTTTATGATATAAAATAATATTTCAAAAATAAAAAGTGATATTTTATTGATTAAGATATACAATATTCTTTAAATAAATTTAAATTATTATATTTATTATTTTTTTATATTAATAAAATTGTAATATATTTTATATATTAGTATTTTATATATTAGTAAAAGTAAGTAAAATATATGATTACTTTTTATAACGATTTATAAATTTTTTTTAAATTTATATTATTGTAGTAATAAAATATTGTATGTGTAGCATTAACAAGTGAATTGCACAATTGATAAAGTAATTAAACATATTATCAATTTAATAAAATAAAAAAAATAAATAATGTAAATAGTTATTATGTATATTATTATATAATAACAAAAAAAAATATATGTATAGAATATAAAAAATTATTTTATTAATAAATTCATTAATAACTAATAAACTCAATATAAAACTATTTATCTTTAAAATAACATTTTAAATAACTTTAATAAACAATTATATATTATTTTTTTAATAGTCTAAAATTATTTTTATAATTAATTATTCAGATTAATAATATATTAAAATAAAATTAATATCATTTTTTATATAAAATAAATTTATAAATATAATAAGATTTTATAAAAAAAAATTGAATGTAAATGATAGTAATACATTTAGTATATTGCAAAGTTAATATAATGAATATTTTATATTTTTAATTTATATAATTGCATAACAAAAATATTAACATATTGATTATTGTTTTTTATTTTTTTATATTATTTAATAAAAAGTATTTTAAATAATGTTTATGAGTAAACTTTTATAATATTTTATCATTATCTTTATCTATATGAAAAACACTTATTTTATTTTATTGAAATGTATAATATCACTGTAATTATAATATTAACATGTTAGTTTTTTTTAAAATTTTTGTAGATTTAATTTTTATTGTAATATAACTCTTATATGACTTTTAAAAAATAAATATCATACGCATGATTATAGAAATAAAATATTTTTGTTTAATTATTATACATGCCTAAAATAAATATTAATTTTTATTAAAAATGCAAAAATATTGTTATTTTGTTTATTTTAACGTAAGTAAGGCAATATTATAAATTATTTTTTAATTTAACAGTAAATCTTAATATTTAATAGTACTATTATTTCTCTAATTATACCAATAAATAAAAAAAGGTTATATTTATAGTTTTAATTTGAAAAGTAATCGACTATCATATAATTCATAATACCACATTAGTTTTTTTTAGACAGTACTAATAAATTTTCAACGTTGATTGATAATAAATATGTTAATTTAATTTTAAAACTATAGAATGTGTTAATGATTGTATTCTAGTTGTTGTTTGAATTAATTTTAACTAAACTAATAAAGTTATATCTCTTGTAAAATATTTTACTAAAACTAATATAATATACTAAAACTAGTAATAAGATATGTAATTACTACACTATAGTATAACAAATTACATTAAAAAAAACTTTCTTTTTACTTTAAAGTGGTTACAAAAATCATTGGTTTACTAAAAAATTATATAGTCTTTTTTGATGATAGGTGTTAATTTATTGCTAAAAACTATTTAATGATTAAAAACATTAATAAAATAATTAAAATTAAAAAAAGCAGTAAGAAATGTAAGTTATGTTAATGAAATACAAAAATATATTTTCATAAAAATTTTTCTCTATTTATTAGCAGTAATAATCTTACTATATTAGCAGTAATAATCTTGCTAATTAAGATTTTATTAAATTCAGCAGAAAAAGGGTATTTTTTTACTGCTCATGTAGGCTATTAGTAAAATAATAATAATTTATAAATTAGATTTAAAACAATTTTATTAACACACATTGTTTATACCAGAAATTAATAAAATTCTATAAATATGTATTTATAAAAACAAATTTTATACCGGTGTTAGGCTTGTAAAATACTAAGATTATTAGTAATTGATACGTTATGTTTTTTTAATAACTATATCAAACAATACTGCTCATAAGATAGTAAAACATGCTTTTAAAATACTGGTTGACTATAATTTTAAAGAAAATTATGACTCATTTATTAACAAAAAAAACATTCATAAACATGATTTTTTTTCTACTATTATTAATCTTAACAGGATGTAGTAGTAATCAATCTTGTATTAAAATCAATAATCATAAAATTTATTTTAATACTTCTTCTCTTATAACATTACATATGCCAGATAATATAACCTTACCGTTACAATCTAATTTATATAAAATACCTATTCTTTTATCGAGAGAAAAAATTTATAAAAAAGTAGATATTTTTCCACCAGAAGAATCTATGAAATCATTTAATATATTTAATAGTCAAGATAACAGTAATATAAATATATTAGTGCTCAATAAAAATTGGAAAAACAATAACATATGGTTAAATCTAATTAATAAATTAAAACAAAAAAAATTTTCTATTGTTTCATATCAACATATTAACCAAACTATTACAACTAATTGGATTACATGGGAAAATATCAATAAGAAGTATCAATATGAAAGTAAATATCAAATAAGCTTTAAAAAAGATAAAAATTATCATGTTTTAATTGTTAAAAATATTGGATTACGAAAAAAAAATAAAAATTTTTTAATAAAAGATACATCTATCATTCAATGTTATAATGATATGATGATTAATTTTATTTTAAAAATGTAAAAATATAAAATATTTTATAAATAAAATTATTAAAAATATATTTTTAGATATAATGTATAACATAATAAGATCATTAACTACTATTTATAGTAGTTAATGAATGCGATGTATATCGTTATAATAAAAATTTTTAAGTTTTTATATTAAAGATAATATATTAATTTAGACTATTTCTATTATATAAAACAGTAAATACATAAAACTTAAAAAAATATAAATACTATTTATTAATTTATATTAAAGATGTAAAAATAATTTTATATTTTAAATATAAAAGTTTTACTTATATATTACTATTATAATTTTTTTTTTAAAAAAACGTTATCATAGTAGTATTAATAGATATTAGATAATGTTATAATAAAAATAAATTTATATAATTAAAAATTTTTATAGATATTATTAAACTAATGTTACATATAAAACATTAATAATTATTATATTTATTAATTATTGTTACATTCATGTTAAAATTATTATAATGATTTTTAGCATATTATTATTTTATTCGATTTAAACATAATATTTATAATAAGCATAATGTTATCTAAATTGTATATAAAAATTTAATGCTTTAAAAAAATAGTTTTTTCTTTATTATATTAATATATTTATTAAAAATAATTATTCCATAAAATTAATATAATAATTTGTAAATAATAAATTTTTTATATTTTTTAATTAACTTAAATATTTTCTATTTAAAATTATTAATTATTTTTTGATTATTATCAGCAATCATTTATATAAAATAATAACACTAAATAAAAAATAGATTTTACAATATTTATAAAAAATTTTTTATTTTTTAACACATATTAAAAATAATATAAATTAATTAATAAAAATAAAAAAGAAAAGAAATACTGTTTTATTCTAAATTTATAACATAAATAAATTTTTTAACTGTAATAGGATACATGTTATTAAAAAACGTACTGTTATCGCTTTTGATTTCGGAACAAAAAATATTGGTGTAGCAATTGGTCAAGAATTAACAACTAATGCTCATTCATTGACAGCTTTTAAAACAAACTATCATAATACTCCAAATTGGAAAAGTATTGAAAAATTATTAAAAGAGTGGAAACCAGACATTATTGTTGTTGGTTTACCATTAAACATGAATGGAAGTGATCAAATAATAACTAAGCAAGTATATTATTTTTCAAATCAATTATATGATCGTTTTGGAATAGAAATTGTTTTGCATGATGAACGTTTAACTACTATAGAAGCGCGTGCTTACTTATTTGATCAAGGCGGTTATCGCGCACTAAAAAAAAATAAAATAGATGCTATTTCTGCAGCAATTATCTTAAAGAGTTGGTTTAACCGTATTAAAGACTAAGATTATTTATAATAACATACGATTACTTAAATTTTAATGTACTTTCTAAAAAATAACAATAAAATGTTATATGTTTTTTAAATTTTATAAAGTATTATTTTCATAAAAACTTATTAACGTCATCATAATTAATAATGAAAAATTTATCACATTATTTTTACTTGTATGTTAAAACATAATAAAGATAGTTATATTTTAAATATATTATTTATTCATAAATAATATGTTTAATGTTTAAATGAACGCATATTATAAAATAATATTATTGAATTATAATATCTAATTATATTAAAATAATAATATTTCATAAAATGTTTATATTTTAAATTATTTATAATAATATTAATAAATGTTTCAATATTAAAATGATTTATAATTGATCTATATTTAAATATTTTTCTAAAGATTGAGATTTAATATTAGAAATATATGGAATTTCTCCTAATAATAATGCTGGAATCATATGGCATAATGTTGTTAAATATTCTACATGATATTTTTTAGGAATAGTAATATTATTCGCGATCCAACCAACTAATGATAGTTTGGCTTGTTTAATTGCAAGAACAGTAAGTAATGCATGATTAATGCAACCTAATTTAACATTTACTACTAAAATTACTGGTATTCTTTCTTTTTTTACCCAATCAGCAAAAGTATATTTAAATGATAAAGGAGTGAACCAGCCACCCGCACCTTCAATGATTAACCAATTAGAATATTTTTCAAGATAGCGCAAACCCAAAGATATTTTTTCTAATTGAATAGGTTTGTTTTCAATTAAACTGATAATATGTGGTGACGTTTCTTCAGAAAATAAATAAGGATTAATTTTATTATAACTGACTGAAACACTACTACAAGATTGAAGAGCTAATGCATCACTATTACAAAAACCATGAGTAGTTATTTTTCCACCAGAAGCTACCGGTTTATAACCAACACTAGAATAACCAGCACAATTTGCAGCTTTTAGTAATGTACAACTGATCATAGTTTTTCCTACTTTAGTATCAGTGCCAGTAACAAAATAACGTTTAATCACAATACATTTCACCATAGATTATGATAATAAAATATATTTTTTAAAACATGTAAAATTAAAATAAACATTAATTTTAATAAAACAAAAATTAATAATTATTTTGTGAATCACATTAATTAATATTTATATTTTTATAAAAAAATATAAATAATATTTAAAATATTTATTATTAAAGTTATATCGATCTTTGAAGCTAATATTAAAATTGTATTTTATTTGTTAAATATATTTTTATTAAAATTTTTTTATAGTTATAAAATTATTACATTAATAATTATTTATTATAATTGAAATAAAATAAAATAACTTTACATTCTTTTTTATTGTATTGTAATATAAAATGACAACTAGATTATTTTAATCTTATTAAAATATTTAATTTGATTAAAATATAGTTATTATTTTAATATTAATAATATATAAAAATATTTTTAATTTTATTTTAAAAAATAAAATATATATTAATATTTGTTCATTTTATTTTAATATTACACATTTATTCTTATTTTATTAGTTAATAAATACAAAACAACATAAACATAGATAATGTTTTATCTTTAATAAAGATGTTTTTTTTATAAAAAATGAATATTATTTATTAAGTATTTTTAGTAAAACATACTAAATACATAGTAAATATTATTATTTTTGATATTTTATAAATATTGATAAAAATATAATAAATATTAAAATTAACTATTTTAATAATGCATATTTTAAGCTATATCAATATTTTACTATTAATAAAACATTTTAAAGAACTAAAATTTATAATTTTTTATAAAGTATAACATATATAACATTATTTTATAAAATTTTACTTAAGATAAATATTTATTTTAAGTTTATTTGTATAATATTTTATATTTATTTTATAAAAGAAATAAGTTATAACATAAATAAAATCAATGACTTTGTATTATAATCATATAATGTTTTTAATAAAAACTTTAAAGTACTTACATTTATGTTAAAATCATGTTTAAAATCTTAATTTTAATTCAAAAAAAAATTTAAATATTAAATAAAATTTTATTTTTTAGATAATATCGACAATATGTTTTTTAAGAATCATAAAATTTTAATAATGAATATTATATAAATGATTTTAATGAATTAAAACTATACTCATTATTAATGTAAAAAATAATGTTTGTATCATGTTACTATTTTTAATAAAAATTATTTTCTTTATTTTTTAATAAATAATGTTTTTATGCTTAAACGATATTAAATAATTTTTTATAATTAACTTTAATTATACCTATAAATATACATTGGTATAATTTAAGAAGTCAAACATTATCTTAAACTATAAAAAATATATTTTATAATGATCTAATATAATAAAATTTTATGAAAAAAATATTTTTAAATATTTAAGAAATATATTATTAAGTTTTATTTCATTAAAGTAATTATACTTTTATATAAAATTAGTATAAAAATAGCATTTTTTAAATTAAAAATTTTTATGTAAAGATAAAAATTATTTTTTATATAGAACAAAATTTTATAAAAAGTATTAAATATTAGTATATTTATCTTGCATTAAATAATAGTATTTTATATAAAAATTTTAAAATACTTGTTTATTTATTGTTTACTATAAGTTATTTAAACTATAACAAATACATAATTTATATAATAAAGATATTATAAATTTTTTAATAATTTTTAATGTTAACTGAGTAACACATATAAATATTAAGAAAGTATACTAATGACTGCTTCAGTTAATTTATTTAATGATTTTAAGTCAATAATATAAGGTGGCATTAAGTAAATAAGGTTTCTAAATGGTCTTAACCAAACTCCATATTTAATAAACTTACGCTGTAATTGTACCACATTTACTAGATTATGCATTTCTATAACTCCAATTGCTCCTAAAATACGAACATCTGCAACACTTGGAAGTTTTATTAAAGGTAATAATTGTTGTTTTAAATGTAGTTCAATAGCTTTTACTTGTGTTTTCCAATTGTTTTGTTCTAATAGGAATAAATTAGCTTCTGCAACTGCGCAAGCTAATGGATTACCCATAAAAGTTGGTCCATGCATAAAACAACTAGCTTCACCATTACTAATAGTATCTGCAATATGTCGACGTGTTAAAGTAGCGGATAATGTCATATAACCACCAGTTAATGCTTTTCCTAAACAAAGAATGTCTGGTACTATTTTAGCATGCTCATAAGCAAAATATTTACCAGTACGGCCAAATCCAGTAGCAATTTCATCAACAATTAACAAAATATCATAAACATTACACAATTCGCGTATACGTTTAAGATAAGTAGGATGATAGATGCGCATACCTCCAGCTCCTTGTACTATTGGTTCTAGTAAAACTGCTGCTATATTATTAGCATTTTTTTCTAATAAAGTAGAAAACGGTATTATATCTTTTTCATTCCATTCTTCATTAAAGCGACATTGAGGAGTAGGCGAAAATAAATGTGAAATAAAAAATTTTTGATATAAGTGATGCATCGAATTATTGGGATCACACACTGATACTGCACCAAAAGTATCACCATGATAACCATAACTTAAGGTTAATATTTTTTTCTTTATTTTTCCAATAGATTGCCAATATTGAAAAGCCATTTTTAATGCTACTTCTATTGCAACTGAGCCTGAATCTGCTAAAAATACACATTGTAATGCTTCCGGAGTTACTTCAATTAACTTACGACATAGTGCAATAGCAGCAGAGTGAGTAATACCACCAAACATTACATGTGACATCTTTTTTAATTGTTGTGTAATAGATGCATTTAAATATGGATGATTATAACCATGAATTACCGCCCACCAAGAAGACATGCCATCTATTAAAGATTGTCCGTTTGTAAGATATAATTTAACACCAGAAGCCGCCTCAACAGGGTAGCATGGAGATGGATTAATCATAGAGCCATAAGGATGCCATATATGCTGTTGATCAAATAATAAATCAGAACGAGTAATAGACATTATTTCAACCATTTTAATTAGAATAATTTATATTATATCTGCAATATATTAACTGACTGAATGATATTTTAAATTTAAAACATAATACTAATTTATTGTTAATTATATTTATTAGTTTTGTATTAAACTTTTATAAAAAAGATTAGTTAATATAAATAAAAATAGATATTAAGAACGAATTTTTTATATAATCATTATAAGCCACAAAAAAAATAAAAAATCATTCATTTTAATAAGCATTACATTTTTTATTTAATAAAAAATGTAAAATCTTGTTTAACAAAACTAGTTTTTTATAAATTTATAATAGGTTTAAAATGATTTAAATCATGTTTTTTATTAATTTTTATTAAAATAAACATAATTTAAAAAATTTATTACTTACATATACATTCTATATATTAAAGTAAATATGCATGAAATTATAATTTTACTGCATTATTAATTATAATGTTAATTTTTATATTAATTATACAAAATATATTATTAAATGATAATATTATAAAATAATAATATTATGCCTTATCTATTTTAGTAATACAATTTAAATCATAATGATAAAAAATCATTTTATCAAAATATAATAAAAGTCTATAAAATAATATTAACAATTTTATCTTTAAGTTTTATAGAAATATAAAAATATTATGTTAATATAAAATATATTTTTTTATAATTACTAGATTTATAGTATATTTACATTAGCATAAATATTAAATAATATTATAAATAAATATTTTAAAAAAATTTTTAAAAGTAATAATGATAAAATAAATAATATTTTGATAAACATTATCATTTTTTTAAAAATTATATAATTTGTTTTTTTAAATATCAGACTGTAATAAAATATTAAGTATTTTTATTTTAAATATTTTTTATAAGAAATATTTGTCAAATATTATTATAGTCTATTATAAAAAAATATTATAATTTTAATGTCAAATTGTTTTTTTAAATATATAAAAACATAATATATATAGTTATTATTTATATTATTTTTAAAATATTTTATTATTGAGAATATTATAATTTTAATATACAATATATTATAGTATGATATAGTTATTAAATTTTTTATAAAAAGCTATTTATTGAGTATAAAATGATAAATATTACATGTAATGCACAAAAACATTTTTTAAAATTATTGGCAAATCAAAAAAAAGGTTCTCAAATTCGTATTTTTGTAAATAATCCTGGAACAATAACAGCAGAATGCGGTATATCTTATTGTTTGCCAAATACAGTAAAAAAAAACGATGTAAAATTTCAATTTAAATCATTTTGTGTATTTGTTGATCAGATTAGTTTACCTTTTTTGAAAAATGCTGAAGTAGATCTTATTCAGAATCAACTTGAAACACAATTAACTCTCAATGCTCCATATGTTAAAATATATACAATAGATAATAATGCACCTTTGATAGAACGAGTACAATATGCAATACAATTAGAAATTAATCCACAATTATTAAATCATGGTGGTTCTATTTCTTTAATAGAAATTACTAAAGAAAATTTTGCTATATTACAATTCAATGGTGGATGTAATGGTTGTGCTATGGCTAACGTAACATTAAAAGAAGGAGTTGAAAAAAAACTACTATTAAAATTTCCTGAATTAAGAGGTATACGTGATGTTACTGAGCATAAACATGGTCAACATTCATATTATTAATTTTGTATCTATATAAATTAATAAGTCGTTTTTATGATGACATCTGAATGCTAGTATTACGCTATTAGTAAATATTAAAGTACTATTATATTTTATTACATTTTTAATAAAAAAATTAATAATATTTTTATTAAAATAAATAAAAATTAGAAAATCAATAAAATTTATAAACATTTTTAAATTTTATAAATAATTAAAAATTTTAATGATTACATAATAAATTATTGTATTATTATTTAGTAAAGTAGTAAAACGTATCTTTTATTAACAGTTTTAATTCTTAACAAGAAAAATTATAAAAGATTTTATTTAATAATATTATTAAATAAAATTAATAACTTTAATATATTAACTTATTTAATAAATAAAATATTTTTATGTTAAACGTCATATTTTTTTATTAAAAAATTTTTCTATATTTATAAAAATAATAGATATTATAAAACAATTAAATATACAAAATTATTATATCAAATAGTTATATATAAATATGTTCTAAAAAATAAGAAAAAAAAATTTCTTTATAAAATGTAATAAAATTTATATTTTTAGGTGAAGTTATAATGTATATCATTTTAATTCAATTATCATAAAAATTAAAATTATATGGCATGACATTATAATATTTACTATTTTATAAACAGTAATTACTTGTAATCTATTTTATTAATAAGATTAATATAAAGTTTTTATTAATTTTTTATTACGTGGGTTGATAAAAATTATTATATTTTACTTAATGGTTGTGATAATACACTTACCCAAATTGGTTCTTTTCCAACTGAATAAGTTGCTATAATTTTTAATTTACCACTATCTTGATTAATTTTATATATTCCAATATTATTTGATTTTTGACCAGCAGAAATAATAAATTGGTCACTAAAATCAATATTAAATCCACGTGGTTGTAATTCAGTGAGATAATTCTCAACTAAATATAAAGTGCTACCATCTTTAGAAATTCTAAAAATACTTAAAACGCTAGCGTTACGTTCGCTTGTATATAAAAATTTATTATTATGTGTTATATGAATATCTGATGCCCAATGTGTATCAACAAATCTTGATGATATAATATTACATGTTTGTATTATCATATATTTGTTTTTTATTTCTAAAAACTTTAACACATCTACTGTGCCATTTAATTCATTTATACAGTAAGCGTATTTTCCATTAGAATGAAAAACCATATGCCGTGGACCAGCGCCAATAGAAGTATCAATTTTTTTTTGTTTATGCGGTATTAACGTTCCATTTTTATTGAAATTAAATAAATAAATAGAATCCTTTTTAAGGCATGGTATAAATAGCATCTGATTAGTTACATTGATATTAACAGAATGTGGTGTAATTAGATTATTAATAATTTTAATAGGATTACTAATTGTACCATTACGAAAAATCTTACTAATACTTAAACAGTTCCCATGATAAGAAACAGAGAATAGATATTGCCCTAACATATCAATAGATATATAAGTAGGACTTGCTGGTAACAATGATATTCCAAATTTTTTTAAAGTTCCATCATTATTAATACAATAACAAACAATACTAAATTTAGGACGTATTCCAATATATAAAAATTTTTTTTCTGGATGAATAATCATAGGTTGAACTTGACCAGGTGTATTAATAATTTGCAATAATGTAAGAGTTCCAAACTTTTCTAAGTTCCATACGTGAATTTGCTGACTTTTAAAACTAGCAACATAAATAATTTGTTTCATGTATCATCCTCATAAAATACTATATTAAATCAATTATACAAAAAATAATTTTTGTTAATATAAATATATTATAAGTATTTTGTTATATTTATATTATAAAATAAAAAACATTTGACTAAAATTATTGTTTGACTTATTATAAAATTAGTTTGTTTTATATTATATTATTCTTTATTTTTATTTATAAAATTCAATAAATATTCTTTACTATACATAGTAGTAATTTGATATTTTTTAATGTCAAAAATGTAAAATGAGATATAAATATTTTATAATATTAACATACAATATTTAATATTAATTTAATTAATATTAATTTTTATATATAATGACATATACATTTTTTATTCATATGACATATGTATATATATTTTATTATTTTATTATTAATATTTGAATATAAATATTTTTAAGTTTTAAAATTAATTTCATGAAATATAATAATATATTTTATAATTATTCTATATTAATAGTTTTATTAATTATTTTATTTTTTTATATAACATGTAAACAAATATTATATACTAAATATTTTATGTTATTTTATAGATGAAAATTATAAACAAAACAGTATTTTTATTTTATTATCAAATTAGAAATAACAGTATTAATATTAAATAATTCGTTTTATAAAAAAATTAATATTTTAAGATAAATATATAAATTTATTTAAAATATAAATAAATATTTTAGTATTATATTAATATATTTTTATTATATGAATTATTATTTTTATATGTAAACAGTAACATATTTATTAATAATTCACATTATAAAAAAATTTTTATTATAAATTTAAAATAAAATAATTTTTTTATTTAATTAAATTCATATTTTTAAAATATTTAAATTTTATTTAAAAATATAATTTAAAATTATAAAAAATATAAATATATTCATTTTTTAAAAAATTATTACTTTTAATATAAAATCATTATCTAAAATTTATTAATAATTTTTATTATATTTTTAATATTTAATAAATGATTTAATTTATTAATAAATTTTTTTTATTATTAAAATAATAAAATTATTTAAATACAATAATATTTATTTTTTATAATTAATTAATATTCTATAAGAATAACATTTATTCTATGTTTAAAGATATTATATTATTCTTTTTTAAATTTAAAGTATATAAACATATTTTTACAAAAATAAAATTTAAGTGCAGATAAAAAAATTGTTTATTAATATTTAAAATAAAATAATAAATAATCAAATATTTAACTTACTTTAAAATAAAAACACTAAAATATTTAAATATTTAATCAAAAAGAAAACATATAAATGTTTAAATATTAAAAAATATTTATTAAATTTAATATATTTTATTAATGATTTATTTATTTTTAAATAAAATAAAATATATTAATGTATTTTATTGTATTTAACAATAACTTTTTTATTAAAATAATATTATTTTAAATGAGAGATGTAAATAAACAAAAATTATTTCATAATTTTAAATTACTAGTCTAGTTTTTTTTATAATAAAATAATAAATAAAAATAATTATTTTACTTTTAGTTTTATCGAAAAAATTTATAAATCATTTCAAAAAAAAATAATAAAATTCTATTTTATTTTAAATAAAATATATAATAATATTAATATATAAAAACATTTTTATACACATAAAACATTAATCAATTATTAATTATTTATTTTTAATAAAAGTTTTTTTATTAAATGAAACATTTTGTGTTTTTATTTTGTATTTATTTTAACAATAAATGATTTTTATATTTATAAATGATTACGTTAATTATTAACATAATAATATTACAATGATCGTATTTTAAAATATGTTGTTTTATAATAAATATTATTATATAATATACTTTTTTAATAAAAAAATATTGATCATTTTTTTATTTATATAATATTTTTTAAAATAATCTTTGAAAGAACTAAAAAAAATAAAAAAACAATTAAAGATTGTTAATATAGTTCATCAAAACGTTTATCTTTTTAAAAATTACTTATAACTAGTATTAATTTAATATTTTATTTAACATGTAATAAAAATATTTTTAATAAATTTTATATCTACAATAAATTATAATCTAATAATTTTATTAAAAAACATTAATATTTCAATATTAAATCTTTTAATATTAAATTTTGTTTTAATTTTTCTCAACACTCGTTATTAATATTTTTATACAAAAGCTACTTTATCCATTCCGTATGAAATATACCTTTTTTATCGATACGTTTATAGGTGTGAGCACCAAAATAATCACGTTGTGCTTGAATTAGGTTAGCAGGTAATCTAGCTGATCGATAACTATCATAATAAGTAATAGCTGAAGAAAGAGCAGGGATAGGAATTCCATTATGTAGTGAATATGTTACTACATAACGAAGTGAATCTTGATATTTATTTATAATTTCTTGAAAATAAGGAGCTAAAAGTAAGTTAGAAATGTCAGGATTATTAATATAAACCTCGCTAATTTTTTGTAAAAGTTTTGCTTGTATAATACATCCAGCGCGAAAAATATTAGCAATTTTAGAATAATTTAAGTTCCACTTGTTTTTTTTTGAAGCAGACTTTAATTGTGAAAAACCCTGTACATATGAAATAATTTTTCCAAAATATAATGCACGGCGTATTTTTTCAATAAATTCTATTTTATTTCCATTAAACATTGTAATTTTTGGTCCATTTAATACTTTAGATGCAATCATACGTTCTTCTTTTATCGAAGATATATAACGTGAAAATACAGATTCAGTAATTAATGATAATGGTTCACCTAAAGATAAAGCACTTTGACTAGTCCATTTTCCAGTGTTTTTATTTTCTGCTTTATCTAAAATCATATCAATTATGTAATGATCTTTTTCATCTTTTTTAATAAAAATATCTTTAGTAATATTAATTAAATAGCTATTTAATTCGCCTTTATTCCATTCAGTAAATATTTCAGATAATTTTTTGTTACTTAATTTTAATGATTTTTTTAATAATATATAAATTTCTGAAATTAATTGCATATTTCCATATTCAATACCATTATGCACCATTTTTACATAATGACCTGCCCCGTTTTCTCCAACATAAGTTACACAAGGTTTGTTTTCAACAATTGCTGCAATTTTCTTAAAAATATCTTTTACTGATTGATATGCTTTTTTTTGGCCTCCAGCCATGATAGAAGGTCCTCTTAAAGCACCTTTTTCTCCTCCTGAAATTCCAACACCAATAAAGTTAAGTCCTTTTTTAGATAGTGATTTATTACGCCGTATGGTATCTTTATAATGTGAATTCCCACCATCAATCAAAATATCACCTTCTTCTAAGTATGGTATTAAAGATAAAATAGCTTTATCCGTAGCTTCTCCTGCTTGAATCATTAACAAGATATTTCGAGGTTTTATTAAAGAATAAACAAATTCTTCAACAGTAAAACATGCTATTAAATTCTTATCTATATTTTTTTGAATAATCTCAGTAGTTTTATTTTTTGAACGATTAAATACTGAAACACTATAACCATGACTTTCAATATTTAATGCTAAATTATAACCCATGACAGCCATACCAAAAACACCAATGTGCTGTTTAGACATTTAAAAAAACTCCTTTTATTATCTTTGTTTATTAACAAATTCTAGCAATTAACTTTTAGTACATTAAATATGTTTATAATTGTTAAAATGCAAGATAATATTAAATATAATACAGTGTATAATAGATTAAATATTGAGTTATGATATTATATTATAAAATAATAATCATCTCTTATATTATTTATAAATGCATATTATTATTTTAAAGATATGCATTAATCTCATTTAAAGATATACATTAATATTATTTTATTAATATTTTATTTAATTATTTTAATAATAAACTATTAATAAATGTTAATTTATACCTTTAATAAAAAATATAAATTAAAACGTTATTATTAAATATAAATTAGTTATATAGTAATGTTTTTATTAAAATGATGAATACGTTAAGTAGATAAAAAATATTATTGTATTACAATTTATAATTGTAAGCATATTTTTAAAATATAAATATATAATAGATATTTTTTAAAACATTTTTTTATTTATCATAATAAATTCTTGTTATGATCAATAAAACATTTAATTTATTTTAGTTTTAAAATTAAATATAGATGTGAAAAAGATAACATCTATAAAATATTATTATTAATTAATCTCATAGAAACAAACTTATGATATGTCACATCAGTATTAGAAATATAAATTTTATTATTAATAAATTTTGTTAACATTTCTATTTTTAGAAATATAAAATAATTATTTATTTTAAAATATTAAATAATATTATTTTTTAAAAGTTTACTTACATTTTAGTGTTTATTGAATTTTTAATGTAGTAATTTCAAATTAACAATTCAATAAAAATAAATTATTTTATTCCATATTAAAGTTATGCTTATTAAATTATTAATTATTTATATAAAAAATTAAATGTTTTTACGTCATTAATTTTATTAAAGTTACATGATATATTGTTTTTATAATATTTTATTAAAATTCATATACAATTTTATAATAAGATTATTACTACAAATATTATAAATTAATAAAATTTTTATTTTTACTTAATAAAAATATATAATATTTTATTTTTATATAAAAGAAATTAAGTTACATTTTTATTATTTATCATAAATAAAAAAATATAATAAATAATATATTTTTTAAAATAAATATTATATAATTATAATTTTTAAAAAATTAATATATTTAAAATTATTCATATTTGTTTATGATAAATTATTATTTTAATATCAATATATTATTATTTTATTTTAAATATAATGTTTTTAATTTTAAGAAATATAATATTAGTATGTTACTATAATTGTATTATTCGTCTTACTTTAAGATAAAATTTTTATTTTATAATATAAAAATAATTTTTATATTACATTAAATTTTTATTATTTAAGAATATAATATATTTTTAATTTATGTAGAAAAAAAATTATATGAATCAATCTGTTTTTTAACAACTATTTAAATAGTATTTAATGTTTTTTATTTGTAATAATATTAAATATATTTTAAACGTTTAATGTTTTCTTGTTTAAAATAAAAAAATTCAAAAAAAGATTATTAATGTTTTATTATTTATTATATAGTAATCGTTAACAATAAAAATATTATTTTAAATATTAATAATTTTAATAAAAAAATAGAATTACTTTATACATATATATAAAAAATTGTTATACTTTTAAATAAAAATAAAAAAATAAATTGTATTTTGAAAGTTAAATATAATGTAACATTACAATTTACACTATTTCTTCACGTAAAATTTTATTTATTATTATATGTATAATCTTCATCTTAAAATATCATAACTATAATTTATGTTAAATATAAAACATTTCTATTTATTATTTTTAATACTTTTTTTTTAAAAAAAATAACGTGTATAAAAAAATAGTAAATTTATTTTCCTACACAAAATTTAGAAAAAATACGTTTTCTTAAATCTTCTGAAGTAAATGCACCGGTAATTTGACTTAATAAATTTTGAGCTAATTTTAGCTCTTCTGCTAACAATTCGTATGAGTGTATATGAATTAAATTTTTTTTACCTTTTAAAAGATGCCATCTAGCTTTCTTTAATGCTTCAATATGACGACGACGTGCTAAAAAAGTACCTTCAATATTATTAGTAAATCCTATATTTTTTTTTAAAAAATTACATAATACGTCAACACCTTTACCAGTTTTTACAGAAAGATCAATAACTACAGAACCATTTTCTTTTTTATTTATACTAACTACTCCATTTCGAAGATCAATTTTATTACGTATAATAATAATATTTTGAAAATTTTTTGGCATGAAAGAGACAAATTCTGGCCAAATCTTACTTAAATTAGTATTCATGTTAGTTGTACTATCTACTACGAATAATATTTTATCAGCTTGGTTTATTTCATCCCAAGCGCGTTGTATACCAATATTTTCGATTTCATTACATGTTTTTTCTTCTCGTAAACCAGCAGTATCAGAAATATGTAACGGCATTCCATCAATATAAATATGTTCATGAAGTACATCACGAGTAGTACCTGGCGTATTACTAACAATAGCTAATTTTTGTCGAGACAATGCATTAAATAAGCTAGATTTACCAGCGTTTGGACGTCCAACAATAACCACTTTAATACCTTCACGTAATAAACTTCCTTGCATTGCTTCTTTGAAAACATTGTCAACATTATTAATTATAATATTTAGGTCTACGGAAATCTTCTCATTAGATAAAAAAGAAATATCTTCATCTGAAAAATCAATCTCTGCTTCTAAAAGAACACGAAGATCAATAAGAGATTTTACAAGTTGATTAATTTTACGAGAAAATGCTCCTTGTAAAGAGTTTATAGCAGAACGTGCTGCTTGCTTTGAATTCGATTCGATTAAATCAATAACAGATTCTGCTTGTGCAAGATCAATTTTGTTATTTAAAAATGCACGCTCTGAAAATTCACCAGGTTGTGCAATACGCAAATGAGGAAGTGATAAAATGCATCGTAACAAAAGATCTAAAATAACAGGTCCACCATGACCTTGTAACTCTAATACATCTTCACCAGTAAAAGAGTTTGGATTTGGAAACCATAGCGCAATACCCTGATCAATTAAGTTTCCAAAATTATCACGAAATGATAGATATTCAGCATAACGTGCTTTAGGTATTTTACCTAATACTAATAATGCAACTTCTTTAGCTTTATTTCCTGAAATACGTAAAATACCAACACCGCTAATTCCTATCGGAGTTGCTTGAGCGACAATGGTATCAGTATTATACATACGTTATCTCTTTATTATAGTAAGATAATTTTTATATTATTTTTTTTATTAAGTTTAAAAAAAAACACAAATAATACAAAAGTTTTATTGAAAAGAGCATTATAATAATTTTATATATATTTTTTTTAAAAAAAATAAATTTTTATTAAAAGGCATAAAACTATGAAAGTATTTTTCATAAAAAGTTTTTTATTTTAAAGTTAATAGCACGTTATGTTAAAAAATATTAACATTAATACTTTTTTATAATATTACTTTATATAAAATACGTGTTTGATTCTTAAACGTTTAAAAAATATTACAAGTTATAATGTAAATAAAAATATTTTAATATTGTTTTATTTTTATGTCAATATATAATAAATTAAAATTTAGTTTTAGATATATTTTTTTATAATAATATTTTCTTATTTTGTTTTATTAATGTTATAAATAAAACATTATTTTATTTATAATCTACTGATATTTTTAAAACTCAACATATAATAATAAAAATAAACAATATTTTTTTTGTAAAGTAATCTTATAAATTATATTATATGACACATTTATATCAAATATGTTTAGTATTATAACTATAGATTTTAGATTATTTCATTATGATGCATTAATTTTTGCTGAATAATAGTCATTATATTACTAATCACATAATATAATACTAAACCAGATGGAAACCAAAGAAAAAACACAGTAAAAATAATAGGCATGAAGATCATGACTTTTTTCTGTATTGGATCAGTAATAGTACTAGGAGATATTTTTTGAATACAAAACATTGTTATTCCCATAAATATTGGAAGAATATAATATGGATCTTGAGAAGATAAATCTCGAATCCAAAAAATAAATGGAGCATGACGTAATTCTACAGAACCCATTAACATATAGTATAACGCTAAAAAGATCGGCATTTGAATAATTAATGGTAAACAACCACCTAACGGATTGACATTTTCTAATTTATATAATGCTATTATTTCTTCACTAATTTTTTGTTTATTATTACCTATTTTTTCACGAATTTCTTGAATTTTTGGTTGTAATCTTCTCATTTTTGACATAGCAGTATATTGCGCTTTAGTAAGAGGATACATTATTCCACGTACGATAAAAGTAATAATAATAATAGAAAAACCCCAATTATTAACAAATTTATTAATAAATTTTAATAATTTGAATAATGGTTGTGAAATAAACCATAAGTGTCCATAATCTACTGTTAAATCTAAGTGAGATGCTAACTTAGACATTTGATCTTGCAGTTCTGGTCCAATCCAAAGATCGGCATTTAAGTGTTCTTTTCGACCAGGGCGAACAATTATAGGAGCTGATTTAAAGCCAATAGTAAATAAATTATTACCTGAATTTATAGTATAAAATGTCTTTTTACCTTGTATAGTTGGAACCCATGCCGTAGCAAAATATCGTTGTAAGATAGCAATCCAACCATTCTGAGTAAGAATGTTTAATGATTCATTTTGATTCAAGTCATATTTTTTATATTTATGTTGATCAGAAGAATATGCTGCACCGCGAAAAGTATGAAAAGAAAATTCATTACTGTTATTATAATTTTGAGGTAAATTAATAGTTTGTTTCAGTTGACCAAATAAAACAAATTCAAGAACAGATTTAGTACTGTTATCTATACAATAATCCACACTTACTGTATAATTATTTCGTTTAAAAATAAAAGTTTTAGTATAAAACACACCATTTTTATCACAAAATCTTAAAGGAACACGCAGCTCATTTTTGTTTTTTGATAAAGTATAAACATCTTTTAATGCATGAAATATAGGCCGATTACCATTTTCAAGATTATCTAAACCATTTTTTCCAAATAAACCACTTTGTGCTTGATATAAAAAAGATGGAGTAGTCTCTAATAATTTTAATGGTATTGATGAATCTAGAGTTTGTGAGTAAGCTAAAAGCTTAGCTTGTTCTATATCACCTCCATAAGTATTAATTAATAATGAAAATACATCTGTATTAACAGTTATGAATTTACTTTTTTTAGAAACTGACAGATCTTGTTTTATAGTATTAAAATTTCTTTTATTTACAGTATCTTCTTGTTTAGATTGATTTTGTTTTATTATATGATCTGTTTCCCAAACTTGCCAGATTATAAAAAATACACATATTAAAGCTATTAGTAGAAGATTTCGTTTCAAATCCATCTTTAGTTTTCTCTTTTATTATGAATTTTTGATGGAATAGGATCATCACCTCCTCGATTTAAGGGGTGGCATTTTAATATACGTCTTAATGCTAAAAAACCACCTTTTATTAATCCAAATTTATTTAATGCTTCGATTGTATAATGAGAGCATGTTGGTTGAAAACGACAATGTTTTCCAAGAAAAGGGCTAATAAAAAACTGATAAGCTTTCGTTAATTTAATTAAAATATAAGAAGCTAACGATAATATCGATACCATATTTTCTCAAATTCTTTAATTAATTCTTTATTATTCAAATTTAAAATTTCTTTTTTTGATATTACAATAAAATCCATTGTAAGTAAATAATGTTGACGTTGACGAAAGCTCTCACGAGCTAAACGTTTAATTCTATTTCGATGATACGCATATTTTACACATTTCTTGCTAATAGATAGACCGATTCGTGGATATGCTAATTGATTTGTTCGACCAAGTACAATTATTGTTTTTGTACATACACGTCTTGCTTTATTAAATACAAAAGAAAAATTATTTTGAGTTAATAAACGTAAGTTTCTAGAAAAATAAAGTTTAATCATGTATTATATTAGTAACGATTAGACTTTGAAATTGTCAAAAAAGCACGGTTTTTTAAGCGCCTACGTGCTAAAACTTTACGACCATTTTTATTAGCCATACGAGCACGAAAACCATGATTACGATTACGTTTTAATATAGATGGTTGGAAAGTACGTTTCATAATAATTTTTACCGAAATATTAAAACTACAATAAAATAATGATAATGATGTTAAATTATTAAATGATTAATCTTTGATGTTATAGCCTTTATGTGAATAAATAAAAAGTATTATAATAATAGCAATATTTTAAATTAATTCAAATAAAAAAAATATAAAAAAAATACAAAACATTTAGTTAATGTTTTAACAAAAAATATTTAATGTTGCTTTTATATTTTAAAATATTGCTTAACTCATTGTCTTAACGTTTATGAGATTATAAAATGTCATTTTATAATCGTTTATAAATTTATATATTTGATTTTAATTTTATAAACAAAAATGTACTTTTTATATTATATAAAAAAATTTTTATATTACATAATAATATAAGCTCACATTTTATAATAGCATAAAATAATATATAATATTTAATTTTTTATTTTAATTTAATATTATTTATTTATATATAAACATAAAATAAAAATATTATTTATAATTTTATAAAAAATTTTTATAAAAACATTTAAGTTAATAAAATTTTTTATTTTACTTATTAAATAATAAAATTAATAATTATAATATAATATGTATTATATATGAATATAACAATATAAAATATAACAAATTATAAATATTTTTTATTATAAAAATTTATTAAGAATTTATTAGATTAAAGATACAAGCTAAAATAGTTTAATAAAATAAAATTTAAAAATATTTTAATAAATTAAACAATAAATTAACATTAAATAATTTAAAAACAAAAAAACGTATAATAAAAATATTGTGTAATATCTTTTATAAGAATTTTTTTAAAATATTAAAAATAAAATGTACAATATCCTTTTAATTACAAAAATTTTATTATTTCAATTATAAATATTTTTATAATTTGATATCAAAATTTTGTCATTAATAAAATTCTCTATATAGAATAATGTTATATTAATGTTAATTTTATCTATTTAAAAATAGTATATATTTATTTTAAAAATAAAAGTTTATTTATCAAATTTTTATAAATGTATAAAAAATTTTATATATTTTAATTTAAAAATCAAATATAATTAAATACGATTTTATAAAAATAACTTATTTATTATAATGATAAGCATTATTTTGGAATATTACTAAAATTTATTATAAATAAATAACACATAATGTATATAATAATATCATTTTATAATAAATATGATATATTTTACTTATAAATAAACTTTATATAAATTATCTTATCAAAATTTATTGTTATAAACTTTTTATTCTTTTTACATTGATAAAGTTATAAATAAAAAAATGATATTTAATCTTAAAAGATATAATGAAGAATTTACATCGTAATATCGTGTTTTAACAAAAAGTTTTTATAAATATTTTTATAAATAATGTAAAAGTTAAATTAATTATTTTAGAAAACATATAAATTATTAAAATATAATTTATATTAAATATGTTATGATATGTTTAATAATTTAAACGATAAACATTTTTATATATTTTAAATCTGCATAACATAACGAGTAAAATATGTATACCATTACAAAATACTTTTTTATGATTTATAAACATAAATTTTATATGTTTGACAATAATAAATAACAAATTTGTTTCTTGTTAAATTACTTGAATATATAAAATTTAACTTTACGTAATAATTAACAATATATAGTATTATATGATAATTTTTATATAAGATAATGTTTATATTTTTTTATAAATTATTATACATAGTTTTATAACAAATTTTATAAGTTAAGCATTGTTTTTAAAATTATCTTTTATGTTTTTTAATATTATATTTATAAAATTTAAATATTAACAACATTATAAAGTTTATAACAAACTTATCAAAAAAAGCTCTTAATTTTTATAATCAAAAAAAATCAATATATAACAAAATAAACATAAAACCTATATTTCATTAAAATATTTTTATTTTTATGTATTAATAAAAATTAACTAACATAAAAATAACAAATTGATAAATAAAATATCTTTAATTTTATAAAACAAGAACATACTCAGTAAACGTCATAACTCAATATTGTATTATAATCTTAATTTTAAGATTAAAATTTTTAAAACAATTGTTAACATAATTAATGCTTTTAATATATAAATGTTTAATATTAGACATTTTTAAATTATTAATATCATAATACTTTAATTCTTATCATTGATCTTGTTTGAGTGGAGTTTATCGTGTTACTTTCTCTTTGGCAACAATGTCTTTCAAAATTGAAAGATAAATTACCTGATATAGAATTTAGAACGTGGATACGTCCATTACAAGCAGAACTAAATGCTAATATGCTATTGCTATATGCACCTAATCATTTCATATTAAATCTAGTTTGTAAAAAATATTTAGTGAATATTAATAATATGCTAAATTATTTTTGTGGCACAAAAGCTCCTTTAGTACATTTTTTAGTAGGAAGTAAACCTATAAGTCATATTATTAATCAAAATATAGCTTTGATTACACCTACTTCATTAGAAAAATCCATAAGTTCTTCATTACAATTAAGTCAAAATAATATAGTATTAAAATCTGTATTAGCTTATAAATCTAATATTAATGTAAAATGTACTTTTAATAATTTTATTGAAGGAAAGTCTAATCAGTTAGCTTGTGAAGCAGCGAAGCAAATAACAAAACATTATAACAATATTTATAATCCTTTATTTTTATATGGAAGAACAGGATTAGGAAAAACTCATCTTTTACATGCAGTGGGGAATGTTATTATAAATCAAACAACCAAGTCTAAAGTTATTTATATGCATTCTGAACGCTTTGTACAAGATATGGTAAAAGCGATGAAAAGTAATTCTATTGAAAAATTTAAGCGTTATTATCGATCAGTTGATATTTTACTAATTGATGACATTCAGTTTTTTGCAAACAAAAAGCATTCGCAAGAAGAATTTTTTCATACTTTTAATTTTTTATTAGAAAATAATCAAAAAATAATAATTACATCAGATCGTTATCCAAAAGAAATTCATGGAGTAGAAGATCGTCTAAAATCTCGTTTTTGTTGGGGGCTTACAGTCGCTATCAAAGCTCCTGAACTCCAAACAAGAATAGCAATATTAATACAAAAAGCTAATGAAAACAACATTGATTTATCAAATGAAGTAGCATTTTTTATCGCAAAACACTTTCGATCTAATGTCTGTGAATTAGAAGGAGCTTTAAATCGTGTGATTGCCATTTCTAATTTTACTCATTCTACAATTACTATTAATTTTGCACGTGAAGTATTACACGATATATTAGTATTAAAAGAAACACTAGTTACTCTTGAAAGTATTCAAACAATAGTGGCAAAATACTATAAAATTAAAATAACAGACTTATTATCTAATCGACGAGTTCTATCAATTGTTCGTCCACGTCAAATAGCAATGGCATTATCAAAAAGAATTACCAATTGCAGCTTAACAGAAATCGGCGACGCTTTTGGTGGTCGAGACCATACTACAGTATTGTATTCATGTCGAAAAATTAAGCAATTATGTAAAGAAAATTACAATTTTAAAAAAGATTTCTCTAATTTAATTAAAATATTATCTTTTTAGAATTATGAAATTTATTATTCAACGTGAACATTTATTAAAACCACTACAACAAGTAACTAATCTATTATCTAATCGTTTAATGTTACCTATTTTAAGTAATCTTTTGTTAAAAGTAAAAGAAAATTATCTATTATTAATTAGCACTAATTTAGAAATAGAAATGATAGCTCGCATAAACTTATCTCAACCTTATGAGCAAGGAGCAATAACAATACCTGCACGAAAATTTTTTGATATTTGTCGTGGACTTCCAGAACAATCAAAACTTAATGTAACTTTAAAAAATAAGCGCTTTTTAATCTCTTCTTATCGCAGCCGTTTTTCTTTATCTACATTGCCAGCTTTAGATTTTCCAAATATAGACAATTGGACAAGTGAAGTAAAATTTTATTTACCACATATCATTTTAAAACAATTAATTGAATCTACTCAGTTTTCCATGGCTTGTCAAGATGTACGTTATTATCTAAATGGTATGCTTTTTGAAATAAAGAACGAAGAATTTCGTTCTATTACTAGTGATGGACATCGTTTATCTATATGCTCAATAAAAATAGATCGAAAACTTCCTTTATGCTCAGTTATTGTACCCCGTAAAGGAATTATAGAACTTATTCGTTTATTAAATAATAATCATACATTATTAGAATTACAAATTGGTAAAAAAAACATTCGTGCTCATATCGGAGATTTTACTTTTTCTTCTAAGTTAGTTGATGGTCAATTTCCAGATTATCATCGTGTTTTACCAAAAAATCCAGATAAAAGATTAAAAGTAAATTGCGATCTTTTGAAGAAAGCATTTTCTCGTGCAGCTATTCTTTCAAATGAAAAGTGTCGTGGAGTGCGATTATATATTAATAATAACCAATTAAAAATTACTGCTAATAATTCTGAACAGGAAGAAGCGGAAGAAATTTTAGAAGTTTATTACAAAGGTGATCCGATTGAAATTAGTTTTAATGTAAATTATATATTAGATGTTTTAAACGTACTTAAATGTGATAATGTTATTCTATTATTAACTGATTCTTTTTCTAGTGTAACAATTAAAGATGAGATTCATCAAACAGCTTTTTATGTAATTATGCCAATGCGTTTATAATTTTAAAATTAAAAATTTCTTTTATAAACGTTTATTTAAAATATGAATTTAATACGTATTTTAACATATGAAAGATCAAAATCTTCATTTGTAAAATCTAGTTATAGATATAATGTTTTGAGAATTAATACTCATAGTATATATTAAATTTTCATTATATGTTAATATTAAACGATTATATTATTAAGTTTATTTTATTTTTTTATAAAAAATGTTTATTTTTACAAAAAGTAATACATAATTTTCTATATATTAAAATAAAATATATAATATTATTATTTTAAAATTATTTTACAAGACAATAACTTATTCACTATGTTTGTTGATTGTCTGTAATGTCATGCGTTAAATATAAAAATGCTATTTTAAAAATATTAATACTTAAATAAAAATTTTTTTTATAAAATATTTTTTATATTTTACAATAAACTAATTTTAGTGTATTAACATTTTTAAATTTTATAAACAATAAATTTTAATATTTATCATGTTATTTTTAATAAAATATAAAAATGTTAATATTGTTTTTGTATTAAATAAATTTTTTATTATTATTTATATTTTAATAAAAATTTTTTTTATAAAGAAATAAAAACAACATTTTAAAAAAATTAAATATTTTATTTATTTAATAAAAAATATAAATAGTATGAAAATAATATAAAAAAAATAAAATTTAATTTTTATCTTTTTATTAAATAAATTATTATTAATATTTCTATTATTGTATAATATATATTTTTAGATAAAAAAATTTATAATAAAATTATAATTTTATTATAAACATATATAAACATGTTTTTAACTGAGCATTCAATAGAGTGATTAGTATATTTTATAAATTCAATGATTAGATAAATATGATATTTTAAAATAAATTCATATTAATAAAAATGTAATAATAAGAAAATATTAATCATGAATTAATTTTATTTATAGCGAATTTACTAATGAATGAGCATATTCGAAAAGTGATTGAATTAATAAAATATTTTTTTTATCATGTTTATAAAGATCGTGTAAAATTTCTAATTTTTTAAAATATTTTTTTATTTTTTCTTTATTCAGTACTGCTTGACGATGTTTTAACCAACGTTGTTGTTCAGTATTATTTAAAGTACTAGGATAATTTCGTGCTTGAAAACGAAAAAATAATTCTTTCATACGTATATCATTAAAAACTAAATTTAATGCTGATAAATTTTGAGGTTTAGTATTTTGAATAATTTTCATAATAGTTTTATCTTTATTGCTAAAAAAATTATTATACAATTGACAATCTACATTGTCAGATGTTTGAAAAAAATTATTTTCTTCAGAAAATATACTGATTATCTTTGTTTTTAAATTTGGATACTTATAGAGTAATTTTAAATTTTTTAAGCAAACTTTATAATTAATACCTAATCGAATAGCATTTTCTTGAAGTAAAGTATTTTTTGGTGATAAAATAGGACATTGGTTCATCTTTACTATCTGAAATGGTATCGGAAATGAATATGAAGAAAAATTTTTATATCGTGTATAAAGTTGTTCACGTAATTGTTCAATGTTTAATGTTAAAAATGGTTCTATATTATTAAATAGATCACACATGATAATTGCATTTTTATTTTTTGGATGCCAAGCTAAAGGTGAAACCAAACTAGTATTACCACGACATGCTCCATATGTACTAGAAACATGTATTAATGGAGTCATTTTATTAAAATTAATCAATGTATTTAATTTTTTTTTACTTCGATATTGAAAAAAAAAGTTAAATAATTGTGGTTGTTTTGTTTTTAATAATTTAGCCATTGCTATAGTAGAGTAAACATCTGACATAGCATCATGAGATTTTTTATATTGAACATTATTAATATAAGAAAGATCTTCTAGTTTAAAACTAGGTAATCCTTTTTCATTTTTTGGCCAAATAATTCCATTGGGTCTTAATGCATAGCAAGCACGCATAACATTTAAAAGATCCCAACGAGAATTACCATTCTTCCAACTATAAATATAAGGATCGTAAAAAGTACGATAAAATATGTTTCGACTTACTTCATCATCAAAACGAATATTATTATATCCTAAAATACAAGTTCCAGGTACGTTAAAAACGCGGTAAATGTTCTTAGCAAACTCTGCTTCATTAATACCTATATTATGCGCTTTTTGCGGTGTAATCCCATGAATTATTACTGCTTCTGGTTCTGGTAGATAATCATCTGATGGAGCGCAATAAAATACTAATGGTTCTTCAACGATGTTAAAGTCCATATCTGTTCGAATACCAGCAAATTGTGCTGGACGATCTATCGATGGTTTTTTTCCAAATGTTTCATAATCATAAACGTAAAACGTAGATATTATTTTTTTATGCAAAATTAACTCTCTTTATAAATAACATTATATTTTTAATGTAAAAATTTAAAATATAGTGCTAATACTAATAAAATATTATACTTTATAGAATAAGTATTTTAATGCAAATACTTTAAATATTTTTATCGTTTTATATATAAAAAGTAATGATTATATAAAATAAAATTATATACATATATATAAAAAGTAATCAATATAACATTGATGATGAAATAAATGTGATTTGAATAATAAAATATTTTTATTTTAATAAAATTGTTATCAATATTTTATTATTTTTAAACTAATCAAATATAAAAAAATAAAATTTATTAATATTTTATATGTGATATTTTATAATGTTATAAAATCATGTTTAAAATATAAACAATTGATAAATTTTTTATTTTATATTAAAATAATATATCAACTCTATATGTTATAACAATTTAAATAAACAAAATTAATAACATTTTCTATACGTATTATATAATTAAATTTATTTTTAAATAAATATATATGTTTGTATTAATTAAAATATTAATTATTATTTAAATAACATTATATTTTTAAGTTAACATTTATTTTTTTTAAAAAAAATTAAATAAATATTCAATATATTAAAAAATTATCAGCTTATTAATATTAATTAAAATTTAATCAAAATCATTAAATAAAATAATTTTTATAAAATGCTCATGATAAGAGTTATTAATATAAAAATGTTAAACAATGTGATTATAAATAATAATTTCTTTTTAAAAAATATTAAAATTTTTTATTAAAAATGTATTTTATAAAAAATTATTATATATTAATATTGAAATTTATGTTCTTTATTTAAATTATTACGTCATAAATACTATAAATAACTTATTAAAAAAAATATTTTTAATTATATATTACATATGTATTTAGTCTTAAAGACAAAATTTAAGAAATAAAAAAATGAAAGTTATAATTATAACTTTATTAAATATAATTTTATTATAAAATTATAGCTATTAAAAAATTCGCTAGTAAGCAGATTGATAAATTCATTTTTTATATTTTAATAAAATATTATTATTTTTTAAAAAAATTCTAGCGATAATTATCACTATTATATAAAAATTTTTATTATAAAATAAATAAATTTTTATACGATTATTAATAGAATATTATTAATTAATTATTAGTAATTAACGTTGTAGTAATTAGTTTTACTGTTAAAATTCAAGATATAAATAAATTATTATTTTATATTTTATAAAAACTTTTATGCCAGAATTTAAAAAAAATAAAATTATTAAGATACTTTATCTGAAAATAGCGTTTAAATACAATTTTTTAATCAAATTTTAACCACTAATATGCAACTAATTTAGTAATAAATAGCTATTTAATTATATATTATATATATCTAATAAGATTAGTAATTAACATAATACAACTTATCGAAAAAAATTTTTATATTGTTTTATTTATCAATATAGTTAGCTAAATGCTATGAAGTGTAAAATATTGATAAAAACAATTTTATGAAAACAATTATTTATAGTTATAAATTATAATAGAAATATAGTTGTAATTACTATAGAAAATAAAATTTTTATACAATATATTATATGATACTAATATATAAATTTATAACGTCTAAAAAAATAAATAAAAATTCAATATAATTTATATAAAATAATTTATACATCTATTAATTATAATATTAAACAGCTTTAATATATTTTTAAAATAAAAATATAAAATTAAAAAATTGCCAATATTTTAAATATTCGTACTATAAAATGTATATTAGTTGATTTTACTATAGCTTATAGTAAAAAAACAAAATATTTTACAATCGTTTATTTTTATAAATGTATACTATAATTTAGTATAAAGTATTTTATTTTTTACTTATGATAAAAAACTATTTTAAATAGATAATAATTTAATTATTACCTAAAATTTTTAATTTCGTTTCATTTATAAATTAATATTTTATTACTATTATCATAAAATAAAATAATGATATTTTTATTAATTATAAAGTTTCATATACTTGGTAATAAAAGATTAAATAAATAATTTTATTTATTATACATATGTTAATATTAATGATAATAATATTATTTTAAAATGAATTAATAGTTTTAATTAATTAAATAAAAATTTAATTTTTATATTTTTTATTTAAAGAATTATTTTTTTAAATAAAAATTATAGAAAATATTTTTAAAACATTTTTATTAATAATAATGAGTAAAATTTTATTTTATATTGTATCAATAAATTGTAAAGTTATCATATATCTTACAATTATAATAAATTTTATTTAAAATAATATTTTTATCTAAATAATATTGCTATTTTATCTAATTAATTTTTAAATTAAACATCTTTCTTTTAATTCATTTTTTATTTTAATTTTATTTTATAAAAGTCATTTCGCTATATTTTACAATGTGTGTTTTATGTATTAATTTATAACTAAACCAAATTATTAAAAATAGTAGAATACTAATATAAGTTAAAATTATATTATACCAGTCAATTTTCTTTTCTAAAAAAATATGATAATTTTGCCCTAATGTTATAATTAAGCATAATCCAAAAGAAAAAATTGGTCCAAAAGGAAAATATTTAGCACGATAAGGTAATTTATTTAAATCATTCCCTTGAAAAATATAACCACGACGAAATCGATAATGACTAATGGCAATACCAATCCAAGCAATAAAACCAGTCATAGCAGAAGTATGAAGTAACCATAAATAAACTGATTTGTTAGTAAACATAGAACTTAAAAAACATAAAGCAGATACTATAGTAGTAGCATAAAGCGCATTACGTGGAACTCCTCCCGAAGATAATTTAGAAAAAATATATGGTGCTTTTCCTTCTGAAGCTAAAGCAAATAACATACGTGTTGAAGCATACATGCCAGAATTTCCAGCAGATAATATAGAAGCAATAATTACTCCATTCATTAGTGCTGCAATAGATGATAACCCGGCATATTGGAATACTAAAGTAAATGGACTAATAATTTCATGTTTGATATCATGCCCTAATAAACCTACTTGAGTGTAAGGTACAATAGAAATAATAATAAAAATAGCTAAATTATAAAATAATAAAATACGCCAAAAAACTTGTTGAAGTGCATGCGGAATATTTTTCTCTGGAGTTTTTGATTCACCAGCAGCAACACCAATTAATTCAGTGCCTTGAAAAGAAAAGCTTATAATCGTTGCTGCATGCATAATTAAAGAAACACTGCCAAAAAATGGTGTTTTATTTAACGTCCAATTTTTTAAACCGCTATATTCTCCGCTTTTTAAAAAACCAAAAATCATAAGTATTCCAATACTAATAAAAGTTATTACAGTAATGACTTTAATGGTTGAACACCAATATTCTGCTTTATAAAAGCCTTTAATAGATATATAGTTTAAGAAAAATATTAAACTGAGAAATAATACACTCCAAATCCAACTAGGAGTAGTTGGAAACCAGTAATTCATAACTAGCTGAGATGCTACTAAATCAACAGCAATAGTAATTGCCCAATTATACCAATAATTCCATCCTAACGCAACACCAAAACCTTCTTCAATATATTTTGAACCATAAGTAGAAAATGAACCAGATACTGGCATAAAAGCAGCTAATTCACCTAAACTAGTCATTAAAAAATATACCATTATACTAATTAAAACATAAGATAAAAATGATCCGATAGGTCCGGCTTCAGAAACTATGGTACCTGAAGCTATAAATAACCCAGTACCAATAGAACCTCCAATAGCGATCATACTTAAATGTTTTGTTTTTATTTTACGTTGTAGTTTAGGAATTTTATTTTTTTCCTTTTTTTATATTGTTTTGAAGTATGATTACTCTTTACACTCGTTAAACAAAAAAATTACTACTCATACTTAACAATTAATATAACATTAATATAAAATATATTTTATAATTAAATTATAATTATTAAATGTCTAATAAATTTAATTAAATGATAAAAAATTTATTTTTATACTAAAAGTAAAAACACATAAAATTTTTATAAAATAACCAACGTATATTTTTATGATTATTTTAATATTAAATAATTTTAGTGTTTATTTGTTATCATAATCTTTTTATTATTTTATCATAGAAATAAAATATTTTATTATAGAGTATATGTTTATCTATAATAATAAAAAGTTATCATCTTAAAAAGATGGCATACAATTTTTAATATTTTTATATAATTTAATATTTTATTTTGTATAAAATGATTAATTTTATTAAGAAATAAAAAAAATTTTTTATAAAAATATATTTATTATATATGATTAATAAATTTTTAATAAACAATTCAATTATTTTTTATTTTTTTAAAAAATATTATTATTAATTATATTTTAAATATGATAATGTAAAATATTAAAATTATTACAAAAAAAATTACATAAAAATTTACATTAAAAATAATTTTATTTCATTTTTATAAAAATTTTTAAATTTTAATTAACAAAATCTATTTTATATTTATTTAATGAATTTTATATATTATTAATGTTTATTATAAAGATAAATTTAATTCTATTATAATTTTTATAAAACTCTTAATATTTTAATATTTTTACTTGTTGACATATTCTCAATATTAAAAAATTTCAATGAAAAATTATTTATTATAACCTTGTTTAGTAAAAATAAATTAATAATATAATAAAATATTTGTAATAAGACTTGTAATTGTTTAACATTAACAGTTAATAGATTATGTTGTTTAACTTTTTTATCTTTTTCTTAATGAATTTTATATCTTATTTAAGATATTCTATTTCTACATTGATAGAATTATTTATTATCCATAAATATATAAACAAAAACACCTTGTTAGAAAGTTACTAACAAGGTGTTTTTGTTGTTTTTTTAATTTAAAAATATTGTTAATTATTACTAATATTTAAACATGAAATTTTTTTAAATATTGCATAATTACATCATACCACCCATACCGCCCATGCCACCCATACCACTAGGCGCACTTGGTACATCAGATGATGTGTCACCTTTTGGAAGGTCAGTAATCATACATTCTGTAGTAATCATTAAACCAGCTACGGAAGCTGCATATTGCAAAGCTGAACGAGTCACTTTTGTTGGATCTAAAATACCCATTGAAATCATATTTCCATATTGTTCAGAATAAGCATTATAACCATAACTTCCTTCACCAGCTTTTACGTTATTAGCAATCACAGAAGCTTCTTCACCAGCATTAATAACGATTTGACGAAGTGGGGATTCCATTGCACGTAATGCAACTTTAATTCCAACATTTTGGTCTGTATTCTCACCTTTTAATTCACTAATTTTAGCTGCTACGCGAATTAATGCAACACCACCACCAGCCACTACACCTTCTTCTACCGCTGCTCGAGTTGCATGCAATGCATCTTCAACACGCGATTTCTTTTCTTTCATTTCTACTTCAGTTGCTGCACCTACTTTAATAACTGCAACACCACCAGCAAGTTTAGCTACACGTTCTTGTAATTTTTCGCGATCATAATCAGAAGTTGCTTCTTCAATTTGTTGACGAATTTGAGAGACTCGACTTTTAATAGCTATTTCATTACCTATACCATCGATAATAGTCGTAGTATCTTTATTAATTACTACACGTTTAGCTTGACCTAAATCTTCTAAAGTAGTTTTTTCTAATTCTAAACCAACTTCTTCAGAAATTACTGTACCACCTGTTAAAGTTGCAATATCTTGTAACATAGCTTTACGTCTATCGCCAAAACCAGGTGCTTTAACTGCAGCTACTTTTACAATACCACGCATTGTGTTTACTACTAAAGTAGCTAAAGCTTCACCTTCAACATCTTCAGCTATAATTAATAAAGGTTTACTTGCTTTTGCTACAGCTTCTAATATTGGCAGCATTTCACGAATGTTAGAAATTTTTTTATCTGCTAAAAGAACATATGCAGTTTCTATTTCAACAGATCCTGATTCTGGTTTATTAATAAAATAAGGAGATAAGTAACCACGGTCAAATTGCATACCTTCTACTACATCTAATTCATCTTGCAGTCCGGTACCCTCTTCAACAGTAATAACACCTTCTTTACCTACTTTTGCCATTGCTTCTGCAATTAACTTTCCAACAGTTTTATCAGAATTTGCAGAGATAGTTCCAACTTGAGCAATAGCTTTTGGATCAGAACATGGAACTGACAATTTTTTCAGTTCTGCTACTGCTGCTATTACTGCTTTATCAATACCACGTTTTAAATCCATTGGATTCATGCCAGCTGCTACAGCTTTTAATCCTTCAGTAATAATAGAATGCGCTAAAACAGTAGCTGTTGTCGTACCATCACCTGCAGCATCATTTGCTTTAGAAGCTACTTCTTTAACCATCTGTGCACCCATATTTTCGAATTTATCTTCTAATTCAATTTCACGTGCTACAGAAACTCCATCTTTAGTTATACTAGGAGCACCAAAAGATTTGTCTAATACTACATTACGGCCTTTTGGCCCTAGTGTTACTCTTACTGCATCAGCAAGAACATTTACACCACGTAACATTTTTACGCGAGCATCATTGCCAAATTTTACGTCTTTAGTTGCCATTGGTATTTCCCTTCAACTAGTTTAGTTTAAAAGATCAAGTTTAAATTATACTTCAAGAATTGCTAAAATATCGCTTTCTGCCATAATTAATACATCTTGATTATCAATCTTCTCTACTTTTACACCATAACCTTCGTTAAAAATTACAGTATCACCAACTTTTACATCTAAAGTTTGGATATTACCATTATCTAATACACGTCCTTTTCCAACTGCAAGTACTTCACCACGAGTGGATTTTCCTGCTGCAGATCCAGTAAGTACAATTCCACCAACAGATTTCTCAACTTCTTTTCGCTTGACTATAACACGATCATGTAACGGACGAATATTCATTGAACGATCTCCTGTAAGTTTGAGAAAATTTTTATCAAATTTAAGGTTATTTTCCGTGCCGATTAATCATTTACGACAAAGTAAAACTTTAAATGGGGGCATTTTATATTATTTCAAGGGATTGAAAAAAAATATTACTTTTATAAGTAATTATAATTAATTAAAATATTATTTTAATAATTTTATTATATCTAAGAATTATTATATTTAAAAAAAACAAAAATAAGTTTATTTTCGTATAATCTTCTTATGCTTATAATGAATGTGTATTTTAAAATATTATTTTATTATTTAATAACATTAAGAGGATCTTAATAACAAATAATTGTTTGAATTAAAACAGTTATTTTAATATATTTTTTATGAATTAATGCGAAATATTTTTTTTTAACCAAATAAGCAAAATTGAAATTGCTGCTGGCGTAATACCAGAAATACGCGAAGCTTGACCGATAGAGCTTGGTTGATATTTATTTAATTTTTCAATTACATCATTAGATAAACTAGAAATTGTTTGATAATTAAAATTTAATGGCAACTGAGCATTTTCATTATGTTTTTGTTTTTTAATCTCTTCTTTTTGTTGATTAATATAGCCTTCATATTTAATTTGAATTTCAATTTGATTAATAACTTGAGTATCTGTTAATGACGATGATGAAGAAGAATTCACTACATTCATTAATTTTAAATAATTAAGCTCAGGACGACGTAGTAAATCTTCACCGTTTATTGGACCTAATAAAGGTGTTTTTAACAATAAATTAATTTTTTGAATATTTTTACTTTTTGGATTAATCCATATATCACGTAAACGTTGACGTTCTTTTTCTATATTTTCTAGTTTATTACAAAATATTTTCCAACGTGTCTCATGAATTAAACCTAATTTTCGTCCTAACTCAGTTAAACGAAGATCAGCATTGTCTTCACGTAATATTAATCGATGTTCAGCACGAGATGTAAACATTCTATAAGGTTCTTGAGTTCCAAGAGTACTTAAATCATCGACTAATACACCAAGATAAGATTGATCGCGACTAGGAGCCCATTCTGAATCTCCATTAGCATAACGAGCAGCATTAAGGCCAGCTAGTAATCCTTGAGATGCAGCTTCTTCATAACCAGTCGTTCCATTAATTTGTCCTGCAAAAAAAAGTCCATGAATTAATTTGCTTTCTAGTGTTAATTTTAAATCTCGAGGATCAAAAAAATCATATTCAATAGCATATCCTGGTCGAACAATAAAAGCATTTTTCATTCCTTTTATAGAACGAACAATTTCTATTTGTACATTCAATGGTAAACTAGTGGAAATACCGTTGGGATAAATTTCGTTACTAGTTAAACCTTCTGGTTCAAGAAAAACTTGATGTGAATCACGATGACTAAAACGTATAATTTTATCTTCAATTGAAGGACAAAAATGTGGACCAATTCCTTTAATTATTCCAGTATACATTGGACTAGTGTTAAGGTTTTCACGGATAATTTCATGAGTTTTTTTATTGGTCTGAGTAATATAGCAAACTATTTGTTTTGGATGGCAAGAACTATTCCTTATAAATGAAAACACTGGTATAGGTGTATCACTTTTTTGATGTGTTAATTCACTAAAATCAATAGTCCGTGAATCAATGCGAGGAGGCGTGCCAGTCTTTAATCTATTAACACGAAAATTTTTTTTTCTTAAATTTTTTGATAATAAAATTGATGGAGGATCTCCTGCACGACCAGCATTATAATTTTTTAATCCAATATGAATTCTTCCGTCAAGAAAAGTACCCACAGTAAGTACAACTGCTTTAGCACGGATTTTTAATCCTATTTGAGTAATAACACCCAAAACATGATTATGATCTATAATTAAATCATCTACTGACTGTTGAAAAATCATTAAGTTAGATTGATTTTCTAGATTAGAACGCACTATTTGACGATATAATACTCGATCAATTTGCGCTCTAGTAGCTCGAACTGCAGGACCTTTGCTAAGATTTAATGTCCTAAACTGAATACCAGAATAATCAGCAGCAATTGCCATTAAACCGCCTAATGCATCAATTTCTTTCACTAAATGTCCTTTACCAATACCACCAATAGCTGGATTACAAGACATTTGCCCTAACGTATCAATGTTGTGTGTTATGAGTAAAGTTTTTCGCCCTATACGCGCAGATGCTAAAGCACTTTCAGTACCTGCATGGCCACCACCAATAACAATAACATCAAATTGATCAGGATAAAACATAAGATACCACCTTAATATACTCCAAAATATCTTATTATATTTTATAATAAATATCTTTTAATTATGATATAACTAGTTAAAATAGTGAATTTAAATTAATAAAAAAAAATTTTAAAAAAAAATAAATATTTTTATTATTATTTTATTGTATAAGGAAAATTTTTAAATAAACAATTATGGTTAATGTCTTTTATTTACTAAAAACGACGAAATATGAATAATAAATCATTATTATTTTAATAATCTAAGAGTTTATATTTTAGTCATTTAAAATTAATAAAAAAATACAATTATTTTAAATTAATATAAAAATAATATAACATATTAAAAAGTATCAGTTTGAATTTTTATTCAATTACAATTACTGTAAATTATTTTAATGATCTTTAAAAAATAAATATTTAGTGATTAAATGTCTAAATATTTAAAATATAAAGTTTATATTTTATATGTTTTAAAATAAAAATATTAAAACATATAATTAATTCTTTATTTTATATAAAAATGTTTATTTAATAAAAATAAACAATAATGTAATTGTTAGAAAATTAAATTTTTTTTATACAGTGTGTGAAATATTATTTTCTAAATTTATTAAAATAGAATTATTATTTAATTATTTTTATTAAAGTTTTGTTGAAGTTATTATAAAAAATATTTTTTTATTTTTATTATTTTTTATATTAATTAAATAAAGCAATTGATTAACGATCTTAAAGTATACTTTATGTAATGTATAAAAAATTACATCAAGAGTAATTTTATATTGTTACAGAATACTTTATCTGACAAATAAAATAATAATGTAATTAAAATAACATAATATAAATACATTTAGATAAAGGCTTATATATCAATGATTTAACAAAACTATATTAAGGAATAAATGATAACCAAATATAATGATCAATATTGGATGCGTAAAGCGTTAAAATTAGCTCTTCGTGCACAAAATGAAGGTGAAGTTCCAGTTGGTGCTTTGCTGATATTAAAAAATAAAATAATCAGTGAAGGCTGGAATCAATCAATTTCTTATTATGATCCAACTGCTCATGCAGAAATTATAGCACTTCGTCATGGTGGAAAAGTATTAAATAACTATCGTTTACTTCATACTACATTATATGTTACATTAGAACCTTGTATTATGTGTATTGGTGCTATGATACATGGTCGTATTCAAAATTTAGTTTATGGTGCAAATAATAAAACTTCTTCATGTAATTGGTCAATAAATATTTTAGGTAAGACAAATATAAATCATAAAATAAAAGTTACTTCAGGTGTTTTAAAAACTGAATGTACAAATATATTAAAAAACTTTTTTTATTTACGACGAAAAAAATAAAATTTATAGTATATTTAAACATATGAAATTGATCATTTTTAAATAATTATAAATGAATATATAAAAAATTTTTTATTTTTTTATAATTTTTATTATATTATATACGTAAATAATCTTTTAGATTTAATTAATTTACGGTGATTTTTTAATTCTATTGAGAAATTGAACATGTTTATATACAATATTTCAAATATTACTATATAAAAATAATAATTTTAATTTTATATTATTTATTAGAAAATAAAAAAGTATTTTTTTTAAAATTTTTATTAAGAATAACTAAAATACACTTTTCATACAAAATTATTATAATAATATGATTATATTAAAATTATTTTTTATTAAAAATATTTTATTTTAATAACAATATGTCAATTAATTTATTTAAATCAACCACATAAAAAATTCAATAAAAAATATAAAATAATTTAATAAAATAATTTTTTTGAAAAAAGACTATATCACGTTATAAATTTAATATACTCAAAATTTTTAAAAACTTTAATCATGTATACTAGTTTAATTTTATTAAAAATTAAAATATAATCATTTCTTGTTACATAAATATATGAATTTTTTATTCTTTCATATTTAGTCGCTAAGTTGTAAAATAAAAATTTTAATTAAGTATTAAAAATATGTTAAACAGTTTGTTTTAGATATTTTATTACTAAAACAATTATGTTTATTTAATGATTATTAAAACATTACATTAAAAAATAATGCATTGTTATTTATGCTTATTAATGTTAGATCAAGAGTATTATTTAATAATAAAATTATAGTTATGAAATAAAAAATAACATCGTTAAAATATTTATTTTTTTAAATTTTAAATAAATAGAAACAACTAAAAATAATATTATTTTTCTTTGTATTTAAAATATAGTAGTTTTTTTAAAAACGCCTACTTTTAAATTATTTGCAGTATAAATTTTTTTATTATCAACAAATACTTCACCATCAGCTAATCCTAAAACTAGTATTCGATGTATAATACGTTTAAAACTAATGCGATAAATTACTTTTTTATCTGTTGGTAATATTTGGCCAAAAAACTTAACTTCACCCACCCCTAATGCACGTCCTTTCCCTTTGCTATTTATCCAACCTAAGTAAAATCCAACTAATTGCCACATTGCATCAAGTCCGAGACATCCTGGCATTACAGGATCACGAATAAAGTGACAACTAAAAAACCATAAATTTGGATGAATATCTAATTCTGCTTCTATATAGCCTCTGTTATATTTACCACCTTTTGTAGTTATTTTTGACACTCGATCAATCATCAACATATTTCCTATAGGTAATGGTGGTCCATTTATCCCAAATAATTTACCTCTTCCAGATGCTTTAAGATCTTTTTTTGTATAAAAATTAGGTTTATTTGTCATATTTTAGTAATCCTTATTTATTGTAAAAAATTATTGATACAAAATACACTTTAAATAATTTTTATTTAAAAAAGTTAAGCCAACGTAATAACCAAGATTTATCATAATGTTCTTGAGAATTAATTTTTATAATTCGTTTTTTAATTATTGTTAATAAGTTAGGTTTTTTAAAATCAGAATAAGAATAACCAGTAAGTAATGGTAATGCTTCTTCAACATGATTTATGCTCCATAGATAAAATTGTTTTTTTTTTACTGCCTTGATAATTTTTTTACATAAGCATAAATGACGAATATTAGTAGCTGGAAAAATAACACCTTGATTCTTAGTTAATCCACGACGTAAGCAAAGCTCAAAAAATCCTTCAATTTTTTCATTAATACCACCGATTGATTGTATATTTCCAAATTGATCAATTGATCCAGTAACAGCAATTTCTTGATTAATAGGTTGTTGGGATAAAGCGCTAATTAATGCACATAACACAGCTAAAGAAGCGCTATCACCATCTACTTCATCAAAAGACTGTTCAAATACAATAGAGGAAGAAAAAGGCAATTGACAATCAAGATCTAACGAAGAAATAAGAAATGATTGAACAATCATCATACTTTTAGCATGTATATTTCCTCCTAAATTAACTTTATGTTCTACGTCTACAAATTCACCTTCTCCTAAATGAACTACACAACTTATACGAGATGGAATACCAAAGTTACGTGGATGGCCAGGATAACTTAAAATAGATAAACCATTAATTTGTCCAACTATTGCACCTTCTGTTTTAATAAGAATGTTATCTGAATCAATATCATATTGTATGCATTCCGAAAGATAATGTTCACGCCATGTCTTTGCATTTGTTGCTGCTTCAAATGCTTTAGCTGTAATATTATTTTCTTTAGTACATGTTGTAGCCTCTCTTAATTGTTTTTCAATCCATATTAAAGATAATGGTAAAATTTTTTGATCTCCACTATAACGTACTGCTGCAGTAATTAATAGTGGCCAAGCATCAGCTGTTAAATTTGGCAAATTTTTATCTATAATGATACTATTTACATGTTTACACCATTGTGACATATCTTCAATATTATTGATTGTTAGATAATCTTCATATTCTCCATAAATCGAATAATTGCTTATTTCTGAATCAAAATTATAAAAATTAGATAAATTATAATTATTATTTACAATGATTAAACGAAGTTCAAGTGGCATTGAAGGAATGTGTATTGGTAATGGATTTTTTTGATCTAAAGAGTGCCAATAAAATTTATGTTGTATAATTATTTTTTTTAATCTTAACCATAATTGTAATGAAGATAATAAAGATGTAGCTGAAAGAATTAATATTCCACCATTTGCTTGATGTACTAAACCTGGTTCTAAGTTAATTTTATTATTATAAAATCGTACACAACCAAATAATTGTTCTGGTTCAATTAATGTTTGAAATAAACAATTATTATGAGCTGCAAAGAGTTCATTACCATGATGTGCTGATTTAATATTGATTTTATTTCCGCAAATAATATAATGACTACCTTTTACGACATTGTTTTTAGGAAGTAATTTTTTTACTTCATGAGCAATAAGCGATAAATATTCTTGTGTTTCTTCTGCTTTTAAGATCATGAATTGAATTGATGATTTTGGATGGCAAAAACTTTCTAATGAACTCTTGAGTCGAGGTTGAATTTTTGAAAAGGATGAAGGCGATAAACGAGAAGCAGCATTAAACACAGCTTGATAAGGTGTGACATTTGGTAATAAAAATTTCCAATTAAGTTTATTGTTATTCAAAATATTAAATATAATAATTAAAAATGAGAAATTGTATTGTATAGTATATTATACTGTAATTGTAACAATATAGTATGTTTATAATAAAATATAATTACAAAACATTTTATGGCTCTTTATATCTTATCTTTTTTTTAAAAATTCGGTATTTATTGAAAATTTTATTTATTTTTTTATATGATTTAACTAATGATTATTTTATTATTTAATAAATATTTAAAATAGTAAGCTATTTTAAATTATTACAATCAATCAAGACAATATTTTTATAAAACATAAATTAAATTATTTATTATGATGTTAATAAAATTTTTTATCTATTATAAAATTATAATTAAAAATTAAGAAACAAAAACACAGATAGATAAATACAATTAATGTGTTATTTATAAAAAGTATTTTGATATATTCATAAATTTAACATGATAAATAACAATAAAATAAAATTATTATTTAAATATAAAAAATTATTAATTTTATAGTTTAACTTATTAATTAAAATATAATATTTTATTATACATACTACATTATACATACTATGAGCAGTTCAATATTATTTTAAATATATTAATTTAGATATATAAATTAACTAAAAGTGTTAAATTTTATTTCGATTAAAACATTAAAAAATAAAAAATATTTATTTAATTATATAATATTAATTTTATAAATATATTTAGTTATATAAAGCTATATATTTTTAAAAAAAACTCTTTATAAATAGTTTATTATTGTTGATTGATTATTTTATTGTAATAATTAACTAATCATATATCTTTTAAAAACATGATTTTAAGTGTTATATCTTTGAAGTTATATCTTTGAAAATGATTTTATATTTTATATAAAATGTTTATTTGATAAAGTTTATAAAAATATTTTTTTAAAATTTTTTAAATGTAACTATATATTGACAAAACTCTTGTTTAAAAAAATACTTATGAATATTTAAATAACAATTATCTTATTGCGTTCTTTTTACGTTCTTTATTTTCCAATAGTAATTAATTTTAAAATAGTTATTATTACTAAAAATATATGAATTTTATATTATATTAGTAATATATATATTATATAGCGATATATTATATGATAATTTTTTTATAAAAATATAAAAATTTTATATATAACAAATTATTTTTATGTTTTAATTTTAGTTAGTATTTTTAGTTAGTATAAAAATTAACATTTATAAAATAATATGTACAATTTTTAATAAATCTAAGAATTTATTTTATATTTATAATTAATAATAAAATTTTTTATTTTTTTAAAGCATATACGATCAATCATATTATGATATGCTAATTTAATAGCAATTTTTACTTTTTTTATCTTATAATATAGCATATGAAAACATATAAATTTAATCACCATAAGTATTAATCAATATAGCATGAAGTATTAATTAATATAGTAGGATTATAAATAATTTAGAATTTAAGCGAATTAATATTTTAAAAATTATATTAATAATTGAAATATTATATACATGTTTTTTAAAACTTTTTTAATGTTTTAATAACTAAATTAATTTTTTATAATATAATGAAACAAGATATTTATTAATAATTAGCAAAGTATTTTATCTGAATCTTAATAAGTTAATTAAAACTTTCATTAAAAAAATAAAGTTGAATTTTAATCTGTACTAATGTTGTTTATTCGAAAACTTAAATAACAAGAATAATTTATGAATAATAAATCATACATTCTGTTTAAAAGGTGTGCTGAATACATCAAATAAACTATATCATAAGTTAAAATTGTTAAGATAAATTTTAATATTTTGTATATTTTTATGATGATTAAGTATTTTTTTAAATTAATAAATAAATTTAAAATTAATAAGTTTATCTTTTTTATAAATATTATTATATTGTTAAAATTTATTTTATAAAAATATTCATTATATTTTTATAAGCGTCAAGCATTTTTTTATGAACTTACTATATTAAATGTTTTTTTAAATTTATATATTCTATAGATCATGTTCATTTATTTTAATAAATGTTTAAAATCTAGCTCAAATAGTTTATTATTAAAGTTTTTAGATAATCGACAAAAGTATTTATAAAAAAATATTACCATGTTAAAATATTAAAAACTGTGTTATGCAGTTTTAGTGTTTCTTTAAAGTAAAAATTTATAAAAATATTTTTATTTTAGAAACTTACTTCTTTTTATATAAAATATAATCATTCATTATTTTTAGAATATTTTTTAAATTTGTAGTTACGATAGTATTAATTAATTTAATATTTTTTTATCTATTTAATGATCTCTTAATTTTTTTATATCTTTAAAATTTTCTTATTTTAAAAAAAGAAATGATTCTATATTCTATATGATGTATGATCTTTAATTCAATAAATGTTACTAAATGTTACTATGTTACTATAAGGTATTAATTAGTTCTTTTTAAGAAAAGAATTAAATAACTAACTAAGCTAATCGTTTCAGTAGTATTTATTGCTTGTTGTTTTTAAGTATGACAGTTTTAGGATATTAGTAAAATTAAAGTATTTAATCTGATTAGTTATTATTTAGTTATTATAATTCTAATTGATAATTCAATTCTAATTGATGATTCCTTGATCCTTGATAGTGATTTAAAATATTAATTATTAGTTATTCATTAGTTAGTATATTATTAGTTATTCAGTTAGTATATTAGTAGTTAGTAAACATTTGAAATAGTTAGTAAATATTTGAAAAATAAAATGTACTTATCATCTTGCTTAAAAAGCTAAAAGTTGCTTAAAAATCTAAAAGAAAAAATAACAAACACTAATACATAAAAATATTAAATAATGTGTTTTACAAGATATATATAGAAATATTTATTAATATATTTAATTTATTTTAATAATTAAAGTTTTATTTTTATTTGTTTTATATCATGACTTACAATATTCTATTCATTACTTAAAATTAATGTATAAATGAGTTTTTTTTAGATAACAGTATAAAAGTATTTTTAATATTTAATATAAATAAGAAACTTATGTTTTACTATTTTACTATATGGCGTTGTTTTTTTTAATTTTTTTTCATAATATTTCATAATAAAGTAATATTTATCATAAAAAATATAAAAAATAAATAAATAATTCAGACGATTTTTAAAAGATGTGATTATACTTCACATATTCAATAAAGTTTAAAATATTATTTTTAAAGAAATAATATGTTTTAATTAACAAATTTTAATTATATATTCCACTTTTTAAAGTGGTTATATTAAAAAAATGTATTTAAATATATAAATTAATAAAAACATAAAAAATAATATCACAATTAATAATATTTTTTAAATATAATAATATCACACATTTTTATGTTTTTTTATATTTTTAGTAAAAAACTTTAATAAATAAATTAAAATATAAATTTTATTTTTTTTTAATATTTTATGTATTGTTTTTTTTTGAAATTATTAAAATAATATTAATTAATATTGTATTATAATAATCATTAATAAACAACTTTTAAATATAATATTTAACATTTATATATTATTACGTATGATAATAATTACAAAATATCTTAAACAAAATTGAAATTAAAAATATTTATCATTTATAAAAATTTTATTTTAACATAAAATAAAATAGATATTTTATTATGAATCAATTACTAATATTTTAGAGTACTAAACAAGTATGTTAGAATACTAAACAAGTATTTTAGAGTACTAAACAAGTTTTTAAAAAAAAAATTTAATGATAGAAATATACAATAACGTTTCATATAATTAATATTTTGTTTATATTTAAAACTTTTATAAATATTGAAGCGTAAGTATTATCTAACTACATTAAATATATTTTTTATTATTTTTTATATAACTATTTTATAATTTTAATTTATTATTTATGTGTATTTTTACAATTTAAACGTATTTAAATTGATGAACTATTATAAATATAATGCTAATAAATATAGTGTTGATTGTTTATATACATACTAACATACTAATAAAACAACATGATTATGTTTTTTAGATATGAATTTTTTAAAAAATATTGTTCTTTTTATTAATTTAATACGTATTTTTTAATATTGTTATATTTGCGATATTATTAATATTTTAATAAATATTAATAATATTTTTAAAATTAATATGATAATTGTTGCACATTAATAAAAAATTTTTATTAAAAAAAATAATTATATATTTATTTTTAAATTTATAAAAATAATTAATTGTCATTAATTTTGTAAAAAATCATCAAAAAAACATCGTATACTATATTTTTCATTGTTTCCTAATTTTAAGATATAGAAAATACATAATATTATTTTTTCTATATTATTATTCACGATTATATGTAAAATTTTAACGATTGTACGTAAAATTATTATTTAATTTTTAAAAATTTTAATGAAAGTTATTAATAATAAATTGTTATCTTTTTTCATAATTTTTTATGTAATTATTAATTTCTAATACAATGTTTAAAATAATTTTATTATAGTATTATAAATATTTTTATTTTGTTACTTATTACATTTTTAATATATAGATATAATATATTATATCTATATAATATATTACTCTAAATTCTAAATTTAATAAAAATTTTATTAAAATATTACTAATATAATATAATGTTTTTTACTACTTTTGTAATTTAAATAATAATATAATTTATCAATAACAATATAAAATAACATTAAAAAATATATAAATAATAAAATCTTTAAGATGACTAAAAAAACTAGAAAAGATGAAACAATGTTATAATTATAAAATTTAACACTTTCTATTAAAATAGTAATTTTCTATTAAAATAGTGATATAGTAAATAATATTGTCACAAAATGATTACGTGTTGTTTATATAACTAATAAATTCATAAAAAAAAACACAATTAAAACATTGTTTGCTTTTCAAATGAATTAAATATTTTAAATCACATAAAATTATAACAACATTCTAAAATTCAATATTATTAAACTTTATTATTTTAAACTTGATCAAGATGAAATTTAATTTTTAATTAAGAATTAATGTTATTATTTATTTTTTAATATTAGTAATATTCAAGATTAGTTCATTTTGTTTTAGTTACATTTAATATTAATTATACTTTTGCCTTTAATTTTATAAAATTAAATTAGTGTAAATTAGTGTAAACAACGAATAAGTTATATAAACATAATAGCATGAAGTTTTTTTACAGTTATTCTGTTATTTTTTTTAATATTATACTGTAAATGGTAAATTTTGTGTAGTTTTTTTATTTTATAATATTTTTTATAAATAACTTCATAAATTTATTATTGACAAAAACAATTATAGAATAATACAATAAATTTCAGAGCGATAATAAACGTTTATTAAAATTATAATTTATTAAATTTTATTTTATTACTAAATATGATATTAAATCACTTGTTTTTTTTTATTTTTTCAATATTTTAATAAAAATTATATAATATTTATATTTTTATTAAAAACGAATTAAATGTAAAAACGAATTACATTTGAATATACAAATTGTTATTTTATCATATACTTATTAACTTAATATTTATATGTATTTGACATTTAAATGATGCTTTTTTTATAACAAAAATTTTTTTATAATTATAGTTTAAAATTAAACATTTTTATAAAGTTATTTTGTTTTCCATGTAAAATATATGTTAAAACATATTTTCATACAAAAAAAATAAAAAATTTTTTTATATTACGTTGTTTATTTCAATAAAAAAAATTACATATACATATACTTTTTAAGAAAATAAAAAAAATATTTCTAATAAAATTACATTTTTAAAAAAAAATGAATTTATATTGCATTAATATAAAATGTATTAATATAAAGGTTACTATTAAACAGTTTTCTTACACATTATCTTTGCTTTTATGTTTATAATTCATAATATCTTTTATGATTATTCATAACATTAATAAATATTTAATTGGTGTTATAATTATATTAATTATAATATTAATAATATAAAATTTACATTTTTACAATAATTGGAGAATATATGTCTTATCCATTGGTGATTGGTAATTGGAAACTTAATGGTAATATTAATATGGTAAATCAATTAGTTACTAATTTACGCAATTTACTTTGTGATATTAAGAATTGTAATGTAGTCATTGCACCACCAGTAATTTATACAGATCAAGTTAAAAAAATACTTATCGGAAGCAATATTTCTTTAGGTGCGCAAAATGTTGACAATAATTTATTTGGTGCTTTTACAGGAGAAATTTCAGTTAGCATGTTAAAAGATATTGGAGTTCGATATGTTATTATTGGTCATTCTGAGCGACGAATACATCATCAAGAAACAGATACACTAATTGCTCAAAAGTTTAAAAAATTAAAAGAATTTGGTTTAATTCCAGTTTTATGTATTGGCGAAACTGATTTAGAAAATAAAGAAGGTAAAACAAATGCAGTATGTATACGACAAATTGATGCTATATTAAACAGTGTTGGCGTATCAGCTATGAAAGATACTGTAATAGCTTATGAACCCATATGGGCTATTGGCACTAATAACGCTTCTAATCCATTAAAAGTTCAAATGGTTCACGCGTTTATTCGAAATTATATTGCTACTTATGATTCAGTAGTTTCTCATAATATTATTATTCAATATGGTGGTTCTATTAATGAGACTAATGCAGCAGACTTTTTTTCTCAACCAGATATCGATGGAGTTTTAGTAGGTTCTTCGTCATTAAAAGCTGATTCATTTTATGAAATAGTAAAAATTGCTTCAATAATGAAAGGTAATCTTTAATAATATTATATTAATATTTATAAAGATATTATCATAAACATTAATAAATGTTTTTATTTAACGTTTTTAATTTTAAAATTTTTCGATTATAATTAGATAACAACAAAATTATTAATATCATTAATAATTTAGTAATTGCTTAAAGGACTAATATAAAATTTAAACATTAATTTAATTTTTATAACTGTATTTAAAATTTAAATAATACGTATTATATGACTATATTTAATATAATCATTTTATTTATCAAAAATTATATAAAATAAAAATATTTTATATAAAATAAACATTATAACAAAAATTTTTTATTTATTTTACTTTTAAATTAATATTTAATAAATAAAATGATTATAACACTTCATGTACTAAAATTTTAAACAAACGATAATTTATAATTTTTAGTTAAACAAAATAAAAAAATGTGTTAAAAGATTATATTTTTAAAAAATATAAATTTTTTTTTTAAAAATATATATTAAAAGATATTTATATTTTTTAAAAAAAAAATAATATTTCATGTTTAGCAATGCTTGAAATATTTCATATTAATATTTTATTTTAAATTTATACGAATAAAATTAGTGATATTTTAAAATAAAATAATAGAATTAAATGTTTTAATATTATATAATATATGATATTAATAATAAACATATTTCAAAATACAATTTTAATTACTTTATACATTGTATAAAACATTTTCATTATTTAATTTTAAAAATTATATAAATAATTATATGTTTAAAGTATATCATCGAGATAATAATATTGATAATATTATCATTAATAAAAATTTTTATAACAATTAATATCTTTAAGATGTTCATTCTTTAATTAATATATAATTAATTAATATATAATAAAAAATTAATGATAAATAACAAATATTAGATATCATGTTATATTTTATTAAATTATTAAAAACGATGGAAGATCAATAATATCACATTATTATCATGTATTTTAAGAGTGATATTTTTGTTTATCTTCTTTAATTTAGCCAATTTTATTAATTTCTAAGAGTCATAATGGAAAAACATGTTGAAAGAATTATATATTCCTCTAGATGGTTGTTGTTTCCTGTGTATATCGGTTTATCGTTTGGATTTGTTCTACTCACCGCAAAATTTTTTCAGCAAATATTTCATATTATTCCTGAACTTTTTTCAATATCTGATTCAGGATTAATATTAACTGTTTTATCTCTTGTAGATATTGCTTTAGTTGGTGGGTTATTAGTAATGGTGATGTTTTCAAGTTACGAAAATTTTATTTTAAAAATGACTGTTGATAGCCAGCATAAAAAGTTAAGCTGGATGGGTAAAATGGATGTTAATTCAATAAAAAATAAAGTGGCTTCCTCTATTGTTGCTATCTCATCAGTTCATCTTTTAAAAATATTCATGGAAGCAGAAAAAGTAACTGATAATAAAATTATGTGGTGTGTTATTATTCATTTAGCTTTTGTTGTTTCTGCATTTGGCATGACATATATTGATAGAATGAGTAAAATTCAAAAACATTAGTTTTTTGACATGTGAATTTTTTTTTAATAAATAAGTATTATTAGATTATACTATTAATTAATTAATTTTTTCTGTATATTAAGGAAACAATAAAAAATTTATTATTTAATAATTGAAATTGATATATACTTTTTTAATAAATGCATATTAATTATTGATTAATATAATGTATATAAAAAATATTTTTAAAGTTTTTTCTTTATATATATAATTAAATAAATTAAATTTTTAATTGATTTAATTATTAAAATCTTAATTTTAAAATGTTATTTTTAATGTAAAATAATTTTAATTAAAAATATTGTTTAATTTAATAAAATACATGATTATAATTTCATTATTTTTAGACTACTTATAAATTTTTTATTTTAAATTTTTATTTTTTATTATTGTTTTTTATTGTTGTATTACAATGTTTCAGTTATAGAAGAGAGATATATTTTATTATTAATACATATAACATTTTACATTTTTATGCTATTTTCCAAACTCAAAAATATTACCTAAGTTAAAACATAAAACTATAATTTTAAAAAATAAATATTGTCTATTCTATTATAGAAAGTTTAGTCAACTGTGTTAATATTAACTGTTAACATATTAACTTAATTATATTGATACTTTAAATTCTGGATTAAAAAAAGATTTTCTAGGAGTATAAAGTAAAGAACAACCTTTCCAATCAGAAATTTTTGCTCCAGCTGCATCTGCTATTGCATGACCAGCAGCTGTATCCCAAATGTTAGTTAGTCCAAAACACGGATAGAGTTGTGCTGTTCCTTCTGCAACTAAACAAAATTTCAATGATGAACTAATAAACATTAGTTCATACTTATTAATTGTTTTCAAATAACTTTTTAATTGCATATCAATATGTGATCGATTAACTACTATAACAGGTGGTTGAGCGTTATTTATATGAATCAAGTGTCTTTGACCTTTTTTTTCTTTCCAAGCATGTTTATCTTTTGCTAAGTATGCTACGTCAGTTAATGGAGCATATATAACTCCCATTACTGTTTTACCATGTTCAATAAGTGCTATATTAATCGTAAATTCACCATTACGTTGAAGAAACTCTTGAGTTCCATCTAACGGATCTACCAACCAATAACGAACCCAATGTTTACGTATTTCCCAACTTAATGTCTCTTCTTCTGATAAAATAGGTATTTCTGGGGTCAATTTTTCTAGACCATCTTTTATAATACGATGCGATGATATATCTGCTATAGTAACTGGTGAATTATCTTTTTTTTGTTTAACATTAAGAGATTTTTTACTATTATAGATATCCATAATTGCTTCTCCAGCTATTAGGGATAATTGAAAAATTTTTTCTAACATGATAGACCTTATTAATAAAATTAGTGAAAATGTTTATTATTATTTTAATTATATTTTTATATTGATATAAAAGTTTTTGTTGTTATACAATAATATATTAAAACATTTTACAATTAAAGATATAAAATATTATTTAGTTAAATAAATATAATTTAACATTTTTGATTTATTACAATTTATGAAAATTCGTTTCTTAATTTTACTTTAAAAATCATTTATAATTGATGTAAAATGTTTTATTTCTTTAAAATATATATGCCTGTTTTATATTAATAACTTAATTTAAAAAGCTATCTTTATTTATAATAAACATCACATTTCAATAAAATATTTATTTTTTTTAAAAATGTATTACTATTACTAGTAAAAACATACTCTTACTTTATATTTAAAAAAAAATAATTTATTTGTATCTTTTTATGTATTTTACTTAAAAATAAAAACTTTATGATGTATTTTATTAATAATGAATACTGTAATAATATACATATATTGTTTGTAATTCATTTACAATTAATTTAATAGATAAAAATAAAATTTTACCATGTCTTTTTGATTGATTAAAAATGACAAAATATCTATTAATTTTTTATTATATCATTAAATCACATAATTATTATTTTTTATAATTATATACTACAATATATGTATTTATAGTAAAACATTTTTTTTTAAAATTCATATTATTTTATTTTTTTAGATAAAAACTTACTTAGATACAATTATTATGTAGAATATTATATCAAAAATAATATTTATATTTTAACTACATAAGTAAATTATTTTCTTTGTTAAATACATTTTACAGGTTTTGGCAAACCAGCTATCTTACTAATTTGCCTCATTGGATTTATAGGAAATAAAGAATAAAAATAGTAACTATTATTTTTTTCTTTACCATATTTTTCAGAAATCATTTTTATTGTAAGACGAAGTGCTGGTATACTATTATACTGTTTGTAAAAATTACGAACAAAGTTTATAATAATCCAGTGTTCATCAGTAAGTATAATACGTTCTTGATCAGCTAACAACAATGCTAGATCTTTATTCCAATCTGTGTGGTTCTTAAGATAACCATATCTATCAGTTTTAATAATATAATTTTTAAATTTTAACATACATTCTCATAAAAATTTTTCAATAAAAGATAAATATTTAATTTTATTTTTACGTTTTCATTGTATATAAAATTATTTTTAATAATAAATTTATATATTATTTTTAATATTATTATTTTATTAAATTTTTAAACATTAAATGATCTTTTTCTTTACAAGAAGATTTATTTTATTTATACTTCAATATTAAAACATGGAGAGGTGGCCGAGCGGTTTAAGGCAACGGTCTTGAAAACCGTCAATGGGAAACCATTCCAGAGTTCGAATCTCTGTCTCTCCGTTATAAATTTATTAGTACAAATTTTTTATTAAAATACTATTTTAATATTATTCTTTATAAGATAATCATTAAATATATTTTTTAATAATATTTAATAAAAAATTCCATTCTCTGTTAAAATTAATTTAATTTGTTTAAATAAAATTAATTCTTTATTAATAAAATAAAAATATAATAAACAAAACATTAACATTATTTATGACATTTTAAAAAAAATAAATAAAGATATTTTTAAATTATATACTAAATAAAATTAGTTTGTAATTTGTATGTTTATTCGAATTAATAATGTTGTTAAAATAATTAAGTACTAAAATAAATAATATTTTAAACATGTTATTTTATAGAATAAAAAAAATTATATTGTATTTCTCTAACATGTTATAATTTTATCAAATAATTTGACATAAATAAATGATAAATTTTTTTATGTATATAATATAAGTTATACTAATATCAAAAAATAACATTACAAAGTCACTGTATCACTATTCTGTAATACTATTATTATAGTAAAATATTTAAAAAAACATTAATTTTTAATATATAATTTTATTATGTATTATTGTATTTTATATATTTTATTATAAATAAAATTTTATATAAATAGAATCAATAACAATATTTTTAAATAAAAAAATATTTTCAAAATATTTTTATATATAATTTTATTTTAAAAAGAAAAAAAAATATAAATGTCATTAATAAAAAACATGTTTTAATTTTTTGTTGAAAATAAACTGTAAAATTATGTTATTCAGACAAAACATCTTATTATTAATCATTGTTAAAATGTTTATTTAATAAACAGTACTACATAATAATATATTAGAATATTAAAAATTTCAAGATATCATGTTTTAGATTTGTAAAATAAAAATTTATTTAAGATAGAAAAATGTAGTCATAATATCAATTTTATTAATTTATTAATGATCATGTTATTTATATTGTAAATACATGTATAATGATTTTTGATATAAGACTGAAAGTAATGTTTTATTATAACGTTATTTTTTTAATAAAATTAAGATTATACAATTATTAAATATCAACTATATTATTTATGTTATTGTAATTTTCATAAATTAAACATATGACTCGAAAAGAAAATAATAATTTATACTAATATACTAAAAATTCATAATATGATTCATATTTTAAATTTTTAAATTAATAAATAAAAATAAACAAATTGTTTATTTTTTTTTGTTAAAAACATATAAAATCATATTATAAACAGCATTTAATAATAGTAATAATAGTGACTATAAATAAGTATTACTATTCATTTCTTATTATATAAAATTTTATCATATAAAAAATTAGAGAATCTATTTTTCACATTAATAAATATATTTTATTTCATATTTTAACATAGCATATAATTGATTGATTTTTATTTACTAATTGATTTTTATTTACTAATGTCTTATAAGTCGTAAACGCTTATAATGATATTAATATTTCATTATGTTTAAGTTAAAATTTTTTGTTAATAATATTGAGAAAATTTTATCTAATAATTTTTAAATATCTTATTAAGTTATAAAAATTATAAAAAATAATTGATTAATATACGTTTTTATTTTTTTTAATTTAATAAAATATTTTTATGTCTTTTAAATAATTTTTAAATTTATACTTAATAATGCATGATTAGTATAAATATAAGTAATTTTTTATTAAAATGATCTTTTATATATTGATAACATATAACTTTTTATTTTGGTGAATTAATTAAAAAAATAATTTAGTATAAACTTTTTATTTTAGTATAAAATGATATAATATATAAAATATCTTTGTAAAAAATTTTTAATTAAAATTTTTTTTCTCATTAAACATGTACTTATAATTTTATAATGATAATAATTTTTTTTTACATATGACATTAAAATTAAATTAGAGTTAATAATATAGAAATTTTTGTATGGTATATATTTATTTTAATTTATAACATATTAAAGTTAAAATAATATATATTTAGTTATTTTAAAATATTTTTTAAAATAACAAGAATAATAAAAAATATTTTTTAAATAACATAAAACTTTTAAGAAAATACTGAAATTAATTATGTTTAAATTGTAATGTTATTTTTTTTTAAAAAACAATTTTTAAAAAAATTAAAAAAGTTTTTATAATAATAATGTTAACTACTAATAATAATTAAATTAAAATTAAAAATATTATGATTATTACTTAAAATTTTTTATTGTACATGCAATGCGTCATTTTTACAAGTAAAGTATAATTTCAGACATAAAATACAATAATGTTTAACAATTAAACTTTTTTTTAAGTTAAAATATATTAATTCTCATACATGAAATTTCATTATAATGATATAAAACGTATTGTGTATTATAAATAATTTTATTTAATAAAAATCAAATAAATTACAGTAAAACTATTAAAAAAACATTTTTTAAATAATATAAAATATTTTTAGAAAAATTATTTTGTATAGAAAAAGTTTTTTAAAAATAAAATAAAAACTTTATCATGTAAAATTTTATAATATATAACTAATGCGCATATCTGAAATAGTTTATGCTTACAATATTCATAACCGTTTTTAAAAAAAAAATTATCTAACTTAATATTATAATTCATTAAAATAAGCTCAAAATATTCACATCATTAATATCAAAGTATTTTTTAAGGTAAATTTATTGTCTTCCTAAAATTTTTATTTATTAATTAATAATATTGTATTATGATTGAATTTTACTACTTGTTATATATTATTAAAAATTTTTATTATTTTTTTAGATTTTATATCAATTTTTTTTGAAAAAAAATATTATCAATAGTATTTTAGTATTTTATTTTTTAACTAAAATATAATATTTAAGAATTGAAGATTAAATTATATAACATTTGTCAAAATTATGACAATAAGTATCAAGAAAATATATATTTAATTCACAAATAGTTTTTGTTTTTTTACTTATCCTTATTGTTTATTAAAAAAAGAAGCTTGGTATTTTTTTGACATAATTTCTTTTAACTCACTATTTTTTTTATTTAAATTTCATTAAAATACAAAACACATTATTTTTGTATTAATTAATTCATTTATTAATTTTAAATATCACATTATATGTTTTTATATACGTTTTACAATATTTGTTTGTTTTATTGTTTTATTCGAAAATGATATATTTTATAAAATTTATAAACAGTGTTATGTTATGATTAATAATAATTTTAGTATTATAAATATTGTTAAACAATTATATTATTTGTTACTATTTATAATTTTAAAAAATTTTTATCTTGTAATAAATTATAAAAAATTTTATTATATCAGAAAAAACTAAATATTTATTAACTTAATTTTATTATAAAATTAAATTTTATAATTTAACATAGATATTTATTGTAATAATAAAAACAGTTATTTTTTTATTATTATGTGATGTATTAAAGCCATTTTTATTTTGTAATGTTTCACAACAAATATAAATTATTTATAATCAATATATTTTAAAAATTTTTAAAAGATGTAATAAAAATTTTATATATTTAAATACAATTAAAAATATTTAATATATTTAATATTTTGTTTATAAAATACGTATTAATTTTATATATTATATAAATATTAAAAAATAAAATTTAACAAAATAATAACATATAATATATAAATTATTAATAATAAATTTTTTAATATAAGTTTAAGTATGAATTTTTTATATTTTACATAAAAACATTTTTTTAGGAAATTACTTAATAATTGTGTAAATATATTTTTATTAAAAATCGTTATATTTATATTTTCATGTCATTTAATTATGCTATTTAAGAAAAATAATTTTTTGTAATTTTATGTTATTTAACATATAAAAAAATTATATCATGTTTATTTAAACATTTTAATAAATTTATCATGTTTTTTTATGTCATGTGATCTTTATTTAATTTTTATTTTATTCTTTAATATAATTTTTAAAATTATAAGAGCTTGATTTGTAAACAATTAATAAAATAAATAAAAATTTTTATTTTTTTTAACTAAATAAAATCATCTTTAAAAATTTAAAAAAATAAAAATTTTGATAAAGAATTACAATTTTCAGAATGTATTATAATATTCAAAAATGTATTATAACATTTAAAAATAAATATTTGTGATTCATTATATTAATTTATGTTAATATGTTCATTTTTATTTTATTCTTTATAAAAAACAATTCTAAAACGTAAAACTAATTTTATTACATAATCAATGATTTAAATATAATATATTTCTATAATATAAAATTTATAAAACTATTTCTGTTATTATAATAATAAGAGAAATAAAAAATTATATCTTAATATTTATTATTAACTAAATATAAGATTATTTTATTACTAAATATAATATTGTTTTATTACACAGTGAAATATAAATATTATTTTATCAAATAATAAATATTTTACATGTTATTAAAAAACTAGATATAAATAAACACAATAAGAATAAAGATAGTTTTAAACTTTATTTATCAAAATGTTATTAATAAAATTATCTTAATAAGATTTCATGATTAGTATAAAATTGTTATATAAGTAAATAAAAAATTTTTTAATTTATTATTAATAAATAATATTTTTATCAAAATTAACAACAAAACATATATAAAATCATTTTAATACATTGTTAAAAAATGTAATAAAAATAACATAAAATATTATTCTATCATGTTATTGTTTTAGAGATGATATGATATGTAACATTAAAATTAAAAGTATAATTAAAGGAATAAATGAATATTTTGCTTAAGATTTTTAAGTACTAATAATTTTTAATTATAACGTAATAAAAAATATTAAATGTAATAAATTAATATATTACTAAAACATTCATCAACAATAAACTTTATGATAATATAAAATATATTTTTTATGATAATATAAAATATATTTGAATATATTTTAGTCTTATTAAAAAAAATTTTAGTTTTTATATGTTTTATAGTATATTAATTAATTAAATTAAATAATTAAATAATATAACAGTTTTAAGTAATAAGATTCTACTGTTATAAAAACATAAAAATCTTCAAATATCATAGTTTATTGCTAATTTTTATCATAATATTAATTGATTAAAATAAAATTTATTAATAGTAAAAATTCATGTGAATAATTCTTAAAAAAAACACTTAAAAAATTTATTAAAAATTAGTATAATTACTGAACTTCTTAAAAACATTTAGTTAAATTATAAAAAATAGTTTTATAGATATCGTTATAAAATAAAAACTTAATCTAAGAAAAAACTAAACTGTTTGAAAAAAAATATGAAGATGACAAAATTTTTAATTTTATTATTAAATATAAATTATATAAAAAAGTTAAATGTGAAAAATTAAATATCATGAAGAAGATTAAAAAACTAGTTACTATAATAACTCACACTGATGTTAATATTAATACTATGTTAAAAATTTTACACATATAATAAAAGAAAAACTAAAATATTAATAAAAAGTCACTAAATGACAAAATTATATTACATAGATTAAAAAAAATATAATAATTGATTGTAATAAATATAGTTTAAATGAAATTATTTAATGGTCATAGTACTGTTAATTTTACATTAACTTTAAATTCATAAAATATAATATATTTTTAGGTGAAGTTTAATTAGTTATAAATCCAGAAGTTTGTTCGCAATAAACGTTATTATAAAACATTTTCATATAAAGAATACATAAAAAAAAGATAAAATAGCTTAATTTATATTTTTTATAAAAAAATAAAAAATATATATTGTAAAAATTTATAAAATTATTTATTAAAAAATATTATGAAGTTATTTAAATTTTTATTATTACTTTACATAATTGTTACTTGAGATCGTAAAGTTTATAAAATATCAAATAGAAATTAAAATCTATAATATAAAACTATATTCTTAAAATTCTTCTTAAAATTACAACGTTTAATAAATTAGTTAACACATATAATATGAAGTTACTTGTTTTTTTGTTAGGAATAAAATTAATTTTATGTATAATCAGTGATTGATATTTTATTATAAAATAATAATATTTAACTTTTTTATAACTTAATTTTAATAAAAAAAATTAATTAAATTTTATACTTATAGTAAACTTTTTATCAAATAAAAAAATTAATAAATATACATAAATTTTAATTAAAAAAACAGCGGTATTCGTGAATAATTTATAAATTAGTTTTACAATTATATAACAAAACATATTTGAAAAAACAATCAATAATATAATATTATAAAATAAAAGAATTTAATCTTTTATAAAAAAAATAACTCGACAAACATTTTTACTAAATTAAAACGAGAATATTATTAACTATAACAATAAAGATATACATTTTGAAACGTTATTTTTTAATAAATATTTATATCTTTTAAAAAATTATATATTAAAATTAATAATAATATTTAAGTCGTTATAAAATTTTAGTTGTTATAACAATGTGTTATATTATGTTATATATGATGAAAATGCTTATTGAGAGTTACATATTTGAAAAATGTTAAAATTATTATTAATAATTATTATTAATAAAATAACATAAATATATTTTTATTCACTACGTTTATACTTAAATGTTTATAATTTAATATATTAAATTTATTTATGTATCATATTTTATCATTATAAAGAAAAAATTTTTTATTATATTTAAATTAATATTGTAGTTTTTTATTAAATATTTAATGTTAAACGATATAAAATTATCTTATTTAATAAAAATTTTTTTGTATTGTTTTTTTTATTAAAATTATCTTATTTAGTTTGTCTTATTTAGTTTTTAATATTTTTCAGTTTTTGTTTTATATTTATTTTAAATATTCATTAACATAAAGAATTTTATTTTTATATAGATATTTATATGTTATGATGTATCTTAAGTTATATTTTGTTTTTTTTATTTTTTTAAACATAAATTTTATTAAAAATTACATAATATAATTATTGTTATGTTGTTAATAATATATATTTTATTTTTTAATAATTGTTTTCTATTTACTTAGTTCATACTTTAAAACGTTGAAAATTAAAATAAATTTTTAATTATAAAAAAAAGTTACACATTTTTAATTAATAATAAAAAATTTTAAATACGAAATAAATATAAAATATTAGCATAAGTAATACATAATAAGATTATTATATTTTTAATATAACTATATTTTATTTTAATGATTACTGATCAGAAAAAATTATTTATTAATAGTGTATTTAAAAATATATTTTTAAATAAAATAATTTTAATTAATAAAATTATATTATATAAAAACATTATTTATATTCTATATTATATTATATATTCTATATTATATTAAAGTAAATAAAATCATTTTTATTTTATGAAAATTTAATACAATTAATTTAATATATTATATAAATAATTAATTAAAGTTGTAAGAATAAAATAGTTTTTCATACTTGAAAATCTATCATTATTCCCCAATGTATAAATTTCTATACATCATTAATTAAAAAAAATATAAAATAAATAATTATTTAGATTTAAATACATGTATCAAATAAAAATTAAAAATAACTAAACATGAACTTTTTAAGAATAATATAATTTAGTAAAATTGTAATATTAAGTTTTAAATTAATTGTATATTAGGAAACAATTATGTTTCAAAATAATAAAAAAGATCAATTAATATCAAATACGACACTAATACCAATGGTAGTAGAACAAACTTCTCATGGAGAACGTTCTTATGATATTTATTCTCGTCTTTTAAAAGAACGTATTGTTTTTCTCATTGGTCCAATAGAAGATCATACAGCAAACTTAATTGTTGCTCAAATGCTATTTCTTGAAGCAGAAAATCCAGAAAAAGATATTTTTCTTTACATTAACTCACCAGGTGGTGTAATTACTTCAGGAATGTCTATTTATGACACAATGCAATTTATTAAACCAGATGTTAATACTATTTGTATGGGACAAGCATGTTCAATGGGTTCTTTTTTATTAACTGCTGGTACTAAAGGAAAACGTTTTTGTTTACCGAATTCACGTGTTATGATTCATCAACCACTTGGCGGTTATCGCGGACAAGCAACAGATATTGAAATACATACTCGTGAAATACTTAAAGTAAAAGAACGTATAAATGAAATTATGGCTCAACATACTGGTCAATTATTAATAAAAATTCAATGTGATACTGAGCGAGATTGCTTTATGACTGCAGAAGAAGCTATACAATATGGATTGGTTGATGATATTCTTAAAAATCGTAATTAAATTTTATATATTTCTATATTAGATCATCAAAACTATAGTTGTAGTATAATTAACATTATTTAAGAACGTTTATTCTACTAATTAATGAATGTAAATTAAATATAATAATAATCTTTACAACGTTTTTGTAAATCAAGCAGTTAGAAGAGGTTTTCCTTATGACAGATAAACGCAAGGACAGCTTGGGAAAGTTACTATATTGTTCTTTCTGCGGAAAAAGCCAACATGAGGTACATAAACTAATTGCCGGTCCGTCAGCGTATATCTGCGATGAATGTATTGAACTATGTAGGGAAATTGTTCATGAAGAAAATAAAGATACTTTCCTTAATCATAAAAATAATACATTGCCAACACCACACGAAATTCGTCATCATTTAGATAATTATGTCATCGGGCAAGATTTAGCAAAGAAAGTTCTAGCAGTTGGAGTGTATAATCATTATAAGCGTTTACGAAATAAAGATTTTAGTAAAGAAGTTGAGTTAGACAAAAGTAATATTTTACTTATTGGACCTACTGGAAGCGGTAAAACATTGTTAGCAGAAACATTAGCACGTTTTTTAAACGTACCATTTACAATGTCTGATGCTACTAGCTTAACTGAAGCTGGTTACGTTGGCGAAGATGTCGAAAATATTATTCAAAAATTATTACAAAAATGTAATTATAATATAAAACAAGCGCAAAGTGGTATTGTGTACATCGATGAAATAGACAAAATTTCTCGTAAGTCAGATAATCCATCTATTACTCGTGATGTATCAGGTGAAGGTGTACAGCAAGCACTTTTAAAGTTAATTGAAGGTACTATTGCATCTATTCCACCACAAGGTGGAAGAAAACATCCACAGCAAGAATTTTTTCAAGTTGATACTTCAAAAATTTTATTTATTTGTGGTGGAGCTTTTTCTGGTTTAGACAAAGTTATTAATCGTCGTGTTAACGCAGGTTCAAGTATTGGTTTTAATGCAACAGTAAAAAAAGATGAAGAAAAATTCACTGAAAGTGAATTACTAATACAAGTTGAGCCAGAAGATTTAATTAAATTTGGCTTAATTCCTGAATTTATTGGTCGATTACCAGTAGTAGCAATTTTAAATGAACTTAATGAAACTGCACTTATTCAAATTCTTAAAGAACCAAAAAACGCTTTAACTAAACAATATCAAACATTGTTCTCTTTAGAAGGTGCAAAATTAGAATTTCAAAATGAGGCATTGAATGCTATAGCTAAAAAAACTTTAATTAGAAAAACTGGTGCACGTGGTTTACGTTCTATTGTCGAAGGTGTGTTACTTGATATTATGTACGATCTTCCATCTCTAGATCATGTAGATAAAGTAGTGATTGATGAATCAGTTATTACTGGTAAATCTAAACCATTATTAATTTATAATAAATTACCAGAAAAAGCTTTAGGTAAATAATTATATTGCTAATCTTTTTTTATATAATATTAAATGTAAAACATTTCTATAATATTTTACATACTATTTATTAAATATCATTAAATTTATCTTAAATATACCCTTAATTAGATTTTTTTTTGAATCATATTTCATATCATGAGATTCTTCCCCTTTGAACTTTGGTAAAAATTAAAATTAAGAGAGAGGTTCTATGAACCCTGAATGTTCTGAACATATTGAAATTCCTGTTTTACCATTGCGTGACGTGGTTGTTTATCCACACATGGTTCTTTCGTTGTTTGTTGGGCGAGAAAAATCTATTCGATGTCTTAAAGCGGCAATGAATTATGATAAAAAAATTATGCTTTTAGCTCAAAAAAAAGCATCAACCGACGAGCCTGGTATTAATGACTTATTTTCTGTTGGTACAGTTGCATCAATTTTACAAATGCTTAAGTTACCAGACGGTACGATTAAAGTCTTAGTAGAAGGACTTCAACGTGTTCATATTACTAAACTTTCTGATGAAAATGAATATTTTATGGCTAAAGCAGAATATCTTAAGTCGCCATCGATTAGTGATCGTGAAAAAGAAGCATTAGGTCGTACTGTGCTAAATCAATTTGAAGGTTATGTTAAGCTGAATAAAAAAATTCCATCTGAAGTATTAGTTGCATTAAATAGTATTAATGATGTTGCGCGTCTAATAGACACTATAGCTGCTTATATGCCATTAAAATTAAATGATAAGCAATCTGTATTAGAAATATTTGATACTACTAAACGTTTAGAATATTTAATGACAATTATGGAATCAGAAATTGACTTATTGCAAGTAGAGCAACGCATACGAAATCGCGTAAAAAAACAAATGGAAAAAAGTCAGCGTGAATATTACTTAAATGAACAGATAAAAGCAATTCAAAAAGAGCTAGGTGAGCTAGATGAAGTTTTAGATGAACATAATTCTTTAAAACATAAAATTACAGCAGCGAAAATGCCAAAAGAAGCACATAAGAAAGTTCAATTAGAGTTACAAAAATTAAAAACAATGTCACCAATGTCTGCAGAAGCAACCGTTGTTCGTAGTTATCTTGATTGGATGTTACAAGTTCCGTGGAATACACGAAGTAGAGTAAAAAAAGATTTACTTAAAGCTCAAGAAATTCTTAATATTGACCATTATGGTTTAACGTTTGTTAAAGATCGTATTCTTGAATATCTTGCTGTTCAAAGCCGTATTAAAAAAATAAAAGGACCTATTTTATGTTTACTAGGACCTCCTGGAGTTGGAAAAACTTCTTTAGGCCAATCAATTGCTAAGGCTACTGGACGACAATACATTCGTATGGCACTTGGTGGTGTTCGTGATGAAGCTGAAATTCGAGGACATCGACGAACATATATTGGCTCAATGCCAGGTAAACTTATTCAAAAAATAGCTAAATCAGGAGTAAAAAATCCATTATTCTTACTTGATGAAATTGATAAAATATCTTCTGATACACGTGGAGATCCAGCTTCTGCGTTACTTGAAGTTTTAGATCCAGAACAGAATGCAACATTTAATGATCATTATCTTGAAGTAGATTATGATTTATCTGATATTATGTTTATCGCTACTTCAAATTCAATGAATATTCCTGCTCCATTGTTAGATCGTATGGAAGTTATTCGCTTACCAGGTTATACAGAAGATGAAAAATTTAATATTGCTAAACAATATTTATTACCAAAACAACTTATACGCAATGCATTGAAAAAAAATGAAATGTTTCTTAATGATAGTGCTATAATAAGTATCATTCGTTATTATACACGTGAAGCAGGAGTACGTAGTCTAGAACGTGAAATTTCAAAATTATGTCGAAAAGTAGTAAAACATTTATTAATAAATAAAGCAGTTAAAAATATAGAAATTAATAATAATAATTTAAAAAATTATTTAGGTGTTCAACGTGTTGACTATGGTCGAGTAGACACTAAAAATCGCGTAGGTCAAGTTACTGGTCTAGCATGGACAGAAGTAGGTGGAGATTTATTAACTATAGAAACTGCTTGTGTATTAGGAAAAGGAAAACTTATTTACACTGGTTCTTTAGGAGTAGTTATGCAAGAATCTATTCAAGCAGCTTTAACAGTAGTACGTTCACGTGCAAAAACTTTAGGTATTCATAGTAATTTTTATGAAAAACATGACATTCATGTTCATGTTCCAGAAGGGGCCATACCAAAAGATGGACCAAGTGCTGGTATTGCAATGTGTACAGCATTAGTTTCTTGTTTAACTAATAGCCCAGTTCGTTCTAATATAGCAATGACTGGTGAAATTACTTTGCGAGGTCAAATTCTTCCTATTGGAGGTTTAAAAGAAAAATTATTAGCTGCGCATCGCGGTGGTATTAAAATAGTGTTAATCCCATATGAAAATAAACGTGATTTAGAAGAAATTCCAAAAAATATTATTGCTAACTTAGACATTCATCCAGTACAAAAAATTGATCAGGTTTTTAATATTGCGTTATATAATTTAAATATTAACACACCATGTAATTATGATATAAATGATTAAATAGAATACAGTTGATAATATAAAATAATTTTATTATTTTTTCTATTTTTTTTATTCTTATTTAATTTTTATAACCTTATATTTTATCTTTGTTTATATTATAATATCTTTATAAAACGTATATATTTTTTATTTATTCATCTCGTATATATTGTACTGTAATAAAGCTATAAAAATAATTAAAATACATTTTTGAATCAAGTTAATTTTAAATTGTTAAAATTATTACGAAATATTTAATTATTATTAATACATAAACTAATTTTTTATGAATTGTTTAAAAGTAATATAATCAATCATATGACATAATTATTATTATTGTTTAAAATTGTTGAATATTTTCAAAACATATTAAATAATAAAAAATGCAATGTTATAAATGTTTTAAAATTTTTATTATTAATAATTAATTTAATAAAATTTTTAACTAATATTTTAATCTAAATATATAAAAATATTAATATACTGCAAAACAATTTAATAAAGTAAAATTTTTTAAACAAAAATATTATTTTAATATAACCTTATTATTTTGTTCATTAAAAATATTAATTTTTACATTTTATATAAGGACTATTAATTAATACAAATGGAGTCTTGCTGAAATTATGATAAACAATATGCGTACAGCTGTAAATCATATAATGTTTAAAATGATTTTAGTGTTAATTATTTTATCATTGATGCTAACAGGAATCGGTAATTACCTCATTAATATTGATCGCAATTACATAGTTAAAGTAAATGGTCAATCTATTAAGAAAACTGAAATAGAGCGATTATTTTTTATTGAAGATCAATATATAAACAAACAATTAAATAATCAAAATTTAAGTTTAATAGAACAAAAAGAATATATAAAAAAAATGCATCAACGAGTATTAACGCAATTAATTAATGATATTTTATTAAATCAATATGCTAAGAAATTAGGTATTAGTATTAGTAATGATCAAATTAAAAATGAAATTCGAAATCAACCTTATTTTAAAATTAACAATCAATTTAATAATGACAAATATCTTAGTATAATTCATCAAATAGGATATACTACAGATTATTTTGCTAAAATTGTTCGTCAGCAATTAATGAATCGACAACTTATTACAGTTTTCGGTAATTCAGATTTTGTCTTACCTTACGAATACCACACTATTTCTTCTTTAATGTTACAACATCGATATGTACAATTAGCTACAATAAATATAAACCAATTAAAAAATAAGCAAAATATTAACAACAATGAATTAATATTTTATTACCATAAAAACCAAGATCAGTTTATTATTCCAGAACAAGTAAAAATATCTTATATTCCAATAGATGTTACATTAATTAAAAAGAAAGTAAAAGTTTATTATAAAGACGTTAATGCATATTATATAACGCATAAAAATGAATTTAGTTATCCTGAACGTAAAAATTATAGTGTAATTCAGCTTAACACTGAACAAGAAGCACTGGAAGTATTAAATCAATTAAAAAAAGGAAAAGAGTTTTCTGATTTAGCAAAAAGTAAATCTATTGATATTATTTCACGTCGTACTGGAGGAAAATTAGGTTGGTTTGATTCAAATAGTACCTTTAAAGAATTAAAAGATGCTCATTTAACTAAAAAAGGGCAAATTTCTAGCGTAATTAAATCTTCTTCTGGATATTTAGTTATTCGTCTGAATGATATTCAGTTTAAAAAAATACAACCTCTACATGAGGTATATAATCTTCTCTATAAAAAAATAAAAGAAAGAAAAACATTAACAGAATATTATTTTTTAAAAAAGAAAGTAAGTAAAGCAGCAATGACTAAAAACACATCATTAGATTTTGTTGAAAAAGTAGCTGGTATAAAAGCAATATATACTAATTGGTTTAGTTTTGACAATATACCTTCTGCGTTAAATTTTAAACCAATAATTAAAACTATCTTTGATGAGTTATTAATTAAAAAAGATGCTTTATCATATAAAAATTCTGATATCATTACTATAAGCAATACGCGTGCATTTGTTATTAGAATAATAGATAAAAAAAAAGCTAGCATAAAATCTTTTGATAAAGTAAAAAGTGATATCATAAATCAAGTAAAATATAATAAAGCAATTAATCAAGCAAGATTACAAGGTCAACAATTATTATCTCTACTCAAAAAAGGAAAAGGTAATAAAGCAATGACATTAGCTAATTTACATTTTGGAGCTGTTCAGAAAATTACACGTTATTCAGAAGATTATTCATTAGTAACTACTATATTTTCATTGCCTCAATTAATTAATAAAATGCCCATTTATGCTATATCACAAGACGTGAATAATAACGTAGTACTAATTAAATTAATTTCAATTCAATCAGATCATTTATCTGATGATAAAATAAAAAATTTTATTGAGAAAATAAAAGAAAATTCTACAAATATTTCCTTATCTTTTCTATTAAACAGTTTAAATAAACATGCTAAAATAACATTTAATAATATTAAAAATAATAAAATATAAAAAATAAATTTAAAGAAAAATATTTATTATTTTATTTTTTGAACATCTATAGTTTAATAATTTAAATGTTTATTAAAAATAAAAATATAAACATTAAAATAAATTTACGTTTTGTATTTTTACGTTTAATTTAAATTAACATTTAATAAAAATGTTCATAATTAAACATTTAAAATATAATTTTATAAAATTTGTCTTATTTTATCACATATGTTTTATTTCAAACACAAAAATAGATAATACTATATAAATTATTTTAAATGATGTATATAAAATTTTTAAAATAATGTCAATTTACATGTATATAATTTTAATTATAAAACATTACTCAATATAATTTAAAACATATAATTACAATATATTTTAATATAAAATATTAGATTATTTAAGTTCTTTATTTTATTTCATATATTATTAGAAATATTAAGTAAATAAAATAATTTATATAAAAAATAAAGTTATAATAAAATTTATTTTGATATATAAATATAAAAACATATAAAATATATTATAAAATTTTAATAAGAAACGTTTTATATTTATAATATAATTATTAAAAACATTAAAAATTTATTTAAAAATTATCAACATAAAGTGTTTTTAGTATACCATTACTATAATATTATATGCATATAATTAACATATTTAAAATAATAATAATTATTAAAATAAAAAATACATAATATATTAAAAAATAAAAATTAAATATTCTTAAAAAATTTAAAAATATATTTTTTTTATTATTAAATTATTTTTATAATATGATAATAAAATACAAATATTCATAAAATCTTATATATTTTATTCAAAATTCTAAGTATAAATTTATAAAAAAATTAATTTAATTTTTTTATAAAAACAAATACTAATTAAACATTGATCGATATTATTAATAAAATTTTTTATAAAAAGATATTTTAAAATAAATGATGTAACATGTAATGATTAAAACTAATTTATAATATATTATTAAATAATATACAATGTACTTAAATAAATAACAATAACAATTAATTATAATTTGTTATGTGTATCAAAAAAAATTAAGTTGTATTTAATAATATTTAAAAAATGTAATGAATATATTAAAATTTTATCTTTTATATACGATAACTATTTTATAATATATTTGACATATATTATTTTATATAATTATATTATAAAATAGAAGTAAATAAATTATCACAATATACAATATAATTTTATTTTTTTGATATATATTTTACATACAAATGTTATTATATTTATCATTTTTTAAATGATTTATTATAAAATATTAATATTTTATAATATAAATTAAATTTAATAAAAATATTAAATTATAAATAATATATAAAGCAATTGTCAACGTTATCAACATACTTATATAAAATATATGAAAACAAACTTTAATAAACATGCATTCTTATTTTAATATTAATTTTATAAAATATTAACAAAATAAATATTTTAAAAAAAATAAAAATTTATTATTAATACAAATACTAAGTTAAATAAAAATACAAATAATATTTTAAATATAAAAGCATGAATATATAAAAAATATATTTTATTTTAAGTAAAATGTAATATCGTTCTATTTATGTTTTTTATTTTTATATAAAAGATAATATTATTATATTAAATATCATATAAATGATTAAAATTTTTATTTTTTAAATAAAGTATTAAAAATATTTAATACATTAATTTAAATATACTAAAATATAAATATATTTTTTTATTAAATAATTAATTAAATAATCAATTAGTATTTTAATAATTAGTGTTTTAATGTTATACAAATATTAATAACATATAAACATTGTTATATCATTAAAGTTTTTCACTTAGAATAACAGATTCTAAGGCAATTAAAATCATTTCGTTAAAACTAATTTGACGTTCTGTCGAAGTAATTGCTTCATGACGAAAAATATGATCAGATACTGTACAAATAGTAAGTGCTTTACATTGAAATTTTTCTTGTAACTCGGCAACAACACCATAAATACCTGCTGCTTCCATTTCTACACCTAGAATTCCATATTTTTTCATTATTTTAAATATTTGTGTATCTGGTGTATAAAAAAGATCAGTAGAAAAAAAATTTCCTACTCGAACTGAAATACCTTGCATTTTTGCTGCATTTACTGCATAATATAACATATTAAAGTCAGCAATTGCTGCATAATCATTATCTTTAAATCGTAATCGATTTACTTTAGAATCAGTACAAGCACCCATTCCAATTACTATATCATTTAACGCAATATCATCACGAACTGCACCACAAGATCCTAAACGAATAATTTTTTTTACACCAAATTCTGTAATTAATTCATATGCATAAATAGAACATGATGGAATTCCCATACCATGCCCCATTATAGATATTCGTCGATTTTTATACATACCAGTAAAACCTAACATGTTTCTTACGTTGGTTACTTCTATTGAATTTTTAAGAAAAGTTTTTGCAATATATTTGACACGAAGGGGATCGCCTGACATTAATACTACATCAGAAAAATCTTTTCTTTTAGCATTAAAATGTGGTGTAACCATAATATTTCCTTTAAAAAAAATAATACACATGTTAATCTTAACATTTTTTAATCTTTAAAAATCTTAAAAAAGATTTTATAGCATAGATGTACCGTAATCCATAGGTGATGTATTAAAATATTGAGCAATTGTTTGACCAATATCAGCAAACGTTTTTCGATGCCCTAATGATCCTGCTTGTATTTTTTCACCATAAATAAGAATCGGAATATTTTCACGAGTATGATTAGTACCTTTCCAGGTCGGATCACAACCATGATCAGCAGTAAATATAATAATATCATTATTTTTTACTTGCTGTAATAATTCTGGTAAACGACGATCAAAAAGTTCTAATGCAGTTGCATATCCTGCTACATCTCGACGATGTCCATAAGAAGAATCGAAATCAACAAAATTAGCAAATACAATAGTATTATTTTTAGCCTGTTTTATTTCACTTAATGTGACATCAAATAACATATTAATACCAGTTGCTTTTAATTTTTTAGTAATACCAACATTAGCATAGATATCTGCAATTTTACCAATAGATATTACTTGACCTTTTTTTTCATCAACTAGTTTCTTTAATACTGTTGCTGAAGATGGTGGAATTGCTAAATCACATCGATTACTAGTACGCTGAAATTTTCCTGGTTTTTTTCCAATAAATGGTCGTGCAATAACACGACCAATATTATACCCATCTTCAATAAGTATTTTTCGAGTTATATTACATAGTGAATATAAACGTTCTAAACCAAAAATATTTTCATGACAAGCAATTTGAAATACAGAATCAGAAGAAGTATAAAAAATTGGTTTGCTACTTTGAATATGTTTTTCTCCTAACTGATCGAGAATGATTGTTCCAGAAGAATGACAATTTCCTAAATATCCAGTGAGATTTGCGCGTTGTACTATCTTTTTAAGTAATGATTTTGGAAAACTGCAATATAGATCTTTAAAATAATCCCAATCAAATAATACTGGTACACCAGCAATTTCCCAATGACCTGATTGAGTATCTTTGCCAGAAGATAATTCACTAGCATAACCATAAGCACCAATAATTTTTATATTATTATTTAATCCTTGTGGATATTGTCCTGTAGAAGCTTCTGCTGCTTTACCTAATCCGAGACAATTTAAATTTGGTAATTTTAATATGCCTTCTCGACCAATATTTGCTTCACCACGTGCAGCAACTTCAGCAATATGCCCTAAGGTGTTAGATCCTTCATCACCAAAACGTTTAGCATCAGAACTAGCACCAATGCCAAAAGAATCTAGTACTATGATAAAAAGACGTTTCATAAAATTTTTCCTAGTTTTTATAGTTATAGTAATAAAATTTTGTAGCGTAACATGTTTAATATGTTAGTGCATTACTAATATATTTTAAAGTTAAACTATATTTATGATTATAAAAATAAAACATTTAATAATTTTTTTGATTAAATTTTTTTATTGTAAAGTAAAATTAATTATTTATTTTTTAATAAAAGTGTGTAATATAATAAAATTTTTAATTAATGATATTAATAATCAAGCGTTGAAATGTATTGTGATTAATAATATTACATACTAAAAATTCAATGAAAAAATATTTAATGATATTAGTATTGTTCTTTTGATAAAGTAAATTAAATAATTGCAAAAATAAAGAAAAATATTATAACATATATTTTTATTAGACTGTATAGTATTATTAATTTATAATTAAATAATGTGTTTTTTTATTTATTAAGTATTAAAAATAAGTGTTAAAAATAATTATTTATTAAAATATTTAATATTAATCTGATAAAAAGATGTATGTAACTTATAAACATTTTATAATAAATAACGTATTTAATATTAATAATAATTATTTATAATTTTATAATATTTTAATATATACATAAGTTTTTTATATTTATATTGTTTTATATTTTTATAATTTTTATAAGTTAACTAATTTATATCATTTACAGTTTTTATAATTTTAATTAATGATATTTTAAATGTTAAAAAACTTTTATATATAAAAATAAAAAAAATATCATAACATTTATATTTTAAATAAAATACATATATTTTCATGTCAAACAATGCTACAAAATGTATTAAAAATATTATTAATTAAAATTATAAAGACTTTTTTAATATAAAAAATAATATTGTTATTGAATTATAACATAGTATTAGTAAATGATATTTTATATAAGAATAAAAAATTAAAATAAATATATTACATAATATGATAAATATATTACATAACATGATAAATTTTAAAAAATTAAAATTTTTATTAAAAAAATAATTTATTAAATTAATTAATTTTTTAATGTAAACGTCTATTCTATTATTTTATTATAATTTTTTGTTTAAATTATAATATTTTTATATTTATATCATATATAATTATAAATATTCTTAACGCATCATTTTTTATTTATATATTTTACAAAAAAAACAATAAAAAATAAAATTAATATAAATCTTATTTTTTTATAAAATGTAATAAGACATACGTTTTGTTATTTAAATAACACGTATTATTAATATTAAAAATCGTTTAATAATATTAGATGCATGATAGTATTCTGTTAAAATTTAATTTATGTTATTTTTAGTCATTTAGTATAAATATATTATATTTTTATAATATGTTTATTGTAAAGTTATTTTAAATTTTTAAAATAATAATATTTTTCATTTTTTTAAATAAGTCATAATAACATAATTTGTATATCAACATTTATATTTTTAAAAAACATTGTATTTTGAAGAATAAAATAGAAAATAATTTATATTATTATTAGTTAAGATAATAAAATATAATTTATTAATAATTAAAATAAGTAATATTAAATTATTTTTTATTATAAAATATACAAAACTTATTTCATATTTTTAATTAATGATCTATAAAATTTAATCAAACTATTTTTTAACTATAAAACATAGCATTCTGTTTTTTTTACTTTAAAACATAATTTATTTTTATAAAAATATGAAAAAAATAAAATAGTTTATAAGTAAGGTTTCATTAAAAAAATTATTATATTTTATCAATATAATAAAATATATCTAAAATTTTAAATATTATAAAATTTATATTGAAGATTAGTAAACATTATATTTTCAATATGTTAAATAATTATTTTTTAAAATTTAGTTTTTGTTTTGTTTATTTTTTTTTAAATAAAATAAAATATTATAAAAATAATGAAAATTCTATTTAATAGAAATACTAAATATAAAAATGATCATAAATATAATCATCTTTTTTATTTATAAAAACTTTTTTATAAAATATTAATAAATTCTATTTTTTCTTGTATTATATTTAATAAAAATAAAAAAATGGAATTTAAATAATTTTATACTTTAATAAGTAATGCAATAACTTGACACGCAATACCCTCTTTTCTTCCAATAAATCCAAGTTTTTCAGTAGTAGTTGCTTTAATATTAATGCAATCTATGTCAGTTTTTAGATCTTCTGATAACAAATAACGCATGTTCGGAATATATTGAGTGATTATTGGTATTTGAAGAATAATAGTAATATCTATATTGTTTAGTCGATAACCTTTATTAACAATAAATGTCCATGCTTTATGTAATAATTTTCGACTATTAGCATTTTTAAAAGCTGGATCAGTATCAGGAAAAAATTGACCAATATCTCCTAGTCCCACTGAACCTAAAAGCGCATCAATTACTCCATGTAATACAACATCACCATCTGAATGAGCTACTAAACCGTGTTTATAAGGAATATGTACACCACTAATAATAAGTGGCTTATTCCCACCGAATGAATGGACATCAAAACCGTGACCAATACGCATTGTATACTCCTTATTTTTTTTAAATTGATTAAAATAAAATGTTGCTAACATTAGATCTTCTGGTTTTGTTATTTTAATATTATCTGATCGACCGTTAATTAATAATGGATAATAACCACAGTATTCTAATGCAGATGCTTCATCTGTAATAGTTGCATTTTCCTTTATAATACGCTGTAAACAACATGTAAGTAACGTTAATGGAAATAATTGCGGCGTTAACGCATGCCATAAATTTTTACGATCAATAGTATGGGAAATAGTACTTAAATAAGGTTGAGAATGTTTTATAGTATCACATACTGGAGTGGCAAGAATTCCACCTATTTTACTATATTTAGTAATTTCTAATAAACGTGTTAAGTCTTGTATGTGTAAACAAGGACGAACTGCGTCATGTATTAATACCCACTCTGTATTTTTTACTAATTTCATACTAGCTAATACTGTATCAATACGTTTTTTACCACCAAATGTTATGATAACTCTAGGATCATTTAAAATAGGAAGTTTTTTAAAATATTGATCTTTAAAATTAATAGCAACTATTATTTGTTTAATACGTGGATGAGAAAATAATGCATGAATAGTATGTTCTAGTATACTATATTGACCTATGTTTAGATATTGCTTTGGACAGCGTGATTGCATACGTTTCCCAATTCCAGCAGCAGGAAGGATAGCAATTACTGATTGTGAGGGCATTGAAAAATTATTCATATTGTTTTATTTTTTTATAATTTTTTTAAATCAAATCATTATTTTTTAAATTTTTATTTCATAAGATTATTAAAACATATATAAAATTTTTTATTATAAAGTGAAATTTTATACATTAAAAAAGAAATAATTTTTATTTTGTAAAAATAATTGTCCATTTATATTAAAATTAAAAATTTAATTGATTCTAAAATAACATAATTAAAAATTATATTTTATATTTGTTTTTGTTATTAATACATTTTAATTTTAATAAAAATTAATTATATTTTGTACAATGATTAAATATTATTTTACAAAAATATTAATACCTATTAAATTTAGTAATATATAAAATAAAATTAATAAATTCTGTTATTTTAATATCAAACAGTTTTATAAAAAACGTTTTATAATATGTTTAAATAAATGTCTTATATAATTTTTACAATTAAAAAAAATTAATTGTAGTCAGTTCTATAAATAAAAGTTTATTACTATAGTTTTATTTTTCATATTAATTATTAGTTAAGTTTTAAATGCTGATTTTATAAAAATTTTATTTTTAAAATTAATATATGTTATATATTCATTTATTATAATATTTAAAATATTTTATCATATAATTAAAAATATAATGATCGATAGAATAAATTTTATTTAAAACATAAAAGTTTATTGTATTTGATATTATAGTTTTATTTTAATTGTAAATTTGTAACTTTTATACAAAATATTTAACATTCATACGTTAAATATAAAATACTTTTACTTATTTGAAGTATAAAAAATAAATTTTATTAAATATAAAATCTTAAAAGATAATATGATTTAAATAAATAAAATATAAATTCATCATATTAGTATTATACGAATATATAAAAATTATAATTTTATTTTAAATTATTGTTTAAATCTTAATTTAGTGAATTGTTTTTATTATTACATAATATCATTCGCATGCTAGTTAACAATCATAAAAAAATTAAATTAAATAATATTTAACTAATAATAATATGTCAAATCATGATCTATAAAACTAGGAAAATTACTGCTATCTTTAAATTTTATTAAAATAAATATAAATTAGTTTTTAATAAAATATTTAAAAATAAGAAATCAAATCTTAGATTGAATATACACTAAAGTATTATTATGTAGTACAAAAATTTTTTATTTTAATGTATTTTTAACATAATACATACATAATAACTCGTACATAAGCATCAATATTTAAGATAGAATACTTGTCTACTTCATTTTAGCTTTATGTGGTTATGTTAAATATTAAAGAACATCATTTAAAATTTTTAATACTATTTATTAATTTCACTCATTGTTCGAATTTTATTCGTTCTTTTTAACAGAATAACAGATACCATTAATATATAGAATTATGAATATATAAAAAATAATTTTAAATAACGATAAGTTTGCGTAATATTTTCTACAAATTATTAGATAAAAAATAAATAAATAGACATTAATCACGAAAATTATTCTATTTATTAGAAATAAGCATAGTTAAATAAAATAACTAAATAACATTAAAATAAATAAAGTTGATAAAATATAATCTATTAGTATAAACAAGAAAAATAGTAAAAATAATAACTTTGACTAACATTTATCTAGTTTTCATTTAATAAAAAATAATATAAATAAAATAATTATTATTTTGTTTTATTATATTTATCTTTTATTGTAATTATTTAATTATCTGTAAACACTGATATTAGATTTTTTTTTGAAATAAATAAAAAAAACATTTTTATATATTAATAAACACTAATAAATACGATTTATAAATTGTACATAATTATATATAAATTATACAAAGTTAACGTAAGCATTAATTTAAGTTATTAAATGTATTCTGATTCAATGTTAATAATGTTTAAATATTAAAAATATAAAGATCATATTTATTATTTTTAATATTTTATTTAAAAATAAAAAAATTTTACTTTATCTAATAATATTTCAATATTGTAAATGATTATAAAATGAATATATAGTATCAAACATGAATAAAAAATGTTTTGATACCTAATCTTTTTGTATTGTCATTATTATTTTATGTCTAAAAAAAATAATTTTAATTGAGTACAAATAAAATAATATAAAAAATAATTATATTTATTAATAACTAATAAATAGTATCCTAAAATTTTATTTATTTGAATAATCATGAAAATGTTAAGATACTAAAAATATTTAATTTTATAAATACAACAGTTCTGAAAATTATTATTTAATTGTTTATAGCAATTATTAATAAAGAACCATAATGAGACATAGTTATTTGACCTTAATAAAAAATTATATAAAATTTTTTATTTAAATAGGTTAACATTTTATAAAAAAAAGTTTTGATATTTAAAAAAACATTTGAATTATTATCGCTATGTTTTAATTTTTACTTTAAAATTAATAGATTTTATTAAAAAATAATATTCTTAATAAATTAATATTAATCGATTTCAGATTAATTTTTTTTCATTAAATTTAAAATCAGCAATTAAAAATATATCTATTAATTAGCAATAGTAACTTCGTATTTTTATTTATTTAAAATGGTCTAATGTTAATATAAGTCAAGTTATTTTTTATAATATTTTATTAAATTAAATAAAGATTAATAATGAGAAATATTGACAATCTGTAGTAAATAAAAACTTATTTTATTGTATAGAACTATAAAATATTCTATATGAAGTTATTAAAAATATATTTTTAAATTAAAAAAGTTAAAATGTGATTAATATGCATAAAGATGTTTTTTATCTTTTTAATAGTCATAATATAAAAGCATATAATTAAGGTTTTATAATTTTTAATAACTACAAACAAAATATACTATTACTTATAAATTACGACTGAATTAAAACTGTTTATTCTTAATAATACAACTATTACGAATAGATGCTTACAAATATTATATTTATCAAGCAGCATCATTAGTAACAAAACGAACCATATTAATTCAAGTAAATTATTAACATGAAAAAAGTTAGTACAATTCTAATTATAAAATATCACTATTGCTATATGGTGGTATAGTATACTAAATATGTCATATGAAGAATGTAAAATTAACATCATCTATTTACTATGATTAAACATTAAAAATGTTTTAAATAGAAAGTTGATGTTTAAATAAAAATATTAAAACATAAATAAAAATTCTCCAACCTTTTGATAATAATAAAAAATTTTTTAATTACATTTTACATTTGTTTAAAATATGATAATTATAGAAGTTATATTTTAAGTATCGAAAAATAAAAAATTTAACTAATTTTAAAGCACGATTTTATTAATTTCTATCTTTTATTAAAAAGAAATTAATAATTTTACTGATATCACTGTATAAATTATTTATATATTTTTATTATTATAGAGCGTTACTTTTTAAATAACGTTTTAAATTAAGTATAATATAAAATTTAAAAACTAATAAAAATATTGTCATGTATCAACCAATAAGTATTTTGAATACTTAATCTATTAATTAATATCACGCATTATCAATGATACAAAAATTATTAAAATATTTTTTAAATTCTAACATCTATATTATTAAAAAATATTTCTTTTATTAGGATTGTGTGATGCATAACATATAAGATTAACTTAAGATTAACTATTATGTTAATCTTTAATAAGCATGTATGTATCTATACTGTTCTTTTAATAATTAGAATAGTAAAAAATATTTATTATTATAGCTTTTTTAATTCTTTAATGAATACGTATTTTTAAAAAAACATTTATAATGAGTTAAATCAAACTTTCAGTAAAAAAATGTTTAATAATTTTATTAACAAATTTGATTTAGTTTAAATTTAAATGTAATAAATTTAATATATTATACTAGAATAAATAAAAGTTTTGTAATTAAATAAATTTTTTACTAATTTTATTTTTTGTGTTAACATAATATAAATTATTAGCTTTATTTTAATATTAAAAATATTAGTATATTACATATTTTTAATAACAATTGAATTTCTCTAAATTAATTTTTTATTTATTTTATTTTTAAAAATCCTATTTTTAAATAAAAAACAATAAAAAATATATTTTAACTTATAAATAGAACTAAAATTTATAAAATAAATAATAATCTATTAATTAAGACTGATATTAGTATTAAAAATATAACTTTTATTACTGTTATAAAAAAGAATTACAGTATATGTGTATTCATTTAAATATGTTAAATGAGTTCATAATATTCGTAATTATAAAATATATTAATTTAATTGATTAATAAAAGCGTATTATTTAAGAAAAGTATTTTCAATAATTATTCATTATTCAATTTATTACATTTTTTTTGTGAAGTATAATAATAATTGTTATACAAGATGTAATCTTGTCAGACATGTCAATGATTAAAATAAAAAAATTAGCAATCAAAAAAAATTATAAAAATAGTGATATCATAAAATATTGAATTTATCATACTTATTATAATTAAATATTACTTATTATGATTAAATATTATTAATCATTTTAAAAAATTTATTTTTACAAACATTTCATATCAGATTATCATATCAGGATTATATGAATAGCAGACTAAACATATATTAACACAATTAGACATAATAAAAATAATATAAATATTTGTAAAAGATTACTTTATAAGTAATTTTATTATAAAATGAACATATTTAAAATATATTACTAATATTAAATTCAAGTATACAAAAATTTATTTTTACTAATATGCTGTTTAGTTTTTTATTAAATATTAATAAAAAATTATATAAAAAAATTATGTTAAATATTTAATATAAATTATTACATAATTATATTTTAAAATAACTGCTCATTACGATAATAGAGTATTTAAACAAAAAAACAAAAATTTTTTAATATATAAAAATAATATTTAATGTTTTAACTAATATCTTATGATAGGTTAATAGTATTTTATTAAATTATAAATAATATTTATTTAATTGTTTTTTATAAATAATATTAATAATTTTATATAAATTGTTTATATTTTAATTAAAATTTTTATTAAAATATATATTATTTTATTTTTTATAAATTATATATAATTATTACATAAATAAATATTTTATAAAAATTTTTTTATTTTTATTTTTAAAATACTTATTTATTTTACATGAATTTCAATAATTTTAAATTAAATAAAACATAATTTATATAATCATATATTTAATATTTATTTAATTCTATCGAGTCTTAATAAAAGATCTTAATTATTTAAAATTTTTATTTTTTGTATATATAAAACATTTATTTTTTTTAAAGTTTTAAATATATACTTAAACATTATTTATAAATATATATAACATAATTAAAATATATAAAATTATATATTAAAATAACAAATTTAATAAAAAACTAATATTAATATTTTATTTTTTTAAATAAATAATATTTATGATATAAAAACAAATAATAATATCTGATTTTTATTAGTTACACAATTAAAATATTATACTATTGTATTCTTTAATTTTTATATTTAAACATTTTATATTTAATTTTTATTTTCTTATCAAATTATGCAATTAATTTATTTTATTTTTATCAGTTAGTTTGTTTTATTTTTGTTAATTTACTATTTATTTATACTTTTTAGTCATCTATAGAAAATGTCTGTAAATTACAATTATTTTATTATAAAATAATTATATTATTTATTTTTAATATGTAATTGTTGCTAAAAAAATATCTTCTTATAATGAATGAGTAAAAATATTTATATAAATTATAATAATAACTTTTTATTATTAAAAAAATAATTAACATTATTTATTAATTTTCTTTATTATAAAAATTTAAATGAAGGTATGTTATAATGATAAAAGAAACAATTTTTAGTAAAATTATTCGAAGAGAAATTTTTGCTGATATCGTTTATCAAGATAAACTTATAACCGCATTTCGTGATAGTGCACCAAAAACTCCAACACATATTTTAATTATTCCAAATGCTATCATTTCTACTATAAATGACGTAACTTCAAAACATGTATCGATGCTTGGTAAGATGATTGTTATTGCAGCAAAAATCGCTAAAAAAGAAAAAATAGATAAAGATGGTTATCGGTTGATTTTAAATTGTAATCGTCATAGTGGTCAAGAAATTTATCATATTCACATGCATTTATTAGGTGGTTGTCCTTTAGGTTCTATGATATCATAATTTAATAAATAGTTTAATCTCAATAATTAAATCTATATAAATTTTATTAATTAGTATTAAATTATATTAGTATTAAATTATGTTTTTTATATTAAAATATATTACTTTATCCAAAATTTTACAAAAAAATAATTAAAAAAATTATTTTATAATTTTAAAATTTAATTATATTAGTGTATTAATTTAATATAATACACAATAAAATGTCTTTATAATTTTATTATATTAATAATATTGTAATCTAATGATTATGTTTAATAAATTTTTTATTAATTATTTTTTATAGAATGCATGATAATAAAAAGTCATAAATAATTTTTAAGATTTTCGAATTTAAGTAAATGTTTATTATTTATTATAAAACATCACTATTCTTGTCAAGAAGGCAACAGATAAAGCTAAGAATTTCAGTAATAATCATGTAATATTAAACAATTAAAAATTAAGAAGTTTATTTGTTTTAATATCATAAAGTTTAATACTGTACAGTTATTAATAAACTAAATGTTAAGAACTTAAAAATATAATTTATAAAGTGTTATTGCTAGATGATATAAGAAAATAAAAAAAATTCATAAATAAAATATTACAGTAATAATAGTTGCTTTATATAAAGTTTTATCAAATAATATCAATTTTAAAATTTTATAAATTATATGTTCGATATTAAATATCAATAGGTTTACTATTATAAAGTAGTATTAATTTAGATGAAAAATGTCATATTAATATGAATTCTACAAAAATATATATTATATATTCAAAAAAAAAACAACGTAAAATTTATAAATATTAGAAATTTAATTTATTTTAATAAAAAAACGTTAATGTCTTTCTTAGAAAATACTACAATAAAATACTACAATTAATATTTTAAAATAAATTATAAAACTTGTTATATTTTTATTATACAATATAAAAGTGATAAATAAACATTTAATTTCATATCATAGTTAAAAGATAAACATTCATCATTAATAAAATATATCATCTTTAGTGTAACAAAAAAACTAAAGTAAAAAAATTAAGTATATTAAGATGTTAAATTTTAAAATATACTAATTTTGTTATATTTGTAATATAAGTCTACATATTGTCACTTAAAAAAAATTCAATCTATCACTGAACAAATTATTTGATATAAACATAATTAAGAATATATTAAATATTTTAAATAGATATTATTGTTTAAATTTAAAGATAATCCATATTTTTTGATAACTTTTATATTATTATAATTTAAATATAAAAATTTTTACTATAATCTTAATAATATTTTGACAAATAAAAAATAACGACAATATAAATACTTTTATTAATAAAATATTATAAAAATATTACCTATTGATTAAAATAAAATCGTTTCATGTATTTTAATGAGTAATGTAAGTAGAAAACATTTTTTATTGATCAGATTAAAATCTAATGATGCTATTTTATATTAACAGTTATCATTGAGGTAAATATTTTTAAAGAATTACATAAAATAGAATTGTATGAATATCACTTATTATATATTGAAATATCCACGTTCATTGTTTTAACTTGCTTTATTTTAATATAACTAATTGTTTTAACTTGCTTTATTCTAATATAAATAAAAGTATTGTATAAAAAATAACAATATTTGTTTTTAATATTTTTTTATTATATTAGTAATTTTTATAATAATTTTAATCATAAGTGAATATTATTATAAAAATTAATTATCTACATTATATTTTGTATTTCAAATTCAAAATAAACAATAATATACTTTTAATAAAAATTTTTTTTATTAGAAAAAACTAAATAAAAATTTTATAAAAAAACATAATAAATATGATAAAATTTAACACTATATATTTTAATTGTGTTGTGAATGATATCAATAATATATATTATATGATTGATATTATAATATATAATATAAAATATTCTAAAAATTTAAAATTTAATAAATAACTTTAATTAAGCATCATAAATATTATAAAATATTTTATTGTTTATTGTGTAACGCTTTTTATATTTTAATAAAATATTTTAATAAAATATTTATTATATATATTTGATAAAAATTAATTTAAAATTGCTATATTTTATTTATTACATGTGTATGAATAGTAACTAAATATTTCTATATTAAACTAATTAAATAAAAGTAATATTATTTTATATTTTTATTAATATAAATTTATATTTAACTATTTGTTAAAATTTTTAATGAAATTCATTAATTTAATATTATAATAAAAAAATAAATTAAAATAAACTTTATTATATTAAAATTTTAAAAATTTTTACAAGATAAAAATATTGTTAATGTTTAATATCATATTTGTAATATATGTTATGCATAAATATTAAAATTTTAATAGTGTATTTTTAAGACATATAAAATTATTTAAATAATATTATATTTTATTATATAATATTTTATTATACAAAATAATAATCACAGTCTTTTTTTTAGAATAAAAAATAAAATAGAATTATATCTTGTTTACATAAAAATTAATTAGTTACTTTATCATAAAATAATTAAAATTAGTGAATAAATTATTTCATAATAAAATTAAATTTTTATTTTATCAATATAAGATTATAAATATAAGATAAATATAAAAATATACGTACTGGTATTTATCAAAAAAATAATTAGTGAAAACAAATAAAAACAATAAATAAATTATTAATATAAATAAAAAAAAGATTAATGTTCTAATCTATAATATTATAACTTTATTTATAATCTATATATTTCTTAACAATTATAAAAACATTTTCATATTATTAAATATTACTTTATGATTATGGTTAAAAACTTTTTTAAAATTGTTTTATATTTTTGTAATAACTAGATCTAAAAATAGATAAAAACAATTTAGAATTTTATTAAATTCAGTACTACATTATGATAAAATAATATAATAAAACAAACTTATTAAATTGTTTTTAATAAGTTTACTCTAATAATAAATATTAAAATATAATACATATTAAAATAATGTTTTAATATATAATAAATATATTAATGTTTTTAAAAATATTTTTTTATAAATATATATTTTTATACAAATATGATGAAATATATAAAAGTATAATTATTATTATTAATACATTTAATTTTTACTTTTAAAATATAAAATTTAGTTATGTTAATATACTACTATTATAAAAATAATATAATACATCATTACACATTTACCATTATTTATTCTAGTATAATACAAAAATTTATAATTATTAAAATAATAACAGAATATTCTCTATAAAAATAAATTCATTTTTATTTTTTTATTATAATAAAAAAATAAAATAATAAAATTATGTATTAATTTAATAAGAGTGATCTATTATTGCTATTTTTTGTTAATATTGTTTAAACAAAACGTTCATGTTACTATCAAGTAATAAAATAAATACAATGTATTGACATAATAATGTTTACTTAATTATATAAAGTTTAACTATATTATGTTTATTTATTATGAATTAAATAACAGTTTTTTATTCTCGTATTTGTTTAATAAAGTTATTAAATATAAAAGATAATAAATACAATAAGTATTTTTTAAAAAAAATAAGAAAAAAGCTCTTTTTGTTTTCGACTAATAGAAAATAAAAAAACTCGTTATATAAAAAAAATAATTATAAAATTATTTTATTTTACATGAAATTATTAATACAATAATTTAATAAATAATAGTTAATATACGTATTATTATTTTTACATAAATAGATAACTTTAAAAACAGTTTTATCAATGTAGTAATATAAGTATTTTAAAAAAATAAATTACTAAACGCTTCATCTGAATTTATCAAAGAAAGAGTATTCTATACATATAAAAAGTTATTTTAAATAATATAACATTCATTTAAAGGACTCTAATATGCGAACGTTAACTTTTTTATTTAAGAACGTTATTGACTTATACATAATAGCATTATTATTATATGTTTGGATGAGATGGACATGTATTAATTTTTACAATCCACTTTCACAATTTGTTTTTCAAGTTAGTCAACCTTTTATTAATTTAACAAATCGAATTACTTCTGGAATTAAAGGGCCATTTAATGGTATTATATTATTATTAATATTTTTATTAATGACTGTCAAATATTTTCTATTATTACTAATGCAAGGTAGATTAGCATCAATCGGTTATTATTCTTTATTATTTAGTATTATTTCATTAATAAAATCAGTAGGTTATCTAATATTTTGGGTGATAACTATGCGTAGTGTAATAAGTTGGATTAGTTCATCACAACAACCAATAAATTATGTTCTATATCAATTAACTGAACCACTTACTGAATCAATTCGAAAAGTAATTCCAATAATTCCAATAATAAGTAGAATTGATGTTTCATCTATAGTTATTATTTTAATTCTATATCTACTAAATTATTTAGGTATTGATTTTTTAGGACGAGCATGGTTTTTACTATAAATACAATACTTCTTTAATGTCATTAATATATTATTACCGAAGAATTTAAAAACTAATTATAAAAATAGTGTAAAATTTTTTACATATTAATATAATATAAGAGTTATTACAGATTTAAAATATTACTGTTTTTTTAATTGATGTTATATGAATAATTTTTAATATTTATAATTAAATAAATTTATTACAATAAATAGTATAATAAAATTTTTAAACATATTTTATTTTAAAACTTTGTTATAAAATATCAAACAACTATTTTAAATAATGGCTATAAAACTAATTTTTATTTTAAATTAAAGAAAAATAAAAATATGTTAATTAATTTTAAAAATTATAAAAACATAGTTGTTTAAAATGTATTATATAACTTTTATATTAAAATATTTTATACATTATAGTATATACTTTTATTTAAAATTATAAATAATAATTAACAATCAACAATATGTTTTAACAAAAAAGTATATATATTATACTATTTCATATGTTTTGATATTTATTAAATATCTCAAAATAACAATATGCATGATCACAAAGATATTAAAATATTGTTGATTAAAATAAAACACGTTTTATTAAGAGTTTTAATATTATAATATTTTTATATATGTCTTAAAACTTTATATTACCAATTTAGTATATTTCTTTTAATAAAAATTTATACTTTCTTTTTTTTTTGAAGTATAATCAGACAATTATATCTTTAAATTATGAAAAATTACTTAATTTTATGTTATCATTTTTTTAGAAAAAAATGTTGAAAATTCCTCCGTTAAGCTTATATATTCATATTCCATGGTGTATTAAAAAATGCCCTTACTGTGATTTTAACTCACATTTATTAAAGAATAAAATACCAAGCAAAGAGTATGTAAGACATTTATTAGCTGATTTAGATGCTGATCTTTCATTGATAAAAAATCGTAAAATTGTTACTATTTTTATAGGTGGCGGTACTCCTAGTTTACTAAGTCAAGAAGCAATAAGAGAGTTATTAGATGGAATACGATCACGACTTTCTATTTTTAGTAATGCTGAAATTACTATAGAAGTAAATCCTGATGCTATAAGTTATCAATATTTTGAAAATTACAAAAAAGCTGGAATAAATCGCATATCTCTTGGAATACAAAGTTTTAATGACGAAAAATTATATAATTTAGGGCGGATTCACAATTCAAAAGAAGCTAAAAAAATTATATGTTTTGCAACTAACTGTAAATTTCATAGTATTAATCTTGATTTAATGTATGGTTTGCCAAATCAATCTTTAAAAGAAGCATTATATGATCTTAATCAAGCTATTGCTATAAATCCATCTCATTTATCTTGGTATCAGTTAATGATTGAACCTAATACGTTATTTAGTTTAAATCCACCAACGTTACCAAGTCATGATTATATATGGAAAATCTTTAAAAAAGGCCATCAATTACTAATTAATTCAGGTTATTTTCAATATGAAATTTCTTCATATGCTCATTTAGGTTATCAATGTCAACATAATCTTAATTATTGGCGTTTTGGTGATTATTTAGGCATAGGATGCGGTGCACATAGTAAATTGACTTTTATTAATAATAATATTGTTCGTATAATAAAAACTAAACATCCTTTTGGTTTTATGAAAGGAACATATATAGACAAAAAAAGTAATGTATCGTTAAAAGATCGATCTTTTGAATTTTTTTTAAATAGATTCCGACTTTTAGAAAAAATTCCACGTTCTGATTTTATAAATTACACTGGATTAACAGAAAATATTATTCGATCACCGTTAAACAAAGCATTTAAAATAGGGTTTTTAAAAGAAGAATCAAAATATTGGTTAATTACTAAAAAAGGACAGATGTTTCTTGATTCTTTATTAGAATTATTTTTACCTTAAAAATTCAATTATTGACAATGAAACATTCTTTAGTTATTGTTAATATAAGATGTTATAAATTATATTTTAATTATTATCTTAGAAATTTATTTTTTTAAATATTTTTAGCTTAGTATAAGAATATATTTTATATAGTGTAATATTTTATAAAAATATTACTTAATTTAATGAACAACAATAAAAATAAAAATACATACAATGTAATAATATATAAATTTTTTACATTATTATTTTTTAAAAAATTATATTATTAATCATTTACAATCTTTATTATTTTTTGATCGCATCTATATTTTAAATTTTTTATTATATAAAATACAAGTTATTAAACATGTAAAACAAAATTATAAAAATAAAAAATTTATATTATTAATTTTTTATTTATAAACAGTTTATTACTAATAAAATTTTATAAAGTTATTTAAAAATATTGATTATTTTTATAAGATTAATGTTTTTATAATTATAAAAAAAATATGTTTTATTAAAAATAAACAAGTTAATTTATTTCTTTTTTTTAAATTATTTTATTTATAAAGAATTTATAATTTTAAAAAATTAAATAACTATAATTAAAATAAAAAAATAATTAAAAATATATATAAAATTATTTTTGTAAAACTATGTTTAAAGTAACAAAAACATAATATTTAACTATAGAATTTATGTTTTCAACATCATTAAAATTATTTAATCTTGTCAAGTGATGTAATGTAATATTTTATATTAAAATTGATAATATTTTTATATCATATTATATAAATCATTATTATAATAAAAAATTAAGCATTTTATTTTTATATTAATGAAATTAATTTATATCTTATTTATCTAAGTTTTTCATTCTTTTTTTTTTATAATAATTTAAATATTTTGTATTTGTTTTATAAACAGTTAACTATAATAGTTATAATTTTAAAAAAAAATATTTTATTAGTATTATTAATAATTATTGAGTAAAATTTATTAAAAACATAAATTTTAAGTTTATTCAATAATGTAATTTTTTTCTTTTCAAAAAAAATTTATATATTTTAAATATGTCTTTTACTTAAATATTTAACTAAAATAATACCTAATATTTATAATAAATATACAATGTATTACAGTATTACATTATGTCTTCTTCTTATTTATTTTTATTTAAAAAATATTTTATTAATTATATTAATTATATTAATTATATTAAAATTTGTTATTGTTTAAAACAAAAATGTTTTTATTTTATAAAAAAAAGAAATAATATTACTATATTGTACGATTGATTAAAATAATGATAAATGCTTTAATATAATTTTTTATAGAATAACATATGATGTTAATACCATTATTTTATTATTCAATAAAGCGAAAATAAATTATATTTATTATACTATAATTAAAATATTTAATATCATTTAATTTTATTAAAATATAAAACATGTTTTTAATGTACAACATTACTACTTATATCTATGTGTAATATTAATATAATTTTAATGTTATATATAGTCATCTTATATTATATAATATATAAATATTATATGTGTTTTTTGAAATCAAATCATTTAAAAAATAAACATAATTTTTTTTGTTGAAATTTTTATCTAAAAAATTGAATTTAGTAAATTTTATTAATAAAAAATCATTAATACAAATACGTGAACGATAATTTATAAAAAATATAAAAATTTATTTATTTAATACGTTTAATTATATTATATTCAAATTTAAAAAATTTTTATTAAACTTTTTTATAATCATACATGATACTTTTTATAAACATTAACAAAATATATTAAATATTATACATAATTTTAAAATATAGTAAAATTTTATGTAATACATATTAAAATTTATTAAAATTTGTAATAATATTCTAAATAATTTATATATTGTTTAATACAACAACATTAATTTTTTTTAAAATTATTATATTAATTTTTATCTTTGAATAACATATTATATATAGAACTAATAAAAAATATTATTTTAACAAAAATAATATAATATAACACTAAAAAAATTGTAAAATAATTACTATAGAGTAACATTGTAAAATTAAAAAATATTTTAGATTTAGAAATTAAACTTTTATAACAATACTATAACGTTAAAAATAATCTTTAACTCCATAACCCTTTTCCATGCTTAATCATATACCAAGCAAGCGAATAACAAACTATAATAGACAATACAAGAACAATCATAGTAAAAATTAATGGAACATCACTAATTCCAAGAAAGCCATATCGAAATCCACTAATCATGTAAACTATTGGATTTAATTTAGATATCTTTTGCCAAAAGGGTGAAAGTAACGTCAAGGTGTAAAATACTCCACCGAGATAAGTTAAAGGGGTAAGAATAAAAGTTGGAATTAAACTGATATCATCAAAAGTAGTTGCACACAGCGCATTAATTAATCCTGCCAAAGAAAATAATGTTGCTGTTAATAATAATGTTAGAAAAATTATCCACCAGGAATATATATGTAATGGAACAAAGAACAATGAGATGATCGTGACTAATATTCCAGCAAAAATTCCACGCGTTACACCACCACCAACATAACCTATAATTAATATATGAGAAGGTACTGGTGCAACTAATAGTTCTTCAATATTTCTTTGAAACTTAGCGCTAAAAAATGATGAAGCAACATTACTATATGAATTCGTAATAACTGTCATCATAATTAAACCAGGAACGATAAATGTCATATAATTAAAATTATTCATATCTCCGATACGAGAACCAATTAATTGTCCAAAAATAATAAAATATAAGGTCATAATAATTCCTGGTGGAACTAAAGTTTGAATCCATATGCGTAAAAATCGATGAATTTCTTTTATCCAAATACTTTGTAAGGCAACCCAATATAAATATGTCATCATAATGCCTCTCTATGACGATTAATTAAATTAATAAACAATTCTTCTAATCGATTAGACTTATTACGCATACTTAATACCTGAATACCTTGTGCACTTAATTGTTCAAAAAGATTGTTTAATCCTTGTTTTCTCATTACTTCTACTTCTAAAGTATTACTATCAATAAAATTAGAATTGTAACTATTTAATTTTGGCAATGGACCATGCTGTGTTAAATCTAGAATAAAAGTTTCTGATTTAATTTTAGAAAGTAATTTTTTCATTGATGTATTTTCTAAAAGCACACCATTTTGTATAATGCCGATATTACGACATAATATTTCTGCTTCTTCTAAATAATGAGTAGTAAGGATAACCGTAGTACCTTGAGTATTTAATTGTTTCAAGAAGTTCCATATTGAGCGACGTAGTTCAATGTCTACTCCAGCAGTTGGTTCATCTAAAATTAACATTTTGGGTTTATGCATCATTGCACGAGCTATCATTAATCGACGTTTCATTCCACCAGACAATGCATGAGAACGTTGATTTCTTTTTTCCCATAAATCAAGTTGCATAAGATATTTTTTAGCACGAATCATTGCTTCATGTCGTGCTATACCATAGTAACCTGCTTGATTAATAATAATTTGTAGCACTGTTTCAAATGGATTAAAATTAAATTCTTGTGGTACTAATCCAATTTGTCGTTTAGCATTAATAATATCTTGATCGATATCATAACCAAAAATTCGTACTGTACCTATGGTTTTTTTAATTAATGAACTAATAATACCTATGATAGTTGATTTTCCGGCACCGTTTGGTCCAAGTAAGGCATAAAAATCTCCTATTTCAATATTTAAATTAATACCTCGTAATGCTTGAATATCTTTATGATGTATCTTAATAAGTTTTATTAGTTCTAATGCATAATTCATATATAAAAAAATGCCTTATGATAATGAGCAAATAATTATAATTAAAAATAAAAACATTTTATTATAAAATATTTTTAAATTCATTTTTCATTAAATAATATTGATTTAATGTTATATTTTAATAGTATATCAACTTGTTTAAAAATATTTAAATAAAAGATCAATTTTCATTATCAAAATAATTAAATTTTAAATAATTTTTATAAAATAGTCAAATGACTATATATTATTAGATTAAATATCATTGAAATAATGAAGTATATTATTTATTATTGAATATTAATTATAAGTTTTTATTAAATTCTTTTATTTTAATATAATATTTTAATCTTTATAAAATTAAATATAAAAATTATATTTTATTACTTAATTTATGGTAAAATAAAAATAATGATAAAGATAAAAATATAATATTTATTTAAATATTAATATATTATTATTATAATTTTAAAATATAAAACATAAGTAAAAATTGTATTATTTTATATATACTCTTAAAAATATTTTATATCTCTTCTTTATAAAAATATTATTTTTAACAATATCTTATTATCTTATTTTTATAAAAATTGAATTGTTCTATATATAAAAATTTAAAATTTTTTAGCGTGATATATAATAGTTTTAATAAAGACTGATAATAATACATAGAAATGATAAACATTTATTATAAAAAAATTTAACAACTATACTAATTATAGTATAATAAAAAATAATAATGAATATTAATACAATATAATAATATTTAATATATATTATGATAATATTGCTCTAGTGATAAAATTTTTCCGATATAAGGTAAATGACGATATTTTTGAGCGTAGTCCATACCATAACCTACTACAAATTCATTTAAAATAGAAAAACCTATATATTCTGCTTGTATATTTACTTCACGACGCTCTGGTTTATCTAAAAGCGTACAAATTGTTAATGATTTTGGTTCTCGAAGAGATAATATTTTACATACTTTATTTATTGTATATCCAGAGTCAATAATATCTTCAACAATAAGCACAATTTTATCATAAATATCTTCATCTAAATCTTGAACAATTTTTATATTTTTAGTAGTAGACATTGTATTTTCATAGCTAGATATAGTCATAAAATCTATTTTATGTGGGACTGTAATAGCGCGACATAAATCAGCTATAAAAATAAAAGAACCACGAAGTAATCCTATTAATATTATCTCATTATTACTGCCATAATAAAAATTACTAATTTGACCACCAAGTGCAGTAATACGATTTTTAACTTCTTGGGTTGAAAACATTACGTCTATATTGTACGTCATATTTTATATCTTATCAATTTTATTAGTTAAATTTTATTTTTTAATATATTAATTTTAGTAATAGCGCGATCATTAATATTTTTATATTATGTTTAAATAATATATACTATAAATATAACAAATATGTCACTTGTTTAATTTCTATTCTTAAATTACTCATATTTATTATATAAAATAAATAATAATGAACTATTTAAGAAAAATTTTAGTGAATAATTAGAATTTATAAAATTAATATCATTAAAACTCATTTTTTATATTTTATATAAAATATATTAAATATAATTTTATTATATTAATTATTTTATCATAATTATTTTATAAAAAAATAAATAATATTTAAGAATATTTTTATCATTTTTGATATAATGAATATCATATTTTTTTATTGTTACAATAGTATTTCATTTTTCCTAATTAGAGTTGAATTTTATCACTATAATACTCATTATTCCTATACGGTATAAGCCGTTTAACTTATAGGTGAAATTTAGTATATGGAATGGATCGCAGATCCAACAATATGGGTCGGCTTGGCCACTTTAGTAGTATTAGAAATCATTCTTGGTATAGATAATCTTGTTTTTATTACTATCTTAGCCGAAAAGTTACCTTCACAAGAAAGAGATAAAGCTCGTATTATTGGTATGATGATAGCATTATTAATGCGACTTACTTTATTAGCATCTATTTCTTGCCTATCTACACTTACTAAACCCATCTTAATACTTATTCAACACCCTTTTAGTGGGCGAGATTTTATTATGTTAATTGGTGGGTTATTCTTATTATTTAAAGCTACTACAGAATTACATGAACGATTGGAAGGTCAGAATCATGAAGAACAAGAAGAATTACGTAAAAACCCTCATTTTTGGACAGTAGTAATACAAATTGTTGTTCTAGATGCAGTATTTTCATTAGATTCTATTATTACTGCAATTGGTATGGCTGATCATTTAGCAGTAATGATGATTGCAGTATGTATTGCTATAGGATTAATGTTATTAACTAGTAAATTATTAACTCGTTTTGTTAGTGACCATCCTAATATTGTCATTTTATGTTTAAGTTTTTTATTGATGATAGGATTTAGCCTTGTTGCTGAAGGTTTTGGATATTTAATTCCAAAAGGATATTTATATGCAGCAATTAGTTTTTCAGTAATGATAGAAATATTAAATCAATTAGCACAATTTAATCGACGACGTTTTTTATCAAAAGTTCGACCGTTACGTAAACGTACTGCAGAAGCTGTACTTCGAATGTTAAGTGGTCAGCATAAAGAATCAGAAATAGACGTTCACTGTGCTCATTTATTAGCTGATAGTATAAATAGTGAAATTTTTAATCAACAAGAGAGAAATATGATCGAACGTGTAATGGGCATGGCTCAGCGTACTGTTAGTAGTATTATGACTTCACGTCATAATATAGAATATCTTCAATTGAATGTTTCAGAAAAAAAATTAACTCAATTTTTAGAAAAAAATCAATATGCTCGCATTGTAGTAATAGAAAATAGTTCTAGTGATGAGCCATTAGGTGTGATTTATACAATTGATGTTTTAAAACAAAAACTAACTCAGTTGCCACTAAAATTATACAAATTAGTACGTCAACCAATGATTTTTCCTGAACATCTTACGCTGCTTAGTGCATTAGAGCAATTTCGTCAAGCACAAACGCATTTTGCTTTTATTGTGGACGAATTTGGTTCTGTAGAAGGTATAGTGACGCTTACTGATGTGATAGAAACTATCGCAGGTAATTTACCTGAAGATGGTCAAGAAATTGATGCGCGGCATGATATTAAAAAAAATTTAGATGGTAGTTGGACTGCTAATGGTTATATGCCATTAGAAGATTTAGTATTGCATTTGCCTTTGTTATTAGAAGAAAAACGTGAATATAATACACTTGCAGGTTTATTAATGGAAAACAGTCAACGTATTCCAAAAGAAGGTGAAAAACTTAAAATAGGAAACTATTTATTTGAACCCATTGAAATTAATAGTCATCGTATTTTAAAAGTAAAAATTACTAAACTGTTAAGAGAACATGTTAGTAATAAAAATTAAATATATTCATTATTGTATAAAATTAATGATTGTCATAAATACGATATTTTTATAAAAAATATAAAGTTATTTAGGAAAATTTTTTATTAAAAAGTTTTTATTTAATATAATTAGTTCATAAACTTTAGATTATTAATAAAATTATATAATAAAAATTTTTACGACATGTGATTTATTTTTAAATATGTAGTTTATTTAGTATATATTCTAAATAAAATTAAAAAATTTTAATGATTAACTTTCAATAAAAAATAATTACTTATATTTAAATTTTTGAAATAATTATATATTATACAAATTTTTATATAAATTTCTATTTTGTACTGACTAAATATAATAACAAAACGAATAATTTGAATGTTATTTTAATTTTTTTGAAATATATAATAAAATATTTTATCTATAAAATAATATATTATTTTTTTATTAAATATTTTCAATTATAATTTAAACTTGATTTTAAGTAAGTATTAATGTAAGTAAGTACAAATTTTCATTTATAAGTCAGTAATATTTTAAATATAATTAGTTATTAAATTAAATAATTTATTAATAAAAGTTACAATATTTAAATAAAACGTTTTTATATAGCAAAATAATGAAACATAGTAATTTATATTAACATTAATAATTATTTCTATTTTTATGTATAAATGATCTATTTAAATATTGTATTTTTCATTTATAATTATATTATAATAATATTTTATAAAAAATATAATAAAATAATTATTTTATCTTCATTTTACATTATCATCTATTTAAACAAATGTTTAATTATTATAAAAACTTTAAATTTTATTTATTATTGAATTATATAAAGATTAGCATTTTAATAAATTTATTATCAAAAATTATTAATATTTTATATATTATTTATTAAAACTTAACAATGTGCTTATCAAATAAAATTATTAATAATTAATTATTTATAATATAATTTATATTAAAGAAATCATAAAATAGTTTTATAAAACTAAATATATACTTAATATTGTATTTAAAAATAAAACGATGTATTTGAAAAATTAAAACAATTTAAAAATATTAATAATGTTCATATGATATATAAATTTATTATATTATAACTATTATATTATACAATATCGAAAATAATTAAAATCAATACATAATAAAATAAATTCTTATTAATTTGATTAAATTAATTAATTAACAATTTATGCACTTATAAAAATATATGTACTTCATTTTAATAAGTATTAATTATTATAAATATTATTATCATTAATTAAAAATTAAAACAAATATTTTACTTATTATTTAAGTAGTACATAAGATATTATAGTATATTCTAATCTTTATTAATTAGACTAGCTATAGGACCATGTTGATTAAAATATTTCGCATTATTTCGACTATTATAAGGACGAATAGCTGGTCTCGATAAGACTTCAAAACTTAATGCACAAATTAACATACCTGGATGTAAAACTAAAGGAAGCCGACCTGAATTATAACATTCTAATACAATACAACCTTTCCAACCAGGATCAATACGATGAGCGGTAACATGAATCATTAATCCAAGGCGTGCAAGAGAAGATCGCCCATCTAGCCATCCAACGACATCATGAGATAATGTTATAGATTCACGAGTTACTGCTAGTACTAATTCACCTGGATGAAGAAAAAAGCCCTCTCCTTTTTTAAGAACAATTTCTTTACTCATCACACGATTTAATGCCATATTTATTTCTTTTTTCTTACCTCCTAAATCAATAAATCCATTCAGATGATTAAGAAAAATTCGAAATTGATTACCTAAAGAAATATCGACTGCAACTCCATTAATACGTTCAATTGGTGGACGAGGTAAAATTATTAATTTTCCGTTATCTAGCCATGTTTCTATATCACGATCGCATAATCTCATTCTTTTTTATCCCCATTAAGATATATAGATGAATAATTTATTTGTTATACAAATTATTTATTAATTATAAAATATTATTATTTTTTACATGTAAAGTTTTATTCAAAAAACTGACTAATTTTAGCTTTTAAAATATCAATTGCTATACGATTTTTACCTCCTCGAGGAACGATAATATCAGCGTATTGTTTAGATGGTTCGATAAACTTTAAAAACATTGGACGAACAGTTTTTTGGTATTGTTCCATGACTGCATTTATTGATCGGCCACGTCTATTAACATCTCGTTTTATTCGACGAATTAAACAAATATCTAATGGAGTATCAATGAAAATTGAAAAATTCATTTCTTGTCGAAGACGAATATCCGTAAGCAATAAAATTCCTTCTAAAATAATCACTTTTTTTGGTTTAAAATAACTAGTTTCTTTTTTACGAGTATGCTGACTATAGCTATATAATGGTAGTTTTACTGCTTGATTTGATTTTAACATTTTTAAATGTTGAATTAACAAATCGTGATCCATAGAATTTGGATGATCATAATTTGTTTTTTCACGTTCTATCATGCTGATATGTGTTTGATCTTTATAATAACTATCTTCAGGAATTACACCAATATGTTTATCACCTACTTGTTCTCGGAGTTCATGATATAACGTATTAGAAATAAGACTTTTTCCGGAAGCAGATGCACCAGTTATACCAATAATAACGCATTGATGCAGTTTGTTAGTCATACAATTAACAACCTAATTTTATAATGTAAAACAGGGTAATTATTGCTTTCTAAAAAAGCATAGCTATTTGTATGTAATGTAGATTTAATTTTTGAACGTATTTTCTGTAGGCTTTAATAGTATATTTAATGTTAATTATTTAATGTAAACACTTTTTTGTTATAATACTTGCAACATTAATTTTATATAATTTCAATTTCTATTCTAAAATTTTTTATATGTTTTATTAAAATATTTATCATATTAAACAATAATGTAATTAATTAATAAATATATATATTAAAAAAATATTTTTTTATAAAAAAGTATACTATGTAATAAATAAAATCTATCTTTTTCCATAAAATATATTAATAGATTAAATGTAATTTTAGTTTTATTATACTTTTTAAAAATTATTATAATAATAATCTTTTTAAAATTATCAATATAATTATCAATTATAGTATATTAATAATATTATATAAATAAAATTTTATTTATTTATATATTTGATAATATTTAAAACTCATTTATAAAATTTAATATTAATATTAAAATATTTGTGTATATTTAATAAATAATAAAATTTATTTTTAAAATATGTATCATTATTTAATTTTTTCTTTTTTATAACAGTTATATATTATTAATTATATATTATTAATTATATATTATTAATTTTTAAAAATAAATTATTTTTTAATTAAAATATTCTATCTTTTAAAAAATAAAAACAGTATTATTTTATAATAAACAAATATTATTATAATATATTAATAAAATTATGTATATATTATTTATATTTAAGTTAACTGTTAATAAAATAATATAGATAAGCAATTAAAAACATATATATTTTTTATATTTTTATTATATTAAAATTTTACTGTATTAATTCTATATTTAAAATAAAAAAATAATAAAACTTTTAACGTTGATTATTGATAAGTATTTTTTTAATTAAAAAGTATATAAATTGTTTTATTTTTTTTATTATTCAAAAACAAATTTTAATTAAATTATTTTAACAACTGACTAAAAAAATTATTAATTTTTATACATACAATAATGTAATTAAAAAAAAAGTTTAATCTTTTTTTTAAAAACTATAATATATCATTGTTTTAAAAAATTTGTTATTATTGTATTTATTTTAAAAACAATATGTTAAACTATAGATAAAATAATAAAAAACATATTGAAAAAAGTAAATACTATTTAATATTAAAAAATACATTTTATTTCAATTATATAAAATTTAATATTAATATTAATAATTTAATAAATTGATTAAAATAAAATTATAATTATAGTTATTTTATTTACATTATATTAAAATTTTAAAAATTATTATTTTTTAATAAATATAAGGTTTTACAATTTAGTATAAAATATAATTAAAAATAATATTTAATTTTATATTTCAGTATCTTTTTAATATTATGAGTGTTAAAAATATTTTATGTTAATAAATAATTACTGTAATTTTATGTATTTATATCGTATATAATATTGTGATGTATATATCATAATACTATTCATATAATACTATTCATATAATACTATTCATATAATACTATTCATATAATACTATTTATATGTTATAATACTATTAATAATAGTATGTTAACAAAAATTTTAAGTATATTTACTTATTAATATTATAATTACTAAAATTTATTACAAATTATTAAAAAATATTATATATAATTTTATAATATATTTTTATAATATATTAATCATAAAACGTTTTAAATTTAACTGAAAAATACTTTTTATAATTTTATTAATAAAATAATAATATTTAAATTAAATTGTTGACATTTCCATAAACAATTAATTAAAATATAAATAATTGATGAATAAATTATAATTATCTTTCAGATTTATAATATTTATAATATTTATAATATTTATAATATTTATAATATTTATAATAATAGTTTATTATATTAACATTTTATTATTTAAAAAAAACAAATACAAATATTTTTAAAAATTAATATCATACTAAATTAAAACGATTATACTATATTTTTATTTTTTTTCGATGAAATTAATAACTTTTAGATTAAATTAATAATAATAATGTTATATGTGTCTTATATTTTCGATTAACGTTTAAAATACATTGGTGTGATAAAATAATATTTGAGTTATTAATTAATATTTATAATATAATTTTATTGTAATACTTTTAAAGTAGTATTTTACAACATTTTAGCTTAAGTTCATAATAGAATCAACTTAATATACGATATCATCTATAATAGTATGATAAATAATATTTATTATAAATATAATATTTTAAATATTAAATGATTAAAAATCATTAATATATTCATTATAAAAATATTTGTAATACTAAATTACTATTTTAAAATATTTTATATTTTTATAATTTATGCATTTTGCATAATTTATACATGTTAATCGTATGATAAAATTATTTATATACAAAAATATAAATTGTTATTATTAATAATTATTTAATTATAGATTTTTAATAGATAATATTAAAATAACTTTTAAAAATTAATGCTTATTACGGATTAAATCGTGAGAAAATTATTAGTTACATGTGCGTTACCTTATTCTAATGGTGCTATTCATCTTGGTCATATGCTTGAGCATATTCAAGCAGATATTTGGGTACGCTATCAACGCATGCGTGGACATGAAGTTTATTTTATTTGTGCAGATGACGCTCATGGTACACCTATTATGCTAAAAGCAAAAAAATTAGGAATTTCGCCTGAAGTAATGATCTCAAAAATGAATCAAGAACATCGAAAAGATTTTTCTGATTTTAATATTAGTTATGATAATTACCATTCTACTCATAGTAATGAAAATTACAATTTATTACATTTAATTTATATACGTTTAAAAAAAAATAATTTGATTACAATGCGTACTGTTTCTCAGTTATATGATCCAGAAGAAAAAATGTTTTTGCCTGATCGTTTTGTTCAAGGAAACTGTCCTAAATGTAAATCAAAAAATCAATATGGTGATAATTGTGAAATATGTGGGGCAATTTATAATCCAAATGAATTAATATTACCAAAGTCTGCAATTTCTGGAGCTATACCAGTAATGCGTAACTCTAAACATCTTTTTTTTAAGCTACCTGAATTTTATTCAATGCTAAAAACATGGAATTATTCTAACGCATTACAAAAACAAGTCACTAACAAAATGAAAGAATGGTTTAAATCAGGATTAAAAGATTGGAACATTTCCCGTGATGAACCTTATTTTGGTTTTAAAATTCCAGGAATAAAAAAAAAATATTTTTATGTTTGGTTAGATGCACCTATTGGTTATATGGGGACTTTTAAAAATTTATGCAATAAGCGTAATAACTTAAATTTTGATGAATTTTGGAATAAATCTAGTAACACTGAATTATATCATTTTATTGGTAAAGATGTTGTTTATTTTCATAGTTTATTTTGGCCAGCTATATTAGAAGGTAGTAATTTTCGAAAACCAACTAATCTTTTTGTACACGGACATATTACAATAAATGGAGTTAAAATGTCTAAATCACGAGGTACTTTTATTACAGCTAGAAATTATTTAAAACATCTAGATGCTGATTGTTTACGTTATTATTATGCAACTAAATTATCTTCAAGTATTAAAGACATGGATTTTAATACAGAAGATTTTGTGAATCGAGTTAATGGTGATATAGTAAATAAAATTGTAAACCTTGCTTCTCGCACTGCTGGATTTATTAGCAAACAATTTAATAATAAATTAAGTAATAAATTATCTAATCCAATTCTTTATCAAACTTTTATTAATTCAGAGAAATATATTTCTTTTTTATATGAAAAACGAAAATTTAGTTGTGTCATTCGAGAAGTAATATTACTTGCTAATTTAGCGAATCGCTATGTAGCTGTTCAAGCACCATGGTTGATCGCTAAAGAAAAGAATCGTAATTCTGATTTGCATGATGTGTGTTCAACAGTGATTAATTTGTTTCGTATCCTTGTAATTTATTTAAAACCTGTACTACCCAAGCTTGCTGAACGCAGTGAAGTTTTTTTAAACAATGAATTACATTGGGCTAAGTTTTCTGAGCCACTTTTAAATCACCGTATTCGTATTTTTAGTATGTTATTTCAACGTATTAATTTAAAACAAGTAAACAACGTGTTTGCTTTTTCAAAAAAAAATAATTAAATTAATAATTATTTTTTCAAATAGTAATAATTATTAATAATAAACATAATAATTATTATATTGTACTATACATATTATCACAATTATTTATTTAGTTTTTATGCTATTTTTACATTAACAAATATTATATATCATTTAAATATTTTATATTAAATAAACTATGTTACTTAAAATAAAAAATTTATTGTTATCAGTATAATAATTTTATAAAAATAAATAATTTAATTTTAAGTCTTTTAAATAATTTTTTAATTTTAATTTTAAAATTTATTATTTTAATTATATGTTGCTTTTGTTTAAAAAAATATATTTTTTTAAATATATTAATAATGAATGTTACAATAATTATTAATGAAAAGATTAATAACATTATAAAAATAAAATTATAATTATTACATATCATAAATATAGATTATTTTATTTTTATTTCTTCTTAAATGTTAAATGTAAATTATTTAATAAAAATTTTTTTTTAAAAACATTTTATATAAGTTATTGTTACTTATAATAATAAATATTATATTAATTAATTATTTAATTTTCATAAAAACAATAAGTGAAATATTTATTTATTTATTATAATATCAATATTAAAAAATTTATTAAAAATACATTATATATTTATAATTTTTTTTAAATTAAGATTAATATTTTTTATTTAAAAATAGATTATTAATGTTGTTTCTATTTTTTTATATTTTAGTTTATAACATTTATTGTATAATGTGTACATTTAATGTTCTGTTATAAATTTTTTTAAAAATAAATAAAATTATATTTAAAATAATATTATATACAATATATATAATATTATTAAACAAAATAACAATATACACTTAATTTATAAAAAATTTATGAGTAAAAATTAATATATTATATATTGTTATAATATAATCTTTATAATAAAAAATAAATTTTATTAAAATTATTTTAAAATATATAAAAAATTAAATTAATTTTTATTAAAAAAATATTTTAATATAAATAGTAGTTTAAAATTTTAACATATTGTTAATAAATTATAATAATTTTATTCATTTAAAATTTTTTATATAAAATTAATGCACATTAATAATATTTATTAATCCTTAAAATATTTCAATATAATTTATTAACTATTAACTGCTATTAACCATTAAATTCTGAAAAATTAATTAGTAATAATATAGTAATAATATAATATAGTAATAATATAATCGTAAAATAATATAATCGTAAATTAAATAATATTTACTTAGTATTTATTTGTTCATCTATAGTGTATTAGATTTTATTTTTAAAGAACAAAAAATGTAAAATTAAAAATTCAAATAAATAACATATTATTATATAGAATACAATACATATACAAAATAAAATACACGAGATTCAATTCTAATATTCTACATTCATATACAATAAAAAATATATTGTTGAACTAATAGAAAGATCTCATTATATAAGAAATAAGATATTTAAAATATTGTTCATAAATTTATTTAAATATAACGATCTTGAAAGTATCATGTTAATTGATTATGTTATCTTAAAAATAATGCTCCATGTCAAATAGATAAAATAGAAAAATTAAAATACTAATTTAAAAATTAAAATAGAATTTTATAAAAATTACTATTTAGTAAAAAATTAAATTCTTAGAAATTTATAAATAATATTTAAAATAAATTAGTTATTTTTATATTATTTTAATTTTAAAAAATTAAATACTGCATTAATTTACATTTAATAATTTAACTAATTAGTAAATAAAAACAACATATTTAATATTTTTATACTAATTGATAATGCTAAAATAATAAATAAATAATGATAATTTTTTAGATTAAAAATTTTTATCAACATAATGATACTACAAAAATTTTATAATTTAAAATTAAGAATTTTAAATTATTAAATAAATAATAATTAAGTAATAATAAAATATTATTATTATAATATTTTATAAAAAACTTTTTCATAATCAAGAATTAAACATTATTAATGTATTTTTTTATGTTTTTTATTGAATTTTAATGAGAGAATCAAATAATAGTTTCTATTAATAAAATAATTATAATAATTAATAATAAAAAATAAATTGATGCTATAAATTTTATTTTATTCGTATCTATATCATTACACTAATAATTATCATATAACAACTAAGCAAAAGATATAAAAAATCCATAATACTAAAATCTATCATACTAATTAATTATAACATTTACAAAACAAAAACGTTGTTTAAAATTATTCATTTAAATTAATATTGCTTTTAATAAAAATCAATAACATTTTTAATATCATATAAATATAAAAATAAATTATGCATCAAACAAATGTAGTTAAGAATCAAATTCAGAATCTATTAAAACGAACTGCTACTCTTAAGAAGAATTTTAATTATAAAGATAAAAAAGAATTATTAAAAGAAATAAATACTAAATTGGAACAACCAAATTTTTGGGAAAAACCAATTATTGCAAAATTGCTAACTAAGAAACGTTCAATGTTAGAAAACATAGTAATCGTATTAGAAAAATTAGAAAAAGAAAACCAAGAAATTAATCATTTATTTGAGTTTGCAATAGCGGAAAAAGATATAAATATTTTTAATGAAATACTAATTAGTCTTGATAAAATAACAGCTAATATAATTCAATTAGAATTTCGTTTAATGTTTTCTAAAAAAAATGATAGTTCTAATTGTTATCTTGATATTCAATCTGGTTCTGGAGGTATTGAAGCACAAGACTGGACTTCTATTTTATTACGAATGTATCTCCGTTGGGCGGAACATAAAAATTTTTCAACTGAAATAATTGAAGAATCTAATGGCGAAATAGCTGGTCTTAAGTCAGTAACTATTAAAATTATTGGAAATTATGCATTTGGATGGTTACGTACTGAAACTGGTGTGCATCGCTTAGTCAGAAAAAGTCCATTTGATTCTAATCGTCGTCGTCATACTTCCTTTAGTTCAGTCTTTGTTTATCCAGAAATAGATGATGATATTGAGATTGAAATTAATTCAGGAGATCTTCGTATTGATGTTTATCGCGCTTCTGGAGCAGGAGGGCAACACGTAAATAAAACTGAATCAGCAGTTCGTATTACTCACATTCCAACAAATATTGTAGTTCAATGCCAAAACAATCGTTCTCAGCATAAAAATAAAGATCAAGCATTTAAACAATTACAAGCTAAACTATATCAGTTTGAAATACAAAAAAAAAATACTAATAAAAAAATCATAGAAGATAATAAATCTGAAATTGGTTGGGGCAGTCAAATTCGTTCTTACATCTTAGATAGCTCTCGTATTAAAGATTTGCGCACTCAGATTGAAATACGTAACATACAATCTGTATTAGATGGTGATTTAGATAAATTTATCGAAGAAAGTTTAAAAGCCGGTTTATAAAGGAAAGTAAATGTTTAAACAAAAATTACAAGATGCAAATCAAATGGTAAATCTTAACAATGAACTACAATGTAGACGAGAAAAACTGGCTATTTTACGTAAACAAGGTACTCCATTTCCAAATGATTTTCATCGAGATAGTACTTCTGATAAGTTGCACGCTGCTTATGACCAAAGAGAAAAAAAAGAACTAGAGACATTAAATATAATAGTTATGGTTGCAGGTCGCATAATGAGTCGTCGTATTATGGGAAAAGCATCTTTCATAACTTTACAAGATATAGGTGGTTTTATCCAGTTGTATATCTCGTTAAAAACACTAACTTCTAGTGTGCATGATTATAATAAAGAATTTAAAAAATGGGATTTAGGTGACATAATTGGCGCACGTGGCAAAGTATTTAAAACAAAAAGTGGTGAATTATCAATTTTTTGTGAAGAATTACGTTTATTAACTAAAACTTTACGTCCATTGCCAGATAAGTTTCATGGATTAACAAATAAAGAAGCTCGTTATCGACAGCGCTATCTAGATTTAATTATTAATAAAAAATCAAGAAAAACTTTTCAGTTGCGTTCTAAGATAATAACATTAATTCGAAATTTTATGATAGAACGTGATTTTATCGAAGTTGAAACTCCCATGATGCAAACAATTCCTGGCGGAGCTTCAGCACGTCCTTTTATAACTCATCATAATGCATTAGATATTGATATGTATTTGCGCATTTCACCAGAATTATATTTAAAACGTCTTGTAATCGGCGGATTTGAACGAGTGTTTGAAATTAATCGAAACTTTAGAAATGAAGGTATTTCTTCACGCCATTATCCAGAATTTACCATGATGGAACTTTACATGGCTTATGCAGATTATAAAGATTTATTTAAATTAATTGAAACATTATTTCAAACTTTAGCTAAGGCAGTATTAAACACTTATCTTGTAAAGTATGGTAATAAAATATTTGATTTTAGTAAATCATTTAAAAAACTTACTATGATTGAAGCAATTCATAAATATTATCCAGATATGAATTTGAATAATATAAAAACATTAACGAACGTTGCTCAATCTTTTGGTATTCAAACTCAAACAACTTGGGGATTAGGACGCATAATAGCATCAATTTTTGATAAAGTAATAATAAGTCATTTAATTCAACCAACTTTTATTACTGAATATCCAGCCGAAGTTTCTCCATTAGCTCGTCGAAATGATTGTAATTCAGAGATCGCCGATCGTTTTGAGCTTTTTATTAATGGTCACGAAATTGGCAATGGTTTTTCTGAATTAAATGATTCAGAAGATCAAAAAAAAATTTTTGTTAATCAAATTATTAATAGAAATACTGGTGATGAAGAAGCAATATTTTATGATGAAGATTATATTACTGCATTAGAGCATGGATTGCCGCCTACAGCAGGATTAGGCATTGGTATTGATCGGATAATAATGCTATTTACTAATAATCATGCAATCCGTGATGTAATCTTATTTCCAACAATGCGTAAATAAAAATTATTTTAAATATTTGTTATAAATTCAATAAAAAATTATTGTAAAATAGCTAAAATAGCTTTATTACAATTATCTTTATACAAATAGCATATTTTCAATGAAAATCATTAAATAAAATATGTTTATAAAATAATATTTATTTTAAACATTATTAGTTTTAATAATTAAAATTATATATTTAATAATATATATTAACAGACTAACATGATATTAAAACACTAATATTTTAGTTTTTATTTCTTAAATAAAATAGCATTACTATGTAATAGTAATAATTACTTAAATTGCTAGTTAAATTGAAAGCATTTAATATACGGTTATATATGAATTAAAAGAATTATCCGAATTAAGATTTGTATTATATAGTATATGTTTTACACATAATTAATACATAAAAATAATATAATATGATATATTATTATATTGAACTATTTTATCTTTATTAATAAATATAAATTTTTATTAATTGTTTAAATTAAAAATTGATAAGTAAAAAATTATTATATTTTAATAAAAAACATATTTCGATATAAAATATTAATATTATAATATAGTTTATATGTTTTTTTATTTAAAATTAGTGTAATTAATATATATAAAATGTTTAATAAATTTAAAAAAATATATTATTTATATTTAAAATATTTTTTAATATATTATAATGCGATATTAAAAATTATTATTTTATTTTATAATATAAAAATACATTTAATAATTAAAAACAAAATATGTATTTTTTAAAAAAAAATTTAATTTTGATATATATTGTATAATAAATAAAATATGTTATGTTAAATCATAAAAAATAATCATTGATTGAAAAATTAAACTATATCAACATTATTTTAGATATTAAATATAATATTTATTATATATGATATTTTTTATGTTATAAATTATTATATTATTTTTATGTTATCAATTATTATGTTATAAATATAAAAAATAGTTTTAATAGCTACATATAATATTTTTTATCATAACAATATATTTTATTAAATTAATAAAAATTTAAAATAGATTTTTTAGTGTATCTCTTTGTTTTTTTAAAATGTTTAATTAAATAAATTTTAAATAATATGTATATATTTTTTTAAAAATGTTTATATTTTTAATTTTAAACTTGAAGTATTATTAGATAATTTTTTATATATTATATTTTATTAAATAATTTTTATAAGTTATTAATGCCATCAATACATATTTTATTTAAATGAAAATTTATATTTACGACATATTATTAAATATTTTACATGAATGATTAATAAAAACTTATATATTTAAATTATTTAATATAAAAACCATAAATATTTTTAATTTTATTATTATATAATTAGTTATGTTAATTTTTTAATTATTGTAATAATATTTTATTGTTTAAAAATGAACTTTATAAATTTTTATTAAAAGTTTTTTAATATTTTAATTAAAAAAAATTTTCATCAATTTTTAAAATAATATTAATATTTTAATTTTTATTTAAAATATGATATTTTATATGAATATTTAATTAATATTATTTAAATAATAATAATAAAAATAAATAATAAGACATTATATAAAAAGTAATAAATTTTTTATTTAATATTATCAATAATATTTTAGTAAAAAGTAAAATATCACAACATTTTATTTATCTCTATCATATTAATTTGTTTATAATTATATATAAATAAATAATATTATTTATTTATGATAATTTAAAAAATAAAACATTTTTTATTAAGGAACAATTATAATATGCATATTAAAAAAAATTATAATAAATAACGAAATCTCTAACTATATGTGCTAAACTTTAAAATATATATTTAAATATTTTAAAAAGATTATACCATTAAATATCAGCAATTATATAAAAAATTGTCATTTGTTTTTAAAAAAGTAAATATTAATATATCTATATATTAATATATTTATAATTTTTTTTAATTTTTATTTTTACAACATTAAATTTTATAAAAAACTATTAATATAACATAAATTAATTAATATTCATTATAGAATACATTTTTACAGAATTACTAGTATAACCTTTTAAATTAAAGTAGTAGTCAATATACCCTTTTAATTAAATTCATAAATTATTTTAATATAAGTAATTATTATACTATTTAAATATAACTATACAATATATGTCAATTTTACAAATGTTATATTATCCAGACAAACGATTAAGACAAATTGCAAAATTAGTAAAATTAGTTGATGTAGATATTCAGAATATTATTGATAATATGTTTGAAACTATGTACGAAAAAGAAGGCATTGGTTTAGCTGCAACGCAAGTGAACATACATCAACAAATTATTGTAATTGATATTTCTACATCACGTAATCAGCCTTTAACTTTAATTAATCCCGAGTTACTATACAAGAGTGGAGAAACCAGTATTTCGGAAGGTTGTCTTTCTATACCTGCATATAGAGCTTTAATACCACGATTTTCTCATGTGAATATTTATGCGCTAGATCGTAATGGAAAACCTTTTGAATTAGAAGCAGAAGATTTATTATCAATTTGCATTCAACATGAAATGGATCACTTAATAGGTAAATTATTTATTGATTATCTTTCCTCTTTTAAACGTAATCGTATTTATCATAAATTTAAAAAAATCGCTAAATTTAGTACACATAATTTCAATTAACTGGAAATAAATATGTCTCGTTCTCTACGAATTATATTTGCTGGTACACCAGATTTTTCCGCTTATCATCTTAAAATTCTTTTATTATCTGGATATAAGATTGTAGGTATTCTGACCCAGCCAGATAGACCTGCTGGGCGTGGTTATAAGCTTGTTAAAAGTTCAGTAAAAATTATTGCAGAACAGCATCAAATTCCAATTTTTCAACCTCAATCATTAAAATGTATAAAGCATCAAAATTTTATTTCTAATTTAAATCCTGACGTAATAGTTGTTGTAGCTTATGGATTAATTTTACCAAAAATAATACTATCTATACCTAAGCTTGGTTGTATTAATATACATGCTTCATTATTACCACGTTGGCGTGGTGCGGCTCCAATTCAGCGTTCTTTATGTGCTGGTGATACCATAACTGGTATAACTATTATAAAAATGAATGAAAATTTAGACGCTGGTAGTGTAATATATAAACTAATTTGTCTTATCACAGATACAGATACCACTAATAGTTTATCTAAGAAATTAGCTTTTTTAGGTGTACAAGGAATGCTTGAAACTTTAAAAAATTTAGTAAAAGGTACGGTAAAGTATAAAATTCAAAATGAAGATCAAGCAACTTATGCTAAAAAATTAAGCAAAAAAGAAGGACAACTAAATTGGTTTTTACCTGCTATACAGCTAGATCGTCATATTCGTGCTTTTAATCCAAAACCAGTTTGTTATTTTTACATTAATAAAAAATTAGTAAAAGTTTGGAAAGCTAATGTTTTACTTAGTTCAAAATATATAAAAGAAGGTACAATTATTTGCGTTAATAAATGTGGTATTCAAGTAGCTACTTCTAATGGTATTCTTAATATTGTTCAGTTGCAACTAGAAGGAAAAAAAATTATGTCAGCACAAGATGTATTTAATTCACGTCATAAATGGCTTTCTCCTGGTTGTTTTTTGTGAATATAAACAATGTAATTATGATTTTATTATATGCTATTAAATTTTAAACATGTTTTTTTTATTAAGAAATATTTTATATATTTTCTCAGCTTCATATAGGTTATGTTCTAATAGTAAATATTAAAATTATTTTTTTATATTAAAATAAAAAACCAATTTTTATATCATTGCTATAATTTGTTCTTTAAAATAGTTTCTATGATGTTAAATTCTATTTTTTAATAAAAAATTATTAAAAATTTAATAAAAATAATTTATTTGTTAGTTTTTAAAATATTAAAAATAATATAGACAAGTATAAAATTATTAGTTAATATATTTTATATATAAAGTTATAAAAATATGTAATAAATCATAATTTGTAAAATACTATTTAAGAAAATGTATTTTTATTGATTTAATAATTTATTAAAATATTTAAAATTAATAATAATTTTAAAAAAATAATTAATTGATTAATTAAAAAGTAATTTTTTAATATTTATCACAATTATTATCTTTAAAATAAAAAAGTCAATAAACTTAATTTTAAAGTAAAAATATAAATATTATTAGTTAATATTTATATAATTTTATAAGTTAATAATATAAACACTATAACATACACATAAAATGAAAAAACAACTTTAATTTTTACATTTTATTTTTTAGTAAAGTTATATATTATTATGAAAATAATTTTAGATTTACAGATTGCTTGTAAAAATGCGAATAATTTACCTAAAAAAACTTATTTTGAGTTTTGGTTAAATCAAGTATTGTCACAATTACAACAAAATACCGAAATAACAATACGTTTAGTAGATAAATTAGAAAGTCAAACACTTAACTTAATTTATCGAAACAAAAATAAACCAACTAATATATTATCTTTTTCATATAAAAATTCGTTGAAATTTGTTCCATTACTACTTGGTGATTTAGTTATTTGTAAACAATTAGTTATAGAAGAAGCATTTAAACAAAAAAAGTTAGAAGAAGCATATTGGGCACACATGGTTGTTCATGGTAGTTTACATTTATTAGGATACAATCATATGAAAAAAAATGAAACGAAAATAATGGAATCTTTAGAAATAAACATAATGAAAAAACTAGGTTATATTAATCCGTATTAATTAAATAATCGTATTAATTAAATAATTATTTATTTTACTTTTGTTTCATTTTCTAATATGTTTTTAATAAAATTATTGCTAAGATCTTTATTGGATTAGCAACAGGAGTAATATTAACTAAAATTTTATGAATGACGAATCTTTACCAAATAATTGCAGCCCAAAAAAAGGGTTTTTTACATTAATTCTTAATCAGTTATTTCATGGTGAGCCAAAAAACTGTAGTGATCTAGTAGAATTTATTCGTGATTCAGAACAAAACGATTTAATTAATTCTGATATTCGTAACATGCTAAAAGGTGTAATAGATATTGCAGAACAACGTGTACGTGACATTATGATTCCACGTTCTCAAATGATTACTTTACAATATAATCAACAACTTGAGATATGTTTAGACGTCATTATTAAATCTGCTCATTCGCGTTTTCCAGTAATAAGTGAAGATAAAGATCATGTTAAAGGTATATTAATGGCTAAAGATTTACTACCTTTTATGCATATTAATTCCGAACCGTTTACTATAAGTAAAGTATTACGTCCAGTTGTAATAGTTCCAGAAAGTAAACAAGTTAATAAAATGCTAGAAGAATTTCGTTCTCAACGTTATCATATGGCTATTGTAATTGATGAATTTGGTGGTGTATCTGGTTTAGTAACAATTGAAGATATTCTCGAATTAATTGTTGGGAAAATTGAAGATGAATATGATAATGAAGAGGATTTAAATATTCGTCAGATTAGTCGATATATATATACTGTACGTGCATTAACATTAATTGAAGATTTTAATAAAACATTTAATACTAATTTTAGTAACAATGAAGTTGATACTGTTGGTGGTTTAGTAATGCAAAAATTTGGACGACTTCCTTCACGAGGAGAAATAATTAAAATTCAAGATTATTTCTTTAAAATAGCAATATCGGATAGTAGACGAATTATTCAAGTTCATGTAAAAATTCCAGACAATAATTTAACATTAGAATTAAAAGAGTAAATTCTTATGTTAAATATTTCTTTTTTAAAAAAACAAAAAGTTCGTATTTTCTTAGCATTATTATTTGGTTCTGTTGGCACTTTGTCATTTTCTCCTTTTAATTATTGGTTAATGGCTATTGTTTCGCTTGTTGGATTATTAAGCGTTACTTTAAATTGCACTATTAAACAATCTTTTTTTCTTGGTTTATACTGGGGATGTGGGCTATTTAGTACTGGAATAGGATGGATATATAAAAGTATTGCTAGTTTTGGCGGCATGCCATTTTTTATCAATATTTCTCTCGTATTTTTACTTGTTATGTATTTATCTCTATATACTGGACTATTTTCAGGATTATTAGCATATTTTTGGCCATCTACTTCTTATTATCGATTAGTGATTGCTGCTCCAGTTTTATGGCAAATTACTGAATTTTTACGTGCTTCAATTTTAACTGGTTTTCCTTGGTTACAATTTGGATACACTCAAATTGATGGTCCATTGCAAGGTATAGCTCCTTTATTAGGAGTTGATTTTATTACGTTTATGTTAATAATAATCTCTGGTTTAATAGTATATTCTATTAATAAACGTCATAAAGTATCTGCAATTATAGCTATTTCATTTTTATTTTTTCCTTGGCCATTATCTAAATACTATTGGTTTACTTCTTTACCAGAAAAAGCAATTAGCATCGCTATAGTACAAGGAAATATCCCACAAAAAATAAAATGGGTTCCAAATAAATTAGGTTTAATATTACAAACTTATTTAAATGCAACTATACCTTATATAGGTCATGTAGATGTCATTGTTTGGCCAGAATCAGCTATTCCAAATGATGAAGCCAATCAAAATTCTTTTTTAACTATGTTAGATAAAAAATTACGTAAAAAAAATACTCGTTTAATTACTGGTATTCTTAATATACAGACTGCGTCAAAAAATAAAAAAATGTATAATAGCGCGATTATGTTAGGTAATTCTGAAAAATATTCTTATCCAGCAAAATATCGTTATGATAAACATCATTTAGTACCATTTGGTGAATTCATGCCATTAGAACATATATTGCATCCAATCGCGCCATTTTTTAATGTACCTATATTTAACTTTACAAAAGGGAATGCTATTCAACCTCTTATTAAGGTCTATGGTTGTAACTTAACAATTGTAATATGTTATGAGGTTATTTTTAGTCAACAAGTTCGACATAATTTTCATAAAAATACTGATTTTATTCTAACTATCTCTAATGATGCTTGGTTTGATCATTCTATTGGTCCATGGCAACACTTACAAATGGCACGTATGCGTGCGTTAGAATTAGGTCGTCCACTATTGAGAAGCACGAATAATGGCATTACTGTTATAATAAATGCTAATGGTAAAATAGTTTCAAAAATTCCACAATTTACTCTTCGTGTATTGCATGTTTTAGTTACTCCTACTACCGGTATCACGCCTTATGCTCGATTTGGCGTTATTCCTCTTTGGAGTCTTGTTGCATTGTTAATAATGTTTTTATTAATATTTAGTATTTGAAGTCAACGTTATTCATAAAGTTAATTTTTATTATAACTGTATATAATAAAATAGTATATTCATATTAAGTAAGATATACGTTTCAAATAAGTTAGTTTATAATTTAAAAAAAAATAAAATTTTTAGTTAAAGAAAATAATTTATATATTTATTAGATAACAATATTTGTTTAATAAATACTATTTTTTTATAACAATTCGTTTCTGAACAAAATAATGTTTATTTAAATTTATAAGTGTTTATATAAATATTGACAAAAAATTTATAGAAATATTATAAATGTATATTAATAAATTTTAGAATCTTATAAATATTAATCATTTTTTTATAATTTTCTTTAAAACTTAATTTATTGTTAAAAAAATATTATTATTTTATTTTCAATAAAAAAAACTTATTTTTTTTTAAAAAAAACAGATTACTATATAAATGTTGTAAAAATATAAATAATTAATAAAAATTTTTCTATATTTAAGCATACATACATAAATGTTATGTCAATATTAAACATATTAAAATTAGTTTTTTTTGTCTTTTTTATTTTTATTTTAATAATATATATTGTATATTAATAATAATATTTTATGTTGTGAATTATTGTCAATTTATAAATATATATTTTATATAAAATATATGTTTATAAATTATTAACTTTTAATGAAATCATATAAAACATTTCATGACAATTATCATTAAAAAAATATTAAATTATTTTAATAATTAAATATTAATTTAAAACATTTATTCATATAAATATATATCATATATAGAAATATACATCATAGATTTTACATCTAAATAGTAAAACTGTTATGTTAAAACATACCCGAATTATCAGGAATATTAAAAGAAAAATTATGTTTTTGTTTTAAATCTGATAGACGCTTCATCCCAATTAACTACATTCCAAAATGCTTTAATATAATTAAGTCTTTTATATTGATATTTAAGATAATAAGCATGTTCCCATACATCTAAACAAAGAATAGGGAAACCTAAAATAGTATTAGAAATAGTTTTCATTAACGGATTATCTTGATTAGAAGTTGAAATTATGTTTAATTTATTATTTTTTAATATTAACCAAACCCATCCTGAACCAAATTGAGACATTGCAACTTTTTCAAATTCTTCTTGAAATTGACTAATACTACCAAAATCGTGTAAAATAGCTGCTTTTAAATCATTAGATAAAATAGTTTTAGTTTTTAAGCATTTCCAAAATAAACTATGATTAAAATGAGCACCAGCATTATTTCGCATAAAAGTATAATAATTAGCTGGTATTTTGTCAAAATTTTCCATTAGTTTTTCAATATTGTATTGAGCTAATTCTGGATATATTTTTAGTACAATATTAGCATTGTTTACATAAGTTTGATGATGTTTTGTGTAATGAATTTCCATTGTTTTTTTATCGAAGTATGGTTCTAATTCATCATATTTATATTGTAAAGATGGTAATGTATATATCATATGGAAATGTCCGGTAAAATATGAAGTATAATATTTAATTATAAAAATTAGCATTATATTTATCGATAGTCATTATATAATAAATTTAATTTTTAACAAATAAAAATATATAATTTTTAAAAATAATATTGATAATTTATTTAGAATACTTTAAAAATTAATTAATATTTATTTTTATACATAACATATTCATTATTTTTTATAAAAATTTTTAGCTTAAAATATACTATAAATATCATAGTTTTAAGAAATGAAATATTTAAAAAAATTTTAAATGTATAGATTTAAATATATTAAAATTAGTGATTAAATATATTTCATTTAAATATAATATGTTGACTAACATATTATATTTTTTAAAAAAAATATTGTAATGTTAATATAGTATATAATAATTTTTACTTATATTATTTTATTTAAAATTTAATTATTACGTTTCATAACGTAACATTTATGTTAACTGGAGTAAAATTAATAAAATATAAATGAAAAAACAAAATATTATGTTAACGATTATTTAAAATTGATAAATATCTTATTTATTTAATAAGTTAAAATCAATAAAATTATAGATATAGTTAAATTACGGTTAAAATTAAAATTTGTTAAAATTAATATTTTAAATATTATAATAAAATTATAAATACAAAAAATAAATAAATATTTTAAAATTTTTTATCACAACGTTTTATATGCACTAATTCATCACTTGAGATTTATTCTTTATTTTCAATATCATACTAACTAATTTAAAAATTGAAATTACAATATTCTTTGTTTTTAATTTACTAATAAAAAATATTACATAATACTTATAATCAAACAAAAATTTACTTTGATTATCAGTAATTTTTAGATATAATTAATAAATGTATGGCTTAATACTAGGGTAAATTGTAGCATGACTGCTGAAGGACATCTAATCTTTGCTATTGCTTGTGGGATTTTTTCTAAAAAAGCTGAAATAACATTAAAATTAGCTAATGGTGATTGGTGGCATATTATTCCAGGTGTGTTGTTAACTGCATTATTGCCTGATATAGACCATCCGCAATCCTTATTAGGACAACGTTGTCGGTGGATTTCGATTCCTATTTTTTATATTTTTGGTCATCGAAAATTTACTCATAGTTTATTAGCAATTTTTAGTGGAATAATATTTTTTCGATTACTACATTTTCCATATAATTGGTTTTTTCCTTCTGATACACTACATGCTATACTTATTGGTTATTTGAGTCATCTTTTAGCTGATATGCTAACTCCTAATGGAATATCACTATTTTGGCCTTGTCGTTGGCGTTTTTGTTTACCATTATTACAATCTCAAAAAAATAATCAGTTAGAAAAAATATTTTGTGTTTTTTTGGTCGTGCTTATTTATTTATGTCCTGTTAAACATTTAATATTAATAAAGTCATATTTTCAACACATTAAAAATATTATGTTTTGATGATAAATATGACGTATTAAAATTATAATATTAGATATCATGTTATAAAATTAATATTTTATTACATAATTAAATTATTCTAAATCATTAAATTATAAAAATGAAATTTTAATAAATCATATAATTAACTGTTACATAATTTAAATGTAAAATAATAATAACTCATTTTAAAAAATAATATGTGTAAATATTTTATAAAATAGAAATGTATAATAATTGTATTATAAATAATAATCATATCTTATATTTTATTATTTTAATTTAATACTTTTTAAAAATATATTCTATATACTTTAATATTTTTAAAAAAAATATGTTCATGATTGTATTTATGAATTGATAAAAAATTTTTTAAATAATATCATAAAAAGTATATAATATTATTTAAACAATATTAAATACATATTTAATATTGTTTTATTTTTAAGATTTAAATATGATAAACATAATTAAAATTATCTTTAAAATAACAGTATTATTTTTTTAAAATTATTAGTATTTCTTAAGATAAAAATTAAATATTTTTACATAAAAATTTCATATTAAATCACTATTTATTAACTAAAATCTATAATTTATATATTATAAAATATAAGTAATTTTAAAAAAAAAATGACCTATTTATTTTTATTATTTTAGTATTAAAGTAAATTTTAGTATTAAAGTAAATTTTAACATTAATCATAGATATTATATATTCATCATAATTAAAAATTTTATTTTTATAAAATAGTTAGTTATAAGAATCTAATATTTAAAATAATTATTTTTAATTATACATATTTTTTTAAATAAAAATAATGTTTTTGTATAAAAAGATTTTAATAATATTTATAAAATATAAAATATTTTAAAGTATTATTTAAAGTATTAATAGTTAATTTTAAAATTATTTAGCATGTATATAAAGAGTTATGTATTTTTTATTAATTAGATTTAATAAAAATTTTAATAAAATATATCATTAACTTTTATAAAATAATAATATGTTTTTATTTTGTAATAGTATTATTATATTTTAAAAAATAATTTATCATGAAATGATAATATGTATTTAAATATAATATACAAATTAAAACATCTAACGTAATATTTTATAAACATTAATATATTTTTTATTAGTACAAAAATATAAACGTTTACTTAAATAAAAATAAAAAATCTTTTGTTATTTTTATATAATATATTTTTATAAAGAATAATATTTTGATAAAATATTATTAAGATTTAATTTAAAATATTTTAATAATTTTTAAATTTATTCAATAAAAATAATTATATTGTTTATTACTTATAGTATCAATGTTAATTTAAATAATTATTATCAAAACGTATTTTTAACATAAATAATATAAAAAATTTAATTATGAATAAAATATTATTTTTATAAATCGTTAAATAATATATTTATATATTAACGTGTTTTTAAAAACTATTAATTAACATTAAATGTTATAACAAATAATAATGTAAAAATGTATTTAATTAATAATAATAAAATTATTCAATATCATATATTTAATTTTATTAAATATTTATATTATTACTAAAAATTATATATATTAATAAATATTACTGTATCTTTAATAGTTAAAAATTTATAAAATTAATAAAATTTTATTTAATAGTTTTTATTTAAATTTTTATTTTTATGATAATTTAAAAATTAAACTTTTCTCTATATGAAGAATTTAAAAAAACAGTTATATTAATAAAAAATTTTTATTTACTATAGTATTTTAAATACATATTATTATTTTAAAAAAAATTATTATTGTTAAGTATATTAATTTTAAGTATATTAAATAAAACAATAAATTTTCAAAATATTAATTTTTAACGATAGCATAAAAGTTTTATATTATATTGTAATATATTTTTATTTTAAATAAAATATAAAAAATATCTTATATTATTTAAAATATAATTAATAGTTTTTATAAAAATATAAAATAACATAAACATAATTTTATTATTTTTATTACGATATTATTGATATAATACACATATTATTAAATTTTTTACGCAATAAATCTTAATCTAAATAATAATTTGATAAATCTTACTTTTTATAACAGTAAAATAATAATATATTATATGAATAAATTTTATTAATAATTTTATTTAGTAAAAATAACTTTTTTTATTATTTATTTTTTTATTAAAAAAATAAATAATAATTTAAATAAAAATAATTAATTTATTGATTATAATAAAAACTGTCTTACTTACAATAAAAATTTTTAATTTTATTGTTATATAAACGTTAAATTTTTTTAATTGTATAATTTTAATATGTTATTATGAAATTTATTTAAAAGTATTATTTAATATGTTAATTATTTAACAAAATGAAGAACAAACTATTTTTTTTAAATTCTTTATTTTTATTACATAGTGTTATTAAAAAAAATAATAAATTGATCTTCATTTAAATAATTTTATAATTATTCATTCTCTATATTAGTATTTAATTTTTAATATCTTAATTAATTTTTAGTACATATTTTAAAGTAAAAAATGTTGTTAAATGTTCTTTGAGTGTAATTACAAAAAACAATATTTTATATATTTATATTATCCATTAATATTTTATTTAATAAAATAACATAGTAAATAAAGTATAATTAAAATTTTTAATAAAAATAAAAATTTTTAGATCAATTTTAATATATAATATCAAATAATATTTTATAACTTTAAAATAATATTATATGAATGTTACGTTTAAAAAAAATTAATAATTTTATTAAAATTATAAGATCTTATCACTACACGTAATATTTATTTTTAAATATTTGTAAAAATTATATTTAATAGTAAAATATCTTATAAGTAAAAATCGTATTTATAATCATTAAAAAACACTATGATTAATAATAATAAATTAAAGTTAATACATGATTTTAGTATATAAAATCGAGATAGTATATATAATTAAGATTAATATTTTAAAATATGACTAAAAAATCTTATTCTCCAGCAATTTTTATTATGGGTCCTACTGCTTCAGGAAAAACTGCACTAGCAATTTTGCTACGAAAATATCTTCCTGTTGAACTAATTAGTGTTGATTCTGTATTAGTATATTGTGGAATGGATATTGGTACTTCTAAACCAAATGCCAAAGAATTATTAGAAAATCCACATCGATTAATTAATATTCGAAATCCTTCAGAATCTTACTCTTCGTCAGATTTTTATTCTGATGCCTTAAAAGCTATGGATGAAATTTCTCATAATGGCAATATTCCATTGCTTGTAGGCGGTACAATGCTTTATTTTAAGACACTATTATTAGGATTATCACCGCTACCTCCATCTAATTTAATAGTACGTGAATATATACGAAGTCAAGCAACAAAAAAAGGTTGGCAATTTTTATATACTAAACTAAAAAAAATTGATCCAATTTCAGCACTAAGAATTCATTTTAATGATCACCATAGGATTTTAAGAGCACTAGAAGTTTTTTTTATTTCAGGAAAAACAATGACAGAATTAATGAAAATTTCAGGAAATGCATTAGATTATAATGTTTTTCAATTTGCAATTTGCCCTTATAATCGAGAATTAATTCATCAACGTATTGAAAAACGATATGATCAAATGCTTAAAAAAGGTTTTGAAAAAGAAGTTCGTACGTTATTTTATCAAAATAATTTACATAAAGATTTACCTGCTATTCGTAGTATAGGATATCGACAAATGTGGTCATATTTATCCGGGAGTATGAGTTATGATGATATGATTTATAATACTATTTATGCAACACGCCAATTTGCAAAACATCAAATGACTTGGTTACGAAATTGGGATTCTTTATATTGGTTAAATAGTGAAAAACCAAAAGATGCTTTATATAAAATAATACAAGTTATAAATTCTAAAATTTAAAGATATATAAAATTCTTTTATACAAAAATATATGAATATTACATTATCTATTTCAGTAATAAATGAGTTATTAATTATTAATAATAAGCATGCTATGATGTAAAAATAAAATAGTTAAAAAAATAATTTTTTAAGATCTATTTTAAAATATATTACGTTATAAAAATATTTTAGTATCAATTTGTTTATCTGATAGTATTGATCTTAAAAGTTAAATTTATTTTTTAGTTTTCTATTCTTTTAAAATATTATTAATTAAATAATTAACAAACATACTACTTCTATAACAGTTCTGTTATAATGAATTTCTTACTTTAATAATCTTAAATATTAATTTTAACAATCATAGTTATTTTATCAATATATGATAACAATACAGAAAATAAAAATTAATAATAAATAAAACAACATTTAATTATTTTTAAATAAAAATATTTATTTTATATTTTTGATATTTTATTAATTTATTTTTTTTAAATTATGTATATTGTTATGATAGTTAGAATAGTAAATTTATATATTTTCTATTTAATAATAACAATAAATTTTTTAAAATAAAATAATTAATATAATAAAATTTAATTATTTTTTATATTAATAAGATAAAGATAAATTAAATTTATATTAATAATTGAATGAGTTTTAATAAAAACAAAAACAATATTATAATGATAGATAAAATTTATTATTTATAATTTTTATATTTAATATAAAAGTGTAACAAAAAACATTAAGCATATTTAAAAAAATATTAATCATATTTAAAATTTTAAAGTATAAGTAAAACATTTATTTTTTTTTAAAAAATATTACATTAATAGTAAAAAATTATTAATATAAAATATGATTTTAATTTTATATTAAAATAAAGTATTTCATTTTAAATTTTATGTTGTAATTAACGTTTAATAAAAACATACTTTTTTATCTTTAATAATATTGACAACACTTTTATTGACAATAAAAAGAAAATAATATTTTTAAAAAAAAATAAATTTATATTATATATTTTAATCATGTTTTATAACTAAAAATAATTTATTTTATATCAATGAAAAAAAAATAAAACGAAAATCATACTATATTAGTATAATATTTAGTTAATAAAAAAATATGTAAATAACATCGATTTATATAATTTTATTTTTAATAATATAAAATTATTTATATTTTATTATTTTTAATAAAATATAATTTTTTATTGTAAATAGTTTATAATATTTGAATAGTAAATATTACTAATGCATCAAATAAATATTAATATATTTTTTTTTAATTGAAATAGCATTAATAAATATATAAATCGTGAAGATATTAATTTTTATTATATATTATAATATTCAATAATATTTAATAATATTCAATAATATTTATTCTAAAAAATAAAATATAATTAAATACATCTTATTACATAAGATATGTCATGATTATAAAACACAAAGTGTTAAATTATAAGTATGGAGTTATAAATATGACGTGGAATCATCCTAGTAATGATGAAAAAAACAAAAATCCATGGGAGAATAATAATCGTAACAATTCTAATAAAAAAACATCAAAAGATCACGAAAAAAAAATTAATTTAAATAATATTTTTCACGATATAGTAAAAAAATTAAATCGTTTATGGATTCGTAAAAAATCTAATAATAGTAGGAAAAGTTCTTCTGGTTTATATTTTAGGCGTTACACTACTGTTATATCATTAATTACTCTAATTATATCTTGGATTTGTAGCGGATTTTATACTATTAAAGAATCTGAACGTGGTGTAGTAACGCGATTTGGAAAATTTACTCATGTAGCTTTTCCTGGTTTAAATTGGAAAGCAACTTTTATTGATATAGTTCATTTAATTGACGTAGAATCAGTGCGAGAATTATCAGCTTCTAGTGTAATATTAACTTCAGATGAAAATCTGGTGCATATAAAAATAAATATACAATATCGTATAACTAATTCAAGTGCTTATATTTTTAATTTTATAAATACTAATGATAATTTAAGTCAAGCAACGCACAGTGCATTACGAAGTGTAGTAGGCAGATATTCAATGAATCAAATTTTAACTGAAAATAATATTACTCTTAAAGATAAAATTCAAAGCATCTTAAAAAAGATGATTCGTTCTTATGACATAGGAATTAGTTTATTAAACATCAATTTTAAAACTATCTATCCTCCGGAAGAAATAAAAGCATCATTTAATGATATTATATCTGCACGAGAAAATAAACAACAATATATCCAAGAAGCAAAAATATATGTTAATAAAGTGCAATTGCGTGCTAAAAAGAAAACTCAAAGATTGTTAGAAGATGCTAAAAAATATAAAATTCGTACTATTTTTAAAGCAAAAAAAGAAACCTTACATTTTATTAAGCTTCTTCCTGAATATAAATTAGCTCCAGAAATTACCTATCAACGTCTATATATTGAAACTATGGAAAAAATTTTAACTCATACACGAAAATTATTATTAACTCAAAACAGCAATAATGTGATAATTTTACCACTAAGTCAAATTTTTCATGATCATATTGATTTTTATAAAAATAATAATAATAAAAATTCTAATTTAATAAAAAGTATTTCTTTTCCTGTTGATAAAAATAAAACTAATTTTAATATAAAAAATTTAGATCATTCTATAATTAAAAAGCAATATAAAACTAATGTTTTATATAATAATATTCATCATATGAAAGGAGAATAAACATGCGTCAATCTTTTATTATTACTATCCTTGGAATTTTGATAATATTATATTCTTCGATATTTATAGTACAAGAAGAACAACGGGGTATTATACTACGATTTGGAAAAATTTTAAAAGATAGACATATGAAATCTATTCTTTACAGTCCAGGGTTACATTTTAAAATTCCATTCATTGATAGTATTAAAATTTTAGATGCACGCATTCATACCATAAATAATCAAGATGATCATTTTGTTACAATAGATAAAAAAGAGCTTATTATTAACTCTTACATAAAGTGGCGTATTACTAATTTTAGTAATTATTATTTAGCAACTAATGGTGGAAATACTGATCAAACTGAAACATTGTTAAAAAGCAAATTTAATTATCTTTTAGGTTCTAAAATTAGTTTTTTAGATGCAAAATCTATTATAACAGATTCAACTGGACAATTAATGTTAAATATAAAAACTGAACTAAATAATAACATTATAAATAACAAAAAAAAATTTCAATCTATTAATGTAAATCATTTAATTTTTTCTAAAAAACAAAATTTTACACAAAAATTAATAGATCAAAACAATGAGAAAATTTATTTAAAAAGCATGCCTTTATTAGGTATTAAAATAATTGATATTTCTATTAAACAAATTAGTTTACCAACTAAAGTTTCTAATGCTATTTATCAACGTATGCGTTCTAATTTTGAATTAATAGCGCATCGTTTAAGATCAGAAGGTAAAGAACAGGCAGAAAAATTGCGTTCTACTATAGATTACAAAATAACTCATACCTTGCTAGAAGCTGAGTATCAAGCAGAACTTATTCGAAGTGAAGGTGATGTGAAAGCAGCTCAATTATTTTCTAATACATTTGTCAAAGATCCAGAGTTTTATACTTTTACACGAAGTTTACATGCTTATGAAGTAAGTTTTAATAATAATCAAAATATAATGGTTTTAAATACGGATAGTAATTTTTTTCGTTATATGAAACTTCCTAGTACCATACAAAAAAAAATGTTACATAAATATGATTAAAGATTTATTATAATTATAAATTTTTGTAGTTCCTGATATGTTTTTTAACATTTAATCATATTTTAAAAATGTTATAATTTCAACATTTTAAAAAATTATATATTATTTTAATATAGTTGATATATGACCTATTGCTTTTATATACATATTGATTAAAATATATAATAAGCGCTATTATATATATTAATATTTAAATAAAAATTTTATATATTAAAATAACATTAATTATTTAATTTCATAAAAAATAAAATAATTTTTACAAATAAATAAAAATCATTAATTTTATTTTTTATTTTATAAAAGATACATTAATTATTAAAAATATATAAACTTATAAAAATTTTATTATAATTAAAATTATTTTAAAAATATTTTGTATATATAAATAGTTTTAAAAATTATTTATTATATATATTTTAATAAGCATAAATGTTTATGTATTGATTATATCGTTAATTTTTAAAAAATATATATAATATATATCTTTAAGTTAAATAATTTATAATATAAAAAAATAATAGATAATTGTTATGTTTTTATAAATTTTATATTATATATTATAACATTAAAGATAATAAAATATTTTATATAAATATATAATATACATTTTCATATATGATAAAATTTTGTTATAATAAAAAATATTTTTATAAAAGAAATAATTTTAATTAATTATATATCATAAGTATCTTTCGAAAATATATAAAAATATTTTACGTAAAATGTCAATTAATGCAGTATACTTTTACGAAAGTAAAATAAAATATTTTTTATAATTAAAAAAAGTAATATGAGTTATTTATTTCTATATTTATTATTAAATAATATATCTAATATACTACAATATATCTTTTGTTTGTATTATGTTTTATTTCATAACATAAACTAAACAACACGATACTAACCATTAAAAATTTTTATAAAAAATTTTTAAATAGATGGCAATTTTAACATGAATAAAAACATTGTTATATTAGGTGCTCAATGGGGTGATGAAGGAAAAGGAAAAATTGTTGATCTTTTATCTAGAAAAGCTCAGTATGTTGTACGTTATCAAGGTGGCCATAATGCAGGTCATACTTTAGTCCTGAATAGTAAAAAAACCATTCTTCATTTAATTCCTTCTGGAATATTAAATAAAAATGTTATCGGAATTATTGGAAATGGAGTTGTTTTATCACCTGATGCTTTGATTCAAGAAATGAAAAAGCTTAAGTCTCAAGGTATTAATATAAGTAAGCGATTATTGTTATCTGAATCGTGTCAATTAATTTTACCATATCATATAGTACTAGATTTTGCACGTGAAAAATTAAGTGGAAAAAAAGCTATTGGAACGACTGGTCGTGGTATTGGTCCAGCTTATGAAGATAAAGTCGCACGTCGTGGACTGCGTGTTAACGATTTATATAATAAAAAAAAACTTTCTATAAAACTAAAAGAAATTATGGATTATCATAATTTTCAACTAGTACATTATTATAATGTTCAAGCTATCAATTATAAAAAAACTTTAGATACTCTTCTTTCTATCTCTGACATATTAATTTCTATGGTGGTAGATGTACCTAAATTACTTAATCAAGCATGTAAACATAATAAGTTGATTATATTTGAAGGTGCTCAAGGTGCTTTATTAGATATTGATCATGGCACTTATCCGTATGTTACCTCATCTAATACCACTATAGGAGCTGTATCGACAGGTTCAGGCATAGGACTAAACTGTATACAACATATATTAGGTGTTATAAAATCTTATTCTACTCGTGTAGGTTTTGGTCCATTTCCGACTGAATTATTTAATGAAACAGGTGAGTTTTTATGTAAGAAAGGAAATGAGTTTGGTACAACTACAGGAAGACAGCGTCGTATTGGTTGGTTAGATATTGTTTTAATTCGCCGCATGATATCAATTAATTCTTTGTCTGGTATTTGCTTAACTAAATTAGATGTCTTAGATGGATTAAATGAAATAAAAATTTGTGTAGATTATAAGATAAAAAATAAAAAGTTTATTCATTCTCATCTGAATACAGAAGAAGATTGGAATAATATAAGTCCGATATACGAAAGCATGCCAGGTTGGAATATGAGTACGTTTGGCATAAAAGAGTATGAAAAGCTACCACAAAGAGCAATAGATTATATTAATCGAATTGAAGAGTTATTAAAGTGTCCTATCGAGATAATTTCTACCGGTCCAGATCGAAATCAAACTATTATACTTCATAAATTATTTAAAATATAGTTTAATAGTATAATACAAATTATAATATTAGTTATTTTTTATAGCATATCATTACATTTATTTCATTTTATTATTATACATCTTGTCTGTAGTTGTATTACTAGTATATTAACTATTTTACTAAAAATTTATTATTTAAAATGTTAAATTAAAAATTAAATATTGTTACATAAAATAATTTATTGTTCTATGAAATAAATTATTTATATAGAATATAATAAAAGTTATCTTTAATAAGTAATGAATTATATATTTTAAAATAAAATGTTATAGTGTGATGAATAATAAATATAAATTTTATAATATTTATCATAGTTTGCATAAAATATAAGAATTTTTAATATTATTTTTTATAATTTATATTATAGATTATAAAATAATGTTATAAAAATATATGATTTATATTAGGTATTTTTAGATACCACTACAACATCTTTTATACTTATCGAATAAATATTTATAAAAGATAAAAATAAATTTATTATTTATAACATATTTTATAAATAAATACAATTATGATATCTTTATTTTTTTTAAAATGATTAAAATTTATAAAAAAATATTAATAATTTTTTATATGTGTTGATATTCAATATATATAAAATTATTATATATATTTCAAGATATAACATTCATAACTAAAAATATATATATAATATACAAAAGTTTTTAAAACGTAAAAATTTACTACAATGCGTAATAGTAAAACATAATCAAATTAATGTTATTTAATGTAGAATTATTATATTATTTTAAATTTTAGTCAATATTAATTAATAATATAAAAAAATAACTTAGTATTTGACAAAATGTTACTAATCGAATTAAAACGTCGTTGGAAATAAAAGTGTCAGCGACATCTCGTTGATAGTAACAGAGGTATCGTAATGTCACAAAATCCATTTTTAGATCGAGAAGTAAAAAAATATAAATCACTAATACCTAGTAGAGAATATATTCTTTCTTATCTTCAAAAACGAAAAAAACCACTTAGTTGTAAAATATTAAGTAAAGAGTTAAATTTAATTAATAAGAAACAAATAAGAGCATTATCTCGCCGATTACATGCAATGGAATATGATGGTCAGTTAATTTTTACTTCTCATCAATATTATATTTTACCAGAACGATTAAATTTATTGCGTGGTATTGTGATTGGTCATCGAGATGGTTACGGTTTTTTGAGAGTTAACAGCAGAAAAGATGATTTATATCTATCAATTGATCAAATGAAAACAGTTATTCATGGTGATTTAGTATTAGCAAAAGTAATTAATATTGATCGTAAAGGTCGTTGTGAAGCACATATTATTAAAGTGTTAGAACAAAAAAAAAATGAAATTATTGGTCGATTTTTTATGAATGCTAATATTGGATTCGTTATTCCAGATGATAGTCGTTTTAGTTTTAACATACTTATTCCATCTAGTTTTATTAGCGGTGCAAACGTAGGTGATATGGTAGTTACTGAGTTGACTCAACGTCCCACTCGTCATACTAAAGGAGTTGGTAAAATTATTGAGATTCTTGGTAATCAAATAGATATGAATATGGCGATAAATATTGCGTTACATACTCATAACATTCCACACGTTTGGCTTCCTAAATTAGAAAAATATATTATTCACTCAAATAATCAAATTCTAAAAAACGAAAAAAAAGATAGAATTAATTTATGCAAATTGCCATTTGTTACGATTGATGATGAAGATGCTCTTGATTTTGATGATGCCGTTTATTGTGAAAAAAAATCTTGTGGTAGTTGGCATTTATGGGTAGCAATTGCTGATGTGAGTTACTATGTTCGACCAAATACTGATTTAGATAATGAAGCGCGTAATCGTGCAACATCAGTATATTTTCCATCACAGGTAATTCCGATGTTACCAAAATTTTTATCTAATAATCTCTGTTCACTTAAACCATATGTTGATCGTTTATGCATGGTTTGTGAAATGATTATTTCTGATAAAGGGAGATTATTAACATCAAAATTTTATGAAGCCACAATGCGTTCTCATGCACGTTTAACTTATGATACAGTTTGCAGTATTTTACATGGTGATAAATTAATTCGTGATCATCATTATTTTTTAGTTCAACATTTAGAGAAATTGTATGAACTATATCAATTATTACATCAAGCACGAATTAATCGTGGTGGTATTGTTTTTGAAGTCAAAAAAGCTAAGTTTATCTTAAGTATTGATCATCATATTAATTGCATTCAGACAATAGTACGTAATGATGCTCATAAAATTATTGAAGAATGTATGATAATGGCTAACATTTCTGCTGCAAAATTTGTTGAGAAGTATAATGAACCAGCATTATTTCGTATTCATGATCGTCCAAGTGATGATCATGTATTAACTTTACGTAGTGTTCTTAATGAATTAGGATTAACTTTAGGTGGAGGTGATAAACCAAATTCTAAAGATTATGCAGTATTAATGAATAAGATTTCGCTTAGAAAAGATTGTGAAATGTTGCAATCTATGTTAATTCGTTCAATGAAACAAGCTATTTATGATCCAAAAAATCGTGGACACTTTGGTTTAGGATTGCTTTCTTATGGACATTTTACTTCTCCAATTCGTCGATATCCAGATTTAACATTGCATCGATCTATTAAATATCAGTTAGCTAAATTTCATGGTTTATCAAAAAAATATTATACATCAACAGGTGGTTGGCATAGTCAATTTGAAGATGTTTTAAAATTAGGTATTCATTGTTCACATGCTGAGCGTCGTGCAGATGAAGCGATACGTGATGTAACCGATTGGTTAAAGTGCGATTATATAAAAAATTATGTAGGAGTTATTTTTAATGGTATTATTGTTAACGTTACTAGTTTTGGATTGTTCGTTCGATTAAATGATCTTTTTATTGATGGTTTAGTACATATGTCAACATTAGATAATGATTATTATCGGTATGATAGTATAGCTCAACGTTTAATTGGTAAGTCTTCTGGTATAATCTACCGATTAGGTGATTCAGTTATAATTCGTGTTGAAGAAGTTCATTTAGAAGATCGTAAAATTAACTTTACACTTGTATCTAATTCTTTAAATTCATTAATAAAAAAAAGATAAGCTCAATTGTAATAATTAAAGAATTAACAAGAAATAAACTTTGTATAACACACAACAAAATAATAACATATCAAAGAAAATATTATTAAAATAAAATAAATAAATCTCAAACAATATAAAGTTATATTAATTTTTTAAAATAAAAAAATCTTATCAAATAAAATAATAAAATTAAAAAAAATAATTATATATGAAACATAGATACTTGCATTTAAATAATTTTTTTTTAAAAAATAGATCTAATTTAAGATTATTTTATTATAAAACAAGTTGAAAAAATGTATTTTATATAGTAGAAAATATTATGAACGAAACCATTTATGGCATTCATGTTTTTAAATCTATATTAGAAACTTCCCCAGAACGTTTTTTAGAAGTTTTTATGATAAAAGAATCGAATAATCCTCGATTAAAAGCATTAGTTATTGAATTAAAAATAAATAATATTATTGTGCAAAGTGTTAGTCGTCAATGGCTAGATATTCAAACTCAAGGTGCAGTACATCAAGGAATTTTTGCTAAAGTACGTAAAAAAGTAACAATTTTACAAGAAAAAAATTTATCAGTGTTTTTAAAACGTATTAAAATTCCATTTTTATTAATATTAGATGGTGTAACTGATCCTCACAATCTTGGTGCTTGCTTAAGAACTGCTGATGCTACTGGTATAAATGCAGTTATTGTACAGAATAATCGTTCTGCTCAATTAAATTCTGTAGTTAAAAAAACAGCTTGTGGTGCAGCAGAAAGTGTACCGATTATTCGTGTAAAAAACTTAGTTCGAATTATTCGTTTATTAAAACAAATGAATATTTGGATCATTGGTAGTAGCAGTAAAGCGAGTCGTTCCCTTTATCAAAGTAAAATGATTGGCTCAATAGCATTTGTTGTAGGGGCAGAATACAAAGGTATTCGTCATCTAATTAGAGAACATTGTGATGAATTAGTTAGAATTCCGATGATTGGTTCTGTTTCTTCTTTAAATGTTTCTGTTGCAACTAGTATTTGCTTATTTGAAGCGATACGTCAACGCCTTTCTTAGTTTTTTATAGAATGCATTAAAGAGTTAAAACAATATAAAAAATTTTATTTTAAAGTAATCAATACACTATAATGAAATCATTTATCTTAAAAAATAAATATTTTATTTTTTATAGTATTACATTAATCAAGTATTATATGACATTAATAACTATGTATAAAATTTTTAATATGAAATTTTTTTATCATATAAAAATAAAAAATTTATATTAAATATTCTTATGATAATAAAAATATTATTAATTTTTATCATAATGAATTTTAATAAATTATTGTATGTATTTTTCTTAGTAAATATTAATATTGTATATTAAAAAAAATTACATTTTGAATATAAAAAACTTGTTAAATTTATAACACTTAAAGTATAAAGTTACATTAAATATAGAATATATTATATGCATAATATTTTATTTTTTTAATTATTTAATAATAATATTTAAATATTGTTTAAAAGGTAACAATAAGATAAAAGTAAATATGACTATTTTATTGTATAACATAAATAATATCATCTTAATATTTATATAAAGATGAATTAAAAATTTTATTTATTACTTAAAAATGTATATATTGTTCTTAACGAATTTATTATATATTTATTACTTTTTATTTAATCATTAAAGATTGTATAGTTCTTGATTTTCTTTTTTTTGTCAGTATAATTATATAATATATTTATCTATATAATCACATACGTTCCTTGCCTCCATAGGTTGCAATTAGCCTTATAAGGGGGTTAATTTATTTGTAAGGAGTAACAATGAAAAATTATGAAATTGTTATTATGGTGCATCCTGATCAAAGTAATGAAGTACCTGGAATGATTCAAAGTTATTCTAATAGTATTACTAATGAAAAAGGTCAGATTCACCGCGTAGAAGATTGGGGTCGTCGTTCACTTTCTTATCCAATAAAAAAACTACATAAAGCTCATTATATTTTATTAAATGTTAAAATTGAAACAGAAACTTTAAAGAAACTAAAAACTAACTTTCGATTTAATGATAGTATTATTCGAAGTATACTAATTAAAACAAAATTAGTCATAAAAGAATCATCACCAATGTTAAAAATAAAAGACGAACGGCGTAATGATCAACAAGAAAATATTAGTAATGAAATGCAAAAAAAAGTTAAATTTAACTAATAGTAATAAAAAAAAGTAATTGTTTTATAATAATTTACTTACTTAGTTCATTTAAAATTTTTTATTTAAAATTAATACAATTAGCTTTTTAAAATATGTTATTTTATTTTTTTAGAAATTGTTAATAAATAAATATAAGTTAAATGTAACAAGATTTCGATATAAAATTTTTTTCATTTGAAATAAAATTATTATCCAATGATAATTTTAATATTAACAATTAAGAATTAAATTGTAATAACATATTTATTTTATAAAAATTTTATACATTTAATAAATAATGGAGAATAAATTGTATGGCACGTTATTTTCGTCGTCGTAAATTTTGTCGTTTTACTGTAGAAGGCATTAAAGAAATTGATTATAAAGATATTACTATGTTAAAAAATTATATTACTGAAGGAGGTAAAATTGTACCAAGTCGAATTACTGGTACTTGTTCGAAATATCAACGTCAGTTAACTCGAGCTATTAAACGTGCACGTTATTTATCCTTATTACCTTATACTGATGCTCATCAATAGTTAATATTATTTATTAAATGTTTTAGAGGATTACAACTTATGCGAATTATTTTGCTTGATAAAGTAATAAATTTAGGAAATTTAGGTGAACAAGTTAATGTAAAATCAGGTTATGCTCGTAATTTTTTAATACCAAAAGGTAAAGCTATTGCTGCTACTAAAAAAAATGTAGAATCATTTGAAACAAAACGTGCTGAACTAGAGTTTCAATTAACTAAAATGATGAATACTGCTGTTTCTCGTGCTACTAAAATTAATAATCTAAGAAATATTACTATTATAGCTAAAGCAGGAAAAGAAGGTAAACTTTTCGGATCTATCGGCGCTAGAGATATTGCTGCTGAAATTACTAAAAACGGCATTCAAGTCTCTAAACATGAAGTACGTTTAATTCATGGTGTGTTACGAAATGTTGGTGAACATGAAGTACGTTTCCAATTGTATAATAATGTTGTTGCACAACTCAAAGTATTAGTAGTCTCAATATAATTTTATAAAGTTAATTATACAATGAGTACTTTTATATTGTTTTTATCAAAAACTTATTACAATAATAAGATAACCAAACAAAAACTTTATTTTTATTAAAATAATTTTAAAAAATAATTCATTTTCTTTTTTAATTTTATTCAATACAAACAATATAAAATGTATTTTATATAGTAAATATTTTTTTAATTTAAAAAATTGACTATTTATTAAGAATAAATATTAATGTTGATAAAAAATTATTCATAAAGAATTTTTTTGTTTATAACATTTTGTGAATGTTATGCTTATTTTACAATTTTTATATATTATAATATGCTATTTAAATATTTATGTAAAACATTCAAAATAAACATATAACACTTTTTTAACTAACAAAATAAATGGTATTATTTTAGATAAAGTTTTTTTAATGTAATTCTTATTATTGCATACGCGTTATAATTTTTATAAAACATGAATAATATAAAATTTTTATGTGAAAAAAGAAAAAATCACAATTTATAAATATTGTATTAAAATTTTTTATAAAAATTTTTTTGTTATTAAATCATAATGTTTAAATTTTTATAAAATAAAAAATTTAAATATTACTTATATCAGAATATATAGTTAACATTATACTTTTATTAATACATAAATAAGATATTTGTTACAAAAAATATTTTATTAAATAAACATATTCAAAAAAATATTATTAATTATTAATATATTATTATAACTGTATATTAAAATAATTTATAATAAAATATAATATTTTAATTATTAAATGTAATTCATATAAAATATTTATTACTCTTATTATCATAAAATTAATTATTGTTAGTATTAATAAAAAATTTAATTTTTTTATTTTTAATTTAAATTAATATTTATACACATTTATCAATATTTTTTTGTATAAAATATTATTTATTTTATTAGTGTAATAATATTTAATATTCAATAAAAATTATCTAACTTTTTTTTAACAAAAATATTTCATATTTTTAATAAAAAAAAATAAAAAACGTTATTATTATAATTATTTTTAATAATTTTACGAAACATTATAGAACTATCTTAATAATATTTTTTAATATATAAAATTATAATATTTTAAATTTTTTAATAATATATTAATATTATTTTTTATATATTAAAATTGATTTTTATTAATATATTTAAATAAAGTAGTTTGGTATTTTTTTTAAAAACATCTATTTAACGTGATAAAAATTTATATTATCAAATATGAAATATTTATAATAAATTTAAATTTGAATAAAATTTTTAAAACTCAGAATAAAAACATACTTATAACAATATTCATGTATTTTAAAAGATTATTTATGTTTTATAGTTTGATAAAACAATATTTTTAAAAAAATATTAATTTTAATTATAACATTAATAAATATTATTAAAATTGTATAAAATTTAAACGTCAAGTATATATTAAATTTTATTAATAGTATAAAATATTTTTTTATTTATAATTTATATTTTTATTCAAGTTATGATATTTAAATCGCATTTTTTTAAATGTTTGAAATATATCTATAAATAAAAAATGTATTTTATATTAATAAATAAATTTTAAAATTGATTTTAACAACAATAAAATATTTGTTATTATTAATTGTAATATTATTTTATCAATGTTATTTAATATTTTTATCTCTAAATATTAAAATTTTCTACACCATTCATATCTCATTAATTTATATAACTTAAATAATTTATATAACTTAAATTATTTAAGTAATCATATATCAAATATATACTATACTAATAGTATGTATAAAGTTTTTATTGTTAAAAATTATTTATTTTTACAATATATTTTTAATAATACTTATTTTTCATGATACTAAAGAAAACAACATTGATTATTATAACCGACTCTGTTTTATATTTATTTTAATACTTTAATTTATTTATTATTAATATTATTATCTTTTATAATAATATTTTAGAAAAAATAGTTGTATGTCATTTTTCTATCACTAATTAACAAAATAATTACGATAAAATTGATAATTATTAAGGATTAACTTATACAGTTATTATGATATTTTATCTTTATAATAATTCATACATTAATTTGTATTCTATTAGTTAATATATACAGTTAATATACACTGTTTTTTTAGTTAGTATACACTGTTTTTATTTTTGTTCTAATGTTTTGAATTTTAATTATAACATTTATTACATTTAACAGTAACACTTTTTTTTTATCTAAAATATTTTTCAGTAATCGTTTTTTAATCATTACATGATGTTTATATTTTTCTTCACAATTGTTATATTTTATCATATTAATGTTTTTACTAAGTTAAATTTTTTAGATTTGTATTAGAATATTGTTAATCTGATAAAAGAATAATTTATTAGTTTTAATTATTAAAAAATATTTTAAATATATAAGTTATATTAGTTTTTTTATTTAATAATGAAATTAACATAATTAATTTATTTTTTGTAATAAAATAAACACTAATGATTAACGTTAAGTTTTTAACGTTCTTAATAATCTTTTTTAAGCTTGTTAGAGATTAAAAAATTAATAGTTAATAAATAGATATTCTAACTCTTTTTTTATCATTATTGATTAAAATTTTTTATATAGAGAAGAGCATATAATTAAAGTAATTACATAAGAAAAATTTTTTATGAATATTACGTAAGATTGTCAATATACTTAGTTGATATTATTCTAATGTAGAACCTATTTTATAAATGAGAAATAAAACTATAAAATTTATTATTTACTATTTTTTATCTATAAATTTCATTAATCATGTAACCATAAGATATTTTATATCTATTTTTTTGAAGGAATTGTAGACAAAGCTTAATATCTTGTTTTTTAATTAAATATTTATCACTCGTTTAAAACATATTTAAATTGTTGTACTTGTATAATGTTAATATTTTAATAACACAAATTTTTTTATCATTTAGTTCACGTTAAATACTTAAAATTTTTTATTTATTGCTAATACATAAAGCTTTAAAATTAAGTTAAGAGTAATTTTTTATTTTTTTAATGTTTCATTCTAGATATTTCTAAAATAATTTTTATTATAGTTAATATTATTTAAAGTTTAGATAAAATGTACACTAATATTTCTTCTTAAATTATAAATGATAACATTTACTTTTTTTACCTAGAAGATGATGTTAATAACAAAAGTTAGATGTTTTATTAAAACTACTTTAATTTAATTAGTTAATTGATAAAAAATACATTAGACATTAATATATTATATCAATTTTTTATTTAAAAATAACTGTTAATTTTATTTTAAATAGAAAAATATCTGAAACATTTTTTACAAAATAAATAATTGTTTATAAAAGTTTTTTAAAAAGGTTAATCTACATTTTTAAAAAAATAAATTTTTATTATTAGTTTTACTAATGACTTATTAAAATTATTAGTTATTACTAGGAATAGTTATTACTATAAAAAGTAAAATTTTTAATTAATGTAAATAGTGATTTAAGTCTACTAGATATAAAATTTTAATAAAAAAAATAATAAGAAACTATTTATTATTTTTATTTTAATAAGATTACTTAACATCTTTTTGTCATAATTTAATGTTCTTATTATTTTATACAGTTTATTATTTATAACGACTACTTATAAGTATACAATAAATAAAAAAAAGAAGTATTGAAAATTATCAAATTTTTTGTGATATTATAGAACATTATTAAAATAAATTTAACTAAATATTAATTTTTTATAGTATAATTATATGAACATTTTAGTATAGATTTTATAAATATATAATAATAACATAATGTTTTTAAAATTCAAATTTTTATAAAACACTATTTTATCTTATTTTATATAACTTAATTTATACAACTTAATTTACTTTTTCATGCGTATAAAATTTTATAAGTGCACTAATTTAGTATTGTATCTTTAAATCACTTATACTTTTAAAATTATAAATTTAATATATAAACTATTGGTTTTTATTTTTAAAAGTTTTATAAATAGTTTATTTTAATATTCATTAAGTTTGTCAGATAAAAAAACATAAATTCGAAAATTAAATTTTTTCAAAAAATATCATTATTGTTTAGTCAATCGTCTTTAAATTACATTTGTTTTATAAACTTAAATTTATAATTTATATTATAAAAAAACGTTGACATTAATATAAATAATAAATAAAGTTTAAATAAAATTTATTTTTATAAAAAAAATAAATATGTAATTTTTAAAATATTACGTTTTTTTAATGGAATGAACTCCATATAATAAATATTGTTTTTATCTTTTAAAAGGATAATTATAAAAAATATTTTTTAATTGAACTATTAAGAAATTAATATTTTAACATAATTTTTTATTAAAATTATTGTACACTTATAAAATAATTATAAACAAAAAATATTAATATTTTAAAAATTTATTTTTACATTTTTTATATAAATAAAATTTTGTCAAGATTCAATAATATTACATTAAGTAAAATTTTTTACTTTTAGTGATATATTATAAAAATTAGTAATACATGATGAAATAAAATTTATTTAAAAAAATAACTATAACTTTATAAAATATAAATAATAATTTTTGAATGCTTTTCATTTTTTTATTAAAAAAATTATTTTATCATATTAATAGTGTTTTTTATATTACTGTATTAATAGTATAAATATATACAAGTATAAACTGAATAAGTACTAACATAAATTTATTTAAAATAATTCTGTTCTGAAAGAAATAAAATTTATTTACAATTAAAATGATAAGTTTATAAATATTATCGCACTGTTTTTTTAAAATAAATTATATTTTACATATCAAATTGAAATTATTATATGTAGATATACTATATCATCTTTCTATTAATAAAAAATTTTTAGTTAATTCAGAGATTAAATATATTGTTTTACTTATTGTAATATAATAATATTGTTTTTATAATAATACAAAAACATAAATAAAAATTAAAAAATGTGCTTTTATATTTAAAACGAATATAATAAAAAATCTAGTATCTATTTATAATTATTTTATTCATTATTATAATCTTATTTATCATGATAAATTGTAATAACTATTATCGGTATAATCTAAATTATATATCAAATTCTTATGCTCTTATTTTATATTCGTATTAATTTATATAAATGATTAAATGTTATTGATATTTTTTGATATAAAAAAATAGATTTTTATCTATAATTTATATAAAATGATAATAATAATTAATTTGTTAAATATTAATAAATTATTATAATAAATCTTTTATTGATCATCAATATAATGAATTAATATAAATTTTTAACATCAATAACAATTTATTATTCTTTTTTTAAGATAAATAATATTAAACAATTTTTAAATAATAAAACATAAAATTCATAATTAATGTCATATTAAAATTTTATTTTTAAATATATTATTATTATAAATAAAAAATTAATTAAATAAAATTCATGTATGTTTTTCATTATGATAATATTTATAATTTAATAAATTATTTATTATTAATAATAATAAATAATTTATATGACAATATAATATTATTGATTATATTATTTTTAATAATGGATTAATGTATCAATATTGATATTAAAAATAATAAATGTTTATATTACAAACAATGAACATAATATATGATACTGATACAAAATAAAATTAATAAAATAATATTATTAATCAATTTAATATATGTTGTGAAATATTAAAATTATTAAAAAAAACATATTTAACATAATCAACATTAATATATTAATAAAAATTATCTATTTATATATCAATTATAATGTATTAATAAAAATACATTAAAATGTATGTTTTATAAATATAAACAATAAATATTATATAAAATTTTTATAAATACTTTAATATCACTTAATGTTTTTAATATAATATATATTACTTGTTAAGTAAACAATATTAATTTTTTATTAAAATCATATTTAAATATAATGTAAAAAATTAAGTTTTATAAAAAAAATAATTATAGAGTTTGATTCTATGGTTTTTATTTATAAAACATTTATTAAATAATTAAAAAATATGTAAATTTATATAACATGATTAATTACTTAAGTAATTTATAAAAAATTTAAAATTTTATAACATAATAAAATTTTAAAATAGAAGTTCATGGAACTAAAAAAATTTTATATGTAATATTTTATTGAGTATATTAAATAAATAAATAATTAATAAATAAAATTTTTATTTTAAATTTATACAAAATAAATATTAATTGTTTTTTGTAAATTAAAGTAAACTTTAATCATACAAATATAAAAACATCTGAACATAGTAAAATATAAAAACATATTAGAATATAATTATTTTTTTAGAAATAAAGTATACTTTTGTTTTTTTTATTATTTATTATTATAAAATAATTTTAACATATAATATATTTTTTTATAAATTAATTTTATTAGGTTAATATTTTATAAAAATACTTTATAAAATAAAAATTTCGTGATAAATTATTAATTTATTTAACATATTAATTATATCTTATTCCTATAAGAGTCATATTATGGATGCACAAAAAAAACATCATGGTATTTTTTTTGCTTTAATAGCTTATTTTATTTGGGGTCTTGCTCCAGCATATTTTAAAACGATTGAAAATGTTCCTCTAGAGAATATTTTAATATATCGTATAATCTGGTCATTCTTTTTTATGATAATGTTGATATCTGTAAGTAAAAGTTGGCATCAAGTAAAAATGATTATACAAAACTATAAAAAAATTTTAATATTGTTTGTTAGTGCATTATTAATTGCTGGAAATTGGTTACTATTTATTTGGGCTGTTAATAATCACCATATGATTGAAGCTAGTTTAGGTTACTTTATTAATCCTTTAGTAAACATATTCTTAGGAATGTTGTTTCTTGGTGAGCGATTTAGACTTTCGCAATGGTTAGCAGTAATGCTAGTTTTTTTTGGTATATTAATTCAACTATGGTATGTTGGTTCACTTCCAATAATTGGGTTAGGTTTAGCGTTTAGTTTTGGATTTTATGGATTAATTCGTAAAAAATTATCTATCAATGTTCAAGCTGGAATATTTATAGAAATTTTGTGGTTATTGCTCATAGCGATAATGTATTTATTATTAATTGCTGACAATCCAATTAGTCAATTAAATAACAATTCTTGGTCATTAAATATTTTACTTATGTTTTCTGGGGTTATCACTAGCGTGCCATTATTATTTTTTACTGCAGCTACAACATATTTACGATTATCGACTCTTGGTATATTTCAATATCTTGCGCCAACATTAATGTTTATTTTAGCAATTTCTTTTTATGATGAAACTGTTGGAAAAGATAAACTATTAACTTTTTGTTTTATTTTAGCTGCATTACTGATATTTACTTGTGATGCTTTGTATGCTCAGAAAAAAAAGTTATGTAATAAATTATAAATACATGATAATATTAAATTAAAATTAAATTGTTATATTATAACATTACGTAAATATAAACTATTTAATAAATTTTTATGTTAAATAATTTTTTAATAAAATGAACAAACATAGTAAAAATTTAATTTTATATATTTTGTTTTTTAACATATATTCTATTAAATAGAATATATGTTATATTATATATTGATATTAAAAATAAACATAAATTAAAAAAAATATAACGTTATATATATTTATTTTAAGATTATGTAAATAATTTTCTTTTACTAAAAATACTTTATATTTATTTTATTTTTTTTATTATTTAATAGTTCTAATTTTATAAAATTTTTAAAAAAAAAAATATAATTAAGGTAACATATAATAATTATTAATTAAATTTAATTTTATTAAAAAAATTAATAAAAATATCATTTATATTCATACATAAAACATTTATTGTAAAATGATCTAATATTGTTATAAAAAAACTTTATAATACAAAATATTTCAATTATATAATAATATAAATATATATTAAAATTGTTTTTTTAAAATAAAAAATATTTTATAAAAAAATTGATAAAAATTTACATGGTATATAAAAAAATTTTTATTTATTTCTTAACAATATTTAGTATTTCTTAAAAAATCTTTATTATTATATAAAATGAGAAAATAAAAAAAAGATTTAAGAGGTGTAATATTAAAAACAAAATAACATATTGTTAATTTATATAAAATATATATCTTAGTATATTATTATACAATGTTTTTATATTTTTATAAAATACAAAATTATATAATTTTAAAATATATTCATCATATATTTATCTAAATAATATGAATTTTTTGTTTAATATTAAATTAAGTATAATAATATTTTTAATAAAATTACGTTATAAAAATAATATTTATTATATATCGTTGTTATAATGATATTTATAATACAGATTACATGTAAATTTAATTTTTATTTTAATTTTTTAAAATTATTATATAGATTATTAAATTATTAAGTTCAATAAAAAATTAATAAAATATTTTTTAGAATAAACAATATCGAATATGAATTCTTAATTATTATGTATCTAAAAAATTTATCATATATCTAAAAATGGATGATTCTATTAAAATGTTTTGTTTTAAAAACATTAAGAATTTTTTATTATTGTAGTGAATGAAGATATTAATGTTTTTTATGCTCATATACTATTCATAGATAGAGATAAAATACTAAAATAATGTTCCATTTTAATTTATTATACATGTTGTTTAATGTATATTTCAATATAGAGACGTGTGGTTACATAAATATAAATTAAAGAATATTTATGTACATTTTGTGATTTCGATATTTTTGATATAATTTTATACTAGAAATAACAAATAATATTTAAAAAATGATTTACAATTAATTTTAAATTTTTTATAAATTTTAATATTATTTATAAAATTAACTTAAATTTTTAATGAATTCTGATACAAATAATAGCAATACTCATAAAATAATTAAAATAGAATATAAATTAATAACTAGTAATCAACAATTAGATTACTGTATAGTTTAAAAACTAATAGTATAATTTTTTTTTAATAGTATTTTTATAAAGTAAAAAATCAACATCATTTTGAACTTTAACTTTTTAATTAAACGTATGAATGTGTTATAAAAGATTATTCTTTAATATTATAGTAATGTTATTTAATTTATAATATTAAAAATTTTTATTAACATATATTTTCATTAAATATGTAATATATATTTTAGTTGTAAAATTATTAAGAATATTTTAATATCGTATCATTTTAATAAAATTAAATTATTTTTACTCAATATTAAATATAAAAAATTGACTAATTAATATACAGATTATCACTTTTTTATAAAAACGTTTTTATATTTTAGATTCTTTTTTATTTATAAATATTTATTAATATGTTATTAATATTACAACATATAAAATAAATATTTTTTTGTATATTATATTTTATGTTTAAATTATTGTTAAAAAATAAGATAAAATATTATACTTTTATATATAAAATATAAAAAATATATAAAAAATTGCTTTTTAATATAACATCTTATAAATATTAATTGTTAGATTAATAGATATTATAACAATGTACATTATTAATGATTCAATAATTAAATAATTATATAAACATAGATTTTAAACTAATAATTATTTTAATATAAATATTTAAATATTATTTAACATATTTACTTAAAGAACATATATATAATAATCATTTTTAATAATTAAATTTTTTTATATTTATAGTAGTATAAAAAATATAAAAATTATAATATTAATATTATTAAATAACAATAGTTATGTTTTTATTCAAATTATTTTAAATTTATATATGGAAAACATTGTTATATTTATTAAATAATAATACATTAGTACAATGTTTTATCTAGTGTATTTAATAGTTATTTTTTTAATTACAATGATATGTATAATTATAATGTTAGCATTGATCTATTTTATTAATAAACATTTATTTAATTTTTTTTAATATTATAATAAAAAAGTAAAATATTTAGATATGTTAAAATTTTTAATAAAATATAGTTAAAAATAAAATATAAATTTATAAAAATTTTTATATGAGTAACGATGAGGGGGGGATTCGAACCCCCGATACATTTTCACATATACACGCTTTCCAGGCGTGTTCTTTCAACCTCTCAGACACCTCACCTTTAAAAAATTATAATAATATTTTTTAGTGTAAAAAGAATATAAACAATATGTCTTATAAAAAATTATATTATAAAAAAAAATAGAATTACTTATAATGATTATAAATATATTTAAGTGTTACTAACAAATTAATAATTTTATTTAAAAAATAATGTTTTAGTATTTCATTTATAAATATAAAATAATAATTTAGTATTTTATACTAATTGATATTATTATTTTTAATAATAAATTAAATTATTAATAATTTAATTATATTAAATTAAAATATATATTTTCTAAGATATGTGTATATAAAAAAATAATTTATTTAAAATAAATATTAAATTATGATTAAAATCATTTTAATCATATAATGACATATAATAAATATAAAAAATTTATTAATATTATCTTAATATAAAAATGTTATTTTTAATGTTTTATATTTTAATTTTAATATATTAAATATTAATATATGTATTATTTAATATTAAGGCATGTTAATTTAATTTTTTACTAACTTGATAATATCAATTTTTTATTATTTTACAAAAATAATTTATTTTTAGAAAAAATAATTATTAATTTATGACAATCATTTTAAAAAAATTTTTAAATTATTTAACAAAAAAATTTATATAATTTATGTTAGTATTAATTTTTTATTTTTATTTCATAATAATATATTTTAATAAATGTTGTATCTTTTTACAAAGACAGTTTTTTACAATATTCAAAAAATCTTTTATATATTTTATTTAAATGTGATTTTGAAAAAAATATGTTAAATTTTTATAATATAAATGAATGAATATTACAGTATTTTATATTTAGTAAAATTTTAAAAATCACTGTTGATAAATAAAAATAAATAAACAGATAATATTTAATAAATTAAAACAAAATTAATTAAAACATAAAATATATTATATATATAAAAATTTATAAATTTCCGCGTAGTTAAATTAATATTATATACTTCCCCCTAAGGGTCGGTTTCTAATTTGATCTTAGTCGGGGACATTGTATGAAATGTTATTTTTAAGATAATAAGTATATAATAATTTTATTTTTTAATATAATTTTGATTAATGATCTATGTTATAGTTTATTATAAAATTTTTATTTATGTGTTTATTATTTAATAGTAATTTATGATTAGCTTTAAAATATATCTGATTATTAAAGAATATAATAGATAACATATAAAGGATTCCTATTAAAATAAACATTTACTAACATAGTATAGCATTACATCTATAATTTATTAAATAAAAATTATAGAAGTTAACTAAATAATATAAAATTTATACATATAATAAAAAGTATAGATATTAATTAATTTGTAAATTTAATTTTATTAATTACTATAAAATAAATAAACATATTAATAAAAAACTTATTTTTAATAACTAAAAATGAAATATTACATATCTTTATTTTTATTAAAGATATATAAATATAAAAATATATTGAATTTAGAATATTAATTTTAATATTTAAAATAGTTTAATTCTTTAATAAAAATAATTTTTTAATAAAATCAATAAAATTAATAGATGTAATTTTTATTTTTTAATCACGTATGATTTATTTTAGTTAAAACAAAAATTTAACTTTTTTAAATATTTCGTAGATATAAAATAATTTATAATTCTTTTATTCATATAGCATTTAAATTGTTTTATTTTATAAAATAATATAAAAAATTTGTTATTTTATATTAAAGAATTTAACAAATTATTAAAGATTTTTTAGTTTTATCTAAAAATTAATAAAATATTACATATTTTTTAAACAATATTAATAAAAATTATCTAAAATTACATTTTTCCATTAATAACTATTATTTTCTTATATTTTTATATTTATATAGATACAATTTTTAAATAGATTTAAAATAATTACGTTATTATAAAGTTGATAGTTTTATTTAACATTTTTTTACCGAAATACAAAAAAGATAAATATATTTGTCATAAATATATTATATATTATAGTTTCTATTATTTGATTAATATAAAAAATTATTAAATTATATTATCTTTTTTTACTTTTAATTTTATTAATAAAAATTTTATTTTTAATATATAATATGTTATTCTTAATTAATAATATTTTTATAGTTAAAAATAAATTACAATTACTATTAAAAATTTTTTATTTTTTAAACGTAATATTGATTGCGATTAAATTTTAATAATTTTAAAAGTTAATAGTTAAACATAAAAAATTTTATATATTTTTATATAAATATTGTTGTAATATTAATTTATTAAATAAATAAAATATAGTATATTTTATAGTAAGAAAAAAAATAATAATTTTAAAATATTTATTTTATATAATACTTAATAAATACATATTGTTTATTAATGTTATTTAAATACAAGCGATTCATGTTTTTTTCAAATTATATAAAGATTAAAATACATTATAATCTTTAATAAATGAAAGTATTATATAAAATAACATAGAACATTTATCTCATTAAATGAATTATAAATATTAGTATATTTATATTTTTTTATATTAAATATATTTAGTGTTATTTTTTATCTTTGTTTTTTTAAAATATTATATAAAACATTAAGATTTAATCTTATAGAGTGACAAAATAAATTTAAATATAAAAATTATTATCAATACATCTATAGATTAATGAAACATAAAAAAATGTAATAAAAATTAATAATGTTAATTACTTATTTATACAATTATTAAAATCAATATAAATTTTTGTTTATTAAAATTTAAAAATATTTTTAATTTATCAATAATTTTAATATTAATTTTATTTTAATAGATTGTTTTTTAAATTGACTTATTTTTGTATCATATCGAGTTTTCGTTTTAACAAAGTATAATTTATAAAATTATTATGTTTTATTTTAAAATAAACTATAAAATTTTTTAATAAGTATTTTATAAAAATATTTTTAAAAAGTTTGTGTGATAATAAAATAATTTGATATTTATAAAAATTTTGCAAATTAGTATTGTTTTTTTAATTAAAAAACGTTTTTTTATTTTGTAATAAAAGTGTTTAAATATGATAAAAAATTATAAATAAAAATATTTAAAATTATATTAAATATTAAAAACTATTTTTATAAAAATAACAATTTTATTTAAAAATTTTTTTTACTTTTTATTAATTTTTTAAATTTTTTTTCTGCTCGACATAATGAAATATAAGGACGAAGATAACATAAACTAAAAGTTATCCATCCAATAAAAAAACCTATACTAAATATTGTCACTAATAATGTTGAGACCCGATAATCACGTTGAGAAATTAAATAATTAATATGTATAAATTGATTATTTTGTGCTCCAAAAGTAATAAAAATAATAGTAATTATAAGAATAAACAAAAAAATAAAGAAATATTTCATAAATATCCTATATATAAAGTGAATTTTATATATTATATCAGTATATAAGATTAACTATTTGTTTTTTAACGTTTGTTATTTTAATTTAAAAATTTTAATAAAATAAAAAATTATAATGTTAATCTATTAATTAAGAATTAAAAACTATCAATAATAAATAATCAACGTTTAAATTTATATTTTTATATAACATATAAATTAAACAATAAAATATTTTATTTATTATTTATAACAATAATATACAATATACAAAATTTTATAATATTAAATATTTTATTTATTTTTGTATTTGAGTTTTAATTATTGATATTATAAAATAAACAATATAAATAAAAAATAATTATCATAATTATTAATATAAGTAATTAAATATTTTATATAAAATTAAATTATAATTTTTTATTTTTATAAGTATAATCTTAATAAGTAATATATCAAAAAAATTTAATCATATAATCCTTATTATAAAATTAATAGTAATATTTATATATTATATTTGATTTAATGTTTATTAAAATATTTTTTTACAATATTTTTGTAGTATTTTTTTTATAAGTTTAATAAATCTCTTTCATTTTGAAAAAAAATATATTTTATTTATTTTATTAAATATTGTAAAAACGTAATTTTTATATGTTTGTATTATAATAAAATAGAAATAATATTATTTGTGCATATTAAATTAAAAATCAACTAGTTTATTGAAATTTTTTAAATATTATTTATCTTGTTTAAAAAAATTGTAATATTTAGATCAAAAACATTAATAAAACAATGAAGATTAACATAAAAAATTTGTTTTTTAATTTTAATAAAAATTTTTTAATTTTAATAAAGTTTTTAAAAAATAAAAAGTATTAAAATTATTATATTCAAAATAATAATATTTAATTTTGTATTACTAAAAATAAAATATTTTAATAATTAAAATTGTATATATATTGTTAAATTTTATAAATTTAAGTTTATTAAAAATTTATGTTCTTACTTTTAACATAAAAAATTTTATTTAACTAATTATATAGAATAATAAATTTTATCATAATATAACATGAGAAGTTAACATGCATTATCAGATGTAATTAAAAATGATCATGTTTAAAATGATATAAATTAATAACATTAAATTAATAATAAAGATTCATTATTAATATTTTTATAAAAATATATATTAATAGTGTATTTAAATAAATATTTAAGTTATAATTTCCATTTATAAAAAAACATACTATGTATAAAAGTTTTTTATTTTTTTTGTTTTATAATTTTTTATTTTTTATATAATTATATATGATTTTGTATATATATCATATCAAATAAAGAAATATTTATTATTTGTATAAAGTAACTTTTATTTATAAAAATAATAATAAAATTTTCTTTAAAATAAATTTAATGTTTACAAAAAATAATATTATTATCTTTAATAATATTTATTAAATAATGAATACATATTTTAATAAATATAATTGATTATATTATAAGAATTTTTAAAATATTATTTTTTATAATAAATTATTTTAATTTTTTAATAAAATCATTAATGAAAAATTAGAATAACAATGTTTTAAATTAAATAAAAAATTATGTTTTATTTTTTTATTTTTTTTTGATAAATATTTATATTAATTGAAATACGTCTTTACTTAAATGCATATCATTATGATATTAATACTACTGTTTATAAATTTTAATATAATGATGATTATATTATTAAAATATTTAAAATATTTATTATTATAAACATATTTAATCATTAAATATATAATATTTTACTTTAATATTTCTGTATAAATAAATATTTTTATTAAATTTATGAATAAAAATTAAAAACTTTATTTTTTATTAATATTAACATGTAGTATATATTTTTCTATAAGATAATATAAAAAACAATTTTTAACTAACTAATTTAACAAAGTATTAATTATAGTTTTAATGTTAAAAAAATAAAATATTAATAATAAATTAAAATATTTTATAGTTATAAAACAATTAATTTTTTTATAGAATTACAATTCATATACAATAAACATTGTACACAAAAATAAGTTCTTTATTTTTATTTTATACTATAATATATAAAAATATAAATTGCATTTATTAAAATATTTTAAAAATTGTATATATGATCTTTTAAAAAAATTATGAATATATTAATTATTAATTTTATTAATCAAATAACGTTTATATGTTTTTATTTTTATATATGAGTTGTATATATTTAAAAAAAAACATAAAATATTTTTCTTACAGTATTATATTTTAACAAATTTAGCATAAAAAAATCCATCACTATTATTATAAAAAGGTAGATGTTGTTCACCTAATTGTTGTTGATGTTTATTTTTAACTAATTTAGCATTATTGTAATAATTCATAAAACGAACAACTTGTTTTTCATTTTCTTCTGGTAATATTGAACATGTTGAATAAATCATTACACCATTAAGTTTTAAATATGGCCATATTGCTAATAAAATGTCTGATTGTAAAATTACTAATTGATTGATATCTGTCTCACGACGTAACCATTTAATGTCAGGATGTCGCCGAATCACCCCTGTTGAAGAACAAGGAGCATCTACTAAAATACGATCATAATATTCTTTGTTATTACACCATAATTCTGGTTTACGAGCATCACCTAATATAATTTCAGCATGAAGATTTAATCGTTGTAAATTTTTTTTAAGACAAACAAGACGTTTTTTATTAATATCAATAGCTGTTACTTTTGATTTTGGTGCTATTTCTAAAATATGAGTAGTTTTTCCACCTGGAGCTGCACATAAATCAAGTATTTTTTCACCATTTTTTGGTTCTAATAAAATTACACAATGTTGTGAAGATATATCTTGAACAGTAACCCATCCATTTACAAACCCAGGTAAATTAGTAACAGTACATGGTTTTAAAAGTCGTAATGCATACATATTTTTAGAATCAGATTTACTAAAAATTTTATCTTTTTTCATTAATTTTAAATATGTTTCTCGAGTATGATGTAATCGATTAATACGTATCCACATTGGTGGTTTTTGATTGTTAGCATTGATAATCAATTTCCATTTTTTTGGGTAAGTTTTTTTAATACGATTTAATAACCAACTTGGATGTAAATAATTAACGTCATGATTACTAGGACGATATATCAACGTTTTTTTTTGTCTTTGAAATTCTCTTAATACAGCATTAATTGTCCCTTTAAATTGAGATTTGTTTAGTAAAATTGTTCCTTTAACTGTTTCAGATATTGCTGCATATGCTGGAATTCGAGTATATAATAATTGATATAGACCAACCATTATTAAATAATGTAATATGCGTTGTGAACCAATCATTGGTTTAACCATTAAAAATTGAATATACCATTCGAGCTTAGGTAATACACGTAAAATACCAAAGCATAATTCCTGTAATAACGCACGATCTTTTATATTTATTATATCTTTTTGAATATTTGGAAGAACATTATTTAGTAACTGACCTTGATTTAGTACTTTATTAATAATTTTAGCAGAATAACTTCGAAGATTATAATTATTTTTCATAACAACTATTATATTTTAAGAATACATTAAGTCTTAATGTTAAAGTAATTATATTAATAAATATATTATTAAAATGAAAATAACATAAATTTATTTATTTGTTATATAAAACAAATATTATAAAATATAATGTTAATATTTTAACAACTTGATTAATAAACTGTTTACAATTTTTATAAAATGTTCATAATGTTAAACATGATTAAATTTAACTGCAAAAAACTTAGTTTATATTAACAAATAACTACTAAAATAACTAATTTTAATACTTATTAATGTAATAGTAACTGTTAGTTTATAGTAAATTTTAAAAAAACATGATATTATATTATAAAATTAATTATAGATTAAAATATGTTTTTTTATTAAAAATAATAATATTTAATATTAATAAAAAATTTATAATCTATCTAAAATAGTTATTCATTTTATATTAAATCTTATAACTGTAAAATTTTCATCTGTACATAGTAAATATATTTGTTATGTCTTAATTAATTTAAAAAAAACTAAATAAAAAACTAAATATATGACATTGTTAATTTTAGTAAAATATTATAATACTATATAAACATCTTTTTAATTACTTTATTTTATTAAAAAATGTATATAATTTAAATAATTTATGTCACGTTGAAAACATTATTTTTATATAATATAAATACATAAAATATATAAAAATCATATTATATACTTATTTTAAAATAAAAATATAACACTACAATAATTGATTAATAATTATAATATTAAAATAAACAAAAAATGTTACGTATAATGAAAGATATCTTAAAAACATGAGAACATAAAATTTTTAAATATAAGTTAAACATATGAAAAAATTTTTTGTATATTTAAATTAAAAAATTTATTTTATCAAAAATATTTGAGAAGTGATGAAATTACATATTTAAACGAAAATTATTTTTAATAAAACATACAAAAATATATATTATTTAATGTATTGACCATACATTTTAATATGATATATTATTATTTTTATAATAAGTTATTATGTTTATAATAACGTAAATTATTAACTTAAAAATATAATGCCATTTAATACTTTATAAAAATAAAAAAACAATGCATGTAATGATTTATTTATAGTATTTACACATCAATATATATTATTTAATAAATCGCATTAATAGTATAAAATTATTTATAAAAAGATAAATAAAACTTTTAATAACACATTTTAATATTATAAGTTTTATTATATATTAATTAGAGAGAATTTATCATATTTATTAATATAAAATAGTATAAATAAGTAAAAGATTTTTAACATTAATACAATTTTTTTTAGTAAGATGTTAATAAATATTTTAAAATAAATAAAAAGATGCATAATATTTTTATTTATAAAAATAATCAATTCTTTAAAAAACTATTATTTTTTTTAAAATTAATAATATTATTTTATAAAAATTTTTTAATATATACCGTATTATTTTATTAAAACGATAATATTATGTATAACTACAGTAATAATTATATCTTCTATAACTTAAAAAATTTACAAATCATTAAAAATAAGCTTAGTTGTAGTAGATTAATATATATAAAGAGGAATATTCTAGTAAATATTATAATATAAGTTTTATTATCAATATTAAAATTAGTATTTTTAATATAAGAATTTCTATGAATACCAAAGATAATCTTAAAAAATTATTAATAAATTTAGTATCAATATGAAATTAATATCTATCTTGAACAATATTTAATAAATATTTGAGCATTAAATAATTTTTACATTTATTTTAATAATTTATAATTGAATATATTCAATTATAAATTTGTTTAATAAAATAATAAATAAATAAGTGCTTTCTATTATGAAATCACAAATAAAAATTTTTAGTGTATACTTAACATATATATTTTTTTTAAAATATAAAATTATCAAGATCAACGAAATAAAACACATAGTATTTATAAAGCTATTTAGTACATTTTGAATAAGTATATCCAAACGTCTATGTAGCTAATATTTGTGGAAGAATTATTCAAAAAAAAACATTATTTTTTTTAAATTCTTTTTAAATTTTTATTGTTTTTACTAGACAGTTTTCATAAAATTATGAAACGTTTGTGATTTATATTAATAATTAAATCATAATAAAACTATACCCCTAATGTATAAAATAGAGAAATTAAAAAATAATTTATTATTAATAAAATATATAGTTTCTAAAAATTAAAATTCAGTATATAATTTTTAGATAAAATTTACGTTATTTCAGATAAATTAAAATAAATTCAATAATATTAAAATAATTTTTATAAAATTTCGGGCTCACATTACAAAAATAGATTTCATTAACAAATAATTCTTAAAGTAAACAACTTTAAAAGAAAAATAGCATAATTTTATAAAATCTAAGCATAAAATAAAGTATAAAATAACCATACTGATAGAAGTCATGTTCGCTAGTAATTAAATATTAATTTATTATAGTTAGTTATTTAAAAACTTTTTTATAAATTTTATCATAAGCTTTATTTTTTATCTTATCTAAATTATTATTAATATTTTTAAAATAATCTTTATAATATAATATAGTGTTATATTTTAACTAAGAAGAAATAATTTGAATAAATCATAACATTATTGATAGTAATTTGTTAGTGAACTTTTTTTATTTGTTCTTTTTCAACTTTAGTATTAGTATTTTTAACTGTACTATTACTATAAACTTTATATTAACATCTATTTTTAAAATTTTAAGTAATATAAAAGTAATTATTATAAAAAAATAATTATCGTCCTATCAGAGTATTTATTTAACGATTATTTCTAATAACTACTTTTACTTTATATTTATATTTTTTTTAGATACATTTTATTGATTAATTTATTTTTTTAATCTTATAAACAATGCTCAATTCTTATGTAAGAATAAGTAAAAAAAATTATTGTTACGATTTAATGTAGTATTGACATATCAAATATTATTGTGTAAATTTTCTTAAATTTTATAATTGATGTTAAATTAACATAATTGTAATTATTACAATTACATGTAGTTTTAATTTTTTATAAAAATTATTTTCTATATCAACATAAAAGTCTATATTTTGTTTTTGTCATTAATAAGTTAAAAGCAAAGTAAGATTATAAAGTAAAAATTAATGCTTTCAGTTTCGAATGTAAAATATAAATTATTATAAAATAGTTATTATAGATTCTTTGACTATACATATTTTAAAAATTAATAATTTAAAATATTAATATAATAAATATTTAGTAAAACCAATATTTTTTAAATAATTACTAAAATTTTATTCTAATATTTAATTATTTTTTGATATATTATAAAAATAAACTTATTTTATATAAAATTTTTTAGAAATTGAAAATTATTTCTTAAATAATATATCTATATAAACGAATATTTTAATTATTTAAAAATTTTAATAGTAATTTATAAATCTAAGGTGTTAGTTAGTTTATAATAAGTACAGAAAAACTTTTTTTCTTTATTATTAATACTTATAGAACCTTTATTCGTTACTGCTATCTATGAATAAATTTAATAAAAAGTAAGAAGAAATATTTTCTTATTATTAATATTTTTATAAAAATATCAACATTTTTAATGTTGATATTATTGTAATTTTTATAAAATAACATAACATTTTTTTATGTTTTATTACAGTAAAATATAGCTATAAATTGTATTATTAAAATTCTATTTCAATATTTTTACTTTATTAAAAGATTTTTTACTAAATTTATTCTAATAATTTAATCAATAATTAAAAACATTTAATTATTCTCATTTACATATATTTCATAAAGTTATTATTTGTAATGATGATTTTTTAAGTACTATTTTAACTAGAAAAACATAATTTTTTCTAGTTAAAATTTAAAACAATATTAAATAACTATTAATAAACGTCATTGTAATAAATCTCTTTGAGAGAAATATTTATTGATAAAAATAAAACCAACATGAATTTTAAAAAAAATAAACTAAGTTTTTATTTTTATTTTATTTTAATTAATTTAATATTTTATTCTTTTGTTAAATAAATTTAATAAAATAATTGTTTATTTATAATTAAATAAATAGATACTATATTAATATTTAATTTTTATTGTAGAAAAATTCTATTTATTGATAAAATTAATATTTCATAAAGTAAATATTTAAATGTTTTTGTTTATTATTTTATATGATATTTTTTTTAAAAATATTTGTTGTTTTGCTTAATGATTTCTTTAACTTTTTATTGTTTTAAAAATATTCATTTAAAAATTGATTTTTAATAATCATTTTTAATACTTATAATTTTATATTATTTTTATTAATCTTCTTGAAATAAAAATATAGTTCTTATAAATATTTTTTATAAACACGATTATTTTTTATATATAAAATATTAAAGAATATTAAGTAACAACATTTATTTTTTTATAAACAATTTTTATTTTATTTTATAAAAATCATATCTACATAAATGTCTTTATTATTTTATAGAAAATAAAAATATATATGTTTGATTAAATATCAATTATTTAAAAAAATAAATTATTAATCTAAAATATAAATATATAATTTTTTTATTTATAAAAAAATTTAATATATTTAATTAATAAAAATATAATAAAAAATAAGCATCTACTAATTATTGTTGATTTTATTATATGTTAATAATATTTTTAATTTATAATAAATATTTAAAAATATTTTAAATACAAAGATTATATCTATTATAATTTTTATTATTAGTAAATTAAAGATAGTAAAGTTAAAATAATAAAATACTTAAAAAATAAATTATAAAATATTATTTTTTTGTATGATATTTTAAATATCATTAATTAACAGTTAAAAAGATAGTTTATTTAAAATAATATAGAAATTTGTTTTTCATTTATAAAGACTTTTAAAAAATTTATATTTTTAAATTTTAAATAATTTATATAATATTTTATTTCATTTCTTTTGTATGTTTAATTCTTGTATAATTTGTATAACCCAAGATGTAACTCTTTTATTAGTTAGTTCTGGTTGACGATCTTCATCAATGACTAATCCAATAAAATTATTATTATTTATTAATCCTTTAGATGCTTCAAACTTATATCCTTTAATTGGCCAATTTCCAATAATAGTCGCACCTAGTGGTTTAATAATATCTCGAAGAATACCTAAAGCATCGCAAAAATACTCTGAATAATCTTCTTGATCTCCACATCCGAATAATGCAACTTTTTTTTTATTGAAATTTATTGTTTTAAGTGTTGGAAAAAAATCATCCCAATCACACTGTGCTTCACCATAATACCATGTTGGAATACCTAATAATAAAATATCAAAACTTTCTAAATTTTTTTTGTTACTTTTGGATATATCATAAATTTCAGAAACTTGATGATTGAATTGGGTATTAAGAGTTTGTTGAATTAAATTAGCAACATTTTCTGTATTACCAGTATCACTACCAAAAAAAATACCTATAGAAGTCATAATTATATTAAACCTTTAAAATTAATTTATTATTATATTAAAGTGTATTTTAACATATTAATTATGAATATGATTTTTATTTTTATGTGTTTATTAATACAAAATGTTTTAGTATAAAGAAGTAAATAATTATCTTTATTTTGTTATCTAATGTAACAAATGCATTAAAAATTAAATTTATTACTAATAAAAAGAAAACATTTATTTTTATATTCTTTTTAAAATAAAAAGTATTTAATAATATTTGAAATAAAATATTTTATTTTACAAATTTTATTGCATTAGTTAGTTGATTAATTATTTTATTTTATAATATATATTTTTACATTTTTTTATAAAATAAACAATTATTTATTAATTCTTTATTAATTTTTAGTTATTGTTCTATTGTTTAAAACAATACTATTAATGTTAACATGATATAAATATTAATTATTTTATGAAAATAGTATTTATTAATTAAAATAATAAAATTTTAATTAATAATTTTATATAAAAATTGTATGAATTAATACTTCTTATATTATAAGTATTTTTATATTATTCTTGTTAGTAATATTATTTATTTTAAAAATAATTTTTATAAAATATTATAATTAAATATACATTCTTAATTTTCGTAAGTAATTTTTTTTATTGATTAATATAAATTAATAATTTTATACATTAATTAAAATTAGTAAAAAATAAAAAATATTATAATAATATAAAAATATATTTAGTATATTCATACTAAAAATATATTTAGTATATTCATACTATAAAAAAATTAAATAAAGTAAGATTTTTGTTATTTATTGAATACTTTAATTTTTATTAAATCATCATATAAAAATACTTTTCTTATTTGAAGGTTGTTCTTTAAATACATAAAAATATGTTTTACATGTCTTACAATTTAAGAAAGTTTATACTTAATAAAAATAAATGTAAAATATGTTTTTGATATTTAATTTGTAGTTAAAGATATAGTATATAAAAATTTTGAATAGATTTTATTTTATAATTAAGTATATTGATTAATGATGATATTAAATATATTAATAAATATTTTTATACATTAAAAAAAATATATTAATTTATTATTGCAATTCATATATTACTGTATTTTTGAGAATAGCAAATTTCTATAATGTTTATTGATAAATCATTTAAAAAAATATAATGCGCATTCAAGATAGTAAAATTTAAGATATATTTATTTATTGAGAATAAAATTAATAGTTTTTATAACATTTTATAAAAATTTTTTTATGAAATCAAGATATAATATTTTTTATTTTATGATAAATACTAAAGATTAATATAAAAATTATGTTAGTGTAATAGTATAAAATTATTTTATATTTACTTTTTATATAAATAACATTGATTTAGTAAGTATTAAAATATTTGTTTTATTTCTAAATAATTAAATAATAAATAAAATTTGTTTTGTTTTTACAAAATTCATAAAATTTTAATAATTTTAAATTATTAGTAAAAAAATAAAATTTTAAAAAATAAAATATAATAATATTTTTACATAATTATATTTTTATATAATTTAAAAAATTATACAAATTATAAAATAATAAATAAACTTACATCTATAAAATTATGATATAATATATCTTAAAATAAAAACACATTGTACACGTATATGATTTATTTAAAAAAATATAAATAATGCAGTTAATATTTACATAATTAGTTAACAGTTACATAACTAATAGTAATATTTATATGAAGTTGTGTATAATATCATTTTTATAAAACTTATTGTATATATTATTATACAATTAAAAAAATAATACTATACCTTAATGAATAAAATTAAAGTTATTATATATTTTACTATTTAATATTAGTATTAAAAAGTTTATTTATGCATTATTATGTTTAATAATTATATACAAATATTCATTGCATATAACTGTTAGTTTTAGTTAAATATTATATCGAGTATTAATATTAAACAAGTTAATAAAATTAGTAGTTTGTTATTTTAAAAAAAAATTGCGACCTTTATTCATACATTACATTTGAAAGTTTATTGTATAATAATAATTTTATAATTAACTAATGTAAAAACTTATAAAATTTATATTTATAAAATAATAAAAGTATTGATAAATATTTATTTTATAGTAACATTTTTATTTCTTTGTTTAACTTTAATAAATAATTAAATAAAAATTTACATAATGATTTAAAATAATTATTATTTATGTACTCATCTTAGTAATTTTTATATAACATAAAAAATGAATACTTTAAATAATTTTATGAATAATAATTTTACATTATAAAAAATTTAATATGCAATAGTATTGTTAAAAAATATATCTAGAGTCCAAAAACTATTTCGTTAAAGTAGCAAGATCTTTAATCATCATATTTTTTTAAAATAAACTAAAAAATTTTAAAAAATTTTTTAATTTACATAAAAATTAATATCTTCTGTATTAGTTAGATTATTCATATTTAAAATAATATTATTAAATATATTAATGTAATTTACTTATTAAAATATTCATATGTTAGTTATATTAAAATTATCATTATCGTATTATAAAATTACTTACATATTATTACAATATGTTAAAATATATGAATAATAACATTTTAATATGAAAATAATTCTTTAAATATACATATTTTAAATATAAAGACCATTATTTAGAAATAGTCTTATGTTTCTTATTAAAAAAACAAATGATTAAAATAAACCAAACAAAACCACTTATTAAATTAAAACAATTAAATAATGTGTTTCCACCTTGTGAATAAGCAATTTTAGAACACTCGATACCAATAGTAAATACTAACATACTAAAAATGCCAATAGCGGAAGATACTACACCTTTACTAAGTTTAATGCTAAATAGTGTTAAACGATACAATCCAGTGTTTACTAAACCTATACCAAATGCATATAAACTTAATCCAGCAATTACCCATACGTAGGCGTGATTATAAAATACAGTTGATAATGTAGCGATAAACAACCCAAATATAATTGGATATATACCTTGTTTTATAATACTTTCTATTTGTGTTTTAATAACTATACGTGTTAGAATTATATTACCAAAAATTAATCCACTAAATATTGGAATTTGTAACAGTCCATATTTCAGAGTTGATAAACCTTCATCTCGAATTAAAATAACTGGAGATTCAGCAATCCAAGTTAATAATGGTAAACTAGAAAAACCTATTGAAAGTGCACCATAAATAAATTTACGATTACTTAATACTTTACAATAATTATGCCATAAATTAATAGAAGAAAACGGTTTATTTTGTAATATAACTGTTTCTGGCATTTCTTTCCATAATCCATAAAAAGAAATAGATGAAAGAACTGCAATTAATATAAACATACTTTGCCATGAAATAAAATTAATAAGAGCAGTGCCAGCTAATGGTCCGAATAATGGTGCAATTAACGTTACATTAGCCATTAATGCCATAATTTTAATACATGATGCTTCTTCAAAAGTTTCCTGAATAGCAGAATAACCAACCGCACCAACAAAACATAGACCAATGCCTTGAAAAAAACGTATAAAAATAAATTGTTCAATATTATGAACTAATAATATAATCAGGCAAGAAAAGGTAAAAAATCCTACTCCAGCTAACATGACGGGTCGACGGCCACGATGGTCTGAAAGGGGCCCAAATAACCATTGAAAAACAAGACTACCAGATAAATAAGCTGTCATCGACGTAGGTACCCATGTGGCATCAGCATTAAGATCCGCAATTACTGCTAACATGCCTGGCTGAATCATATCATTGCCTATGTAAGTAGCGAACTCAAACAAAACAAGATAAAATGGGAATAACATCGTCTGTTGTTTAAATCGCACTGAAGGTGATAATGTTATTTTCATATTGAATTTAAATGATAGTATCTGATTAAAATAATAATAAAGAAAAAAGTTATTGTTATATAAAAACAATAAATTAATAAAACTATAAATACTATATTTTTATAAAAATTAATTTTAGAGGATTTAAAGTAAAACTTAAATATAATTTTAATAAATAAAAAATAAAATTTTTTTATTATATTATAAAATTTTATAAAAATCATACAATTTAAATTTCTGTTTTAAACATTAAAAATGTATAACTATTTTTATAAAATATAATTAATATATGTGAATTATATTTTTTGTCAAGTATAAAAATTACATTAAATGTTTAAAAATTAATTTCAATTAAAAAATAGACAAGTGTAGAAATTATGATTCATATATTAATTAGTTATTTTAATAAATTAATTGATCTAAGAGGACAATAAACATTAGTTATTTTTCTGTTTTTAAAAGTAATAAAAATAATATTTATGCATAATTGTTATATCAATTTTATTAACGTTTAATATTTTATAAATATTACATATTTTAGTTCTTAAAAATGTTTAATATGTCTTAGTTGTTTTTTAATTAAATAAACTTATAAAATCACTATAAAGACCATAAAAAAAATAAAAAATAAAAAAATAAATTAATATACAGTTAAAATATAAAGAAATATTTCAAATATTATAATGTTAATCAAATTAAAAAAAATTAATTATTTTTTATTTACTATTGTACTAATAAAAAATAAATTAAAAAATGTATTTATACTATCAATATCAAGAAGGTGATACCTATAATTAAATAAAAAAACATACATAAGAGAGCAAATTATTAATATTGAAAGTACAAACATTGATTTTTTAAATATATTAGTTTAAATTTATTTTTAACTTTAAATAAAATTTTGTAAAATAATTATATTATTTAATAACATTTTTTAAAAATATTTTTAAATTTTTTTTAAACTATTTATAATAATTTATCTGATAAATAAAAATTGTTTAATTGTTGTATATTTTTTATTTTATAATTTTAATTATTTTAACAATGATATGAATATTATATTAATTAAAATGTTACTATAAAACTAAAAAATATTTTTATTAAGATAAACATATAAATTATATTTATATTTATTTTAAAAATTGTAATATAAATTTTATTTTTTATAAAATTAAATAATATATTCTTACGTTAAAAGCGATTTATAAAAATTATTCTTTTTTTAAAAAGAATAATTTAATAAACTATTAAAAAATAGTAAATATTTTGTTACAAATTATTAATATGATTAAGATTACATTGATGATTAACTATATATTAACTAATTATTAATTAATTAACTAAATAAATCTATAGCAGTAAGTTAGAGCACAATTTATTATAAGTTTTTTATAGTTTAATAACTGTAAATTACATTTATTTTTTAAAATAATTATATAAATAAAAATTATATAAATAAAAATTATTTATTTAATCTTATTAACAACTTTATATTATTAAAGCAAGAGTACTTAGCATGTTATATTTTTAAAATATTTAGCTTAAATCGAAATTACTACTTTATGTCTAAAAAATAAAATTTTTATATTATAATATTCTTAATTATTATTAAATATAGAACGAAAGAATTATATGAATCAATACAAAAATTTTTTAGTTTTATGTTTTTTTAAAACATAGAAATCAATTTTAAATTTATTAAATATAATTTGTTAAATATAATTGTAGAATATTTTAATTACTAAAATACATTTTTAAGATCAAAAATATATTTTATATGTAAAGTCATATCTTCATATAAAGATAAATTAAAATATTTTTATAATTTTATATACAATGTATTCAAGTATTATACATTTTTTTTAAAAGATATTACTACAATATAAATACATTTCAAAATTTTTTAATAAAATATTAAGTGAGTTATTTAATAAAAAAAAATAGCATGATAAACAATATTGTAAGATAAATATTTTTAGAAAAAATTTTTAAAACATATTGAAATTATATATAATAAATATTAGATAAAATATTAAGCTACAAGAAATTATTTTACACAATACTAAAAAATTATAATTGAATAAAATGTTTACGATAATATGCTAATTCATCAATAGATGAATATATGTCAACCATAGCTTGATGTGTATTTTTTTTTTTAAGGTTATTAAGAATTTCTGGTTTCCATCGCAATGATAATTCGTTTAAAGTACTAACATCTAAAGATCGATAATGAAAATAAGTTTCTAATATAGGCATATATTGAAAAAGAAACCGACGATCTTGTCCTATACTATTACCACAAATGGGAGATTTTCCCATTGGCACCCATTTTTGAAGAAATGAAAGAGTCGCTATTTCAGCAGTGTGCTCATTTTCAGTACTAACTTGAACACGTTTTATTAATCCGTTACTAGTATGAATTAGTTTATTCCATTTATCCATTAGTTTTAATTGTTTATTAGATTGATGTATAGCGATAACTGGTCCTTCAGCTAAGATATTAAGATTTTTATCAGTAATTAATGTAGCAATTTCAATAATACGATTATATATTGGGTTTAGTCCAGTCATTTCAAGATCAATCCAAATCAGATTTTCTTCATCTTTTTTCACAAAATTTCCTATTAATAAAAAATTAAATATATATTATAAATACAGGTTTCTTTATAAGAAAGATGTTTATAAAAATTATTTATTTACTATCAATTGACGTATGTTATTATTATAAATTGACATATGTTACTAACTTTCATTATATAATAAATAATTTATTTTATTAAATAAATATAAGTGATATTATTAAATATTAAGATACCATAATATAAAATATATGCGTTATCAATATAACATTAAATCTTATAATATGAATAAAACAAATAGCTTTTAAAAAAAAATGTACAAAGATAAAGTGATATATAGTAATATAATAGTAATAGTAATGTAATAGTGTTATAAAATACTTATATTAATAATAATAGTGCTTTTATTTTCAATGTTTTTAAAAACTAATAAGGTTTTAAAACCACTAAGCAGTATTATAATATATAATTAGATAATAAGCAGAGTTATGATACATAATTTAGAAGAATACTAAATTTTTGACATAATTTATTGAAATATATACATTATATTTATAAATATGATTGTTGTTTTGTTAGACTATATTAATTGTTAGACTAATTTTTTGATGTACAATATTAAAGATATGCAATAAATATTATTTATTATATAAAATGAATAAAATTGTTTTTAACTTAGAGTTTTTTTATATCTAAAAATAATTTTTAAAAAATTTTATTCTTTTAGTAACAAAATTTTTTAAAATAATTGTATATACATTTAATTTTTTTACAAAATTATAAATCGTAATATATTAGTTATATAAAAATATTTCGTTAGATAGTTGTATAGAAATATTTCGTTATAAATTTATGTAAACGTTTTTTTAAAATCAAAATCTTTATTAAAAAACGTTAAATTTACAAATATTAAATATGTATTGAATACGTACTAAATTAAAAAATAAAATGATTAAATATTACAAAAAATTGTTATTAAAATATATAATTTTTAATTAATACGTTTTTAATTTATAAATTTAGTATTATTATATTGGTTATTTAATTTTAAAAAAATGTTTTTTTAATTATATTTTGCAAATTTAATAAAAATTATTACATTGTTATATTTTATAAAATTGTATTAACTTGCTTAAAAAATAAGGTAAATTTATACCACTTAATAACAAGAAGATAGTTAAAAAATATTTAAACTTTTAATGCATTTTGTTATTATTAATGTAAATACTTTTAATTGTAAATACTTTTAATTAAAAATAATGAAAGTATAAAGATATAATAGTTTTCTTGTTAAGATAAATTAAGTTTTAAAAATTGATAATTGTTATCAGTATACATTTAACAATAAATAAAATAACAGTATACAAATTATATTATTTTCATAAAATGATAGTTACAAATCAAATAGAATAATAATTACAAATCAAATTATTTTTAATAAACATATACTTAAATATATATTTTTATTTTTTCATATTAGAGGTTCGCTTGTTCGAAAATATTAAATGTAAATTACAATATTTTTTACCAAAATTAATGCTCACCCGTTTAGTTGGTTGGATTTCAACTAAAAAAATGGGCCAATTTACTCATATAATAATTAAAATTTTTGTTCGTTACTATAATATAGATATGAAATTAGCTTTAAATTCAGATTTGTCTTCATATTTAACTATCAATGATTTTTTTATTAGATCATTACGAAAAGATGCTCGACCAATTATTAAAAACATTAATTATTTATCTTTTCCTGCCGACGGAATTATTAGTCAAATTGGTTTAATTAATAATAAAAAAATTTTTCAGTCTAAAGGACATAATTATAGTCTAGAAGGATTATTAGCTGGTAATACTAGATTAGTAAATATTTTTTGTCATGGTTTATTTGTAACTACTTATTTATCACCGCGAGATTATCACCGTATACACATGCCATGTGATGGTGTACTTCGTGAAATGATTTATGTTCCAGGTACTCTTTTTTCAGTAAATCCACTAACCGCTTCTAATATACCTAATTTATTTTCAAAAAACGAAAGAGTTATTTGCGTATTCGAAACAATTATCGGTTATATGATACAAATTTTAGTCGGTGCTATGATTGTCAGTAGTATTGAAACAATTTGGGCAGGTTTAATTTCTGGTCCAAATAAACATAATGGCATTCAACATTGGGTTTATCCAGAAAAAAACATTGAAAATTCAATTAAATTAAAAAAAGGTGAAGAGATGGGTCGTTTTAACCTTGGTTCGACAGTTATTAATCTATTTGTTTTAAATAGCGTACAATTTTTATCATATTTGCATCAAGGTAGTTGTACAAAAATAGGAAAAGCTCTAGCTAAAATTTCTTCTCATCTTATCACTTCTGATAAATTATGCCATAGACGTTAAGAGATACATATTGTGTGGCTTATTAATATACTATTTTTTAGTAACTTAGCATTTCATCTAATATTGCCATCTATTTCAGAAGAAGCTAATACTTATTTTGAAAAAAGATTTCAAGTAGTTCAAAATGTTAAAAATGCATCTGATAGTTCAGAAATAATTCATACAATAAATAACACCGTATTCTGGTTTTTAGGAAATCAATTATCACAACTGAATATTAAAGAACATCGACAACTAATTAGTAATTTTTCATTAAAAAAAATAAATTTTATTGATCAATTAATCATAAAAAAGAATAAAACATTATTAAAGAATTTTAATACTTTTTCGAAAAACGTTATAAAAAACAGAATGCTTCAAGTGAATGATTTTTTATCATCAAACATGCATTTATTAAAGAAAAAAAAAAATTATATACAAAAATTCTTTAATTTTTTTACTAATACAGAAAATCCATATATTAATCTAAATAAATTGTTTTTTAGAGAAAATAATAAAGTAACTAATAAATTAACCAACTGTTCTTTCATATCACATTTTCCATTCTTGTTAACTTTGTTTAAAATAGATACCATTGCATCTAAACTTAATAAGTTTCAAACTTTACAAGATTCAAACAATTATCAAAAATTATTTATAACATATAATAATATTTATAAAAAACATTATGATAAAATCAATGCTCTACTATTATCGCTAAATAATAATTTATACACTGAACGTCAATTAACATCTAAAGCGTTATCAAAAAAAAATGAACTTCTAAAAAATAAAAAACATAATTTATCAAAAAAAATAATAGATCAAATGGAAATGCATCACATGCTTTCTGTTATGCTCAATAATCAAATAAATCAAATAAATTTAATTATTTTTCAACAACAGCACGTTATAGCTCAAACTTTGCAAGTTCACCAAACATTAACTACTATTATTAAACAATCAAAATGGCTTGGTTTTTCTTCAATATTAGGTCAAGCTCTTCGAGCTCAAGTAACAGTTTTACCAAAAATGCCACATTTAAAGAAAGTAGATAGTAGTATTATTAAATTGCGTGTTCAACATTTACAATTAGAAATGCAGTTAGAAGAATTGAAACAAAATCAATTTAAGTATAATAATATTACTCATATAAAAGATCGTCAATATTATATCATTAATAAACAATTTAACATTCAATCTAAATTACTTGATTTATTACTTGCTAATTCTAATAATCAATTAAAAGAAATGCAAAAGCTAAAATTAGCTAATGTTCAATTAATTAAAGTATTATATAAAATTTATGATGCTACTCATCGTTACTTGTTTTGGGTCCCAAATATTTATCCAATTCATTTCTCTTATTTATTTCATATCAAAAACAATTTACATCTTTTAACATCATCAAATATCTTAATAAAGATAAAACATATTTTTTCAATAATAATTAATAATCCAAAAACATTAATTCCAATTTTTAGTACTTTTTTATTAATGATTATGAACATTATTTCAAGAAAATATTATTATGCATTTTTATTACGTACTAGTAATAAAATTGGTAAAGTGACACAAGATACATTTCTTCTAACGTTACATACTGTTCTTTTATCAATGTTAGTAGTATTACCAATACCAATTTTATGGTCAATATATGGACTTTATTTAAAAAAAGCTTGGGATTACCAAATAACGGAAGCAATAGGCCAAGGTATTATTAACGTTTTACCAATTCTTTGGTTATGCATGATATGCAAGATGTTTGCACATCCACAAGGATTATTCATTAGACATTTTCGTTGGCCTATTAAGCAAATTAATCTAACTGTACGTTATTATAAAATGTTAGTTTTGATAATGATACCATTACTTATGGGGTTAATTACGTGCAACTCTTTACAAGAATATGATTTAATGAATTCTTTAGGAAGACTTTGTTTTATTGGACTTTGTTTTTCTTTAGTTCTTATTACTCATAGATTAAAATGTACTGGAATTCCGTTATACTTAGATAAAGAAGGCTCTTCTAATAATGTCATGAATCGTGTTTTATGGAGAATATTATTATTAGCCCCATTAATAGCAGTGTTTGCTTCTTCTATAGGTTATTTGACTACTTCACAAGCATTATTAGTTCGATTAGAGATTTCAGTTGTTATCTGGTTTTTCTTGCTTATAATTTATTATGTTATTCGTCGATGGATGTTAATTCAAAGACGACGAATTGCCTTTGATCGTGCTAAACAACGACGAGCAGAAATATTGTCACAGCGTATACGTGAAGGAGGAGAAGAAGAAATATGTGTTCAAAATAATATTGAAAGTTTAATAGATATAGATGATATAGAAATTGATTTAGATGCTATTAGCGCTCAATCACTACAACTAGTTAGATCAATTCTTACTATGATTGCATTAGTGTCAGTAATTATATTATGGTCAGAAATTCATTCAGCTTTCTCATTTATAGAAAATATCTCTTTATGGAATGTTACTTCAAAAACTAATAATATAGAAATAACACATCCAATTACTTTAGGTGCTATATTAATTGCTATTTTAATCTTAACTATTACTATGCAACTTTTAAGAAATTTACCAGCATTATTAGAATTAGCAGTACTGCAACATTTAGAATTAGCGCCAGGAACTGGATATGCTGTTATTACTATAACTAAGTACCTTCTTTTGGTATTTGGTTCAGTGTTTAGTTTTTCTTGGATTGGTATTGAATGGTCAAAATTACAATGGGTTATTACAGCATTAAGTTTAGGATTAGGATTTGGAATGCAAGAGATTTTTTCTAATTTTATTTCTGGTTTGATTATTCTTTTTGAGAAACCAATACGTATTGGTGATACAGTAACAATTAGAAATTTAACTGGCACTGTTACTAAAATCAATACTCGTGCAACTACTATTTCAGACTGGGATCGAAAAGAAATTATTGTACCAAATAAAGCATTTATTACTGAGCAATTAATTAATTGGTCATTATCAGATACGTTAACTAGAGTAGTACTTACTATACCTGCTCCAGCTGATGTTAACAGTGAAGAAGTAACTAACATTCTTAGTCATGCTGCTACCTCTTGTTCATTAGTATTAGACAATCCAGGTCCTGAAGTATATTTAGTGAATTTACAACAAGGTATTCAAATCTTTGAGTTGCGTGTTTATGTGGCAGAAATGAAACATCGCATGCCGTTGCGTCATGAAATTCATCAGTTAATTCTTTCTGGTTATAAAAAACATAATATTACTCTACCCTATCCACCATTTCAAGTACGTAGTGAATTATTATTACGATTAAATAATACGAAATAATATTTTAGTTGAAGTTATTACTTATGAAAAAATATTAATTTAAAACAAAATAATATATGATTATTATTTCTAATAGAAAATAATATAAAACTAAAACATTTTCTATATAAAAATTTATGCACGGTCTATAGAAAAAGATAATGTTTCATTTAAATTTTTAGCGCCAATCGCAAGCATTACTAATCGATCGACACCTATCGCTACTCCGGAACAATCTGGAATTCCATGTTGTAAGGCAGTTAAAAGATTATTATCGATTAATTGTTTTGAAAAACCTCGTAGTGCACGTTGTTGATTATCTTTTTTAAATCGTTGATATTGTTCTTGATAATCAATGAGTTCATGAAAACCATTTGCTAATTCAATACCTTTAAAGTATACTTCAAATCGTTCTGCTATTTTGTGATCATTAGGATGAATTGTTGCTGATACTGCTTGATCAGCTGGAAAATGATATATAAAAATTGGTTTTTTTTTTCCAAGATGAGGTTCTATGCCAATAGTAAATAATAATTGTAGCAAAGTATTTTTGTCTTCTTGATAATTAGGAACATTACTTAAAGACAGTTTAGTTATTAATTGAAGTAGTTGATTTTTTTTTAATAAAATAGGATCGATGTTAAAATATTTGAAAAATATTTCTTGATAAGAGAGCATGTCTGCATTATTACAATTTAAAACTTTTTTTAATAATTCATTAACTTCGTTCATGATTTTATACATGCTGTAATAAGGTCGATACCATTCTAAAATAGTAAATTCTGGATTATGATATGGTCCGAGTTCTTGATTACGAAAACTTCGTCCTAATTGATAAATAGCGCCACTACCAGCAGCAAGCAAGCGTTTCATATGAAATTCTGGGCTAGTAATCATATACAGAAGAATTTTTTTGTTACTATTTGGTTTTACAAAATATGTTTTAAATGATGATAAGTATACATCAGTTACTGTCCTATGACTCATCATAGGTGTTTCAACTTCTAATATATTACGATCTTTAAAAAATTTACGAATTTTTGTTAATATTTTTGCTCGTTTTAATAAATTAGTAATTGATGCATTTGGTTTCCATTTTATGATTTTATTCATTTTTTTTCCAAAAGAATCATATCTTGAATCAATATTTTTATAGATTAAATAATAAATTAACTTAAATAATTATTATTTTTTTGTTGTGTATTTTAATATAAAAGTAATATATTTAGATATCAAAATAATTTATACAATTAGACATACAATAAATTAAAAACTATTTTTATAGATTTTTTAATTAATTAAATTTATTTTTTAATTTATATAAAAGTTAAATAGTTATATTTAAACGTTGTTATATTTCTTTGTAACAAGCTCTTAAAAATAATAATTAAATATGTCTAAAATTAAATATATTTTATAAAGAATATAATATTACTAATATTAACATTATGTTCTTAAAAAAATACATCAATGTGTTTTTATTAATTTTATTAACATTATAGATATCAATATTATAATAGATATCCATATTATAAAAAATTAAAATATTAAATAATTTTAAAGAAAGATATTAATTTATAAATTTAAAATGTTTAAAATAATTTAAATAATATTGTAAATACATTAAAAAGAATATTATTATGTTTTTATATCATATTACGTATAATTGACTATTATAATATAAACATTATTTATAATATTTTATTATCTTTTAATAAAAAATTTTTAAAACAAAATATATTTTTCATTATTTTAAAATTTTTATTATAAATTTTTTATAAAATATATAATTTTTAATATAAAATAAAATTAATCATTATATCAGTATCCAAATATTTATAAAAAATAAATTAATTATTTAAATTTTTAAGAAATAATTAAACTTCAGTTACTTAGTAATATTACTATCATATATTAAAATTTATAATAAAAATTATTAATTTTTATCAAAATGTATACAATTTATTATTTAAAATTTTATATATAGTGTTAAAATAGTAACATGATTGTTTATTTAAATGTTTTCTATAATTTAAAAATAATTATATGTTATTTTTTTATTTAAGTTTTTATATTAAAATTTTATAAATATTATAATATAACAATAATTCTACTTAAAATATTAACATAATGTCAGAGTCTGAAAGTAATATTTTTTGAAGATTAATAAATTTTGATCTTTTTATCTGACTTATCTTAAATATAAAATTATTCTTTTAGTGTTGTTAAATGTATAAAATTACAATAATTTTATAAATTTTTTAAAAGTAGTTAACTATACTTTAAAAATATTATTATAAAAAAGTTTTTATACTTTTTAATGTAAAATAAGTAAGTAAATTTATATATTAAAAAAATAAATTAGATATAATAATATTTTTTTTTTAAAAAAAATAAAAAATAGTTAATAAAAATTATCAAAATAAAATATAACATTATACACATTTTTTTAAAATTTTGTTTAAAACAAATATAATCAAAATTATTGTTAATTAAGTATAGTATATACAAAAAAATATCTTTATATTACTGCTTATTTTAGAAATGTTCAACTTTTTATAAATATTGTTAAAATTTTTTAAAAATTTTTATAAGTATGTAATGATATTGATATTTAAATTTTTTAATTTTTGATTTCTTAAATATTTTATAAAAAACTTTACTAATTTTTTATTAAAATTTTATTTGTATATTTTTATATAATATTTAATTATATTTAGAACAAGTGTTATTGATTATCAGTAAAATTACACTTTTTTTTATTATAAATATAATTTTTTTTAAAAAATTATACATTTTATTTAAATTATTACCTATTATTTTATTTTTATTTTTTTAGTAAGTATTGTATATTACATTTTATTGTATCGATTTAATATTAAAAATTATATTTTTACTAAAATTAGTATATTGTTGAAATTTTTATAATTGTGTTTTTCATTGTTCTTTTTAACATAATAAAAAGTTTAATATTGAGTAAACATTTAACAATTTTAAACAACATATAATATATCTTTATAGCACAAAAAAATTAATATTTACGTAACATGTCTATCTTATTATATATAATGTTTTATAAAAAATTTATGCTTTTCTGATAGATTATTCAATAAATATTAGTATAAAAACTATATTTAACTAACTCATAAAAATTTTATATAATAAAGAAAAGTTATTATAAAAATAAATATATAAGAACAATATTATAAATCATAGCAATATTTGAGTATATTTTTTAAGAGAAAACAATTTTAAAACGTATATTAATTTTAAAAATTTTTAATGAAAAAGTTAAGAAAATTAAATAAATATTATTATTAAATTTTTTAGAATATCAATGGTTTGTTTTTTTATATTTTATATATAAAAATTTTGATTTTATATAAATAACATGTTTATAAAAAATATTATAAACTACATTTTTTTAAATAATAATTTTCAATAATTATAGGATTTATTTTTAAAAAAATAGTCAATTTACTTTATATAAATATCTTATAATATCCTATATAAAAATAATAAATTTACAAATATTGTTCATATCAATTTTTTAACAATTAAATAATTTAATATAACTTTGATAAGAATTTTTTATTTTTAGAAATATTTGAAATATATATTACAATAAATTATTGAGTATCTTTAAAATATGAATTAAATATATTAGAATATACATCAAAGTAAAAATAGATATTGTATTTGTTGTTGAAAAATATTTATTTTATTATTAGTTATAAACTATAGTGTTAATTGATTAGTTATAAACTATAGTGTTAATTGATTATTTTAATTTTATTTTTATATATGAATTTATTATTTTAAAGTACATTATGTTTTTGTCACTATCATATATTTAAAAATAATTATAGATTTTAAAATACATAAAAATAAGATAAATTGCATTTGAGATAAATGTTTATTTTAAAAATAAAAAGAAGAATAAAATATAGGTATAATATATAAAAATATCATATTATAAAAATTTGTATTTAATTATACAAGAATTACGCAGTGTTAATAAAAATTAATATTTTAAATGTTTATTTTTTTATTTATTTATTATAAATATTTTTAATATATTATTAAAAGATGATAGTTTGTTATGCTGATAATTTTATATATAAAAAAATAATTATATGTTTTGTATTTTTTTTTTAATATTAATAACAACATAAAATTTACATCAAATTAATATAAATTATGATTTTAATATTTATTTTTTTATATAATAGTAGTGTTATTTTTACTTAATAAATAATAAGCGTTATACATAATGTTATTAATCATAAAATTGTTTTTAGAATTTAATATTAATATTTATTTTATTAATATAAAAATATTTATATTATTTAAAATTAATACAAAATTATTTAATAAATAATATTTTAGAAATCTTTAATGATATTATTGTTTTAATATACACATAATAAAAGATTGTAAAATATAAAAATTAAACTTTTATAAAAAAAACATTTTACGTTTCTACATTATATTTATATTACACTTTTTTAAAATATAAGTATTTTTAAATAATGCATCCAGAAGGATTTGAACCTCCGACCGCTCGGTTCGTAGCCGAGTGCTCTATCCAAACTGAGCTATGGATGCAAAGTAACGGTGAGACGGGGATTCGAACCCCGGATGCAAATTTTAATTACATACTCCCTTAGCAGAGGAGCGCCTTTAACCACTCGGCCATCTCACCAAATATGTCATTGTTTTAAAATATTATACTATTTTTTTTACTATTAATAATTAAAATATTGCGTTTTTTTTATTAAAATTATTGATAAAATTTATATTTTTTTATAAAGATATAAATTTTTTATTAAAAATTATAATAATATGTTGAAAAAATTTAAAATAACATAAAATAAAAAAAATAGTAAATAAAAATTATAGTAGCATTTTATTTATGTTAAGATATTATTAAACTTTAAAAAGTTTTTTCTTGAAGTTTTTCAGCTTGAATACGCTGATATATTTCTTCACGATGCACTGATACTTTTTTAGGAGCGCTTATTCCAATACGTACTTGATTACCCTTTATCCCTAATACTGTAACTGTAATTTCATCTCCAATCATGAGGTTTTCACCAGTTCGACGAGTTAGAATTAGCATTTTTGTTCCTTAAAAAATTAAAAGAGTTAGATTTTTAAGTGTTCAGTTATTGTGAAAATAATATACCACAAAAAATAAATATGCGTTATAAAAATATATGTTCTTTCTAAATAAAACATTTATAATCTATTTATTAGATTCACTAATTAAATAAATATAAACTACATTTAATAATATGTAAGTGTAAAATTTTTATTTTTATAGCAATAAATTCTTTTTTATTTTTTTGGTAAACAAATTAACGTTTTCAATTTTTTATTTTCAATATCTTCATAAAGATATTGAATTTTTTAAATATATATAAACAAAAAAATTTTATTAATTTATAATATATTACTTTTTATATAATTAATTCTATTATAAAGATTATTAAAAAAATATTTTTTTATATAATATTTAACGCTTAACTTATAAGTATTATCTGAAAATAAACTATTATATTAAGATACACTTTTTATTAAGTATTATATATAGACTTAAAAAAAATAAGTTATATATAATTATATGATAAAACTTTTTAATTTTATATTTGTTATATATTTTATTATAATGTATATGAAAATAAATATTAATAAAAAAAAATAGTATTATTTTAATTGCAAAATTATTTTAATGTACGTTATTATAATAAAAATCATATAATAATTTATAATTATTAACTTATATTATTGTATTTTTAATATTTTTTGTAAAAATAATGTGTTTATTAAAATTATAAAATTACAAATAAAAAAAATTATTTATTGCAACTGAATATTAATACTAAATATTATATAAAATATTTATGATTAGATCTGAATATAAGTAAAAAACGTTTTGATATAACCATGTAATATTATTATTTTATCTTACTATGTTAATAATATAAAAATATTTTTTTAATAATTTATTTATCATTATTTAATAAATATCATTTAATAATGATAAATATTATTTTTTTATTCATGAAGAATCCAACTTAAAGTTTTTTCAAGTAACTGTGAACCCTGAGGTGTTAAAATTGACTCTGGATGAAATTGAAATCCACAGATATGATCTTGATTATTACGAACTGCCATAACCATGTTATTAAAATGTGCATTTATAGTGAGTGCAACAGGAATATTGATACCAATTAATGAATGATAACGTGCTACTAGCAATGGATTATCCATGCAAGAAAACATATATTTATTGTCATGGGTAATTTTTGATGTTTTTCCATGTAAAATTTCATGAGATTGAATAATATGTCCACCATAAGCTTCTATAATAGCTTGATGTCCAAGACATATTCCAATAATGGGTATTTTACCACATAAATTTTTTAATAATTCGGGCATACAACCAGCTCTTGAAGGAGATCCAGGTCCTGGTGATAAAATTATTACAGGATTAATCATTTTTTTTAATTGTTGATCAATTAACTTAAAATGAATATGGTTGCGATAAATGATTACTTTATGATGATTTGTTCGTAATTGATAAACTAAATTATAAGTAAACGAATCAATATTGTCAAGCAATAAGATATTAGCCATTAGAATACCTCTTTGGCATGATGCGCAGTAGCAATAGCGTGTAATACAGCACGTGCTTTGTTACGAGTTTCATTAGCTTCAGATTGAGCATTAGAATCTAAGACTATACCCGCTCCTGCTTGTACTGTAGCAATTCCATCTTCAACGTAAGCAGAACGAATTACAATACAGGTATCTAAATCACCAGTAGAAGTGAAATAACCTACTGCTCCACCGTAACTACCTCGTCGTGATTTTTCATATTGGGCAATTAATTGCATTGCACGCACTTTTGGTGCACCACTTAAAGTTCCCATATTCATACAAGCTTGATAAGCATGTAACATATCTAAATCAGTGCGTAATGTACCAATAACATGTGACACAAGATGCATGACAAATGAATAACGATCAACTTTAGTTAAATTAGCTACATATCGACTACCTGCTTGACAAATACGTGCTAGATCATTACGTGCTAGATCAACTAGCATTAAATGTTCAGCAAGTTCTTTATTATCAGTACGCATTTCTAATTCAATTCTTCCATCGAGATCTAGATCTAAAAAACCATTATCTTGGTATCCGCGTTGACGCGTTCCAGCAATTGGATAAATTTCAATTTGTCTAGTACTTCCATTATATTTTAACGCGCTTTCAGGAGAAGCTCCAAAGAGAGTAAAAACATTATCTTGCATAAAAAACATATATGGACTTGGATTATTGATTTTTAGTGTTTCATAAGCTGCAAGTGGAGAAGGACAAGGCAAAAAAAAGCGACGTGATGGCACTACTTGAAAAATTTCACCATTTCGAATTTCTTTTTGTAATTCATGAACTATGTTGCAATACTCTTCATCAGTTTGATTACAACTTAATTTTATAATATTTAATCTGTGATATGGAACTGATTGAGATGATCGTTTAAGTTCTGATTTCAAGTATTGCAAACGATTTTGTAAACGTTCTGTTTCTTCAATAGATTGATTAAACACACTAGCTTGAAGTTTAGCAGAAAAATGTTGATGATCTAATATTAATAAAGTTTCTGATAAATAAAAACAAAAATCCGGACAGTGTTGATTTTGATATAATTTAGGAAGATCTTCAAAATTAGAAACTAAATCATAAGCAAATAAACCACCTAACATTATGGCTTCTTTTTTATATGCAGACGCATCAACGAGTGTAAGCAATATTCGCAATGAATCAAATATAGATAATGAACGAAGTCGAGCATCTTCATCTTGTATTAAATTATCTTTTGGAAAAGTTAATATTCGACTATGAGAATATGCTTTAATATCAACTTTATGTGGTAGTGCTTTATCTAAAAGAGGTAATAGCATTAATCCATTTATTGTTAGTGCTTGTATAGTTACAGTCTGACCGTAAGCAGTAATACGTAAAGCACTATCAATGATTAATAAACTTTTTAGATTTTTTTTACTACTAATGTCAGCTGATTCTAACAAAAGTGTAGCAGGACGTGTTCCACATAACTGATTAAAAATAGCAGTAGAATCATTTCGATAATTTGTTTTGATCTCTAATAACTGGAGTTGTGGTTTTTTTTTAATCATAAGAGATTCCAATTAATTTTTTTATATACTTTAATTTCAAAAATTAAAAATGTTTATCATTTGAGGAGATAATTTTATATATTAAATTATACATTATTATTAAATATGAAATTATATATTACTATACAAATACGTATGTTCTTAAGAAAGAAAAATTATTTTTTCTAAATTAATATTTTATAAATTATTTCTATAATCTATCTAATCTAAAGTTTTTATATTAATTAATTATTTTATATCAATGAATCAGTATAAAAATTTAATTTTTTTTTATTTATTAATTAAATAATTATTATTTATATTAAATATAGTAATTTTTATTTTATTAATTATCAATATAAAACGATAATAAAAATATATATTTTTTTATTATTTTTTAAGATCATTATTCTTTATTTTTTTAATAATCTAGCATTAAAAATATTATATGTTAAAATGCATTATCTTTTTTTTAATGTTTTTATTGTTATTGTTGTTATTAATAATTAAATATTTTTATTAATAATTAAATGAATTCAATATTATATAGTTGATAATTTCAAAAAATGTTTTTATATATTTAAATTAAAAAATTTTGATTATTTTAATAAAATAAAAATAAAAGAATATTAAAAAAAAATCTAATTTACATTGTTTTTTTATTCAATTAATATTGTTATTTATATTAATAATAATGATTATTTAATTATATTTATAGTTTTTAATTATTAAATGTAAAAAATTTTGTAATCTTAATTGATTATGATACTTTAAAAAAATTTTAATAAAGTATTTCATATTTAAAACTACTAATAAATTTAAAAATTATTTTTTTTTAATTTTTAAAGATATATTTTATGAAAAACAATAAAAATTTTATATATATAAATAAAAATTTTATTGTATATTTTAATGTATTTATATAATTTAATTAAAAACAATGTATTTGTATTATTTCATGAAAAATTAAAGTTTGTATTATTTCATGAAAAATTAAAGTAAAATATTAATAAAAATATTAAACTTTTTAAAAATATTCATAAAATATTAGTTTTATTTTTTTAATTAAATTAAATATAAAAATTAACAAATATATTTTAAATTATATCTTTACGAAGATTAAAACATTATCATGTTTATTTTTTAATGTTTATTTTTTAAAATGATAAAAAATATTCTTTAATAAGATAATGATAATGTTTTTTCTAAAAAATTTTATTATTAAATACTATAAATGGTACATTAATATATGGATAAATGAACTTAACTAAAAATTATTCTTCAATATCATATATAAATGTTAGTAATTTAAAATATTATCTTATTTTAGATAATTTTTGTTTTTTTATTTTTAATTATACAAGATCATTTGTTTAGAATACATTTTAAATGTAATAACTAAATATTCATTAAAATGATTATAAAAATACATTGCTTTATATAAAAATTATTAACACTTTATGTGTGATTAATTTAATTTTATTAATTTTATTATTAAACTTTTTATTATTAAACTTTTTATTATTAAACTTTTTATTATTAAACTTTTATTATTAAACTTTATATTTGAAATTTAATATATAAATTAACCATCGAAGATGCTTAATAATTTAAAAAATTTTTAATTATTAAATTATGAATTTCATATTTTACATTATGAATTTTATATTTTAATGATTAAATTATGTGTTTCATAAGCGTTTTATTAAAATCATTAAGTATTTTTGATAAAATTTTATTAAAATATTAATTTAATTAAACATTTGTTATTATTTGTTTTTTAACCATCTTAGTTTTTTAATGATCTTAATTTTTATTTATAAAGATAAAATTGAACATATAATAAAATTTAAATTTAAAACTATTGAAATTATAATATTTTTTTAATTATAATGTTTTTTTTAATTATAATATTTTTTTTAATTATAATATTTTTTTTATTTAATAATTGGAATTAAATAATTTATAAATGTTTTAATTTTTTATGTTTGATTTTGATTATTTTTTTAACGAAATTAACTATTATTACAATATTTTTAATTAGTACAGTTATAAAAATTTTTTAATAATATTTTTTGCCCGGACTCGGAATCGAACCAAGGACACGGGGATCTTCAATCCACTGCTCTACCAACTGAGCTATCCGGGCTATGCTCTGGCATTAAACCGTATTAATCAGAATACGTCAAGAGTTTATATAAAAAAAATAAAATAATTTGTTTAATAAAAGAATTATTAACATCATAATTAGCATGAAACGTTAATAATCAATAAATATTTTAATCGCAAAGAATAATATTTTTGTTTTAATAAATTTATTATAATTATTGTTTAAGTTTATTATAATTATTGTTTATTTATTATACATTATAAATTTGATATAAATTATAGATTTAATATTTATTACATGTTAAAATTTATAGTATTTTTAAAAATTTTATTGCATAAATTTTTTACTTTTCGATTATAGTAATTGATTTTATTACTAACAAAAAAGAAAATAATAGTATGTTTATAAAAATGAAAAAATATTGATTTTTTTAAATTTAAATCTAGATTATTATACGTATAAATAAAATATTATTTCTAATATTAAAAAAATGATTCTATTTTTTTCTGAATTAAATTATTTTATTACAACATATTTTCTTTATGCTATGTTCAATATGTAATAAAATTATTAATAATTTTTTTTTTAAATAAATTTTGTAAATAAAATTATAAAATATGATTTGACAAACGTTGAAAAATTTGAAATATTATTTAAAATAAGAAAATTGCTTAAGCATAAAATATTTGTAAGTATAAAATATCTATTTAGATGTAGTTATTGTAATAAATTAGATATAGTTATTATAATAAATTAAAATAATAAATTTATAAAAATGATTAATATCATATTTAATATTAAAAACAAACTTTTTACATTAAAGTTAAATTTTATACGTTAAGCTAATAATTTCAATAGTTTAATTAATAACAAATAATAAAATAAAGATAATTAATAAAATAAATACTAAATATAATACTATTATTCTGCTTTTTATTTTTATATTTTATATCTTGATAATTAATTTATAACTGTTGCTATTTTTTTTTGTTTGTTATTTTATTTTTTTGTTATTATTACATATAATAATTTTATTAGCATTAGGGATATTTAAATTAAGAATATTTGTCGAAAATAACGTTAATTTTTGATCTATTTAGATGTTAACTAAAAATAAGTTTTTGGTAATTGTTTTTTTATTGTTTAAATTTGATTGCAAACGCATTATTGATTGCAAACATATTATATTTCAAGTCTGATTTTTATTAAACAATAAAAAATCTTCAATATTTAAAATATAGGCATATATTTTCAATCGATAAAAAAGATATACTAAATTATTAGTCATTTCTGCGGTCTGTTAAAAATAATTATTATGCTGTTGAGTAGTGTTTATTGGATGTTCAAATTTATTTACAACTTAAAAATATTAGTTTTTTAAATATTTTTAATTTTTATCTTTAGGAATACTAAATGTAAAATCTAAAATAGTTTGATTTTTGTTTAAATTAATTAACGAATTTTTAATAATTGTATATTTATTTTAATTAAATTAAGAAGTAATATTAATATAATAAATATTTATTGAATGTTTATAAAAAAATACTAAATTTTAAAAAAACCTATAAATATTTCTATATTTTAATATTCAAAAAAACACGAAAAAACGAGAAAAAATTGAATTATATAAGAAAATATTTATTAATATTTATAAAATAATATTTTATTAACAAAATTTTTTTAAAGAATAACAAGTGTGTTATCAATAAAAAAATATTATAATATTTTATAAAAAAATTAATAATATAAAACATAATTTTTTAAAAATGTTTATATGGTATTACAAATACAAATTAAAATAAACTATATGTTATAAAAAACGTTTGAAAATTTTTATTTATGTTTTATATATAAACATAAGACGTTTGTTTTACGTTTAAATTTAACTATTTAAGATATTTAGTGTTTGACAGTCACAAATATATAAAATATTAATTTAATTATGATAATCAATAATATTTATTGTATACTTTATTACAATTAAAGAACATGTTTATTAAAATTTTATAATATTTTATTTAATTATAGATTTAAGTTAATATTAATTATAATCGTAGTAAATACAAAATTATTTTAATTTTTTACATATTAATTTAACTAAATTTGTTATTTTCATTTTAACTGAATTAAAATATAAGAGTGTTTATGTATAAAAAATTATTTAATTTCCAAAAAAAAAAGCATCATTTAATATATAGATTACATAAAATAAAACAAATTTTCAATGAAAATTAAAAAATATGAATAAACTACGTGTTATTTTTTAACAGTTTTAATAGATTTTTTACAAAATACGGTAATTAGCGTATTAATTACATTGATATTTATAGATTATTAACAGCAATAATTTTAGCTACTTTTTCAGCTTGACTGTTTAATTGCAATTGTCTATAGGCATGCTCCATTAATGGAAGTGCGTGACGTGTTGCTTTGGTATCTGGATATTTTTTTAACATTTCTTCAATACGATTAATAACTGCAACATAAGCATCATGTTTAAGATAATATTTTGCTACTGAAAGTTCATATTGTGCTAATCGTTCTTTTAAATACATTAATTTCTTTTTCGAATTAGCACTATATTTACTTTTAGGAAATTGATTAATTAATTTAATAAAATCATAAAATGCAGAGTTAGCATATTGTGGATCACGATCTGAACAATCAATATTAAAAATTCTATAAAAAATATTACTGTCTAATTTCATATCAATTAAGCCACGCATATACATTACATAATCAATATTTTGATGTGTTGGATATAATCGTATAAATTGATCAATTGATGTTTTAGCTAACAAAAAATGACCAGACTTATAGTATGCATAAATAAGATAAAGTTGAATTTGTTGAGAATATGGTTCAAAAATATATTGATTATTTTGTAAAGCTTTAAGTTGAATAATTGCATTTCTGAAATGACCATTTTTCAATTTTTTTTTGATAGTATTATAAATATTTAAAGATGGTTTCTCAAAAATAAGATTCTGAGAGAAAGAACATCCTATTAAAGATAAGATTAATATAATAGATACCGGTAACCATTTTATAAAAATCATAACGTTTTAAATTATCCTTAAAGTTTCATTATAAAAAAATTATTAGTTTTTTTTTAAATGTTGCATAAGTAATTATAATAAATTAAATTATTACAATAAAGTTTAACTTTTACTAAGAAGCTATATATATGATTCGAAAAGTGCAACTCGCTGAAATCATTCCTAAACATCAATTTGGGCGTCGTTTAGATCAAGCTTTAGCTAATTTGTTTTTTAATTACTCACGATCTCGTATTAAACAATGGATTTTAAATAGCAATGTACAAGTAAATGGTAAGATAGTAAATACACCAAAAAATAAAATTCTTGGAGGTGAAGTAGTTACCATTAACGCAAAAATCATAGAACCTATTAGTTTGGAAGCGCAAAATATTCCATTAAATATTATTTATGAAGACAGTGAACTAATGATAATTAATAAACCGTGCAATTTAGTCATGCATCCTGGTATTGGCAACATAAATAATACTATATTAAATGGATTGTTATATTATTATCCAGATATTATTAACGTACCGCGCGCGGGTATCGTTCATCGTTTAGATAAAAATACTACTGGATTAGCAATAATAGCAAAAACACCTTCAATTCAAACACAATTAATAAAAAAAATAAAAATGCGTAATGTTATAAGAGAGTATGAAGCTATAGTAATAGGTTCTATGGTTTCTGGTGGCACTATCAATGCATCTATTTCTCGTCATTTAAAAAAACGCACTTATATGACAGTAAATGTAACAGGAAAATCATCGATTACTCATTATCGTATTATAAAACGTTTTCATGATTATACCTATTTGCGAATTCGCTTAGAAACTGGTCGAACTCATCAGATTCGAGTTCATATGTCACATATACATCATCCAATAGTTGGTGATCCTTTATACGGAGGACGTCCTCGATTACCAAAAAATATGTCAGAAAGTAATATTAAAAAATTACGTAATTTTAATCGTCAAGCTTTACATGCAAGTACATTATATTTTAATCATCCTAGGCATAATACACCCATGGAGTTTCATTCAAATTTACCACAAGATATGCTTGATTTACTGTCTATTTTGAAAATTCATGATAAAAACTTGTAAATTAAGTTAATTTATTATTTTTCTTTTTATGCTTTTGATACAGAAGTAGTTAATATTAAAATATAAAGCTTTAAAAGCATAATATCATTATATGGAATTTTAATTAGTTATTTTATAATATTTTTTTAACATTAGTTTTTGATATATTAAAAATTAGTATAACAATAAAAAAAATTTTTGTAAAAATATAAAAAATATTACTATATAATTAGTATTTATAATTAATATTAAGATCAATGTTTTATAGTTTTATATACTCTAATATATTATAAGGTTTCATTAATTAATAAAATCATCTTATCAAATAAATAAGCATAATAAAAAATTTTCTTTTAAGTGTTAATGTTAATATTTTATAAAATATATAATTTTTATAAAATAATTTAATATAATAATACATTTTATTTCAGAATAAAGTTTTTTATTGTATAACATTCATATATTTTTTATATTTTATTTCAAATAATTCATAATTATTTTATTGTTTTAAAATATTACCTCCAGTATAAAATAATAAATTTAATTTTAAATATAAAAATAATATATTATTATATTGTATTCGTTTATAAAGTTAAAAAAATATTAAATGTTACTTTTTTAATTTATTTTTTATTGACATAGAAAAATATATTAATATCAATTTACGAATTTATTTTATGATTAATAAATATATTGTACAATATTGTGAATGTTATTGTATATTTTTAATAGTATATTTAATATATTTTAGTTTAAATTATTTTAATGCATAAAAAATGATTATTATTAATTCTTTAGATCGAGTGATTTTAAATAAAACTACAGCTTGTCAATAGTTAGTTGTTTTAGTTTTTTTTATAAAATTTTATTTTTAATCAACTTAAATTAACATTTTATATTTATTTTTCATACATGTATTTTTAGATATTATAGAAATTATAAATTGTTTAGATATGATAAAAAATAATATTTTTTTTATTATTATAATAAAACATTTTTATAGATAATATGTATTAAAATTAAAACAATATATAGATGTTATATAAATAATCAAAATTTCATATTTTTACATAAATACTTATTTATATTATATATAAGTTTATAACTATGAAAAAGTTATGTTATAAAATTTTTGTCGTAATTACTATAATAGTATAAAAATATATTTTAGTTTTATAAGATAAAAATTTAGAATATACATATTAATAGATAAAAATTTTGTAAGTTAAATTGACTAGCACTTATTTAATTTAAATAATTTAATAATTAACATCATATATTATAAGATAAATAAAAATATTTATTATCTAAATCAAAAATGAAATTAATTCAAAAGTTGTGGTACTTATTTTTATTATTGATCCATGAGTATCCCAAGCGCCAAGAACATAACGGTATACCATACCATTTGTTAAACATAAACGATGTATTGCTGATTGATGTGTATGACCATGAATCATCCAATGAACATCATGATGTAATATCATCTTTTTCACTATTTGTGGATAAACATCCATCATAGTTTTTGACTTATTTTTGTTAGATATGTCGCTATAAACTCGTATTTTATTAGCTATTTTTTTTCGAAAAAATATTGGCATAAATAAAAATATTTTCTTAATTAGTGGATTTTGTACTTTTTTTTTATATTTTTTATATGATTGATCATGTGTACATAATATATCACCATGTAAAATTAAAATTTGATAGTTATATAGCGTTAATACTTTTTTTCTGGAAGAAGTTGAACTCCACTAGCATTAGCAAAACATTTTCCAATTAAAAAATCTCGATTTCCGTGAATAAAATAGCAAGGTACACCAATATTTGTGAGTTTTTTTAATGCAGAAATAATCTTTTCATGTAATGGTGTATAATAGTCATCTCCAATCCAAATATCAAAGAGATCACCAAGAATATATAGTGCATCAGCATGTATTGCATGATGTTGTAAAAAATATAAAAATTTATTAACAATTTTTGGTTTTTTTTCACATAAATGAAGATCTGCAATAAAAAGTGTATGCATTAAGTATGTATTCCTTATTAATAAATATATTGTTTGTTATTTTTTCTATATTTAAAATGGTAAAAAGGTATTAAATACAATTTTAGTATTATATTATAATGAGTTAATAATATATTTATATGTTTTTAAATATTTAATCACTGCAATATTTTATATTTTTATTATTAAAATTTAAAATGTTGTAAGTAAGTTTTTTTAATTAGTCTTTACAATATTTTATAAGAACATTAAAAATACTTAAAAATATAAATAATTAAAATATGTTCAAATAATTATTTTTTATTGCGTTATATTTATTTTTTTCCAATTAATATAAATAAAAATTTTTATTATAAAAAAATACATTGTTAAATAATATTATATTTTAACATACTAAAATATTTTTTTTAAAAATATATTTAATATAATATAAAAAATTAATATATTATATTAGTTAATAATCAAAAAGCGCCACTATGAATTTAATTCAATTAAGATACAATAAAATATATTATAATCAAGTTATTTGAAAAAGTAATAGTTTTTTTAAAATTTTATAGTATACTCAAAAAAGAATTTTAAAATTGTTTGTATTAATATTAATATTATAATTATTTTAAAGTTTAAAATATTTTTGGATAAAATTATTTTTCTATATTTAGAAGTAAAAATTATCTTTAATTATATTTAAAATATTAAATGTTTTTTTTATTAATTAAATTAATAAATAAAATGTAAGTATTTTTTAATTAAATAAATTTTTATAAGTAAATTATAAATATATATTTAATAGTTATCTATAAAAAATTTTAGTTAAAGTGTTTTAATTTTTTATGATTACATAGAATTTTAAATTAATAATAAATAATCTTTTTATGAAAATATAAAAAATATAACTATGTGATAATTATTGAAGATTATAATATGCATTTTATTAATTATGATTTTAATTTAATAATTATTTTTTTAAATATTTCATGTGTATGTTGTTAATAAAAAAACAAATATTTTTTTAATATTTTAAAATAATTATTCATCTTTCTATAATTATATATTTCAAATTAATAATAACTTAGAGTGTATAATAATAACAAATTATAGAAGAAATAAAAAAAATATTTTAATTTATAAAATACTTTTATGTTTTATGATTATTTTATAAAGTTATATATATTTTATATAATTTCTAATAAATATTATTAAATAAAATTAATATTTTATTTATTTAAATTTTATTTAAAATATTGCATTATATGTCAAAAAATCCTAACAATAATTATTTATTATAAAATACAATTTATTGATATTATGATAGAAACATTTTAATTAATGTGAAATATGAATAAAATTTTTGTAATTAATTTAAACATATTAAATAAAATAATAAAACGCACTATGATTAGATTATATATTTTAAATATATTGTTTATAAAAAATAATTGTAAAAATTAGTTTAATTTTATTATTATAAATATATATAAAAAAACAAAAAATAAAAAAATCTTATATATGTAAATTTTTTTATACAATTAAAAGTATCTTAAAATATAAAGTATAAAATATTTACTTTAATGTATATCACATAAATAAAATTTTATAAATTTTAATTATATAAAAAACAATTTAATAAAATAAAACAATATTAGTAATATTAAAAAATAATTTAGTACTAATCATGTTCTTAATTTTAAAAATATTAAAATGTTTCATTTGACAGGATAAAACTTTTTGCTAATGACAGCGAAAATTATTAACGGTACAATTCTTTCAGAAAAAATAAAAGTTCAGGTGGCAAAAAAAGTAAAACAGCGATTACAAGCTGGTCAACGCGCTCCTGGTTTAGCCGTAATATTACTTGGTGAAAATCCATCTTCAAAAATTTATGTTGCTAGTAAAAAACGTGCTTGTAATGAAGTAGGATTTTTTTTTAGTTTGTATAAATTACCAATTACAACTACTGAAGATAAATTATTAACATTAATTGATCAATTAAATACCAATTCAATTATTGATGGTATTTTAGTTCAACTACCGTTACCTGTCTGGATGGATAATATAAATATAGTAGAACGTATATTTCCAAGAAAAGATATTGATGGGTTTCATCCGTATAACATTGGTCGTTTATGCCAACGTGCTCCTATGTTACGACCTTGTACTTCACGAGGAATAATTTCTTTGTTAAAAAGTTATCATATTAATACTTATGGATTAAATGCTGTAATAGTTGGTGCTTCTAATATTGTAGGTCGACCAATGAGTATGGAATTGCTTTTAGCTGGGTGTACCACTACTGTAACGCATCGTTTTACAAAAAATTTACGCTATCACGTTGAACATGCAGATCTTTTAGAAGTTGCTGTTGGAAAACCTAGTTTTATTCCGGGACATTGGATTAAACCTGGTGCTATTGTTATAGATGTTGGAATTAATCGTCTTAAAAATGGTACAATTGTTGGCGATGTAGATTTTAATTCTGCTAAAAAACGTGCTGCTTACATTACACCAGTTCCAGGTGGCGTTGGTCCCATGACTGTTGCTACATTGTTACAAAATACTTTGCAAGCTTATGAAGCACATGCGTATAATATTAATGTAAGATAAATAAACTACATAATATTATTTATCATTAATGAAGTTTAATAAATTATATAATTGATTAATTCATTTCAATATTTATTATAAAAATATAATCCAATAATGATTTTTTTATAACATTTAACTAACATAAAACTCTTTGTGAAAATAAAATTTTAAAAAGAATGAAATGCTTAACATTTTGTTTATTGTACTAACAAAATTTTAAAAATATTAATAATAATTTTTTATAAAAGAGTATAAAAATTATATTATATGCATGATAACTAATAATTTTTGTGTCGCCAAGTAGTTCCTTCATTTGTATCTTCTAGTACAATATTCATTTCATTTAACTGAGAACGAGTAGTATCAGCTAATTTCCAATCTTTTATTTTTCGTGCATTATTGCGTTGATGAATTAAAATTTTAATTTTTTCTATTGTAGGTTGATTAATGATCATAATATTTTGTAAAAATTTTTCAGGTTGTTGTTGTAATAAACCAAGTACTTTCGCTAATTTTCGCATTGTTGCTCCTAAATTATCAGCTTCTATTGAATTTTTGTTTTTTAGACAGTTAATTTTGTAAGCAATTTCAAATAATATTGAACAAGCGACTGGTATATTAAAATCGTCATTCATTGCTGAACGAAAGCGAATTTCAAATTTATCTTCCTTAATAGATTGAATAGAAGTATTAGTTCCTCTTAATGCAAGATACAATCGTTCTAGTGAAGAACGTGATTGATGTATACTTTTTTCATTATAATTTAATTGATTGCGATAATGGCTAGACATTAAAAAATAACGTATTGTTTCAGCATCATATTGATTAATTACATCTCGAATAGTCAAAAAATTGTGTAATGATTTCGACATTTTTTCTTGATTAACCATTACCATTCCAGTATGCATCCAGTAATTTACATAAGGATTTCCATGTGCGCAACTAGATTGAGCGATTTCGTTTTCGTGATGTGGAAACATTAAATCTGAACCACCTCCATGAATATCAAAGTGAGTACCAAATTGCTTAAAATTGATTGCAGAACATTCAATATGCCATCCAGGTCGACCTTGTCCCCATGGTGATTTCCAACTTGGTTCACCTAACTTAGACATTTTCCATAATACAAAATCTATCGAATTATTTTTTGTATTATTAACTTTTACTCGTGCACCTGATTGTAATTTTTTTAAATTTTGACGTGATAAAATGCCATATTTTTTATAACTTTTAATAGAAAACATTATGTCACCATTCTTAGCAACATACGCATGGTTACGTTTTATAAGTTTTTGAATGATTTCAATTATTTCATTAATATGTTGAGTAGCTTGTGGTTCTTGATCTGGGCGATCAATTAATAGTAAGTCAAAATCGGTATACATTTCTTTTATCATAATTTTAATTAATTGATGACAACTTTTACCTTTTTTTGCTGCATGTTGAATAATTTTATCATCAATATCTGTAATGTTTCGGACATATTTAAGAGAATATCCAATATAACGTAAATAACGTGCAACAACATCAAAAATTATAAAAGTGCGTCCATGACCAATATGACATAAGTCATAAAGAGTTACTCCACAAACATACATACGTACTTTGCCAGAATCAATTGGTTTAAATTCTTCTTTTTGATGAGTTAAAGTATTAAAAATTTTTAACATAAAATCTTCCATAGCATATATCTTAAGATGTGCATTACAACAAGATTTCTAAATAAATTCTACATTAAAATCATTTTATTTCATAAAAATAGAAAAAATTATTATTGATTTTTCATGGTATTTATTTTAATATTAAATATTGATTATATTTTAAAAAACATAATAAATAACTTAAATTTTTAACATAAATTTTTTTATTAGATTTATTTAATTAATATAAAAATATAACACTAACAATATTCAAACATATTCTTAATATTTTATACATTAAAACATTTTATACACTCATATATGATTTAAAATTATGTTATGTTTTTTTTGTAATAAAATTTGATATTAAAACATAGTAACAAGACTAATATATTTTAATGTAAAGTGTAATGTTATTGTAATACATTGAATTGAAAATAAAAATTTTTTATAGTATTTAATATAAAATAATGAATTAACATATTTTCACAATCAATACAACAGACAAAAAATATATTGATATAAAATAAATAAAAATATTTTATATTTTTATCATATAAAATTATAGATATGTTTTTGTATATTTTTATTTTTTTTTACAAAAAAAAAATTTCTATTTATTTAATAGTAACTATTTTTATAAACTATATAAAATTTTTTATAAATTATACAAAATAATATATAACATAATAAAAAAAAATTGACTTTTTAATACAATTTAAAATTAATTATATATTATTATTTAATATTATTATTTATTACATCTAAGACGTGCCCTTAGCTCAATTGGATAGAGCAACGACCTTCTAAGCCGTAGGTTACAGGTTCAAATCCTGTAGGGCGCATTATAAACTTTAATTTATTTATATTAACTAAAATTTAAATAAGTTGTAGAATTATTTTTATTTTATTTAAAAATTATTTAAAAAAATATATTATTATAATTTTTAATTGTTATCATATTATACAACTCTATAATATCATGATATTAATAATATTAATTATTTCATTAAACATAAAACTAATATTTAGTAAATAATATTTTTTATGTAATATATAATATTCTAACTTTAACAAAAATTATTATGACATGTATATAAAATATTATAAATATAATTATATATAATTATATTATGAAAAAAATCATGACAAGTTGTATTCATGAAAAACGTTTTATTCATAAGACATATAAATATATATATTTACGTATTAATATTTAAAAAATAGAAAATAATTTGTTATATGCTATTATATTAATTATAATAAAATTGTTTTAAAAAAATAAAAGTTTATATCAATTTTATTTTATATAAAATTAATATTAATACTCAGTGTTTTTTAATAAAAATATTTTATTAATTATATTAAATAAGAAATTTTATTTTTAATTCATACAAGTAAACATTTTTATTCTAATATAAATTTTTATTTATAATGTGATAAAAAATAAAATAATAATAATTAAAATTAATATTTATCAGATACATAATGTGTTATTTTAAATTGTAAAAAATTAAAAATATTTTTATATAACATAAATAAAAATATTTTACTAAAAAAATGTTAATTATATTATATTCTTTATTGTAAATTATATAAAAATAATAAAAATATTACTATAAAAAATTTAATTTATATTTTTTACTTTTATAAATTTTTTAAATTTATATTTTAAACTAATTGTGTAATAATATTATTTTCTTAAATTGTATAGATATATTTTGTTTATTTTATTATTATTTTTAATATTTGTTATTAAATAAATTCAAATATATTTTTATGCATCTTTTTATAATTAATTTACAAGCTATAGTATAGAAGTTTAAATAAAAGGAAAAAAAAATGATTAAATTAGGCGTTATAATGGATTCTATTGCTTCTATTAATATTAAAAAAGATACCACTTTTGCTATTTTGTTAGAAGCACAGCGTCGAAATTGGAATTTATACTATATGGAAATTAACGATCTTTATTTATCTTCTGGACAAGCTAAAGCACGTACAAGACATTTATATGTACAAGAAAACGAGAATAATTGGTACAATTTTATTAACGAACAAGATTTAGAATTACAAAATTTAGATGTTATCCTTATGCGAAAAGATCCACCGGTTAATGCTGAATATATTTATGCGACTTATATACTAGAATATGCAGAACTTAAGGGTGTATTAGTTCTTAATAAACCAAAAAGTTTACGAGATTGTAATGAAAAGTTATTTGCTGCTTCATTTGAAAAATTAATTCCAGATACGTTAGTAACTTGCAATTTTGTAGACATTCGTAATTTTTGTCGTAAACATAAAGAAATTATTCTTAAGCCTTTAGATGGTATGGGTGGTAAGTCTGTTTTTCATGTCAATCAAGAAGATTTAAATTTATCAGTTATTATTGAAACTTTAACAAAACATGGTAAACGTCTTTGTATAGCACAAAATTTTATATCAAATATTAAAGAAGGTGATAAACGAATTTTTATAGTTGATGGTAAACCAGTTCCATATTGTCTTGCACGCATTCCTATTCAAGGCGAAATTCGAGGTAATTTATCTGCTGGTGGTCATGGTGAAGCGCGTTATTTAAGTGATGATGATTGGAAAATTGCTTATGCAATAGCTCCAGAATTAAAAAAAAGGGGGTTATTTTTTGTTGGATTAGACATAATTGGTGATCAATTAATTGAAATTAACATTACTAGCCCTACTTGCGTTCGTGAAATTGAACAAGCTTTTCCAATTTCAATTACAGGCATGTTAATTAACGCTATAGAAAAATTATTAAAATTAAAATAAACTATAAGATAAAACCTTGTGATAATTTTTTATTTTTACTTATAAAAACGATATAAATAAAATGTTAAAAAATAAGAATCTTTTCATTAAATTATATAAATAGAATCATTGTTTTGAATTAATAATTAATCATATCATTTTAAATAAATATTTTATTTATATTTAATATTGAATTACGTATGTATAAAGCAAATAAATGATGTGTAGATTTGTATTACATATATGTATTTTTACAATAAAAATCAAACATTTTTAGTTTTATCAAATATTTATTCTTTATTACTTTATAAACACTATATTTTAATATAATCGATTGAATTTTATTTTATATTATTAATTTTTTTATAGATATCCATAATATTAAAATTTTATAAAAAGTTAACAATATTAAATATTTTATTAAATTCTTTTAAAACATTACAATATAAAAATATAATAATAATTGTACTTTTAAAAGATTTAAAAATGAGATTATTTGATTAATCATAAAAGTATAATTAAATGTGTTTAAGTTTATGTTTACATTTTTAATTTATAAGTAAGATATTAAAATACTTTATGTTAAAGTAACTTACTTGAAATTGATTGTTGATTAATCATTTATTATTAATAATATGATCTTTGTAGTAACCTTACTAAGGAATTTTATTGTGTCTATAAATAAATTAGTTCTTGTTCGGCATGGAGAAAGTTACTGGAATAGCGAAAATCGTTTTACTGGTTGGTCTGATATTGATTTATCAGATAGAGGATACAATGAAGCTAGAAAAGTAGGAAGATTATTAAAAGAACAAAATATATATTTTGATTTATCTTATACTTCTGTTTTGAAGCGTACAATTCATACTTTGTGGATTATTCTTGATATATTAAATCAGTCTTGGATACCTCATAAAAAATCTTGGAAATTAAACGAACGTCACTACGGAGCGTTAGAAGGTTTAAATAAATTAGAAACTGCTAAAAAATATGGTGATGAACAAGTTAAAAAATGGCGACGTAGTTTTTCTATAGCTCCTCCAAAAGTATCTCAAGAAGATAAACGTTATCCAGGTCATGACGCTCGTTATAATTTATTAACTAAACAAGAATTACCATTAAGCGAAAGTTTAGAAGACACTGCTAATCGTGTTGTTCCATATTGGAATAAAAAAATTTTTCCACAAATAAAACAAGGTCAACGTGTTATTATTGTAGCACATGGAAACTCATTACGAGCGTTAATAAAACATTTGGATCATTTAAATAAAGATGATATTATTGAGTTAAATATTCCAACTGGTTTACCATTAGTATACGAATTTGATAATCAGTTTAACCAACTTAAACATTATTATTTAACATAATGTTTTATATTTTTTTATATAGTATTTATTTATGATTAATAAAATTAAATAAAAAAATGTTATTTAAAAGTATCATAAACAAGATATAAAAACTTAATTTTTAGTAATAAAAATAAAAAAAATATTATAAAATATTTTTATAATACTATATTCAGTATAACGCTTACTTGTTGAAATAATTTGATAGTTTAGAATATTTTTATAAATGAAATTAAAAAATTAAATATGAAGTAAAATTTTAGCGCATTGTTAATTTAAAAACATATTATATATTAAGTCATTAAAATTAAGAAAAAAATTATTATCTATAAACTAGAAGTTTAGTTATTTTAAATTGTTTAAAAACATGTTGCTATTTTAAATCAAGTTAGCTGATAAATAATTAATACGTTTTGTTTCTAAATTCAATAAAATTATTTTAAACATAATTTTCTAAAATACTAAAAAAATAAAACACTGTAAAAAATTATATATGAACGTGTTTACTAATAATGAATTTATAAAATTTTTTTATTATTATATTTTATATATAATATTAAATGCTTTTTTTATTCTTCTTTTATTATATTATAAGATATAAGAATATATTATAAGATATAAGAATATATTATAAGATATAAGAATATAAGAAAAAAATAAATATAGTGATTAATAAATTATTTAAATAAGTTTTAGTTATTTAATCTATGATAATAAAAAGTAGTATGATATCAATGTTTAACATAACATAAACATTATGATGAATAGAAATATATATAAATTATTTTATAACAAACACATTATATAATAAAAAAACAAGTATAAATTTTGATAGAAAATTATATTGAATTTTTTACAGTATACTAATTCAATAATTAAGTATTTAAAAAATACTATTATTTTTATGAAAAAAAGTTATATGATATAATTTTTAACAAAAACTATTTTGTTTAAAAGACTATTTTGTGTAGTGAATTTCTTTTTGTTTTGAATATTTTACGGTATAAAATTTATTCTTTATTTAAAAATACTTTAAAAGTGAAATATCATAGTCTTGAAGATAAAAACATATAATTATTATAATAAAATTATTTTTTTTGATAAAATAAAATTTCCAAAGTATAATTCATATAAATAAATGTTATATATTATCAATAATTTTTAAAATTTATATTATTCAATATTAAAAGAAATATCATATATTATTTTTATTATAGTTAAAGTAATCAACTATACTTATAGTATGGTTAGTAATAGTATAGTTAGTAAAAATTTTATTTTCAATATTGTCAATACGTTATAGTAGTATTTTAGTACGAATATTAAAATAAATATATCATTTAAATTATATAAAATCTTAAAATGTTTTTACATTTTAAGATAAAAAATTTTATTAATGTATTAAGTTATCTCATTTTTTTTTAAAAAAATTTTTAGAATTATTTTAAAATTTTTTATAAAAACATATCATTTTAATACAAGTATTAAGATTAATTTTTTAAGATATTATTAATATCAAATGTATTTTATTAAATAATATGTATTCTATTAAATAATTAATATGATTGTAAATATGTATTTTATCTAACAAAACTGCAATTTTTTTAAAACTGAATATAATGATTTTTTTAAAAAATAACTATATTATATATCATATTCGTTAATTTTTATTTTGTAAGTTAAATGTACATAGTTATAAAAATGTTATTGTTTATAAAATTTATAAAAATAACAATATTATATTGTATATTACATAATGTATTAAAAATATACAAGTATTACAAATACAAAAAGTTATATTTTGTTAAAATATTTAATATCATATTAAATATTTTTTATATAAATCACAATCTAAAATTATAGATTCTATTTTTAGATGTTTCGGTTTGTTTTGTAAAAATTAATAACTTGTATTTATTTAATATATTTTTATTTAATACAATAAAAATGTTTTTAGTATTAAAATCACGTCATATTTTTATTATTAACACATAACTAATTCAAATGTTCAATAAATTCTCAATTTTAAATAAATTTTAATTTTATAATAAATATCTTGTAACATATTAAATGTCATTAAAAAATAATAATTTATTAATGAATATTATTTAACTTGTTATATTTTAAGAATATTTTTATTGACTAAATATTTTGTAATTATATTATTAAAAAAAAATTAACTTATTTCATTAAAATAAATATTAGAAAAATTTATTAATATATTAAACTTATAATAAATAAATTATATAAAAATTTTTATATTTATATACTAAACAATTTTTTTATATTTATGAATAATAAATATGTATTTTTTACTATAATTTACTTAAGAAAATATTGTTTTATTTAAAAATTATTTTAGATAAATTAAAATTTGTACTTAAAGATAAATTTATTAATTTGTATTAAAAATATCATATAAACTTTAATGTAATGATATTCAATAATATAATGATATTCAATAATATTAATATAAAATTTAAATGTTTATAACATTCATAATTATATATTTTGTATTTATGTACATATTTTTTATGTAATGACATAATTATGTTATGTTTGTTAATGTCGAAAACATTACAAAAAAATCTAAGTAATATAATAAAATTATATGTTCATTATAGCATGTTCGTAAACAATATTTTTACAGATTTTTTTTAAAAAATATATAATAAATAATTATTTGATTTAACATATCAATAATCTATAATTTCATTTTTTTTAATTTTTAGATTTAAGTCTTCATATGTTATGCTACACTAGGATTTTAAAATTATTTATATTTTATTTTCATATATAACGGTAAACAACAGGAATAAAATTAATCATGCAAAAAGACGCACTGAATAACGTACATATTAGTGCAGAAAAAGTTTTAATTACACCAGAAGAATTAAAAACACAATTTCCACTTAGCTTAAATAATGAGTATGATATTACCAAATCTCGTAAAACTATTGCTAATATTTTAAAAGGAAATGACCATCGTTTACTTGTTGTATGCGGGCCCTGTTCTATAGATGATCCAAATGCAGCACTAGATTACGCTCGTCACTTAAAAAGTTTGTCAGATCAATTAAGTGATACACTTTATATAGTTATGCGTGTTTATTTTGAAAAACCTAGAACTACTATTGGATGGAAAGGTTTGATTAATGATCCATATATGGATGGATCGTTTGATGTTGAAGCAGGTTTACATATAGCACGTCGTTTATTGTTAAATTTAGTAAATATAGGATTACCATTAGCAACTGAAGCATTAGATCCGAGTAGTCCACAATACTTAGGAGATTTATTTAGTTGGTCAGCCATTGGTGCTCGTACTACTGAATCACAAACTCATCGTGAAATGGCATCAGGTTTATCAATGCCAGTTGGTTTTAAAAATAGTACTGATGGTAGCTTAGAAACTGCTATAAACGCTATGTGTGCTGCAGCAATGCCACATCGTTTTGTTGGTGTTAACCAAGCAGGGCAAGTATGTTTATTACAAACACGTGGAAATCCAGATGGTCATGTTATTTTACGTGGTGGAAAGATTCCTAATTATAATTCTTTAGATGTTAAAATTTGTGAAAAAAAAATGCTATCTGCAGGACTTCATCCATCTTTAATGATAGATTGCAGCCATGGCAATTCTAACAAAGATTATCGACGTCAATTAATAGTTGCTCAATCAATTATTGATCAAATTAAAAAGGGAAATAAATCTATTACTGGTATTATGTTAGAAAGTCATTTATATGAAGGTAATCAATCTTCTGAACAATCCCGAGAAAGAATGCGTTATGGTGTTTCTATTACTGATGCTTGTATTAGCTGGGAAAGCACTAAGAATTTACTTCATCATATGCGCCATGATCTTAGTGCCATATTAATAACTCGTATTCAAGAGTAAAAGAGTTATGATAGATAAATTAAACATGCTACGAAATCAAATTGATAAGATAGATAAAAAGCTACTAGAATTATTAGCAATGCGTCTTAAGATAATAGAGCATATAGGTGAAGTAAAAAGTTATTATGGATTGCCGGTTTATATACCTGAGCGTGAAGCAACAATTCTAGTATCCCGTCGTAAAGAAGCTGAAAAAATTGGTGTTCCACCAGATTTAATAGAAGATATATTACGGCGAGTTATGCGAGAATCTTATGTTAATGAAAATAATCAAGGTTTTAAACCTTTATTTCCAAATTTACGTTCAATTGTTATTGTTGGTGGAAATGGAAAGATGGGAAAATTATTTAATCGTATGCTAACTTTATCTGGTTATCAAGTACAAATACTAGATAAAAAAGATTGGAATAAAGCAGAGAAGTTATTAAAAAATGCTGGAATGGTTATTATTAGTGTACCTATTAACATTACAGAACAAATTATTTTTCGTTTACCTATTTTAAAAAAAGACTGTATTTTATTAGATCTTTCATCAGTTAAAAGTCGTCCATTAAACGCAATGCTTAAATCACATACTGGTCCAGTTCTCGGATTACATCCAATGTTTAGTCCAGATATAAGTAGTATGGCTAAACAAGTAATAGTTTATTGCAATGGACGTAAATCAGAAAAATATCAGTGGTTTTTAAAACAATTAGAAATATGGGGTGTAACTTTACACTGTATTAATGCTTTAGAACATGATAAAAATATGGGATTGATTCAAGTGTTACGTTATTTTACTACTTTTGTTTATGGGTTAAATTTAATAGAAGAAAGCGTTAAGTTAGATAAATTACTAAGATTATCCTCACCAATTTATCGTTTAGAATTAGCGATGATTGGTCGACTTTTTTCTCAAGATCCACAGTTGTATACCGATATTATTATGTCTTCAAAAGATAACATTAATTTAATTAAACGTTATTATAACTGTTTTGGTAAAGCTATAACATTATTAGAACGCAATGATAAAGCAGAGTTTATTAAAAGTTTTAAAAAAATAGCAAACTGGTTTGATTGTTATGCAAAAAAACTTTTAATAGAAAGTCATATAATATTACGACAAGCTCATGATAGGAAATGATCATAAAAATACAATATAATATGATTCGACAGATATAAATTTTTAGATCAGAAAAAGTTTATACATTTATGCATTGTAAAAGCACATTAATAAATTAGTAAAAGCAATTAATTATTAAATATCAAATTATAAACAATGTATAAAAATGAATTTATTAATTTTTTGTATCATAGATAAATAATATCAATATAAATTTTATTTGTTTTATAAGCTATAAAATAGTTTTTACATTCTTGAATAATAATTTTTAATAAATACTAGATATAAAATTATCTTAACTTAATTTTATTAATTATTTTACATAATCGTATAATAGAATAAATAAAATCTTATTAACTTTATAAATAGATTTTTAAAAAATATTGTTTTTTATTTTAAAAAATAATATTTATATATAAAATTTAAAAGCAACAAACACATACTATATTACATTTTTATAATGAATAACATATAAATTAAAAAATAAATGTAATATAAATCATATTTTTTAAAAAAAAATTTTTTGTTAAATCAATGTATAAACATTTAACTTTTAAAAAACACGTTATATATTATGATTTTAAAGTGTTTATAAATTTTTAAAATATATATCAAGTTTCACATATGTTAAAAACTGTTATTTTTAAATCATCAACATATGAATATGTCATAAAATCTTTTAAAAAATAGTTAAAATATTTTATTATATAAGAAATAAGTGTGTTAATTTTTAAATAAAAACAATTTTTATATGTATAAAATATTTTATTTTTTTATCAAACATTCATCATTAATTACACTTATTATTATTTTTTTTAAAAATTAATTAAAGATTTTAATTTTAGAGTATTTTTTGTATTTTTATTTTATAATATTTTATTATTCAATATTTTTTATAAAAAAAAATTAACTGCAATATTATATTAAATTTTTTTAAATTGTTATATTCATAATTCATTTTGATAAAAAAACTAAAAAAATATTACGTTAATGTATTAAGATAGTTAATAATAATATTTATAAAAAAAATATATTTTAATTTTTTATAAAAACAATATTTTATTTCTTATCAATTTTTTTTGTTAAATTATATTAATTTATTTATTTTATTTAAATAAAAACTATTTAATTTTTAAATTTTAATTATATTATTATTTATAATATATATTTTTCAAACATCTTTATAAAATATTAACAAAGTATTAATTATTGTATTTATTTTATTTTTGACAAACAATAAAATATAATTATGCGATATAAATATATAACTATTCTTTAATATTTTATAAAATAAATTGATTTACAAATTGTTTATATTTTTATGTATTTTTAAAAATTAATAAAATTTTAATCTTATTATCAAGTATCATTTATTAAATTAAATATAATTAATGACAATATGTTAATATACTCAATATCATGAATAACGAAATTAAAGTATTTATTAAATAAAAAAATAAATATTTATCATTTATAATTTATTATCTATATTTTTAACATTCTACAATTTAAAATATATTTTATATTACAAAAAACATCTTTTTATTTTATATATTTGTTAATAAATAATTAAATATCAATATCATAAAGAAACATAAGTAAAAAAATTTATATTATTTTATTTTTATATATTACAAAAGATTATTAAATATAATTAAATCATTTAAAATTATTATTAATGAATTTTTTTAATAAATATTATATATTTTATTATTTTATAAAATGTTATTAACAATTATCAACTCATCTACATTTAATTATTTTCAATAATATTAAATAAGTTTTATAAATGTTATGAAAAAGTTCTTAATTATACTTAACTAAGTAATTATATATGCTAAAAATAAAAATATGGAGATTAGATAATAATTCCTATGCTATTTTTTAGTATAATGTTATAGTAAGGATTATTATGAAAACTTTTATATTTGGAAAAGATGCTGCATTAGAAGATTCTATTTTGTATTTTTATAAAAAATTGCATGATTTTAATTTTGATATTGAAGAAATATCATGGTTAAATCCGGTACCACATATTTGGTCTGTGCACATTCGTGATCGTAATTGTTCTTTATGTTTTTCTAATGGCAAAGGTGTAACTAAAAAAGCCGCTTTAGCTTCTGCATTAGGTGAATATTTTGAACGTTTATCTACTAATTATTTTTTTGCTGATTTTTATTTAGGTGAGAAAATTTCTAAAGACAATTTTGTTCATTATCCGAATGAAAAATGGTTTTCAATTTTAAAAAAACATGTACAATTATTTGATTTTCTTGATCATCATTTATATAATTTTTACAATTTAAAAAAAAATAGTCTTATTAATTTAGTAGATTTACAATCTAGTAATATTACTCGTGGTGTGTGTACCTTGCCGTTTCTTCGTCAGTCAGATCAAAAAATTGTATATTTTCCTATAAATATTCTTGATAATATATACGCTTCTAATGGCATGGCTGTAGGTAATACAAGTTATGAAGCGCGAGTACAAGCTTTGTCAGAGATATTAGAACGTTATGTAAAAAATTATGTTATTAAAAAAACGATTAGTTTACCAATCATTCCATCACATGTTTTAGATCGTTATAAAAATATTAAAACAACTATTTCTAAATTAAAAGAAGCTTTTCCCATATTATTATATGATGCTTCACTTGGTGGAAATTATCCTGTAATTTGCATAGTATTGTTTAATTCTAAAAATGGTACTTGTTTTGTATCATTTGGCGCTCATCCTAATTTTGGCGTAGCATTAGAACGTGCATTAACAGAATTGTTACAAGGTCGATCCTTAAAAGATCTTGATAATTTTTTTTCTCCAACTTTCGATAATAAAGACGTTGCCGATAAGAGTAATTTAGAGGCACATTTTATTGATTCTAATGGTTTAATTTCTTGGGATATGTTTAAAAAAAATTCAGATTATCCTTATGTTGATTGGAATTTTATTGGTAATACTAAGAAAGAATTTTATGTACTTATGTCTCTTTTTCATCAGAAAAAAATAGAAGTCTATATTGCAGAATATCAACATTTAGGTATTTATGCTTGTCGTATTATTGTTCCAGGCATCTCTGAAATCTATTCAATAAAAGACTTAGAAATAGTAAATAATAATATGGGTATACATTTACGTGATATTATACTAAACTTACCTAGTAGTCAGTGGAACTCTAAAAAATATTTATCGTTAATTCAATGGTTAGATAATGAATCATTAAATGATTCTACTCGAATATGTGAATTGTTAGGAATTGCTAGTGAAAAAAATAATGCTTGGTATACTCTTCGGATAGGTGAATTAAAAGCAATGCTAGCATTAGCGGCTTATGACTTTAAACAAGCTTTAATATGGGTTGAATGGACGCGAGATTTTAATTTTTTTACGTTTAGTAAATCGCGTAATAATTATTATCGTTGTCTTCATGATTTGTTATTTGTTCATCAAAACAAATATAATCCAACTCAATATTATAACGCGTTTATTAAAATGTACAATCAAGAAACATTTAATGTTAGTCTCGAAACGATATGTGGTAAAAATCGTTTTTATGGTTTATGTCCTATCGATAATAACTTAGAAAAGTTATCAAAACATCAAGAATTGTTAGTAGTGTATAATAAATTAAAACATGCTAAATGTTACTACTGGAAAGTCAAAATGGAACATTCTAAGGATTTTTCATAAAACTATACTTGTATTATAATAGTTAAATATGATAATACATTTAATTGTTATATTGAAATGATTATTCTTGTCAGAAGAAATAATAAATTTATAAATAAGTAATTCTATTGTTATTTATCTGTATTCACTTATTTACTGCATATGCAATTTAAAATTGTATTTTGTGCATTAAAACAAAAAGATTAATTAAAATAATTAAATATTAATATATTATTGTGTTTGATAAATTAAAATATTAATAATATATAATCATATTTTAATTTGTTATTAAAATAATATTTTATTTAGAACCAACGAATTTTATATATAAAATATAAAAATTTTTTTAATTTATATATTTTTTAAAAGATAAATAATTTAATAAAAGTGTTATAAACATAAAAATAATATTTTTTAATAAAAAATATCTTTTTATACATTTATGATTATTATGAATTTATAAATTCATAATAATATAAATATATTATATAATGTTTTTAAAAAAATTAAAAACCATTCAGAGAGTATAATATTCGTAAAAATAAAAAAATTATTTTAATTAATAAAATTTTAATATTAAATGTTAAAATGATATGAAAATTATAATTTTACTAAAATAGTATAATATTAAATAATATTTTTATTGTATAAATTAATTTTTTATAATGATAATTAATAATTATTTATTTTTTTTATTTAGTCAGTTAAAGAACGCATGTTTATCAAGATGAATTTTAATATGTACTTAAAACATAAAATTAATTAAGTTTTTATAATTTTTGAACGTAATTAATATTTTTTTATATGCTCATTTGATTTTTTAAATATAATTTCATTAAACTAGAACAGGAAACATAATGTTTTGTTTAATAATATAATTTATTAGTTTTGTAATATATGTATTTTATTTATTTTATATAATATTAAATAAAAATTTTATATAATAAAGTAAATTATATATCTTATAAGTTTATAAAATTGTATAGATTGAAAGAATATTTTTATATTAAATTATATATTTTAAAAAGTAATAAAATATTTATTTTTTTGATAACTTTACAAATAATCGATCATAAATTCCTAAAAATAAAAGCATGAATAATGAAGGAAGTAACCAAGCTAATTTCTGTTTTGTTAATGGTAAACAATTAATCCACATAGGTAATACATATTGAAAGGGTGATTCTTTTATTGCATCAAGAATTCCAAATAGAAAACTTGTTAATATCACTATTTTAATAATATATGATGAATTTTTCCACCACTGGACAGTAAAGCTTAAAAAAATCAGCATAATACATGGTGGATAAACTGCCGTTAATATTGGAATAAAAATCTGAATTAAATGTTTTAGGCCTAAATTAGATATAAACATAGAAATAATACTAAAAATAAATACAAGTTGTTTATAAGAAAATGATAAAAATTTACTGAAAAATTCAGCGCAAGCACAAGTTAATCCCACTGCAGTAACTATACAAATAATAAAAATTAATACCGCTAAAAATATACTTCCTAAATTTCCGAAAACGTTTTGTACGTAAGCATTAAGTATTACTATACCACTAGAAGCTTTAGCGATAAGATTTCTACTATCTGCTCCAATCTTAAAGAGACCAAGATAAACTAATATTAAACCTATACCCGCAATTAATCCTGATAATATAGTATAACGTGTGAGTAAAAAAGAATTTTTTACGCCACGAAAACGAGCAGCATTAACAATAATGACACTAAAAATAAGAGCGCTAAAAGTATCCATAGTTAAGTATCCATTTACAAAACCTAAAGAAAAAGGTGTTATTTGATGCATATTAAATAATGGAATAAATTGATTTATTGGTTTTAAAATAATTGTTATACAAAGAATGCTTAGCGCTATTATTTTTAACGGCGCTAATATATGACTAATAATGTCCATAAGTCGACTTGGATATAAAGAAATACTAATAACGAGAGTAAAATATATTAACGTATAAACTAACAAAGGTATAATACCGAATCCAGTTAGAGGAATTATTCCTACTTCAAAAAATATATTTGAAGTACGTGGAATTGCAAATAACGGACCAACCATTAGATGACAGGTTATTGATAATAAAAGACCAGCATATTGTCCTATTGGTTTACTTAATGCAGTAATACTACCTTCAACTCGAGCTAATGCAATAATAGCAATAATTGGTAAACCTACTCCAGTAATAAGAAATCCTAAGGCCGCAATCCAAACATGTTCTCCTGATTGAAATCCAGTTATTATAGGAAAAATAATATTTCCAACTCCAGCAAATAAAGCAAAAGTCATAAAACCTAATGCTATAATTTCTTTTAATCTTAAATGATGACTCATAAAAATACTATTTTACCTAATATGAATAAAATACTTACCATTATAATAACAAGGTAATATTTTTTTAACTTTCTATATCTTGATTATAGTAAAAATATAAAAAATGAATTTCTTCTTTAATTAAAAGAATAATATGAAAATAATGAGTAAATTTTTTAAAAAGTATGTGTATTTATTTTTTTTTAATTATGTTTAACTGATAGTTTTTGTTGACTTTTAAAATTTTTTACATACAATGAAATTATTTTAATAACTCAATAAACTAAGATTGTAAACACTAAAAATAAATATTGCACATACTTTATTAACATGTAAAATAACAATATTTATAAATATTGTTATTTTACAATCTATTGATTGTTATTATGTATATATATAAAAGTATAAAAAATCTTTAAAAATAAGTCATGTGCATAATCAAACACTAATTATATTTTAAAATACAATCAATTTTTATACTTCTTATTATATTATATAGTATTGTTAATAAATAAAAAAATTAAATAATTTAACATATAATAAAAAATAATAAAATTTATAGGAATTAAACTATTTCTTTAAAAGTTTTATAAAACTAGTTTAGTTTCTTTTAAATATTTTAATATTATTAAATACTATATGTCTAAGAACTTATATACTAGCTTAAAAGTTCATATACAGATTATGTCAATATTTTAAATTTTATTAACATAATATATTATCAATATTTTTAAATATTTGATCAATGTAAAAACAATATTTTTATATAACAAAATTTTTTTTAAATATGATGTTTAAAAATAAATTTATGTTATAACAATATAAAAGTATATTTTTATTTTTATTTTTATTATCATAACAAAAATATGAATAAATTTATAAAAAATTACTATACAATTATTATACATTAAAAAACATATTATATATAAAACTATATTTAGAATATATTTTATCATTTATTATTCGTAGTATATATCATGTTTTTTTTAAAAAACATATAAAACGCTTTTTTTTAAAGAAAGAAATATTTTTTATTTTTAAAGAAAGAAATGTTTTTTATTTACTAATTTACTAATAAATTACATTTAATAATAAATTATTTTTTTAAAAAATAATTTTATATAAAATTATTATTTTATAATACTAATCATAGTAAACTGTTTTTTATATATTTAGCCATAAAATTAAAAAATATTATCTAAATGAGATTAAAACATTAAACAATACTAAGATAATTAATGACTAACCAATATTTTTAAATATATTTTTTAATATATATTTTATAATATATAATAAAAAAAGAAAAAAATAATAATGTCAGTTTATGATTTTAGCTATAATTTTACAATGTTACCATTCAAATTTTCATTTCGTATATAATAAGAATTATGTAATTAAAATAATTTAGAATCCTTAGTAATAAAAGTTAGTCATCATATTCAAGATTTTATTTGTACAACGAAAAAAATTGATCAATTTATTAAAAATCTCTAATAATAATTATCAAGTGCTTTTTATATAGGTGTTTGTTTAAAATTTTCTATATTATTATTATTAATAAATTTATTAAGAAGTAAAACTATCGCTGATTTATGAACCAAGATTATAATTTTAATTATTCGATTAACAAAGTAAAAAAATACTGCATGTTAAATATTATTAATACCAAAACTAATGTTTATGATTTATAGAACATAAAAAATAAAAATTAAACAATAATGTTAAATATATGTATTTTGTTAAAATAAAACTATTAATAGTATAATGATCGACAAATACTTAATTTTAAAAAAATAATTTCAGGCTGTTATTCTTTTATTATAATCTTCTTTAATATAAACAAATTATTTTGGTATTATTCATGCTACAGCATAAATAACATTAGTTTTTCTAAACTTATATAAGTAATTATTTGTAATAATTTTTAGGGCAAGTTTATTATACAATTCTTTTAAATCTTAACGATGATCTTTTAGATAAAAATTATGTTAAATTGAATACTTTAGTTACTGCTTTTAGTGTACATCGAGTATATATTCAGTAGTGTATATATTTAGTATAAATCAAGATTACCACTTCATAATAATATACATCAAGATTAGTATAGTATACATCAAATAGTATATATCAAGATTAGTATTTTAATATTTTAATAACTAAGAGCAAGGCGACCTTTTAAAAATAAAATAAGAATTTAGAAATTAAAGAAGATTTGTTATACATTGTTATTAACAACTCTAATTTCTATAAAAAAATAATATAATACAACTAATCGTTTATGCATAAATATATTTTTTTAATTAATTAATTCAAAACTCGATAAAAATGTTTATTTAAATAAAAGTTGTTAATTAATGATTTTCAAAAAGTGATAAAATAGTTAATGCAATCCATGTTTTTATTTAAAATAATATGCCATTATCAGATATTTAAATAATAACTAATTTTATAATAAATTTTAAACATTATTATAAATTTTTAAACATTATTATGAATAAATATAATAATATTATCTTATTACAATATTAATAAGTGATTTATATTAATAAGTTGTTTATTACACTTGATTATGTATTATAATAAATTAATTTGTTATAAAGGGCTATTTCATTTTTTATTATCATTTAGAGAGATTGATTTATATGGTAGATATATTAACGTTACGGCCAGTTGCATTGATTAATGGCACTGTTAATTTACCTGGTTCAAAAAGTATATCTAATCGTGCTTTACTTTTATCAGCTTTAGCTACCGGAAAAACTTATCTTACTAATTTGTTAAATAGTGATGATGTTCGTTATATGCTTAGTGCATTACGAGCAATGAATATTAATTATCAATTATCAGATGATTGTACTATTTGTCAAGTTCACGGTATTGGAAAACCTTTATCTGCTCCTGCTCAATTATCAAAATTGTTTCTCGGTAATGCAGGAACCGTAATGCGACCATTAACAGCAGCGCTATCTCTTAATTATGGTGATGTAGTATTAACAGGTGAGCCTCGTATGAAAGAGAGACCAATTGGTCATCTTGTTGATGTATTGCGTCAAGGAGGTGCAAAAATTGATTATTTAGAAAAAATAAATTATCCGCCAGTTCGTTTGAACGGTGGTTTTGTTGGAGGTGATCTCGTTATTGATGGTAGTATTTCTAGTCAGTTTTTAACTTCATTATTAATGATAGCTCCATTAGCTCAATATGATACTAAAATTTATATTAAAGGTCTTTTAGTTTCTAAACCTTACATTAATGTTACACTTCATTTAATGCGTTGTTTTGGTATTACAGTTCAACATGATAATTATCAAGAATTTTATATTCAAGGACGTCAAACTTATTATTCACCAGAAAATTATTCAATCGAAGGAGATGCTTCTACAGCGTCTTATTTTTTAGCTGCAGCAGCAATTAAAGGTGGAACAGTTCGTGTGAAAGGATTAAACAAAAAAAGTATGCAAGGTGATATTCAGTTTGCTAATGTTCTGGAAAACATAGGTGCAAATATTATATGGGGAAATAATTTTATCGAATGTACTCATGGAGAAATACACGGTTTAAATATGGATATGAATGCTATTCCAGATGCAGCTATGACCTTAGCTATTGTTGCATTATTTGCCACAGAAGTAACTACTTTATATAATATTTATAATTGGCGAGTAAAAGAAACAGATCGTTTATCAGCAATGGCTACTGAATTACGAAAAGTAGGAGCAAAGATTGAAGAAGGAAAAGATTTTATTCGTATTTTTCCACCTAAATATTTCAAAATTGCTACTATTAATACTTATAACGATCATCGTATAGCAATGTGTTTTTCTTTAGTATCATTATCCAATGTATCTGTGAACATTCTAAATCCTCAATGTACATCAAAAACTTTTCCAGATTATTTTAAACAATTTTCAAAAATTAGTTATTTACTTCAATAGTTAAGATATTTTTTTATAAAAAAATAAAATATTTTTAAATGTCAAATTTATAATTTTTAATATTTTAAATAATAATATTTTAAATGATTTTATTATTACATTGTATAAAAATAAGAAATAAAATCTTATTAATGCTTTTGTCTAAATATTAGTAATTAAGTATTTATATTAAAACTACGGTTTATTAATATTGTTGCATATATTTTATTTTTAAAGGAGAAAATATGACTATTGCCACTACTACTTCAGTCATAGCTATAGATGGTCCAAGTGGTTCTGGTAAAGGTATATTATGTAAAGCTCTAGCTAACTATTTTAATTGGCACGTTTTAGATTCTGGTATCATCTATCGTTTATTAGCTTTGTCAGCTTTAAATCATCATGTGAATATAACCTGTCAAAAAAAATTAGTTTTTCTTGCCGCTCATCTTAATATTTTATTTATTTCTAGTGAGAGTAAATTACTTATAGTTTTAGACGGAAAAGAAGTTAGCGATAAAATTCGTACTGAAACTATCGCTAATATTGCTTCAAAAATAGCTATACTTCCTAAAGTACGTCAAGCATTATTAAATTATCAACGTACATTTTATAAAAAACCTGGTCTAGTTGCTGATGGTCGAGATATGGGTACTGTAGTTTTTCCAAATGCTTTAATCAAAATTTTTCTTCATGCTAGTTTAGAGAAACGCGCACAGCGTCGAAGACTACAGTTGCAAAAAAAAGGTTTTGATGTTAACTTAAAAGTAATTTTAGCTGATATGCAAGCACGCGATTATCGTGATTACCAAAGGTTTATTTCACCTTTATTACCTTCTTCTGATGCTTTGGTACTAGACTCAACGACACTGTCTATTGAAGAAGTCATTAATCAAGCAATATGGTATTCAAAGAAAGTTTTATCATAATACAATTAAAAGTATTATTAATTTTATTTTATTGCTATATTAATATTTTAATATGTCAAATAAAATTTTATTTTTTTAATTTAAATTCTGTTAGCATGAAGCTAATAACAGAAGATCTAAAACAAACCCATGTAGTAGGAAACTAAGTGGATGTTCATTTAATAAACTCTGAAGATTAATAACATGATTGAATCTTTTTCTCAACTTTTTGAAGAATCCTTAAAAACAATTGAAACCCGACCAGGTTTTATCGTTCGTGGTATTGTAGTTTCTATAGACAAAGATATTGTATTAGTTGATGCTGGTCTCAAGTCTGAATCTGCTATTCCATTAGATCAATTTAAAAACGCACAAGGTGAATTGGAGGTAAAAATTGGTGATGAAGTGCGTGTTGCATTGGATGCTATCGAAGATGGATTTGGTGAAACTTTACTTTCTCGTGAAAAAGCTAAACGTTATGAAGCATGGATCATTTTAGAGAAAGCATACGAAAATTCTAAAACTATCATTGGAATTATCAATGGTAAGGTAAAAGGTGGTTTTACTGTAGAGCTCAACGGTATTCGAGCATTTTTACCAGGTTCTTTGGTAGATGTTAGACCGGTACGTGATACATTTCATCTTGAAGGAAAAGAACTTGAATTTAAAGTGATTAAGTTAGATCAAAAACGTAATAATGTTGTAGTCTCTCGACGCGCAGTTATCGAATCTGAAAATAGCGCAGAACGTAATCAATTATTAGAAAACTTACAAGAAAGTATCACAATTAAAGGTATAGTTAAAAATTTAACTGATTATGGAGCATTTGTTGATTTAGGGGGAGTAGATGGTCTTTTGCATATTACTGATATGGCTTGGAAACGCGTAAAACATCCAAGTGAAATTGTAAATGTAGGTGATGAAATTATAGTAAAAATATTAAAATTTGATCGTGAACGTATTCGTGTTTCTCTTGGTTTAAAACAGTTAGGTGAAGATCCATGGATCGCTATTGCAAAACGTTATCCAGAAAATACTAAACTAACTGGTCGTATTACTAATTTGACTGATTATGGTTGTTTTGTAGAAATTGAAGCAGGTGTCGAAGGTTTAGTGCACGTTTCTGAAATGGATTGGACTAACAAAAATATTCACCCATCTAAAGTTGTTAATATAAATGATATAGTAGAAGTAGTGGTATTAAATATTGATGAAGATCGTCGTCGAATTTCTTTAGGCTTAAAGCAATGCAAATCTAATCCGTGGCAAGAATTCTCCGAAAAACATAATAAAGGAGATTGTGTTGAAGGTAAAATTAAATCTATTACTGATTTTGGCATCTTTATTGGTTTAGAAGGTGGCATTGATGGTTTGGTTCATTTATCTGATATTTCTTGGAATATTTCTGGTGAAGAAGCTGTTCGTAAATATAAAAAAGGTGATAAAATTAAAGCTATTGTTTTACAAGTTGATGCAGAGCGTGAACGTATTTCACTAAGCATAAAACAATTGACAGAAGATCCTTTTAATAATTATTTATCTATTCATAAAAAAGGAAGTATTGTAACTGGAAAAGTTACTGCAGTTGATACAAAAGGAATTATGCTTCAATTAGATAGTAATATAGAAGGATATCTTCGTATACCTGAAGTTTCCGAAGATTCAATGAGAAATGTAATTTCTTTTAACGTTGGTGATAATATTCAAGCAAAATTTACTGGTATTGATCGTAAAAATAGAATATTAAATTTATCTATATACATCAAAGATGATTCTAATAAACAGAATTCTATTACTACTAACAAAAAACAAGAAGAAGTTAATTGTTTTAATACTATGACTGAGGCTTTTAAAGTTGCTAAAGGTGAATAATAATTTAATTATTACTAAATTAGTAAAGATAAAAAATTACACACACAAATTATATATAATAAAGTATGTGTAAGTTTAATTTTATTAAAAAAATTGATAAGTTAACATGTATTTTTTTATTAAAAAAAAATAGAAAATAAAATGAAATTTTTATTCTATTAACGTAATATTATTAAATAATAACGATATTAAAAACATTATGTTTAAAAATTTTTTATTTTTGTACTTTATTAGTAATTATAATTAAAGTAGTAGTTATGATTAAAGAACAAAAACGAGAAAAATAAAATAATAAATGCTTATTTTATTTGCATTTTAATAAAGAATTTTATGATTTTATGATAGTATAAAACGTAATATAAAATTACTATTTTATAATATGTAATAAAAAATATAAAACGACATGTTAAACTGTCGTTTTTTATTTTTTTGAATGTTTGTCTCTTTTTTGTAAGTGTCGTGTTTTATCTATCATAAATTTTGTAAAGAAATATTTGTTTTTTTAATTTTTTTAAAAATATTACAAAATTAAAAATCATACATCAAACTGATTTTTTTAAATTATAAAAACATGTTATACATGTAAAATTAAAGAATGTGAATAATAATCAATTATTTTTTAAAGTATTAAAACTAATATTTAAGAAATATAAGTATATAAATAAACCCATTAATCAATGTTTTATAAATTATAATATAAAAATGTTTTTTTTAAAAAATAAGATTTTTTATATAATTTTTAAGAACAAAAAATATTTTTATTAAAATTTATATAAAAAATTTAAAAAAAATAAATATTATAAAGTTAAATTATTATAAAATTTTATATTAATAAGTTATTAATTAATTCTATATTAAGTAAAAACATATGTTATACTTATTCAAATAATTAGATACTATATTTAGTATATTAAAATTTATTTTGAATTATAATTAAATTGTTTCTAAAATTAACATAAAATAAATTTAACATAATAAAAAAATCTAATATGATTCTATAAATTGTCTGAAAACTTTTTATTTTTATTTTATATATATAATAACAATGTTAAAATTTTATAAATTATTAAAATTTAGTGTGGTAATAATAATAGTTCTTTATTATTATGTAAACATATGGATTATTCTTTTACTAATAATATAATTTTTTAACAATATTTAATTTTCTACAATCGAATTTTATATTTAAATTATTAACATTTTTTGATAAAAGACATTTGTGTAATATATTATATTTGAATATAAATAATAAATTTTGTAGTTATCTTATATAAAAATGTAAATTTTGTATTAAAAATATTAAATAAAATTTTTTATGAGTTTTTAAATTTTTATTATAGTTAAAATAATATAAAAAATTAATTTTATTAATAATTACTTAAACATAAACATACAATAACAGACAAAATATTAATAATAATTATATATTAAATAAATTTAAAAATATTACTAATTTATATAGTATTAATGTATTGATTATTAGATTTTTTTATATGAAAAAATAAATATATTTAAAAGATTTTTATTTTTATTTAAAATAGAAATTAATAAAAATAAATAAAATAATTTATATTATAAAAATATTATATGTTGAATTTTTAATTAAAATTAAATAATTTTAATATATTATAAAAATAATTTTTAATTTATTATATTTTAACATATAAAGTTTAGTTTTTTTTAATAAAAACGCATGTTATGCATATAGATAAATATTGTTAATATAACATCATTTTTATTTTTTTTTGTAATTGGAAGTAATTTAAAAATTTCATATAATTTTGTTAATAATATTATTAATAGTAAAATTATTAATTCATTTAATAAATATTATAAGACATTATATAAGTGAGTTATATTGATAATATACATTGTGATGATCTTAAAATGCTTCGACCAACAGTATTAATATTTGATTCAGGATTTGGTGGTTTGTCAATTTATCAAGAAGTTAAAAAATTGCTTCCTTATCTTCATTATATTTATGCATTTGATAATATAGCTTTTCCATATGGGGACAAGCCTAAAAAATTTATTATTAATCGTATATTAAAAATTATTCATAAAGTATGTCAATTACATGCTATATCGTTATTAATTATTGCCTGTAACACAGTTAGCACAATTGCTTTATCAATGTTGCGTAAACATTTTAATTTTCCTATAATAGGGACAGTACCAGCTATAAAAGTTGCCGCTCATCTTACAGTTAAAAAGATCATTGGTGTATTAGGTACATTTAATACAATTCATTGTAGTTACACTCATAAATTAATTACTTATTTTGCTAAAAATTGCAAAATATATTTATTAAGTTCTTCTACGTTAGTACGATTAGCAGAAAATAAGTTATATGGAAAAAGTGTGCCATTAAAAATATTAAAAAATATTTTAAATCCGTTGTTTCAGATGAATAAAAATCCAGATGTTATAGTATTAGCTTGTACCCATTTTTCTTTATTAATAGAAGAATTAATAAAAATATTACCTAAGCATACACAGTTAATAGACTCTTCTATTGCTATTGCTCAACGTGCATTTCAAGTTATGTCGACACAAAAAGACTTAGTATTAACTAAAGAAAATAATTTAGCTTATTGTATAAAAATAAATAAAAATATTAATATTTTATTGAGAATTTTAAAGAGTTACGGATTCTTAAAGATAAATCAACTTTTTGTTAAATAGTTTAAATTATATAATAATTCTTTAAAAAACAAAATAATTTACAAATTAAAAAATAAAAGTTAAATAATAACTTGACTCTTTTTAAAAAAAGTGTAATATTTCTAATATTAAGTACATATCGCTATTTTAAATTGATACATTGTTCTTTAATAATTAATTAGATAATCTGTGTGAGCATTCCACAAGACAATATTATGCATTTTAAAAATGAAAGAATCTACTGTTGAGTAAAAACAACATTTAATATATTAAAAAGTTGATTCTTAATTAAATAAAAATATTTAAAAATTTTAATCAAAGAGTTTGATCATGGCTCAGATTAAACGCTGGCGGCAGGCCTAACACATGCAAGTCGAGCGGTAACACTAAAAATTTAGTTTTTTAGGTGACGAGCGGCGGACGGGTGAGTAATATTTGGGAAACTGCCTAATGGTGGGGGATAACTACTGGAAACGGTAGCTAATACCGCATAATGTCGAAAGACCAAAGTGGGGGATCTTTTTTTTAAAGACCTCATACCATCAGATGTGCCCAAACGAGATTAGCTAGTAGGTGAGGTAATAGCTCACCTAGGCAACGATCTCTAGCTGGTCTGAGAGGACAATCAGCCACACTGGAACTGAGACACGGTCCAGACTCCTACGGGAGGCAGCAGTGGGGAATATTGCACAATGGGGGAAACCCTGATGCAGCCATGCCGCGTGTGTGAAGAAGGCCTTCGGGTTGTAAAGCACTTTCAGTGGGGAAGAAGGCGATAGTCTTAATAAGACTGTCGATTGACGTTACCCGCAAAAGAAGCACCGGCTAACTCCGTGCCAGCAGCCGCGGTAATACGGAGGGTGCAAGCGTTAATCGGAATTACTGGGCGTAAAGCGCGCGTAGGCGGTTTTTTAAGTCAGATGTGAAATCCCTGCGCTTAACGTGGGAACAGCATTTGAAACTAATCAACTAGAGTTTCGTAGAGGGGGGTAGAATTCCAGGTGTAGCGGTGAAATGCGTAGATATCTGGAGGAATACCAGTGGCGAAGGCGGCCCCCTGGACGAAAACTGACGCTCATAGTGCGAAAGCGTGGGGAGCAAACAGGATTAGATACCCTGGTAGTCCACGCTGTAAACGATGTCGATTTGGAGGTTGTGTCCTTGAGATGTGGCCTCCGAAGCTAACGCGTTAAATCGACCGCCTGGGGAGTACGACCGCAAGGTTAAAACTCAAATGAATTGACGGGGGCCCGCACAAGCGGTGGAGCATGTGGTTTAATTCGATGCAACGCGAAGAACCTTACCTACTCTTGACATCCAGAGAACTAATTAGAAATAATTAGGTGCTTTCGAGAACTCTGTGACAGGTGCTGCATGGCTGTCGTCAGCTCGTGTTGTGAAATGTTGGGTTAAGTCCCGCAACGAGCGCAACCCTTATCCTTTGTTGCCAGCGATAAAGTCGGGAACTCAAAGGAGACTGCCGGTGATAAACCGGAGGAAGGTGGGGATGACGTCAAGTCATCATGGCCCTTACGAGTAGGGCTACACACGTGCTACAATGGCGTATACAAAGAGAAGCAAACTCGCAAGAGTAAGCAAACCTCATAAAGTGCGTCGTAGTCCGGATTGGAGTCTGCAACTCGACTCCATGAAGTCGGAATCGCTAGTAATCGTAGATCAGAATGCTACGGTGAATACGTTCCCGGGCCTTGTACACACCGCCCGTCACACCATGGAAGTGGGTGGCAAAAGAAGTAAGTAGTTTAACCATGTATTGGAGGGCACTTACCACTTTGTGATTCATGACTGGGGTGAAGTCGTAACAAGGTAACCGTAGGGGAACCTGCGGTTGGATCACCTCCTTACTAAATAATGTTGATTCATGTGGCGTGCTCACATAAATTATCTAATAAAAAATCAATGAAGAAAAGTAAAAAAACAAATAAAAAAAGTCGTCATTAAAGTACGGTGTCATGTCCCCTTCGTCTAGAGGTCTAGGACACCGCCCTTTCACGGCGGTAACAGGGGTTCAAATCCCCTAGGGGACAACATCCCAAAGTGTAAAAAATATTTTATTAAAATTTAATAAGTAAAATAAATAATTAAAATTTTATTACAATATTGCTCTTTAATAATATAAAAATTAAAAAAATAAAATTTAATAACTGATTATTTTTTTATATAACCATATAAATATGTTATATAATTATATAAATATAGTAATAATTAGCGAAAAATTACTACAATCTAATTATAAAAAGACATCTTTGGGTTGTAAGGTTAAGTGAATTAAGCGTACATGGTGAATGCCTAGGCAGTCAGAGGCGATGAAGGGCGTGTTAATCTGCGAAAAGCGTCGGTAAGGTGATATAATCCGTTATAACCGGCGATTCCCGAATGGGGAAACCCAGTATAAGAAATTATACTATTATTAAGTGAATACATAACTTAATAAGGCGAACCGAGGGAACTGAAACATCTAAGTACCTCGAGGAAAAGAAATCAACCGAGATCCCCATAGTAGTGGCGAGCGAACAGGGGACAGCCCAGAGCTAGAATCAGTTTACATGTTAGTGGAAGTATTTGGAAAAATACGCAAAAAAGGGTGATAGTCCCGTACATAAAAACATGTTTTTCTGTGAGTTCAAAGAGTAGGACGGGACACGTGAAATCCTGTCTGAATATGGGGGGCCCATCCTCCAAGGCTAAATACTACTGATTGACCGATAGTGAACTAGTACCGTGAGGGAAAGGCGAAAAGAACCCCGGTGAGGGGAGTGAAAAAGAACCTGAAACCATGTACGTACAAGCAGTAGGAGCCTATGAACTTATAGGTGACTGCGTACCTTTTGTATAATGGGTCAGCGACTTATATTTTGTAGCAAGGTTAACCATATAGGGGAGCCGTAGGGAAACCGAGTCTTAACTGGGCGCATAGTTGCAAGGTATAGACCCGAAACCCGGTGATCTAGCCATGGGCAGGTTGAAGGTTGGGTAACACTAACTGAAGGACCGAACCGACTAATGTTGAAAAATTAGCGGATGACCTGTGGCTAGGGGTGAAAGGCCAATCAAACCGGGAGATAGCTGGTTCTCCCCGAAAGCTATTTAGGTAGCGCCTTATGAATTCATCTTCGGGGGTAGAGCTCTGTTTCGGCTAAGGGGCTATCCCAGCTTACTAATCCGATGCAAACTACGAATACCGAAGAATGTTATCATAGGAGACACACGGCGGGTGCTAACGTCCGTCGTGTAAAGGGAAACAACCCAGACCGTCTGCTAAGGTCCCAAAGTCATGGTTAAGTGGAAAACGATGTGGGAAAGCATAGACAGCCAGGATGTTGGCTTAGAAGCAGCCATCATTAAAAGAAAGCGTAATAGCTCACTGGTCAAGTTGGCCTGCGCGGAAGATGTAACGGGGCTAAACCATGCACCGAAGCTACGGCAGCAATGTGAAATATGCATTGCTGGGTAGGGGAGCGTTCTGTAAGCCGTTGAAGGTGACTCGTGAGGATTGCTGAAGGTATCAGAAGTGCGAATGCTGACATAAGTAACGATAAAGCAGGTGAAAAACCTGCTCGCCAAAAAACCAAGGGTTCCTGTCCAACGTTAATCGGGGCAGGGTAAGTCGACCCCTAAGGTGAGGCTGAAAAGCGTAGTCGATGGGCAACAGGTTAATATTCCTGTACTAAACGTAATTGCGAAGGGGGGACGAAGAAAGCTAGACTATCCGGGGGACGGTTGTCTCGGTTTAAGTGTGTAGAAGGGTATTTTTGGCAAATCCGGAATACTGTTAACTTCAAGGCATGATGACGATGCATTAAAATGCAGAAGTAGTTAATGCTATACTTCCAAGAAAAGCCTCTAAGCATCAGATTACTTTTAATCGTACCCCAAACCAACACAGGTGGTTAGGTAGAGAATACCAAGGCGCTTGAGAGAACTCGGGTGAAGGAACTAGGCAAAATGGTGCCGTAACTTCGGGAGAAGGCACGCTGGTATGTAGGTAAAATTCCTTGCGGATAGAGCTGAAACCAGCCGAAGAGACCAGCTGGCTGCAACTGTTTAATAAAAACACAGCACTGTGCTAACACGAAAGTGGATGTATACGGTGTGACGCCTGCCCGGTGCTGGAAGGTTAATTGATGGGGTTAGCTGTAAAAAGCAAAGCTCTTGATCGAAGCCCCAGTAAACGGCGGCCGTAACTATAACGGTCCTAAGGTAGCGAAATTCCTTGTCGGGTAAGTTCCGACCTGCACGAATGGCGTAATGATGGCTAGACTGTCTCCACCCGAGACTCAGTGAAATTGAAATTGCTGTGAAGATGCAGTGTACCCGCGGCAAGACGGAAAGACCCCGTGAACCTTTACTATAGCTTGACACTGAACACGGAGTATTAATGTGTAGGATAGGTGGGAGGCTATGAAATCTAGGCGCTAGTTTAGATAGAGCCAACCTTGAAATACCACCCTTTAATATTTAATGTTCTAACTTAGCCCCTTAATCAGGGGTAAGAACAGTGTCTGGTAGGTAGTTTGACTGGGGCGGTCTCCTCCTAAAATGTACCGGAGGAGCACTAAGGTCAGCTAATCACGGTCGGACATCGTGAAGTTAGTGCAAAGGCATAAGCTGGCTTAACTGCGAGAATGACAGTTCGAGCAGATACGAAAGTAGGTCTTAGTGATCCGGTGGTTCTGAATGGAAGGGCCATCGCTCAACGAATAAAAGGTACTCCGGGGATAACAGGCTAATACCGCCCAAGAGTTCATATCGACGGCGGTGTTTGGCACCTCGATGTCGGCTCATCACATCCTGGGGCTGAAGCAGGTCCCAAGGGTATGGCTGTTCGCCATTTAAAGTGGTACGCGAGCTGGGTTTAGAACGTCGTGAGACAGTTCGGTCCCTATCTGCCGTGGGCGTTGGAAGATTGAGAGGATTTGCTCCTAGTACGAGAGGACCGGAGTGAACGCACCACTGGTGTTCGGGTTGTCATGCCAATGGCATTGCCCGGTAGCTATGTGCGGAATAGATAAACGCTGAAAGCATCTAAGCGTGAAACTAGCCTCAAGATGAGTCTTCCCTGGACTTTTAAAGTCCCTAAAGGCACGTTTAAGACGAAGACGTAGATAGGCTGGATGTGTAAGTGTAGTAATACATTAAGCTAACCAGTACTAATAAGCCGTGAGGCTTAACCTTACAACACCAAAGATGTTTTAAAAACAATTTCTAAATGTTTTAAAAAAAACAATTTTCAGACGATATATATTTAAAGTATACTAAATTAACTATTATAAGAATTAAAAAAATAAAAATTGCTTGGCAGAAATAGCACAGTGGTACCACCTGATAACCATTCCGAACTCAGAAGTGAAACGCTGTAGCGCCGATGGTAGTGTGAGGTTTCCTCATGTGAGAGTAGGACACTGCCAAGCATTAAATAAATTAATTGTTTTAATATGTATTAGTTATTAATTATTTAAATTAATTTAATTTAATTTTAAATGATATTTTTGTATTATTATTTAAATGATGTTTTTGTTTATACATTAATATATGATAAAAAATGAAATAAATATTTGTATTTTAAAAATATTAAATATTTGATAGTTTTTTATATATAAAAGTAAAGTATTGCTTTTATTATATAAAATTTAATAATAATATATTAATTGTTTTATGCGTAAAAACATTATATTTTAAAACAATTTAACATATGTATTTTGTTTATTATTTCTTAATTAATATGTAATTTTTTATAAAATTATTGCGTGTTGATCAATAAAAAAATAATATAGTTCTTAATATATTGTTTTTTCATATATTATTCATTATTACATGTTACTTTTTCATAATTTTTTTTTATTTTTTGTATAAAAATAAATATTAAACATGTAATATTAAAAAATAAAATAAAAAAAAATTTTAAATAAATTATAATTAATACATTTAATATTAATATATAATATTTTTATTTAAATTTTATATATTAGTTTTAAATTGTATTTTTGTATAGTTGTATTATTAATGCATTATGAAAGAATAGTTTTATAATGCAATAACTATTATTTTTTAATAAAATTTAAATTATATTATTATTTATAAAATTTTATAAAATAAAACTTATAATTTAAATCATAAAAATAAATATATTACATGTTAAAAATACTTAAAAATGTTATTTTCTTTAATAAGTATAAAAAGTTTTCATTTATTATTAACTCATATCAATAATGTTTTTATGTTTATTTTTTAAATTATATAAGATTATTAACGTTAAATAAAAATATAGTTATTCATCAAGAAAACTTCTTAATATTTCAGATCTACTGGGATGACGCAATTTTCGAAGTGCTTTTGCTTCAATTTGTCGAATACGCTCACGAGTAACGTCAAATTGTTTACCTACTTCCTCTAAGGTATGATCAGTATTCATATCAATACCAAATCTCATACGTAATACTTTTGCTTCACGCGGAGTTAAACCAGCTAGCACATCATGTGTAGCAGAACGTAAACTTTCTGAAGTAGCAGAATCTAACGGAAGTTCTAGCGTAGTATCTTCTATAAAATCACCAAGATGCGAATTATCGTCATCACCAATTGGTGTTTCCATAGAAATAGGTTCTTTTGCAATTTTTAAAACTTTCCGAATTTTATCCTCTGGTATAAGCATACGTTCAGCTAATTCTTCTGGTGCTGGCTCACGACCCATTTCTTGTAACATTTGTCGTGATATACGATTAAGTTTATTAATTGTTTCAATCATATGAACAGGAATTCGGATAGTACGCGCTTGATCAGCAATAGAGCGAGTAATAGCTTGACGTATCCACCAAGTAGCATAAGTTGAAAATTTATAACCACGACGATATTCAAATTTATCTACTGCTTTCATTAATCCAATATTACCTTCTTGAATAAGATCTAAAAATTGTAAACCTCTATGAGTATATTTTTTAGCAATAGAAATAACTAATCGTAGATTAGCTTCAACCATTTCTTTTTTTGCACGTCGAGCTTTTGTCTCACCAATTGATATTCGACGATAAATATCTTTTATTTCTTTAATCGTAAGGCCAGTTTCTGCTTCGATTTTCTGCAGTTTTTTTAAACAATGTTTTAAATTTTTTAAAATAATTTTAAATTTATCAGGCCAAGAAGGAAGCATTGATATGATATTCTCTAGCCAAACATTGCTAGTTTCATTTTTAGAAAACAAAATTACAAAATTTTTTTTTGGTATTTTGCATTCTTCAACACATAACTTCACAATCATACGTTCTTTAGTATGAATACGTTCCATCATAGTACGCATATTATTAACTAAAAAATCAAATTGTTTTGGTACTAATCGAAATTGTTTAAATATCTCAGATAATTTTAAGATTTCTGATGCTGTACTTAAATGATCTCGACCATTTTTTTTAATAATTAAGCGAGTAATTTGATATTGATTATTTAAATCAACAAATTTTTGTCGTGCTAATTGAGGATCAATGTTATTATCATCTTGATCTTCATCGTTAGAATTTTGACTTTCTCTTTCAAGTTCATCGTCAATATTTATAGAAGTAGCATTTAAATGACTTTCTTCGCTTGAATTTGTAAAGCCAGTAATTAAATCAGATAAACGTGCTTCGCCTGTTTCAATACGATCATATTGTTCTAAGAGATATGTAATAGCTTCTGGATATTCCGCAACAGAAGATTGTACCTGATTAATACCTTCTTCAATGCGTTTAGCAATATCGATTTCACCTTTACGAGTTAGCAACTCGACTGTACCCATTTCGCGCATGTACATACGTATAGGATCAGTAGTTCTAGCTATTTCAGATTCAACACTAGATAAAACTTGAGCAGCAGCTTCTACCGCATCTTCATCAGTATCAGTAGAACTTTCAGTTAGTATTAAATCATCAGAATTCGGAGTCTCTTCTGTGACTTGAATACCCATATCGTTAATCATCTGAATAATGTCTTCAATTTGATCGGAATCAACGATATCATCTGGAAGATAGTCATTGACTTCAGCATAGGTCAAATAGCCTTGCTCTTTACCACGGGTAATAAGCAACTTTAACTGTAACTGCGAGTTTTGATCCATAAGACAATTCCATATTTTATATTTATATTAGTTAGTATTAATTAGCGAAACTGCTAACAAGATTATTTTAAAGATTCACGATTACTATATTTTATTGCAATAAGATATAATAAAATCATACTTAATATATTTTCAATATGTAAGTGTTTAATTATTTATTTTTTTTTTTGATAAAAGTTTATTAAGAATATATACTTGTTCTCGTTCTTTTTGATTTAATCCATTAGTTCTAGATTGTGCAATTAGTATTTCTATTTTTCTTTCTAATAAAGAACAGTATAAATTATTTAATGTATCTAAAAAAAATTGTTCTATTTTATCTTTATCAATCATATGATCCCATATAGTTAAGATTTCAAGCTGTTTTTTTATTTTTTTATTACGATATAGTTCTAATAATTCTCCTGTTCTTAACTTTGGATATTGTAAACATATTTTTACTAATTCAAGAAATAAAGGTAAACCTAATTGTTGTTGATTGTCTTCTAATTCTTTTAAAGAAGGGATTAATATAGCTAATTTTGGATTTTGAACTAATAATCCTATAAGAACACGCATGATTGTGCGTTTTAATTGAGGTTGTTGATAAAAATTTATATTTTTATTTTTTTTTCTGATTAATTTCTCTAGTTGGAATTCATCAGGTATACCAAGTTTTTTTCCAAGTATTTGCCTTAAATATAAACGTAATGTTTGACTCGGTATTTTTTTTATAATAGGGATAGCTAATAAACTTAATTTTGTTCGTCCATCTAAACTACTAAGATCTACTTTTGAGAGTAAAATTCTAAACAAAAAAGTGGAAAAAGGCTGCGCTAATTGTATTCGTTTTTCAAAAATTATTTTACCCTCTTTTCTTATTAAAGTATCTGGATCTTCACTATCAGGCAAAAACATAAATTGTAATTGACGTCCATCTTGTAAATGAGGTAAAGCTCTTTTTAAAGTTCTCCAAGCAGCGTTACGACCTGCTTGATCACCGTCATAACAACAAATAACATGATCAGTATTTCGAAAAAGTAGTTGTATATGTTCAGATGTTGTTGAAGTTCCAAGCGAAGCAGTTGAATAATTAATACCATATTGTGCTAATGCTATAACATCCATGTACCCTTCTACTATAAGTATACGTTTTAAAACAGAATTATTTTTTAAAGCTTCATAAAGACCATATAATTGTTGGCTTTTTTTAAAAATTTTAGTTTCCGGTGAATTTAAGTATTTTGGGGTATCGTTATGAATATTTCTTCCACCAAAACCAATAACTCTCCCTTGTTGGTCACGAATAGGAAACATTAAACGTTCACGAAAACGATCATAAGTATACTTTTTTTTATTAGAAGTAGTTACTAACATGCCAACATCATGTAAAGCAGAACGCATATCAATATCTTTACCGAAAATGTTTAAAAGGCTATTCCAGCTGTTTGGAGAAAAACCAATATTAAAATAATGAATAATCTTATCATCGAATCCACGTGTTTTAAGATACTGACGTGCAAGTATGCCAGAAGGTTTATATAAAAAATTTTGATAAAATATACTAAGTTGTTCCATTAGTTGATATAAATTCTTTTTTTGGTATTTTTTTATTTTATCTTGTTTAAAAAGCGATTTATATGGTATTTCTAATCCATGTATATTTGCTAGTTCTTGAATTGTTTCGATAAAATTAATTTTATCGTAATTCATTAAAAAGTCGATAACATTACCATGTATACCACAACCAAAACAGTAAAAAAATTGTTTTTCACTATTTACTGTAAAAGAAGGCGTTTTTTCATGATGAAATGGGCAGTATGCATAAAAATTTTTTCCTTTCTTTTTTAATTTTATGCGTCTATTAATTAAATTAACAATTTCAGTACGAACTAATAAATCATTAATAAATAAGCGCGAAATACGTTCAGTCATAATTTTAAATTTATTGATTTATAAACAAAAATAGATCACACGATTTAAAAATCTTAGCTTAAAATATGCATTATTAATTTAATGTTTATAATATTAAAAATAATACAATTATTACATATTTGTTAATGATCAATATAGACGAATTCGTCGTGCATTTTCTCTAGCTAATTTTTTTGAATGGCGTTTTATAGCAGACGCTTTTGCACGTTTTCGATTAGTAGTTGGTTTTTCATAAAATTCACGACGACGAGCTTCAGCTAAAACGCCTGCTTTTTCGCATGAGCGTTTAAAACGACGTAAAGCAACGTCAAATGGTTCATTTTCGCGTACTTTAATTACCGGCATATATCTTATTACCTCAAAAATATTTGTGTTTAATAAATTAAATATTAATTTTTTAAAAAAAATAGTATTTTAATATAATTTTCTTTATATTATAAATAGATTATTTTAATAAATTGTTTAGTAAATAAAATTTTTTAAATATTTTTTTTAAAAACAATTGACACTATATTAACTTCATAAGTATAAACTAATTAAAAAAAAAATGCGCGTTTTAATTATTTTATTCAATAAAATTTAAAACAATAAAGTTTAAAAAAACTATCATAGATTAAAAATCTATATTGTTATATACATCTTAAAATTTATTTTTTTGTTCTTTTATATTTATAGTTTATATATAAGAAAAAACATTTGAAAAAGGTTTTTAGATTAAATATAATACTAAGTAAATTTTAATAATTTTTTATATTTTATTTAATTAGTTAATTTTTTACATTTTTAGTGAATTATTTACTATTATATGAATTGTATTTCTAAAATGTATAATATAGATAAATAAAATTAAATAAAAATATTAAGTAAGCGATTAAATTATTATTTAATTAATAAAAATTTTTATATAAAAGTTGTATGATGTAATATCATGAAAAAATATCATATTTTATATTGTTTTATATAAAAAAATTTTAAAAATTTATTAGTATATAATAATAGTAAAAATTTTT